>DATNEX010000114.1:0-12850 GCA_035606605.1 Terriglobales bacterium
CTTCAATATGCTGCAGCCTTCGGCATAAGTGGTGCTTTGCGCCTTGATGCACAGAATTCTGCGAAACCCGCTCTTTTTGTTGAAGTTCCAGCGAGCGCGAGCGGTATTGGTTTCCTTCATGACAATGCCATGTCAGAGAAACACTACCTGCCGGAGACGCTCGGGCCTGGATGCGCGTTTCTCGACTATGACAATGACGGCTGGATGGACTTGTACATGGTCAATAGTGGTCCTTGCGACTTCTGGACTCCCACGAAGCCCGTTCGCAATGCTCTCTACCACAACAATCGCGACGGCACCTTCACCGATGTGACCGAAAAAGCCGGAGTTGTGGGCGGGACCTTCGGAATGGGGGTGGCGGTCGGTGACTATGACAATGACGGCTGGCCTGACATCTTCGTCACCGCCTACGGAAAATGTACGCTTTACAAAAACAATCACGACGGTACCTTCTCCGATGTGACCGCCAAATCCGGCTTGGCCACTCCGGGCTGGACCACCAGTGCCGTTTGGTTTGATTACGACAATGACGGGCGACTGGATCTATTTATCTGCAGCTTCGTGGATTACACCCAGAAGCTGGCCTGCGGTAACAATCAGATCGGCGAGCACTACTACTGCATACCGCGTGTCTTCCATGGCACGTCCAGCTTTCTCTATCACAACAACGGGGATGGAACTTTCTCGGAGGTCAGCAAAGGCACCGACATCGAGCGCGCCATTGGAAAAGGACTGGGCGTCGTCGCCACGGATGTCAACAATGACGGCCGCATGGACCTATTTGTTGCCAATGACACGGTCCAGAATTTTCTGTTTATCAACCGCGGACCCGATGCTTCGGGCAAAACCAAGTGGGAGGAAGTGGCTCTGGCTGCGGGTGTCGCCTTCAGTGAAAACGGGCAGCCTCGGTCGGGGATGGGAGTCGATGCTGCCGACTTAACCAACCGAGACTGGCAGGACCTATTTGTGGCGAATGTGGATCAAGAGATGTTCTCGCTCTATCAGAACAATAAGGACGAAACCTTCTCTGATGTTGCTTACATGCACGGCGTTTCGCAAGCGACCAGGCTGCTCAGCGGCTGGGGCCTGAAGTTCTTCGATTATGACAACGACGGCGCACTAGACCTATTTCTGGCTAACGGCCATCCCGACGATATGATCGGGCGATATTCCAAGCAGGTGTTGTACAAGGAACCATTGCTGCTCTTTCACCAGCAGCCCGATGGCAAGCTGAAGAATGTGAGCGCCGATGGCGGCACGGTCTTTCAGCAGTTTTTTCCTGCGCGGGGACTGGCGGTCGGTGATTACGACAACAACGGCGCGCTCGACGTCGTGGTCATGAATAATGGCGGTGCCCCGCTCCTGCTACGCAACAACGCGGCGCTGGGGAATCATTGGCTCGGCCTTAAATTGGAAGGTGTCACCTGCAACCGGGATGCTATCGGAGCAAGAGTCACATGGAAAGCAGGCGGCAAGGTTCGACACTGCATGAAGAACAGCGGCGGAAGTTACCTATCCTCGCACGATCCACGCCTGGTTCTTGGAATCGGTTCTGCTACCGTGATGGATGAGCTTGAGATCCACTGGCCTGCCCCTAGCAAACGCATCGATACGCTGAAGAACATTGCCCCGGATCGATACCTTCATGTTATAGAAGGCAAGGGCAGCCCTAGTTAAGCTCGCAAACAGCCCCACTTTCCGGCTGGGACTAGGTCTTGCGCCTGGCGAGTTTAGTAACCCTTCCGGTCTGGTTCCAATCAGAGACGAAGATGTTAACGTCGGAATCCATGAAACAGCCGTGGGCGGCGCTGAATACACCCGCATTGATATCGCGTGGGTCAAGCTCGTACTTTGCCCACTGCGTCTTCTGCGGGTTATCTCCTAGGAAAGCGACCGGAACGTTGTCCCGGTCGAGAATCGTGACTCGCCCTTCCAATTCAGAAACCAGGGCGTAATCACCCTGAAGGCTGACCTGGCAGGGGCGACGCAAGTGTTCGGTCACCGTGCGGACATATTTTCCGTCGAGGTCGAAGTGGCACAAGCGGCGGTTTTCACGATCGCATACGAGCAGCAGAGGCTGATTGTAACGTGGGTCTAGGGTGAGACCGTGGCTGCAGTCAAGTTGACCTGCGAGGCTCCCCTTTTCGGCAAAGCTTCCTTTGTAATTGCCGCTCTTATCGAAACGAAAGATGCGCGAGTCGCCGTAGCCATTAGCGATGAAGATCGAACCATCGGGCGCGCGAACGGCCGCGGTAAGCCGCCATTCATTCGGATTCTTGAACCCGGCTTCGGGAGGAGCCGTAATCTTGAGCGCCACCGTGCCATCGGTCCTTAATTTCACGAACAGCCAGTTTTCCGCCGCCGTGCCCTTCTGCACGGTGGAGTAAAAGAACTCCTCTCCATGCTCCTCAGCGTGAACCATCGAATGAATCTCGGGATAGGCGCTTGCGATGGTCTTGATCAAGCGGCCGTCGCTGCCATAGACGAGTACACCCGTTGTACTTTGAGTACTGACATAGATTTGGCCAGCTTTGTCTTGCGCGATGGCGCCGTGCGTCCCGCCGAAATTTGTGCCCGACGGCAGCGATCCCCAGCCCCGCGCAACCTCGTATGTCCATTCGCCGTTTCCGGTCAGAACCGTTGCCATGGCCGATCCTCTCGTTTGGGACGAAACTTCGGCAGACACAGCGGGCGCGCCTGCTGCGACTGCCGCAACGCTTATGAACGTGCGCCGATTGAATTTTGTCATTGCGTGCTCCTGACCCCGCTATCGGACGATGCCGATTCTGCGGGTGTATTGAAAAGATATAGGTGACGTAGATTGGGCATACTCTTTAACGGAGCCAGCGCATCCCTCGTCACTTTTGTCGCACTCAGATTCAAGTAGGTGAGTTGGGAAAGGGAAGTAAGTTTGCCGAGACTGCGCCCGGTCAGCGCGGTATCCTCGAGATGGAGAGCCCGAAGATTCTTGAACTGAACGAGAGTTTCGACGCTCGAATCGGTTAGGGCGGTCCGTCCGAGTTCAGCGTCAACAATGAATGGAGCAAACCGCTGAAATTTCGCGAGCTGGGCGTCGTCAAAGCTGGCGGCAATGTCTGTAGTGCGAAGGATGAGACCATCCGATAGCTTCGCTGATACCGGAACCAGCTTGGCTCCCTGCGATTGCTGCATCTGCCGAATCTCGCCTATCAGGGCGCTGTAATCGCCGACCGGAGGGGGCGGCTCCTCGAGATCCCCCGCGATGAAAATACCCGGAACGCTGGAAGCTTCTGATGATGCTCCGGCGAGTACCCATGCCCGGATTCTCGTAATCTCCTCAGGCGTCAGTGGCGTACGGCCCTCGGCAGGCATGAAGTGAGGATCGCTCGGAGGAAGCGTGACTTTTTTCAGCAGCAGACTGTCATCGGGATTGCGAGGTGCGATTACGATCCCATCTTTCCCTCCAGCCATAAGCGACTCGAAGGAGTCTAGGCGAAGGCCTCCCTGCTCTTTATTCGTGCCATGACAGGCAACGCACTTGGTGTCCAGTGCCGGGTAGATATGCTTCGAAAAAAAAGAATTCGGATGAGACGACACCGCACTTGGTGCGACCAATCTTTTTATTGTGGGCGGCATGTATTTGGTCAAGTAGCCGCTGCCATGCGTGAGTGAGCCACCTTGATGGGCAGTCCAGGCAAGGGTCAGCAGAACGGCGGTGAGCAGCACGAAGTAGGCGCGGGAGTGATTTATCTCAAGCAACGTGCTCCGTACCGCGACGCAAAGTATCAACTCTAGTGCCAGCACGATGCCGCCACGCATGTGGCGGGTGACGGTGGTTCCACTTTCTCCGCTGCCATAGGCCAGGAGGAGTCCAAAGAGAAGCGAAACGAGGCAGGTTGCCAGAGCGAGATAAAGTACAAGTCCCGCTGCCTCGCGCAGAGAAGAGCGCCTTGTCCCCATAATCTCGAGCAGCGGCCAGAGCACGATCAATCCAATGGGAAGATGCACCAGCAGGGGATGGAAGCGGCCGAAGAATTGAAGCCAGTCGGCGTGTGCCCGACCATCAAGCGGGAAAAACAGCAGCGCGAGCAGTATGACAACGCCGGTAGCGGCGGAGCCCAGTGAAAGCAGGCGATCTTGGCGCAGTTTTTGCCATAGCTCTGCAACCCTGCTCGCGACCTTGGCGGTCGCGCTCACGCCAATATTCCTTTGACAACAAATGCGGGCACGGGACTGGTGAGTTTTTGATCCAGGCCTTGGAATTGGTATGTGAATTTGTTGTGGTCAACGCCTAAACAATGAAGAATCGTCGCGTTGAAATCGCGCACGTGCACCGGGTCTCTCACGACGTTGTAGCTATATTCATCGGTCTCTCCATACGCGACTCCGGGGCGCACGCCCGCTCCGGCCATCCAGACGGTGAAACAGCGGGGATGGTGGTCGCGTCCATAGTTGTCCTGACTCAGCCCACCCTGGCTGTATACGGTTCGCCCAAATTCCCCTGCCCAGATCACAAGCGTATCGTCCAGAAGGCCGCGGCGCTTCAGGTCGGTTACGAGCGCATAGCAACCCCGATCCGTCTCCTGGCAAAGCACGGGTAAATTTCCGACGACATTGTCGTGCACGTCCCACCCTCGTTTATAGATTTGGGTGAAGCGAACGCCACGCTCGGCCATGCGCCGCGCGAGCAGGCAATTGTAGGCAAATGTTCCAGCCTCTTTAGCCTCTGGACCGTAGAGGTCCCAGGTTGACTGCGGCTCCTTACTGAGGTCGGTCAGTTCCGGCACGGAGGATTGCATGCGGAAGGCCATTTCATATTGCGCAATCCGCGAGTTGGTTTCGGGATCGCCTACTTCGGCGAGCGTCTGACGATTGATCTCCTCCACCGCATCCAGCATCTTGCGCCGTATCTCGTGATTAACGCCAGCAGGATCTTCGAGGTAAAGCACAGGATCGCCCACCGACCGCAGACCTACGCCGGAGAATTCGGAGGAAAGAAAACCGCTGCTCCACAACCGCGACGAGACCGGCTGGTTGTTTTCTTTGGGGTTGGTCTTCGTCTGCAGAACCACAAAGGTTGGCAAGTTGTCGTTCATGCTGCCAAGACCGTACGCGAGCCACGCACCCAGGCATGGCTTGCCGGCATTCATGTTTCCCGTATTCATGAGCATGATGGCGGGCTCATGGTTAATGGCATCGGTATTGGTTGACTTGATGAACGTGAGGTCGTCCACCATGCGGGCGGTGTAGGGAAGGAGATCGGTGATCCAAGTACCGGTTTGCCCTTGCTGACGGAAGGGCCAATGCGCGGGAGCAACTGGGAACCGAGCCTGACCGGCGGTCATGCCGGTTAACTGCTGATTTCCTCGAACTGAGGCGGGCATGTCGTTGTTGAATTGCGCTGCAAGGTTCGGCTTGTAATCAAAAAGGTCCACCTGCGGGGGAGCGCCGGACATGAAAAGATAGATGGCGCGCTTGGCTTTGGGTGCGAAGTGCGGAAGTCCGAGACTATTCCCCAGGGATGCGGCTTCGCGTTTGGGGCCTGATGCAAAAGCGCGGTAGTGAAGACTTACGTCGCCGAAAAGGCTGGCGAGCGCCGCCCAGCCAAGGACTTTCCCGGACCTCCCAAGAAATTGTCGACGAGACTCGCAGGCGGCCCACTCTTTCTTGAGTCCTCCTGGGATCGGCAGATCCATCGGGGTGATCTTGTCTTCGCAATCGCTGCACAGGGGATGCTGTTTCATAGGATCCTTCTCTATTTGTTCAGCGTTTCGTCAAGGTTGAGCATTTCGCTGGCGATCATTGTCCAGGCGGCGAGTTCCGACACCGGAACCGAACTTCCGTGCTCCTTTTCACCAATGCTTACCAGAGCACGGGCACCCTTTAAATTTGCAGCGTAACGTTTTTGCATTTCACCCAAAGAGTTCTCTAAAACCGCCGCCATCTGGGGCGGAGGAACACGCGAAAGCAGGATCAAACCCATGCGATCGATTCGCTGTTCGGGGCTTGGTCCACCTTCCCGAATCACGCGCTCGGCCAGCGCTCTGGCTGCTTCCACCCACTGTACGTCGTTCATGGTCACCAAAGCCTGCAGAGGCGTGTCGGTGCGCTGCCGCCTTGTGCAGACCACGTCGCGTGCGGGAGCATCGAAGGCGTCCATGTTGGGCAGAGTTGCCATGCGTTTTACGTAGGTGTACATGCTGCGCCGATGGAGCCGATCGGCGCGGTCCGGAACGTAATGCACCGTGTCACTGCTCGGGTAGCTCACCTGCTCCCAGATGCCCGGCGGTTGATAGGGTTTGACGCTCGGCCCACCAATTCTTTCCACCAACAATCCGCCAGACTGCAATGCGATGTCGCGAACCATCTCCGCATCCATACGGAAGCGCGGGCCGCGAGAAAGCAACTGATTCTTAGGATCTTTTGCCAACCGCTGGGGATTGGTCTTCGAACTTTGCCGGTAAGTTGCGGACATCACCATGAGCTTGTACAGGTGCTTGATGTTCCATCCGCTTTCGCGGAATTCGACTGCAAGCCAGTCGAGCAACTTGGGATGGGTTGGACGCTGGCCCATAATTCCGAAATCTTCAGTCGTCTCCACCAAACCCGTGCCGAAAAGCTCGTACCACATCCGATTCACTGTGACCCGGGCCGTAAGGGGATTCTCGGGACTGACCGTCCATCTCGCGAGCGCAAGTCGATTTCGCGGCTCGTTCGATGGCAAGGATGGAAGGAAGTGGGGGGTGTTGGCTTCTACTCGCTCGGTGCGGGCGGTGTACACTCCGCGCGTCAGCACGTGGGCATACGGAAGAGTGGACTTTTCCCAGGAAACCAAAGTCAAGTCGCCACCCGCGGACAAATGGTCCAACTGCTCATCAAGAGACACCATTTCCCGGCGAATCTGCCGGTAATTGGGGTCAACATTGTTGAGGTAGAACTCGGTGATTATGTGCCGCTGGTCTTCCGTCCATTGCGATGGTGGCTCGGTCATGATTTCGGCCACATAGTCCGCGAACGGCAGCCGCTTGACCTCATCGGGGACAAGTGACCGCGCATACAGGCGAATATCCTGGTAGCGCGCATCCTTCGCCGGATGTGCATCGGGATTGCGCCAGCCCAATTGCAGCGGGGCGTCAGTACGGATGGTTGCACCGCCCAGGCTGTCTTCGACCACGCTCGTGGCGACTTGCAGACCACTAACGTAAATCTTTACTCCCGAGGCGCGGCCTGAACCGTCGTACGTAAAGAAGATGTGCTTCCACGCGTTGTCGAGCGGCATAGGCTTTAAAGCGGCAACCCGGATCGCGATGTCAGGTGTGTTGTCGCGCGGTGTCTCGTCGGGTTTCGACTTCTTCGATTTCGCTTCCGCCTTGGCCTCCGCTTTTGATTTCTTATCTTGTTCTTTCTCGGCCTTTAGCTGTTCCGGGGGCTTGTTTGGTGCCAGGTCTTTCTGATTGAGATCTTGCGGAGTGGGATAGTCGAAAGGCTCCTTTGCCACTGGCGGCTTCTTTTTTGGGGCTTTCTTGTCGTCGGTGTTTTCCTTCTTACGTTCACTTCCTTCTTTGGGGGCTTGATTCACCAGGGCCACGCTTATGGTCCCGTTGTCGTCGGCAGCAAGTTCCCATCCTCGGTCGTGCTGAGTCGATTCCATCTTGGATGCCAGGGTCCCAAAACTGCCGGGATGAAACGGGGCCGCCCTGAACATGAACCAACCCCCGAAAGAGAACGCATGGCTGGCTTCATAATCTCCGGCCTGCCCCAGCAGCACTCGCGTGCTCGACTGCATGCGGAAATCGGGCCATAACCATGTGGTCTCTCCCCATTCCGGCTTCATAGTTGTCGTTTTGAAACTTGCCGGATTGGCCCCAGGAGCGATGTTTTTCAAAACCTCACCCTTGCCCTCGTCCAGCCGCAGACGGATGGTGAGTCCATTGGTGGGGACTGGACGTGCCGCATCTTTTTTGGTGGCCAGCCATTGCGACACCAATTTAGGGGCGTTGAGACGCATTGCATCGAGCTTTGCCTGAAGGGCCGAGCGGCGCGCTAGAACATGGTCATAGACCTCTTCCTTGTCGGCCTTGGGCACTCGGACGACGGGTGTCCATACCGGGCGATCGTCGTTAAACGGCTTCTCGTCTAGGTTATTGAAGAACGCGCTCAGGGAATAAAAATCGTGCTGTGTGGTTGGGTCGAACTTGTGATCATGGCAGACTGCGCAGCCCACAGTAAGTCCCATGAACGTGGCACCGAACGCCTCGGTGCGCTCTCGAGCGATGTTGACGCGCAGCTCTTCCGGAATGGTGCCGCCTTCATTGCTGCTGACCCCCAGCCGCACGTAGCCGCTGCCGATCAGCGGATCGAGAGTCTTCATCGGCATCAGGTCACCCGCAATCTGCTCCACCGCAAACTGGTCGAAAGGCTTGTTGTGGTTGAAGGAGCGGATCACATAGTCCCGATAGGGCCATATGTCACGGCTGTTGTCGAAATGCAGGCCATAGGTATCCGCATAACGGGCATAGTCGAGCCAGTAGCGCGCGCGCTGTTCCCCGAAAGCAGAACTCGCCAGCAGCCGATCGACGAGGTGTTCATAAGCGTCCGGTGACGAATCGCTCAGGAATGCGCGAACTTGTTCCGGAGTAGGCAAAAGGCCGGTTAGATCGAGCGTGACGCGGCGAATGAGCGCCGGTTTGTCCGCCTCTGCCGAAGGCTGAAGGCCTTCTTTCTCCAACTTTGTGAAGATGAAGTCGTCGATAGGGTTTTTGGCCCAAGCGTCGGTGCCCTGATCATGGGGAACTGCCGGACGAACCGGAGCCTCGAAGGCCCAGTGCGGGCGATATACGGCGCCTTGTTTGACCCATTCCTTAAGGATTGCGATCTCGCCCGCGCTCATCGGCTTGGCTTCGTCTTGCGCATTTTGCGGCATGAGATAGTGCGGGTCTTTGGACTCTATTCGTTTGACCAGCTCGCTCTTTTCAGGGCGACCAGGGACAATTGCGTCCGGGTGGCCTTCGCGCTTTTTCATTGCCCATTCGGCAAGGTCAAGCCGCAGGCCGGCTTTACGCATCTCCGGGTCGGGACCGTGACAACTAAAGCAGCGGCTGGCCAGGATCGGTTGTACATCCTGGTTGAAATCAAGATGGCGCGAGATATGTGTTTGCGAGCGGTTGCAAGCGAGGCTCGTTGCAAAAGCCAGGACAATAAATCCCAGTCCGCCGCTCGCGATTCTGGGTGCTCGGCGAACAGATGACTGGGAACAGTCAGAGGATGCGTACTGCCTGCCGAATATGCGAGTCAAGATCGGCCTATAAATGAAGGACGAAAAGTGTTGCAACCCGAAGGTCATCCGACCACGAAATCCAGGGAAATCGAAAGCAGCGCCGAAACAAATTCCTTATAGGGACAGAAGTCTCTCACTGGCCGCCAGGCTTGTCAAACGACACCTTCTCAAACAGACAACCGTTTTTCCCGGCTAAACTCCCCACCGGGCACTAACCAGGACCTTCATTCAGAGAAGGCGGCATTCGGGGCGTAGATCCCGATTCGATGATCAGTAAAGGTGGCATGCATCTCCGGGATTTCGTGCTTCGGCATGTGGCAGGAAACGCACCCAGGCCGCCCGGTAGGGCAGGACGGCAAGTGATTGGATGCCCGCAATTTCGATGACCCTGCGGCCTGGTGGCATCCGAGACATTTCTTGTCGTACGCTGTAGCTTCGCGTACTAGATCTTCATGCGGATCATGGCAAGCGATGCAGGTAAGTCGCCCATCGCCGTTCTTCCCCCAGCAACGGCTGCGCTCCAAACGATATGCAGGAAAACGCAGAGTAAGAACTCCGGTTACGCCCATCAGAGTTACGTCTGCGGAAGTGCGGTGGCAAGCCCCGCAATAATCAACTGAATCGGTTGGGCTCAACTTCGATACATTAGAAATCAAGGTTGCCGAGCGACCGGATCCCATACTCATCTCTGCAACATGGGCGGTGCCCGGCCCATGACAGGCCTCACAGCTTACCCCTGGGGTGAGATGACTGGGATCAAACTGCCCGTTGGTTGAGGCTTTCGTTGAGTGACATCCGAAACAGAGTGGCAGTTCATCGAGCGACATCCGCCGCCCAAGCGCAGCATCCAGTCGGCCCGGCGTCTGACCGGGATTCCCAGTGGTGAAATCCAAACCGTGCCCTTCGCCGTAATAGCTCAACCGACTTTCGTAGTAATTGCCTTTGTATTCGTATACGAAAGTGCGCCCAAACTGCCCATCACCAAAGATCCAGTTCACAGGAACCGATAGGGAATTCTTGCCATCCCGAACCGAGTAGTTGAGCTTGTCGTTGGCGACCACTTCGTAATCGAGCCCGTTCACACGAAATTGCGCTGGTTTTTGTGACAATCCGGGGATTGAGGTGCCATTTGCAGGACTTAACGCCTCCGCCATAGGCGTCTTCTGCTGTCTCTGAAAGATTTCCGAATGGCACGATGCGCACGATCCAGTTCCTGCGTACTCTTCCGGTGCCGCGGTTCCCTTCGTGGGCCACCAGCCGGCTTCCGCGATTCGAAGTTCGGTAGGGGTTGCAGCCTTAACCACATGCAGTTTGGAGAAGTGTGTCCTAGTAGCCCAGAAGGCAAGAAAGACCAGTAGAAAAAGGAGGCACAGTTTGGGAACCATTGCAGATTGACGCCTCTTGCCCATGAATAAACTATTTCTGCTCAAGTTCCTTTTGTATTCGTTTTCAACCCGGTTGTCCCCGTTCGGACGCCGAGGCAGCAGGAGAAATTATAAGCGTGATGGGCCGTGTAACGTTGGCTTTGTACTACCAACAATGCTTGGGCTTAGCCGGTCTTTCCGAAGCCGATTTGCCTCGCGAGGTGCGTGCGGTCTTAGCCTCTGGCTGAATGCGCATGGTGCAGTTGGGGTACTTTTCCAGGTCGGTAGATTCGGATCTGATGGTCGGCAGATTTGTGATGTGCCCCTGGCAGCATGAGTTTCGGCATGTGGCGACTCGCACCCTCTTGCCGGCACGAGGGCATGGCGGGGCCGTTCGGGATGCTGTCCTCACCTGAGAGTTGGGACTACTCGGAGACATCATACGACGAGCCTGCCCGACAATCGCCGTAGGTATCGATGACGCGCGCCGGCGTTTGATCGGGGGCGTCCCCCCCGCAGTCGAATACCGATATTTGTGTCAATCAATTGCGCGGAAGCGATTGCCCATGCGATTCGACATGCTTTAGCGCGATCCTGGTGTGCCGAAAGATCTCTCAAACCGATCCAACTCGCATGAAGGTAAAGTTGCCCTTCCTATTTTGCCGGCGCCAATGGAGTTCCGATATAACCCTGTTCAACGTGGTTGGCGATCAAGCTTTCACGAAGTCCAGTTTTCAAGGATTGAGGCCGCTTAGCTTGCATCCCCATAGGAGTGAGCAGTGTCTACATTTATTAAAAGATTTGCAATCGTCCTAGTGCTTTGCCTTCCAGCCTGTGCCCAGACTTGGTTCAGCAATATCACCAAGAATTCCACGACCACAAGCTGTACCATCGGTTGGACCACCGCGGTCCCTACCGTCGCCCATGTCGAATACGGGTTAGCCGCTGGATCCTATACCAAATCCAGCGCAAACAGCACTCAATACTGGCGTAGCAAGGCCCAAATGATCTCGGGACTACAACCGGGAACGACCTATCATTTCCGAGTTGCTGCAGCCGATACAAGCCAGCTCTGGGTTAGAAGTGTCGACTACACCTGCACGACTGCTAAGACCACCACTGGGCACTCCGTTCAACTGAACTGGAATGCCAGCAGTAGTTCGGGGGTAAGCGGCTACAGAGTTTTCCGTTCAACGGCTTCAGGGGGCTATTACGGGCTGGTCGGGAGTGCGCCGGGGCTAACCTATACGGATCAGACCGTTCAATCAGGTGCCACTTACTACTACGTCGTTGCTGCCCTAAACGGCTCGGGCCAACAGAGCGCGTACTCAAACCAAGTGAGGGCTGTCGTTCCCTAGCCGGCGACAACCGCTTTTCGAGCAGGGAAAAAGTGAGCTCGCACGCACAAAGCGGTGGTCCCTGTGGAACCATCGTTCAGCCAAGGAAGTATTTGCAACTCGGGATGGATGACACGCTATGGCCTTCTCGATTGCTGGAAGTGGTCATCGGAATTCCTGCCGAGGCGCTCCCAAGAAAGCCGCTGCATTACGCCCGCGTACGCTTCGTTTTGCGGGTCGATCTAGCTTTCCTCTTCTTTTTTGGTTTCACCCGATCAAGACTGCTTTGTAGTTCCTTCATTTTCTCCTTGATCTCCTGTTTCCGCTTTTGCGCCTCGAAGAAGACATCATCGAGATCTTCGAGCTGATCGTCCCACTCCTTTTGCATCTCCCCAAAGCGGGCACCTTCTTCCTGTTCGTAGTCGCGCAGTGTCTCAATCAACTCGTCGTTGGCATTGGCACGAGTACGCTCAAGCTCGACTTTGAAGGCGTTTAGGTATTCGGACCTAAAAAAACCCAGGTTTTCCAGACGCTCGAGGCTCAACAATGTGGCATGGAAGGCTCGGTTGAGGTTGAAGATTCCTTCATAAATGTGGAGCTTTTGGACTTGGGGTCTCCAGGCTGGACCGTTCATAGCCCGCCTCCTGAGGACCCGTTAAGTCTTGCGACGTTGGGTTGCGAGTTGGAGCGAGGGCGGACCTGAAACTTGTCAAGTTGCGCCCAGAGGGTGGGGCGTATAAGGTCAAAGCTAGCCATCGTTTGCCTGCTCCGTCAGGCGGCGGTTGGTTAGGGCACGCTCGGTGGTCACACACCGGGTGCGCCCGCTGCTTAGTTTCTTTCTTGTTTGCTGCCCTTTCTCTTTACTTATGCCGGGTCTTCCGACCATTTACTAT
>DATNEX010000116.1:0-40645 GCA_035606605.1 Terriglobales bacterium
CGGTTTTGGCGGTCGGGCTTCGTGTGGCTCAGGCAGCTTCCTGCAAACTAGCTTCGACCTGCCGGAGATGGTTCAGGTCGTGCCCGGCCATCATGCGGGTTATGTGCGTGATGCTCTCGTTTCCTCGTTCCTGATGGACGCCGAAGTTGTCCCAGAGTTTCTTCGGCACGGACTTCAACAAAGCCACATTCGAGGCTCGCAGCACGCGAAAAAGTTCGATCGAAGCAGTCGGATCACGGTGGGCGTAGTCGAACATACTCGCCCAAGCATTCTGATCGAACGCTTGCACGGGAATGGCGTTGGTGCTGAGAATCTGCCGAATACGCCAGGCCTGGGCAATTTCCGTATCGCTCAGGTGCGCGGCGATCTCTCCGACTGACCATTTGTCAGGCGCCGGGCGACGGGCGAGCTGTTGCTGGCTTCTTCCGGAGAGCAACGAGGCGAGCTTTTGAGGCGCGGACGCCAGCAGTTCTAGCGAGTCTCCACCTTCCGAGTAACCTAGAATACGCTGCGTGTATTGCTGTGGGGTTTCAGGCATGGTTCGTTTCTCCTATCACCCGGCACTTACCGTCCCGGTCTATTCACCGCCGCGGCTCGCACCGGAAGTCATTGCCCGCCGGCTCGCCACCCTAAGAGCCATGCTGGCTATATCAAATTTATAGATAGCGTTCACGAAGAATCTTCAAGTGATGCTCGACATGGCCGGCAGCGATAAAAGCCAACGCCCGAACGGTAAAGCGATTATTGCTGGCAATACCGGTGCGCATCCAAGCGTCCTCCGGCATGTTCTTGAAAAGAGAAATGGTCGCAAGGCGCACACGCTCGAATTCTCGAACCTGTTCGGACCAAGAAATCTGGTCGGCCTCCGCGCCCCGGGCTGCGATCTCCTGGTCGTAGTCGGGCAGCGGTGAGGAGAATCCACGTGCAAACCACAGGGCACGAAAGGCGAAAGCGCGCTCGGTGTCGCTGACGTGGTTGAGAACCTGGCGTATGCTCCACTTTTCCGGGGCATAGCGATGCCTCGATTTGTCCTCTGAGATCGTGTGCGACAGGGCAAGGACTTCACTCAGTTGAGTCTCGATGAGCAAGAGCGCGTTCTCGCCCTGTGCTTGATCGATATAGCGAAAGTAATAAGGCGCGGCCTCGGTCAGTGCGGGGCGTCCTGTCATCCTCGTATTTTAGCTCGCGGTGCGATGCCTTCGGGACCCGAGCTAGCCGGAAGCGGGGTCAAAGGCCTTCTAATCGCAAAGTTTCCCAAGCCACTTCGCGAACAATCCCGTAGCACAAATGCGCTTCTATTCTTGGGCCGAGCTTTGGCCGGCGCTCATCTGATTGTCAAGTGAGGCACGGGAGAACGATCTTCCGTTGGCAATGGCCTGGACGCACTGGTTGGTCCCGAACCAGTAGGCGAGTTCGCGGTAGTCTTTGACGTCGAAGACGGCGAGATCGGCGTCCTTGCCTGTCTCAAGGGATCCTTTGCGGTCGGCCAGACCGAGAGCCCAGGCACCGTTAACGGTGGCGGCAACAATGGCTTCGGCGGGAGACATTTTCATGTGAGTGCAGGCGAGCGAGAGGACGAACGTCATGCTTGCAGTTGGTGACGTTCCCGGATTGTAGTCGGTGGCGAGAGCCACGGCGGCGCCGCAATCGATGAGCTTGCGCGCAGGGGGATAATCACGAAGTCCGAGGAAATAGTTCGCGCCCGGAACAAGCGTAGCCAGGGTTTTGCTCTTCGCGAGCATCGCGATATCGCGGTCATCGACAAAGTCCAGGTGATCGAGCGAGAGAGGCTGAAGGCTCAGAAATCTTTGCAGAGAGGTGCGAGTCAATTGCGAAACATGGGCGCGGATGTGAAGGCCATGGTTTCTCGCCGCACGGAGAATTTGAACGCATTGCTCTTCGGTAAAGGCACCCCGATCGCAGAAGACATCAACGCAGGTTGCGAGCTTGCGCTTCGCGGTTCGAGGAATCATTTCGTCGCACACCAGCTTCACGTAGTCTGCAGCTCGCCCTTTGAACTCTGGCGGGACGACGTGGGCCCCCAGCAACGTAGGGGCAACGGTACCCGGCCATTTGCGAGCCGCAGAGCGAATTGCTTCCAAGGATTTGAGCTCTGATTCAAGAGACAGGCCATAGCCGGATTTTGCCTCGACACTGATCGTGCCGTGGGCGGCGAAGGTGGCGAGGGTGTTCAGAACCCTTGCCGCGAGTTCGGACTTCGCTGCCCCGCGCACGCCTTTCATGCTCGAACGGATGCCTCCGCCGGCTTCTGCTATCTCTTCATAGGTTGCCCCTGAGACTCGCTTCTCGAAATCCACGAGGCGCGGTCCGGTAAACACCGGATGAGTATGGGAATCCACAAAGCCGGGCAGGACGACTCGACCGGCGCAGTCGATTTCGGTCAAGCGCCGCGAGTGTTTCTTGATCCAGGGATCCTTGAGAGCCTGGCGCGTTTTCCCCACGGAAACAATCTTGCCGGCAACGCAAAGCACAGCCGCGTCAGTGATGATGCCCAGTTCGCGGAGTGCGCCGCCGCGGCGCGGGCCGGCAGCAGTCGGCACACGCACGGTAAGGAGTTGGCCAATGTTGAGGAGCACCAGAGCCGCCTTCTTATCGTGTTGTTCTCGCCTTTTCCCCAAGGGACCTCAGGTTTCTTCAACAACCGTCGCCTTTAGCACCGAAATCGGTCACCAGGAAGATAGCTTGCCGTCGCTGGCCAGATGAGCCCTGTGCGATTGCGATCTGCGGTTGTGAAACCAGGGCCCCGGCGGCGAAACCTGTGCCAGCAGTCTTCAGGAAACCACGGCGGTCATTGATCATGGCATGTCAGTGTAGCGTAAGCACCGACAGGTGCGGTATTTAGAGTCGCTAAACAAAACGTTTAGAAGGTTCACGCTGCGCCCCACGAGTACAGCGGAACAGCAACATCGACCTCTGCAATAGGACTCAGTCCGATCGGCACAGGTCGAAATAGCAGATTGGGCCGTTTGTCGCCATTTAGCCTCTCCTTTAAAGTGGTGGAAGGAGAGGCTATGTCTAGCATCGCGGCAGAGCTCAAGCTGCACGATCCCCTTCTTTTCCGGCAAGCCTGCTACATCGACGGACGCTGGGTGGGGGCCGACCTCGAAACCATTCCGGTTGATAATCCTGCCACCGGTGAAGTAATCGGAAGTGTACCGAACATGGGCGTGGCAGAAACGCGGCGAGCCATTGATGCCGCCGCGGATGCGTTCGTGATTTGGCGCGCAAGGACCGCAAAGGAACGGGCTGGGGTTTTGCGGCGCTGGTTCGATCTGATGACGACGAACCGAGAAGACCTTGCTTATCTCATGACGATCGAACAAGGCAAGCCCCTAGCCGAGTCGATGGCTGAGGTCGCCTACGCAGCGTCTTTTCTCGAGTGGTTCGGCGAAGAAGCCAAGCGGGTTTACGGCGACACGATTCCAGGACACCACCCTGACAAAAGGATTGTCGTGCTGAAGGAGCCGATCGGAGTGGCTGCCTGCATCACACCGTGGAATTTTCCGCTGGCCATGATCACACGAAAGGTAGGTCCGGCACTTGCGGCTGGATGCACGGTAGTTCTGAAGCCGGCGGAGCAAACTCCTTTTTCGGCACTGGCGTTAGCTGAACTCGGAGAGCGTGCGGGAATTCCGAGAGGGGTTTTCAACGTAATTACCGGAGCGCCCGAGGAGATTGGCGCTGAACTGACATCCAATCCCAAAGTACGAAAGCTTTCTTTCACGGGCTCTACTGAAGTTGGCAAGCTCCTGATGTCGCAGTGTGCTGGAACCATCAAGAAACTCTCATTGGAATTGGGGGGAAATGCCCCCTTTATTATTTTCGATGACGCGGACCTGGTCGCCGCGGTGGACGGTGCGATCGCGTCAAAATACCGAAATACAGGTCAGACATGCGTGTGCACAAACCGGTTTCTGATCCAGGATGGTATCTACGACACATTCGCAGAGAGGCTCTCCGCAGCGGTGAGAAAGCTCACAGTCGCGCCCGGGTTAGAACCAGGGGCCATGCAGGGTCCGCTGATCGACGATCGTGCAGTCGGGAAAGTCGAGGAGCATATTCGCGACGCAACTTCGAAGGGTGCAACGGTTCTACTTGGGGGCAAACGCCACGCGCGAGGCGGCAGATTCTTTGAACCAACGATCCTGAGTGGTGTGACAAGTTCCATGGAGATCTCGCGGGAAGAGACGTTTGGTCCGGTGGCGCCGCTTTTTCGATTCAAGACCGAACAGCAAGCGATCGCGCTCGCCAACGATACTCAGTATGGATTGGCGGCTTATTTTTATGGTCGCGACATGGCACGGATCTGGCGCGTCGCCGAAGCACTGGAATACGGAATGGTGGGGATCAACACGGGATTGATTTCGACCGAAGTGGCACCGTTCGGCGGAATGAAACAGTCGGGCTTGGGACGGGAGGGGTCGAAGTACGGGATCGAAGAATATCTCGAAACCAAATATTTGTGCTTCGGAGGGATCAATCCTACGGCCTAGCGGCCAAAGATTCCTGGCGGAGTTCCACCTGCTAGAACGTCGGCTGCTGTCCGCTGTTTCCAGTTAGCATCTTGCCGACGCTGCTGGTTGCGAGCAGGCTGCAAGGTCTCACTTTGGCCTTCTTGGGCTCGGCGATGTTCTGGTTCGCATTTTTGCCCGGGCGTATCACCTTCTCGGAGATGCGGAAAGTGGTAGGCGAAGGGAGTTGTCGGCATCTTCTTCTTTTCTTTGTCTTTCCAACTTTTCGCAGAAGTCGCAGATTCTATTGTCCGCGAGGAATGGCTCCTCCACGTTTCTGTGAAAGTTCATCCAGAGAGACGATCTTGAGCGGCAGTTCAATTCTGACGAGGCAGCCTTGGCGATCCGGTCGATTGTGCAGTTCCAGGGAGCCGCCATGCGCTTCGGCGATCTGTCGGGAAAGAACAAGTCCGATACCGCTGCCCGCCGGCTTGGTTGTGTAGAACGGTACGAACGCATTCCCCGGGTTCATCAACCCCGGTCCGGTATCTTCAATCTCTATCACCAGCTTCTCGGCCTGCCGGGTCAAGGAAAGGACAATCGGGGCCTCGGGATCGCGCGCTTTCGAACCATTCGTACCGACAGCAGCATTTTCAAGCACCGCCTCCGCCGCATTACGAAGCAAGTTGATGAGCATTTGCTCGAGTTGGTCGGGATCGACCAAAGCCGTGATTTCCGGGCCTGGCACTACTCTCACGACCACACGAGTCTCTAAAGCTGCCACCCGCCTAACCAGCGCGGACACCGAGCAGCTGGCAAGCGTTGGAGGCGGCATCTGAGCCAGCTGACGGTAACCTTGCAGGAAGCGATTGAGGGAAGCTGCGCGGTTCTCAATGATGCTGAGACCCCGCTCGAAGTCTTGCTGTTCCTCCTGCTTGATGTCCCCGTCGGCGAGCCTCGATCGCAGACTGCCGGCGATGGATTTGATCGGCGCAAGCGAATTATTCAGTTCGTGTCCCAAGACTCGAATCAACCGCTGCCACGCCCGCCTCTCCTCCTCGCGCAATGCTCGGCTGACGTCAGAGAGGACGACCAGCGTGTGAGGTACTCCATGTTGGCGAAAGGAGCTGCGCCGGACAAACCAGCGCGCATCCGTTCCAAAATGCAGTTCAACCAGAGATTCGTTTTTCGCCGACAGGCAAGCTTCCAGTCCCAGCTCAGAACTGGTCTTGCCGATGGCTTGGGCTTGCCTGGCATTCAGAAGCTTTGCACCCGCTGAGTTCACGAGCCGCAGTTTGCTGGCCGGGTCGAAGGCAAAAATCGGGATATCAACTTCTTCAACCACGCGTTCGAGCAAAGCCGTTGCCTCGATGGCACCGGTACGGTGTTTTGCGAGCAGGTCGGCAAGTGCGTTCACTTCCAGCGAGAGTTCGCCCAAGGCATCGTTGGGGACCGTCATTCTCGCTCGAAAGGAATAGTCCTCCTCCCTCAAGGAGCCGACGACATTCGCCAGCGTCTGCAAAGGGCGAACGACATGATCATGGAGTGCAGCACCAATCAATAAGCAAACGATGATCTCAACAAAGGAAAGGGTTAGCTTCGATTGAAGGGACCACGGCTGCAGCCAAATCAGTACGCCACTCACGAGAATTCCCGGTAAAACCAGGAGGATCGAAAATCGCGTGACACGACGCTCAAAGGGCGCCCGGGGTTTCCGCTTCTTTTGTGCGGTCAGATTGATGCGGCCTGGGCTAGAGCCCATATTTTTCCATTCGCCGGTAGAGAGCGCCTCGGCTCAGGCCCAATGCTTCCGCAGCCTGGCTGACGTTCCCTTGGAAGCGTTGCAACGCTTTGCGGATCAGAATACTTTCAACCGCCTCCAGACTCAATTCTTCAAGGTTCTGCGCCGGGGCACGTTGCGAAGCGAGGCCGAGGTCTGCGGTCTGAAGTTGCTCAGTGCGGCACATCAAGACGGCGCGCTCCATCGTGTGTTCGAGCTCACGCACGTTGCCCGGCCAGCTGTAGTGAAGCATCGATTGGAGTGCTCCCGGATCGATTCCCTTGATCAACCGCCGATAACGCGACGCGTATTGCGTCAGGAAGTGAGTGGACAGAACCGGAATGTCCTCCCGTCTGTCACGCAATGGGGGCAAGGGAATCTCGACGGTGTTCAGTCGAAACAGAAGGTCTTCGCGAAATTGTCCGGATTCACAAGCGGAGGGAAGATCCATGTTTGTGGCGGAGATGACTCGGACGTCGATTTTCCGGCCCCGCGACGCCCCTACCCGCTCCATTTCCCCCGACTCGATCACTCGCAGAAGTTTGGCCTGCTGGCGCAGGGGCACGTTGCCGATTTCGTCCAGAAAAATCGTTCCGCCATCGGCCAGTTCAAAACGGCCGATGCGATCGGTGCGGGCATCTGTAAACGCCCCTTTGACGTGGCCGAAAAGCTCGCTCTCGAAGACTCCTTCGGCCAGTCCTCCAGTATTCACCGCGATCAAGGCCTTCTGCTTCCGTAAGGAAAGGGCGTGGATGGTATGGGCGACAACTTCCTTTCCGGTGCCGTGCTCTCCGGTGATAAGCACGTTCGCGTCGGAGGGAGCGATGCGAGTGATCGCTTCTAGCACCGGAGCCATGGCGGGTGAAGTCGCGATGAACTCCGGCAAACCTTGCACATTGAGCAGGCGATTCTCCGCGGCAAGACGCTCCGCCTGTTGCAACGCGCGGCGAAGTTCGACGTGGGTTCGAAGCATGGTAAGCAGGCGCTCGTTTTCCCAAGGTTTCTGAATGAAATCGCGAGCACCTCGACGCATGGCTTCAACCGCCAGTTCAACATTGCCCCAGGCGGTCATCACAATGACAGGCAGCGTACTGTCTTGCGAGACGATTTCCGTCAGGAGGTCGAGGCCCTCGCGGCCGGAGGTAGTGTCGCGCGTGTAATTGAGATCGATTAGGACAGCGTCGTATTGTTCGGTGGCCAAGGCTTCCCGTGCCAGCTCGGGTGAGCGGACGGCGTCAATGCGGTATCCTTGCGGCTTTAATAGGATTTCAATGGCATCGAGGATGTGCGGCTGATCGTCAGCGGCAAGAATTCGGGACGCTGTCGCCGACTTGCCTAGGGCAAAAGGGACGGTGATGTCGTGCGGCTTGGCGGGGGTGGACATGACGTAGCCTTCGTGTCCGCATCCACTCTCATGGCGTTGCGGAGCTCAAGGCGCCCTTTAAGGCTTCCTCGATTTGGATTCCATTATGTTCCAAAGTCGCGCCCGTCGCACGGTCCACCTCCACTTTGGCCTTCTCGTAAACCGTCATGGCAGTAACCAGGTCGAGCTCGGCGAGGGCCAAGTCGCGCTGCGCGGTCATGGTCTGGTAGGTTGAACCGGCCCCCAGGGTTTGCTCCTTTTGCGTGATCTCAAACGTGCGCTGGGCGAGGTCCCGCGCTTTGCGTGCTGCCTGAACCCGCGCGGCAGTCTGCTCCAAAGCGTATTCCGCATTGCGCACCTCGATCCTGATTTGTTTGCGCAGTTCTTCCCGCCTGAGTTCGGCCTGGCGATATTCGAGTTCGGAGCGGTACTGGTCGGCCTTCGCCACCCGATTCCGAATAGGAATATTCAGGTTGAAGCCGATGTAGTAGTCCGGGGCTGTATTGTTGAAGGCGTTGCCCAAAGCGCCGGCAAAGTCTGTAGGAACGTTGGAGGAATTGGGCACTCCCGGAATGTTGTAAACCGGATTCAGCGGTCCGGCGAGGCCCGACCCGCCATAGAAAGCCACAAGGGAAAGCGCTGGCAGGAGTGCATTGCGCGCCGCCTTGCGGCTAATTTGGCGATTGATGAGGTCCACATCAGACTCGGCGAGTTCCGGGCGATTGCTGAGCGCTTCTTGAATCAATTCCTGCACCGACTGGTTCAGAGCAGCTAGCTGTTCTGACTGAAGTGTGTCGGTCGGAACAACCCGCACCGATTCGAGCAGGGGATCATCCAGACTCTTGGTAATCGCGTTCTTCATTAGCAGCTCTTGAAGTTGAAGGCTTGTACGCGCGACCGTCAGATCCTGGTCCCTTTTCGAGACCTCAGCTTCAGCTCTCATCACATCCATCGCCGGAATGCTTTCCAGTTGCAATTGCTTTTTGGCGTTATCGAGTGATTGTTGCGCAAACGCTACCGATTGCTCGTTCACTTGTGACTGTTGGTAGGCGTTTACCAAGTCCCAATAGATGTTCTTGATCTGGGTGACCGTGGCGATCACCTGATCCTTGAAGGCAATGTCGGAAATTTTCTTGTTGTTTTTCGCGATTCGTAGATAGCGAAGATTGGGGCCGAAGCCAAATCCCGAAAGCAACTGCTGTTGAAACGAAAAGCGATACATCGAGCCCAGTGCCGGAGAAAGATTGAAGAAGGGACTGTTGGTGGTCTGACGATTGTTGTTGAATTCAAATGAAATGCTCGACCCCGTAGCGAAGGCCTGCGTAAATCCGAAGTTCGCCTGCCCTGAATTGAGTTGCAGCAGGGGCACTCCGTAGATTTGCTGGTTGGCCAGGGGCGTGGTTTGGTGTTCGGTTCCCACCGAGGCAATGATTGCGGGATCATAAGAAGCGACGGCCGAGCCGATCCCAAGAGTTGACTGCACCAGACCTGACGCTCCGGCGCCTGCTCCCCCCGCGCCAGCGGTCGTACCTCCGGCCCCCGCGCCGGGAGCACCGGTACCAAACCCACCCACACCTCCGCCTGGAGTTCCCTGCACAACACCGGCGTTTACGCCTCGGAACACGCCACCGGCTTTGGTGCGGAGAATGTCCATCTCGGCGATCGGGAGGTTGTAGCGCGCGATGGCGAGGTCAAGGTTATTTTCTAGCGCCAGACGGATGGCATCGCCCAGGGACAGGTACAACTTTCCATCGCGAATGAGCTGATTCAGGTCCGGAGAATTGGTCAGTTGCGGCTCGGGAGCGGCGCTGGGGGAATATGCACCGAGCGGGTTGCGTGAGTTAGGAAGCTTGAAAATCGCAGAATAGTCGACGCTCGAGGCCCGCGGAGCATTCAGGGGCTGCGCCGGCTTATCCGGTTGCTGAGCGACCACCGCTACACATATCAGAAGCACGAGGAGGAATGGCTGAATCTTCGCTCCGCACAGGGGCCATCTCATTGCCTCACCGCCTCATAGGGCTGAAGCTCAGGATTGGCGGTGTCCGAGACCACCCACCCATCTCGCAATTGAATCGTGCGGGATCCATACCCGGCGTTCGATTCGGAATGGGTAACCTGCACAATCGTGGTTCCCTGTTGGTTTAACCCGCGGAAAAGCTCCATAATCTCCTTAGCCTGTGAGGAGTGGAGATTCCCGGTAGGTTCGTCGGCAAGCAGTAGAGCAGGTTTGTGGATGACGGCACGTGCAACGCCCACCAGCTGTTGCTGCCCGCCGGATAGTTGGCTGGGAAATAGGTCCTTTTTCGCCACCATCTGAAATCGGTCGAGGGTCTCGGCAACCATGCCCTGGCGCTGCTTGTTTGGGATGTCCTTATAGGAAAGGGGAAGATCGATGTTCTCGCGAACCGTAAGGTCGTCTAGCAGGTGGTAGCTCTGAAACACCATTCCGATGTTTCGTTTGGCCAGCTCAGCGCGTTCTTTGCGCTTCATCTTGTGCACAGGTTGCTCCCGGAACCAGTATTCGCCATCCCATCCGTCGTCCAACAAGGCGAGCACATTTAATAACGAGGACTTCCCAGCTCCCGAGGGCCCCATAATCGTAATAAACTCGCCCTCCTGGATCTCCAGATTCACGCGTCGAAGCACGAAAAATTGCCCGGCAGGACTCTTATAACTGCGCTCGAGGTTTCTTAGTTGGATCATATTTCTCCTAACAGAATTCCCGTGGACAAATGTCTCTCCCACAGGCTTGTCACTCGTATCTCAGTGCAACCATCGGATCTACCTTGGCGGCGCGCCGCGCAGGAAAGTAGCTCGCAGCAAGTGAAGCGATGGCCAGGGCCGCTGCGGTTGCTACAAGTGTCGCCGCGTCCCAAGACCGAACGCCAAACAGAAGGCCGCGAATGAGATTTGCCATCGCGAGAGAGCCCGCCAGACCCGCTGCGACTCCGATTGCGGTTAGCCAGACGGCTTCCTTCATGATCAATTGATAGACAGACCGGCGCTGGGCGCCTAAGGCCATTCGCACTCCGATCTCGCGAGTTCTACAACTCACCGAATAGGCAATCACTCCATACAGGCCGACAACCGCAAGCAGCAGGGCCAAGGAGGCAAAGCCGGCTACCAGCCACGCCGAGGAGCGATGCATATAGGCCGAAGGTGAATTGTTGATACGTTCCGCCATCGAAGACTCGCGCAGGGTGCCGATGCCGGAATCAACCTCATGAATGGCATTGACTAGGGCCTGCAAGGTGGAGGCTTCGTTTTGCGAGGTGCGCGCGACCAGAGAGAAGTAGGAATCAGGGGACTGCGTGAATGAGTAGTACACCGCCGGCCATATCTCCGCATCGAGGGAACCGTCTCTAACGTCTTCAACCACCCCTACAATTTCCGCGATTGACTTTGGCGAAAGCTGATTGTCCCCGATTTTTTTGCCAATAGGATCTTCGCCGGGGAAATACTTCTGCTCGAACGTCCGATTGATGATGGCCACAAGGGGCTTCGAAGCATCGTCAAACTCCGTCAAGTAGCGTCCACGCAGGCGCCGCGCTCGTATGGTGGGAAAGAATCCGGGGCTGACAACGCGCTCGTTGACTTCGTTGTGTTCGCCGTTGTAGGGATGCCCCACTACCCGAATCCAAGTCGTGTTGCCGTTGTAGCTCACAGGCAGAACCGAGGTAACGCCGACCGATTCAACTCCCGGCAGACGGGCAACTCGACCTGTGATCTCCTGCTCGGCCCTAGCCTGTTGATCTTCTTTGGCGTAATCTGTTTCCGAAAGCGCCACATCTAAGCTGGCGAGATGATCAGGCTGAAAACCGACTTCCACGTGCAACAGGCGATACAGACTTTTTCCCAGAAGGCCAGCGCTAACCAGCAACACCACCGCGAGCGACAATTCGACGACTACCAAGTTTGAGCCGAAGCGCCGCCATAAGGTTCCGGCGTTACCCCGGCCGCCTTCGGATAGTCCGTCTCGCAATCGCCTAAAAGGAAACCGCACGAGTGGTGCAGCTGCAAACAGTGCCAGGGCACCTACGCACAGTGCGCCAGCAAACTCGAGGACGTGGGGAGTGATGCCCAGCCCTGAGAGGTACGGCATGTAATCGAGCAGGTCCCTCGAGATCATTTGCTTCAGAATTTGCATGCTCGTGCCTGCCGCGAGGATGCCGAGGGCGCAACTTGCGACGGCCAGGCAGAGACCTTCGAGCGCGAACTGCCGGATTACCCTGATGCGAGACGCTCCCAAGGCGCCGCGCACTGCAATCTCTCGCTTCCGGCCCTCGGAACGCACCAGCAACAGACTGGATACGTTAACCAAAGAAATCAAAAGGAGAAGACCAGCCCCGAACTGCAGGGCAAGGAGCATAGGACGTAGATCCGCAAAGACCACACTTGAGAGCTTGTCCACAAACGCGCCCTGCCCGCGATTGTCGACCGGATATTGCAGCTCGAGTTGCTTAGCGATGGTCTCGATGTTAGACCGGGCTGCCTCTAATGTAAGGCCATCTTTCAGCCTAGCGATCCCCGTCAGACTATGACAACTCCGCCTGCGGCCACACTGGTCCGAGGCATGTAGCGTGGTCCAGAACTCGGCGTTGCCGGCAGGCGCAAACTGAAACCCCTGGGGCAGGACGCCAATGATGGTGAATGGGATGCCGCTCAAGGTAACTGTCTGACCCGCGATGTCTTTGCGTCCGCCGAATCGCTGTTGCCAAGCGCCATAGGTCAGGAGCGCGGTTTGAGGGCCCTCGGGGACATCCTCTCCGGTGTAAAAGTCGCGTCCTAGAATTGGCGCCACGCCTAGGGTGCGAAAGAACCCGTCACTCACACGCGCGGCATGAACGGGTTCGGCTTTCGAGGAAGTGCGCAGCAGGAAGCCGGTCTGGTTGTAGACATCGATAGAACTGAACACCTGGTTGAGGCGCTTCCAATCGAGATAGTCGTAATACGACAGATTGGCGCGCGGTAGAAGTGCAACGCTTTCAGTAGCTACGACCAGCCGGTCGGGATTCGGGTAGGGCAAGGGTTGAATCAGGGCTGCGTCCACAAAGCCGAAGATCGCCAGGCTCGAACACATACCGAGCGCCAGGGTGAGAATCGCGGTGAGCGCGAACCCTGGGGCCTTTCGCAGCTGCCTTACTGAGTAGCGGAGATCCTGAAACCAGCCATTCATAGTTTTTCCTCACTCGTAACGCAGTGCAACCATCGGGTCCACTTTGGCGGCACGACGGGCCGGAAGGTAACTCGCGAGCAACGCGACCGATACCAGCGTTATGGAAACTAAGATTAGGGTTAAAGCATCGCTCGCTCGGACTCCATAGAGGAGACGAGCCATTAATCGCGTCAGGGCCAGCGTAGCGAATAGGCCAAGCATCACTCCCGTCAATGCCAGCCCGGTGCTAGAGCGCAATATCATCGCAACAATATCCGTGCGCGCAGCGCCAAGGGCCATGCGAACACCGATCTCTCGTGTTCGCTGTCCGACGATGTAGGAAACCAGACCATAGATCCCTACGCTTGCCAGGGCCAGAGCAAGGAAGGCAAACACGGCTAGCAGGATCATCGAGAACCGCTGAGTCGAGAGAGATTCCGTGACTAGTCCGTCCATGGTTTGCATCCCGTAAATCACTTGCTGGTTGCTCATCCTGCCGCTCGCGGCTCGAATCGCGCCAGAGAGGAGCGGGCCCATTCCACTGGAACGAACCAGCATGCTGGCTCCAGCTGGAGCCAGAGCAATGTATTGGTCTGGCATCTGCATCCAGGGAAAATAAAATTGGGCGCGAAGAGAATTCGTGTCGTCCGTGGCGAGTCCCCACTGCTTCACGTGGCCTACGATTCCGATGATCTCGGTCAGCTGATCCGAATCGTTCACATGAATGCGTTTCCCAATGGGATCCTGGTTGGGAAAGAATTTTGCGGCGAACACGTCATCGATAACCACGACTCGCGGGGCATGCTCGGAGTCCTGGGCGGCGAGGAAGCGCCCGCCCAGCAGCGGGATGTGCATGACCTTGAGGTATTCCGGGCCGACAACATAATGGATTGCCCAATTCATTTCATTGTCGCTACTAGGCTTGGGCTGACCGTCGAGCCAGAATAGCTTCTCGTCGTCTCCCGCCAGTGGGAGCGACTCCCATGTCTGTGACACCGCCTCAACGCCGGGGATCGCTGCCATTTGACGGTCTAGTTCTCGAAAGGCCGCGCGCACGGCCTCGGGCGAAGCGGAGAGCATCGCGGGAGGAAGCGACACCCCAAAGTTCACAACCTGATGAGGATTGAAACCGGGATCCACCCGCCAGAGTTGCACCAAACTCCTGATCATGAGCCCAGCCCCGGCCAGAAGTACGAGAGCCAATGCCATTTCTGAAACCACAAAAGCCCGTTGCGCGCGATGATGGACCCCGCTGCTAGTGCGACTAGTCGCTTGCAAGGTCTCTTGTGCATTGGATCTCCAGGCCTTCCAAGCAGGAGTTAAGCCAAACAGGATGCCTGCTCCCAAAGACACCAGAGTGGTGAAGGCCAAGACGTTCCCATCCATGCCGATTTGCTCTGCGCGCGGGAGAGCGCTCGGAAGAACCCCAAGTGCAGCGCGCGTCCCCCAGGCGGCGAGAAGCAACCCAATAGCTCCGCCAATGAGGGCAAGGAGCAGGCTTTCGGTTAGCAGTTGTCCAACGATCTGGGTCCGATTCGCACCAAGTGCGGTGCGAATGGCAAACTCCCGGCTACGTCGCGTGGACTTGGCCAGCAAAAGGTTGGCAACGTTGGCGCAGGCAATCAGCAAGACGCAGCCCACTGCCGTCAGCAGGATGAGCAACAGTGGGCGGACTTCCCCGACCATCTGCTGCTTGAGCGGGACCAGGGTTGCACCGATTCCCTTGTTGGTATCGGGAAACGCGAGAGCCAGATTCCCGCTCACTCTAGCCATGTCGGCACGAGCGTCTTCAAGTGTCGCTTCAGGTCTCAATCTCCCGATGCCATGAATGCCGAGTCCCGCGCCTCGCTTTGGCAATAACGGATTGGCCCATTGGCCAATCGGAAGGAAGATTTCCCGGTTTTCTGGAAAGGAGGGCGCCAGGAAGTGAAATGTAGGTGGCAGTACGCCGATGATTACGAAGCTCCTGCCGTCGAGGGTGATGCTTTTCCCGACGATGTCGCCGGCTGAATTGAACTTCCTTCGCCACAGACCAGCACTGATCAACGCAATGGGCGGCGCTCCAATCTCATCCTCGCCGCGAGCAAAAATGCGTCCCAGCAGCGGCTTTACACCCAAGAGTGAAAGCAAATCCGAAGAAACAAATTCTCCGCTAACCTGCACAGGCTCGCCACTGCCTATCAAGCTGAACGCCGTGCTACGGTAAATCGCCATCGCAGAAAATGCGCGATTGTCCTTCTGCCAGTCACGAAAATTGGGGTAGGAAATCGAACCATATTCGAAATTTGGTTTGCTCTCGCTCAAGCAGACCAGCCGTTCAGGGTCTGGATAGGGCAATCGGCTGAGCAGGACTCCATCGATGACCGAGAACAGCGCGGTATTCGCTCCAATTCCGAGCGCCAGGGTCGCCACCGCAACGGCGGCAAATGACGGCTGGTTTCGGAGCTGCCTCACTGCATAACGGATGTTATGGATGAATGACGTCATGCTTGTTTACTCGTATCTGAGCGCCACCATGGGATCGACCTTGGCGGCTCGATATGCAGGGATAACGCTGGCAACAAACGCCACTGTCGCCAGCAGCACAGCGACGGACAGAAATGTCAATGGATCGGTAGGCTTCACGCCGTAGACCAAGTTCGCCATCACCCGTGCCAAAGCGAGAGCACCGGCAACACCAATGGTTACGCCCAGCAAGGTTGGCCGCAGGCCTTCCAAGATGATCATGCGGAGAACGTCGGTCAAACTCGCGCCGAGTGCCAGGCGGATGCCGATTTCCTGAACCCTCCTGCGAACGCTGTAAGACAAGACGCTGTAAATCCCGATGGCGGCCAGAATGAGCGCCAGGAGAGCGAAGGCGCCGAGCAGCAAAAGGCTGAACCGCTGGGAAGCGAGTGAGTTTGTGACCAGCTCCTGCATGGTAAGCACATCGCGAACGGGGATCGTACTGTCTACTTCATGGACGGCGTTCGTGACCGCCGAGACCATACCCGAAGGATCCGAAGTCGAGCGCACCAGTACCGACATGGGGAAGGAACGCCAGGGTTGGTCTACCGGAGGAGCCAGCTGGTCGAGCGGAACATAGAGCGTCGCTGGCGTCCGCGTTTGGTCTAGCCCATCTCCCTTCACGTCTCCAACCACGCCCACCACCTCGCGCACAACGCCGGGAAAGAACGACAGGGTAATGTGTCTGCCGATGGGGTCTTCGCCAGGCCAGAATTGTTTGGCCAGGGAGGCACTGATGAGAACCGTGGCCGGTCTCCCCGCGACATCGCCGGCGTCGAAGTTTCGACCGCGTAAAACCGGAATCCGGAGCGCATCGAAATAACCTGCACTACTGACCCGAACATCCACCTCCGGTTGCTCGGACATGGGAAGCGCGGGCCGGCCCTCGACCGCGATCGGCTGATGGGACCCGCCACCACCAAGTGGGATGTCATCAATCACTCCCGCAGCTGTGACCCCGGGAAGCGCACGGATACGTTCTAAGGTGCGATCGAAGAAGCTTATCTGTTGGGTCGCGTTCGAGAATCTCACCCGCGAAATAGCAGCCGACATGGTGAGCACGCCCTTCGAGTTGAAGCCGGGATTGACTCCTCGCAGCATTTGAAAGCTGCGAATCATCAGCCCCGCTCCAATCAAGAGCACCAACGAAAGCGAGACCTCTACAACGACCAGGATATTGCGCGTGCGGTTCCCGCCTGAATCGCTACCGCCACGCCCCAACCCTTGTTTCAAAGCCTGATTGACATTGGCGCGGCTCAAGTGCAGCGCGGGCAGAATTCCCGCCACCACGCCACTCAGCACTGACACAGTAGCTGTGAACCCCAACACTTTGAGATCCATGCCTGCTTCCATTGAAGTGGGCAACCTATCGGCGAGAAACGCCATAATGAGGCGGACGCCAAAATGTGCATAGGCGAGGCCAAGGAGACCGCCGAGCAAAGCCAAAAGAACGCTTTCCGCAACAATTTGGCGGATAATCCGACCAGAACTTGCGCCCATGGCCGTACGAATTGCAATTTCCTTATGGCGGCTGAAGATCCTCGCCAGCGACAGGTTGGTTACGTTCACGCATGCGATCAGCAGGATGAAACCAACCGCCCCGAGCAAGACCAGAAGCGCAGGGCGGACGTCGCTGACCATATCAGCCCGCAGGGGTCGCAGCAGCGCTCCCCAGCCTTTGTCATCCGCCGGATATTGCCGCTCGAGCCGGTTAGAAATGGTGTTCATCTCAGCTTGCGCCTGCGTTAGGTCGACTCCCGGCTTCAGACGCGCCATAGCCAGATAGTTGTGATTGCCGCGAACCGCCTTTTCTTGGTCGGTCCAGGCGAGCGGAGTCCACAACTGGGCGAAGTCGGGAAAGCGAAAGCTGGGAGGCATGACTCCCGCGACAAGGTATTTCGTCCCGTCAAGCGTGATATCGCGACCGACAATGTCACCTCTGGAGGCAAAGCGTTCGCGCCAGAAGCGATGGCTGAGGATGACGACGTTGGAGTGTCCAGGCTGATCTTCTTCTGTTGAAAACACCCGTCCGAGCATCGGTTGAACGGCAAGCGTCGAGAAGAATTCGGCTGAGACGCCGCTCGCATCCACTTGTTCGGCTTTGTCCCCTCCAGTAAGCGTGAACCCGCGATAACCGTAAATCGCCATGCTCGAAAACACATGATTCTGGTTCTGCCAATCGAGAAAGTTCGCAGGCGAAATTGTGAAGGTGCTGATTCCCGGGAAACTGCTCTGGGGAGGGGTATGCCAGACACGCACCAGCCGGTCCGAATCTGGAAAAGGCAATGAACGCAGCAACACACCATTCACCACGGAGAAAATTGAGGTGTTAGCGCCGATTCCGAGCGCCAGCGTTACAACTGCCACGGCGGCAAATCCGGGCGCCTTGCGCACCTGCCGGACCGCATATCGTAAGTCTTGAATTACTCCAGACATCATTGCTCCTATTCGTATCTAAGGGCCACCATGGGATCGACTCTCGCGGCACGGCGAGCGGGGAGATAGCACGCCAATGCCGATGTCGCGAGAACCACCAAGCTGATCAACCCAATTGTCAGCGGATGGTGCGCGCTGACGCCAAATAGCAGGCTGCGCATAAAGGAGCCGGCGGCAAGCGCCACCAGAACGCCCGCAACCCATCCGGCGGTTACCGGCAACATTCCCTGAACCAGAACAAGATTTCGCAAGTTCGAGGCGCGCGCGCCAAGAGCCATTCGTAGTCCCATCTCCTGCCTGCGGCTCGCAACCGAATAGCCCACCACGGCATAAATTCCAAGGGCCGCCAGCAGGAGCGCAAAGATCCCAAATAGGGAGGCAAGGCCGAGCTCGAACCGCCGAACGCCAACTGACTCCGACACAATCTCAGTCATCGGTCGAAGATGCACGATGGGCACGCCCGAGTCCACGTGGCGAAGTGCATCACGTACCACAGAGCTCAGCATCGCGGGTGAACTAGCAGAACGAACTACCAGCGAAGCGTGTCCACCCCACCATTTCCTTGACCCTGGCCCAATCGGCTCATAGATCATCAGGAGCGGAGGCTCGTCGAGTGCCACGGTTCGGATGTCACCGACAACCCCTATCACTTCGGCGGCCGGCCACTGTGTGTCTCCGCCGGTGCGAAACTGCTGGCCGATCGGGTTCTGGCCAGGCCAGACTTTGTTCGCAACGCTCTTGGAGATGACGGCAACATGGCGCTCTCGATCCGCTGGTTCAGGCAGCCGGCCTTCGACCAATGGGATGTTCATGGTCCGGAAATACTCATTTGTGACAAACCGATAGTTTGCCAGGGGGGCCTGCATTTCCGATGTCTGGCGCCCGGGAACAACGACGTTGTCAACCTGTTCCTGTCCTTCGAGCGGAAGACGGCTGATCCACGCAGCGCTCGTCACCCCCGGCAGCGAATGCACCCGCGCCAGTACGTCGTCGTAAAAGCCGTACTTCTGTTCGTCGTGCGCGTAGAGTGAGGGCGTGAGAGTAATATCGGCGGCCAGCACATGCTCGGTTGTGAATCCCTTGTCTACATCGAGCAAGCGGACCATGCTCATCGTCAGTAGACCTGCCAGAACCAGCAGTAACGTCCCAAGTCCGACTTCAAATCCAACCAGGGACGTGCGTAGCCTGCGTGCGCCTCGGCTCTCGGTGGTGGTCGTGGCGCTCGCCTTCAGTGCGGGTTGCGGATCGATCTGTGTCATGGTCCAGGCCGGCAGAATGCCGAAGGCGATTCCAGTCAGCACGCAAGTGACCGCAGAAAAACACATCACTCGGACATCAAGTCGTACCTCGTCAATGCGCGGAAAGTTGGCAGGCGCCACCGCGATCAACAAGCGCACTCCGTAATGCGCGAGTACGATGCCAAGTGCGCCCCCGATCGCGGCGAGCAATAGGCTCTCGGTCAGCATCTGGCGAAGCAGGCGCGAGCGCGAAGCTCCAAGGGCAGTGCGAATACTGGTCTCGCGCAGTCGCGCGGGAACGGCCACGAGCAAGAGATTTGCCAGATTCACGCAAACGATCAGAAGCACCGCACCCACGCCGGCCAATAGGAGCAAGAGCCCAAGGCGCGCGCTGCCGATCACCTGCTGTTCAAGCGGCATGAGCTCGGCGCCAAGGCTTAGGCTCGCGTTGTGGGATTTCGTGATGTTCTCCTGCACCACTTTCAGCTCCGCGAGTGCCTGCACCCGACTGACTCCCGTCTTCAGCCGGGCAATCGCGGCAAAGTCAAAATCCCCGAAAGGCGACCATTTTGCCGCGTCCAGCCCGAGTGGTTTGAAGTAGTCGACTTGAGCTGGAAATTCCGCTAAAGGCCCGAAGTTTTTCGGGTACCGGAACGAAGGCGGTAGCACTCCCACTACTTGGTAGGGCATGCCATCTAGCGTGATCGACCGGCCAATCACGGCTGGATCATCATGAAATCGCTCATGCCAGAATGGATAAGTCACGATCACTACGTGATCGTTCCCCGGATTGTCTTCCTGCGGCAGAAACGTTCTACCCAGCGCTGGGCGGACCCCTAAAACATCGAAAAGATTCGCCGACGCCCTTCCTCCCGAGATCTGTTCGGCGTCCCCATAGCCGGTGAGCGTCATATTGAAGGGCTCTACGATCGCAAGGTCTTCGAACGAGTGGCACTCGTGCTGCCAAATTCGGAAACTCGCAAAATTCGCCGGAAACGATGGATATGTCTGGCTCAGTTCCCGCACGGTTTCGCGAACTACGTACAGTTGCTGGGGCTGGGGATAGCGCAGGGGACGCAGAAGAACGCCATTTACCACCGAAAAAATGACCGTGGTGGCTCCAATGCCGAGCGCTAACGTGATCACGGCAACGGCTGTGAGCAAAGAATTCTTTCGCAACTGCCGTGATGCGTAACGAAGGTCTTGGAGGAGTTCTGTCATCTTTACTCTCTCACTCGTACCGCAGCGCCACCATGGGATCGACTTTCGTTGCTCGACGGGCGGGGACGTAGCAGGCAAGCATCGCACTGGCCAGCAGCACAATGGCGACGGCGGCGAAGGCCGGTAAATCGATTGCTCCCACGTTGTAAAGGGTGCTGCGCATGGTGCGGCCAACGAGGCAAGCAGCGGCTAGTCCAATCGCCAGACCAAATGCCGCCAGGGTGAGCCCTTCCCTGAGGATGATCTGTAAGACTTCCCTTTCATTGGCTCCAAGGGCAATCCGCAGGCCGATTTCATGCGTACGTTGCGCGACGGTGAAGGCCATGACGCCATAGATTCCGATGGCCGCGAGCAGAAGGGCGACGGCGGCAAAGGTCCCAAACAACAAGGAAACAAAGCGGTCGCCGACCAATGACTCACTCGCAATTTGCTCCATGGTTTTCACGTTCGCCAGCGCCACATCGGGATCGATCGCGTGCACTTCTGCAGCAATAGCCTTGGTCAAGAGTTCTGGATCGCCGGCAGTTCGAACCGCCATGAGAGCCTGAGGCCAGGGGCTTTGCCAAAATGGAACATCAATCTCGGGGGCACCATCGCCCCTCACTCCGTTGTTGTGAACGTTTCGGAAAACGCCGACGATTTGCCAGGGAGTTGTTGGACCGAGCTTCGCAACTCCGGGAATCAGCTGCTCCACCATCAGCCGCTGCTTAAGCGGGTCCATGCCTTTCAGGAACTTATCGGCAAAGGCCTGATTCACCATCGCCACCGGAACAGTGCCCGCCCGGTCTTCGTCGGAAAAGGCGCGACCAAGCGCCATCTCAATGCCGAATGTGCGGTAGTAGCCGGGGGTAGTCAACACGAAGGCCGCGCCCGGACGGGAGGAGGGATCGGCAACCGCCTGGCCTTCGATGCTGAACGGCATGCCCATCGTCGGGCCTGTGATTGGCCTTCCATTGGAGACGCCCGCCTGAACCACTCCGGGCAGCGATTGGACGCGGTCGAGAAGTTGGCGGTAAAAGCCAACGATCTGTTCAGGTTTGGTCAGCCTATCCTGGGGTACGGGTAAATCGAACGTAAGCAAATGATCGATGCGAAAGCCGGGATTGACTCGCGCCAGGTTCCAGAAACTGTGCAGCGCGAGCCCTGCGCCTGCGAGCAACGCCAGTGCCAGCGCAAACTCGGCGACAACCAGCGACCTGCGAAGACGGTGCTTGCCGGATCCACCTAAGCCCCGGCTGCCTTCTTTCAGGGTCTCGTTCAAGTCCAGTTTCGAGGCTTGCCAGGCGGGCGCGCACCCGAACAGTACGCCGGCAACCATGGTGGTCGCGAACGTGAAAAATAGGACTGGAACGCTCAGCCGCACGTCAGCCTCAGAAGGCAGTGTGTATTGCGGCATGGTCAGCAGCAATGCCTTGATCATTGCGTAGCCGAGCACGGTTCCTGCGATTCCGCCAATGCATGCCAATGCGACACTCTCACTGAGCAACTGCCCAAAAATCTGCCCGCGTGTGGCTCCCAGCGAGGACCGCATTGCGACCTCACGTTGCCTCGTGGTTCCGCGGGCAAGAAGAAGGTTGGCGACGTTGACACAAGCAATCAGCAGCACAAACCCGACCGCTGCCATGAGCAGCCACATGGTTTTGATCACATCTTTCGGGAGAAAATTATTATGTAGCGGCTCTACATAGATTCCCCAACCTTTGTTCGACACGGGATAGTCACGCGCGACCCGGGCGGCAACCACATTCATGTCAGCCTGTGCCTGCGCCAGCGTTATGTGCGGTTTTAGGCGACCGAAGACGAGCAGCCAGTGGAAGTCGTGATTGAGTTGTTCGGGCTTGAATGTCAATGGAGCGAACAGGTCGCCGGCCATGCGGTCGGGTTGGCCCGGCGGTCGAACGCCAATCACGGTGTAGACCTCGCCGTCCAACCTCAGCTGTGTGCCGACAATATTGGGATTCGATCCCAGCCGTTCCCACAAGCGATGCGTCATGATGACGACGTGGTCTTTTCCAGCCTGCGCTTCCTCAGGTAGGTAGTAACGGCCCATCCACGGTTTTTCTCCGAACACCTTGTCGTAATAACCTGGAGTGGATCGCCCGCCTTCGACCATTTGCGGCGATGAACCGGGCATCGCAAGGTTGAAATTTGTCCCGCTTATGGTCGCCATGGATTGAAACGTCGTATTCTGCTGTAGCCAATCGCGGAAGTCGCCCGCCGAGACAACATTGTGAAAGTCGTTCACCTTCGACCAGAGAACAACCAACTGTTCGGGCTCGGGATAAGGCATCGGTTCGAAAAGAGTCGCGTAGATGACGCTGAAAATTGCAGCGGTCGCGCCGACGCCTAGCGCGAGGGTCAGGGCAGCGATGGCAGCAAAGCCGTAGTTCTTCTTCCAGAGCCGAAACCCGAAACGCAAATCACGCCACAGATTCATGGTGTACTCCTGAATCAGTCGTATCGCAGGGGCCCATGGGATCGACCTTCGCGGCTCGGCGGGCCGGGATGTACCTGGCCAGGTGAGCCCGAGGCCTTCACGCACTCGCCTCTTGCATAAGTTTCTTCAGCTCGTCTTCAGCCACAACCTTGCCGTCGAATAAGTGGATTTCGCGTTCGGCGTGCTTTACGAATCGCGGATCGTGCGTGACCATGCAGATGGTCGCGCCCTCGCGGTGCAAATCTTGCAGCAACTGCATCACGGCTTCGCCGTTGTGGGAGTCGAGGTTCCCCGTAGGCTCGTCGGCGAGGAGAATGGAAGGATGTCCAGCTAATGCCCTGGCAACCGCGACACGCTGCTGCTGACCGCCCGAGAGCTGCGATGGGTAGTGTCGAATGCGATGCGCCATGCCGACACGCTCGAGGGATTCCATCACCCGCTTTTTGCGCTCAGCGGAGGCCATCCTTTGGCGATAGGTCAGGGGCAACTCGACGTTCTCGTACACCGTAAGGTCGCCGATCAGATTGAAACTCTGAAAGATGAAGCCGATTTCGCGGTTGCGAATGCGGGAGCGCTGGGCAAAATCGAGACTCTCGACCGATTGCCCATTTAGCTCGTATTTGCCTCCGGTGGGAGTATCGAGCAGCCCCATGATCGACAGCAGCGTCGATTTGCCGCAACCTGACGGTCCGGAGATGGCGATGTACTCGCCCTTGCGAATCGCCAAGTGCACTCCCGAGAGAGCGTGGGTTTCGATTTCGTCGGTGTAAAAGACCTTGGTGAGCTCTTCAATCTGGATCAGCGTCTGCCCTGGTTCCGTCATATTTCTCCTCGAGTTTGTATGCCTGTCAGCGAGTTGAGTAAGCAAATCATCGGAGCCTCTGCCATGCGAAACCCATTGACGAGCACCGATAATTCAACGATCCGATGGTCCAAAGAACTCAATCGACCAAACCTCGTCTCCCGTGCGATCACTCCAATCGAATTCGGTCCGTGTTGTCGTAGCGCGACATATCAGACAGAATCACCGTGTCGCCCTCGTGCAAGCCTTCTATGACTTGAATGGAATTCACCGAGGCGCGCCCGACCTTCACCGGAACACGCACTCCGCCCTTAAGGTCCTGATCGAGTTTGAATAAACTGATGGTGCTGTCTTCTTGGCCGAAGGCGGGACGACCCACGAAAAGCACGTTGTCGAGTCGCTCGAGATCAATCGTCCCCTCCACGCTCAAGTCGGGACGTGCCCCTTTGGGCAGCTCGCCTGTCAGCTTGACGTCAACCGTAACCGTGCCGTTTTGCACGGCTGGGTCAACCCTCATCACCTGCCCCGACACGGTGCCATTGTGTGTGTCGACGAGCGCTGGTTCGCCAATCTGGACGTCGCGCGCCTGCGTCTCAGCAACCTTGAGTTCGGCGATCAGGTGGTCCGGTTGGACGACCTTCGCGAGCATCGTGCCGGGCGTCACGTGCTGCCCCACCTGAAGAGGCAGGTCTACGAGGACGCCTTCAATTCCCGCGCGCACCTTGAGCGCATCCAGCTGTTTCTGCTTCAGTTCAGCTAATACACGCATTTGATCAACTTTGGCCTGCTGCTGTGCCAATTGCGACTCGATCGCTTTTTGGTTTATCTCGAGGCGCTCGCCTTCGATGTTGTTGCGGGTCGTGAGTTCGTCAGCCCTGCTTTTCGAATTCTTGTACGCCATACCAGAAATCACACCGAGATCGTAGAGCGCTTTGTCGGTGTCCGACTGCAGCCTGGCCTGCGTGTAATCAGAATTGACGGTGGCCGCACCCGCCTTCTGGTTCATCAAGTTGCTTTGCAAGGTCACGCGCAAACTTTGATATTCCGCTTCCGCGGCCTTGAGCTGAAGCCGGGCATCAATCGCAGCCTGTTCTACTTGCGGGTTGCTCATCTCTAAGAGAACCGTGTCAGCTTTCACCTGGGAACCCGGTAACTTCAAAATCCGAACGACCGTAGCTTCGGTCTCTGCTGGAATTTGACGGGTGAACTCTTGACTGGGAATCAACGAACCAATGCCGCGGACTTGTCGGAGCATCGGGCCACGCTTCACGGTGTCGGTCCAGACCGTGCTCCGTTCAACCTCAGGAGCGGCAGGCTTTAGTCTCGACACACCAACGGCCAGCGCAGTGAGGCACAGAAGACCCACCGCCCCCCACATAATCTGGCGCCTACGCTTCTGCTGTTTGAACTCTGGTCTGGCGATGTCCATTGGCTTGCACTATGCAAAGACGTGGCCAGATTGAAAACGTTTCCAAGCGGTTGAAAATTCGTGGGGCAGGCCCCGGCGGAAGTCTCTCTCGACAGGCCCGGGTGTTCGTCCATGGAATCCCCTGTCCATTCCTGGACACCGTGACGAGGGTGGGGAGAAATCAGCCCAAAAGTCGAGGGACGCTACTTCCGGCCGGGGCGACCGAACCAGCTTCTTGGAACCGGACGAGGATCGCCGGAAAGAATCACGGGCGCCCAGGCAAGAAAGGATTTCGTGGATGGAGTGTGCAACAGTTGCAGCTTTGCACGGCGCAAGGCTTCGTCACGGGGAGTTCCGAGGCTGAGTTCCTTGTAGAAGCGGTTCATGAGGACTTGCTGTGCCCGGTCGTCGATTTCCCAAAGAGGCGCGACGAACGTCTTTACACCGGCGATGGCGGCGGCGCGTCGCATGCCAAAGACCCCATCCGCCGTGGATGGCACACCATCAGCCATGCGGCACTGCGACAGCACCAGCATTTCAGATCCTTGGAGATCGAGTGTCTGTAGTTCCAGGGCAGTCAGCAGGCCGTCTTGCGAGGATTGTGGCGCCCGCCCGTAGGCTTCCTCGAGCACAATTGCCGAGAGGCTCATGACTCGTTCCGCCGGGCTAGTGCTCAGCCCGCATCCGGGGGAATCTGGATTGGTCTGGCAATTCTCGTTACCTTTTACCAGGCCGTGCCCAACGACGTGAAGCAGTGCGGGATGATGCAGTTGCTTGATCCGCTCTTCGGTCGCCTGGCCTTCACCCAATAGCTGTGCCTCAGGAATCCATTGCCCGACTTGGCGAGCTTCCGCCTGTGCGCTTGTGAGTCGCTCGAGCGTTTCCGATCGAAACACAGTAGACGTAGCACCTCGCGGCCCTTGTTCTATTCCTCCCGGACTCACGGCGATAATCAGGTCCTGGTGCGAAACGCGGTCATCCGCCGAAGTGGGAAGATTGACCAGATCACGGCTCGACGAGAGATAACTGGTAGTAAAGCGCTCGATGAGCGGATTGCCTCGCTTGTCGTTCAGCGCACTAAACGGGACCAGGTTGAGCATTCCGTCAGGTGCGATTCTGAGTCGTTGAATCTCCTTCCGGTTGTCCAATGCCGAGATCAGCGGATTAAGGCTTTGCGAGAGGATCTTCAGCGAATCGTTCGCGGTTCCCTGCGCGATCTTCTGATTGCGCCGTTCATGGGCCGATGAAGCAGTGCTCCAATCGTTGGCTGCGGCAAAAAGATCCCGTACCGCTCTGTCGATTAACTGCTTCGAACCAAGGTCCAACCAATTTAGGTCTCCATTATGATCGAGCAGGAAAGCGCCGTAACGGTCCGATTGGCCGGTGCCCGGCTGTCCATAAGCAACGATTTCAACTAGCAGCTCACCGGGTTGAAGTTGGGCGGCAATCTGGCGCATCTCGACCGGTCGAACTGCGGTCGCAAACTGCGGCAGAGCACGGCTGAGACTGGCTTCAGTGCTGTCGATGTGCTCATTCAAAACCTGCAAAGCCTGTAGGCCTTGTTGTCCCAACGTCGGAGTCCAGTTCGCTCTGAGATCATGGAGCAGCCGCTCGTAGCGGCCCGCGAGATCCGTTCCGGGAAGCGAGCAGGTACCTACAACGGCGGCCTTGATATCACGATAGCCGAGCGCGGTACTCAGCGATGCCTGGCACTCGATCATGCCCTGACGCCGAAGAAGACTCTCCTGAATCGAGGGATCGGCGTTCTGAGAGAGCCTTGCGCTCCAATCATGCACTTGATCGAGGACACGTCCTTTGCGTCGGGCGACAGCTTCAAAAGCCAGGACGCGAGTATCTGGTAGTTTGTCGGCAACCTTACTTTGGAAAGCAATGAGCGCTGGGATGGGGTCGTCCAAATTCGCGATCACGGCGTTTCTTGAACTCTCCGAGCCAATGCTGAGGATGTCGGTGAGCGCGCGGTCGGAGATTGCCAAACTTCGCCGATAAAGCGGCGCAGCGGACGAATAGGCACCCCCCTCGTCATATACGCGAGCAAGCTTGTAAAGGTACTGAGCCAGGTCCGGGTGTGACTCGCCTTCCGTTCGCTCGATGAGATCGACGGCCTGTTTAAGGCTGCGCTCTGCCTCGGCATATTCATGCTTTGCTTGATAGACGAGCGCCTGATCACGCAGTACGGCGGCATAAAGTGGGTGCTGGGTCCCCAAAGCTTTGGCCACGATCTCGGACGCCATTTCGAGAGTCGGTTGCGCGCGATCCAGTTCACCCCGAGTTATCTGCGAGGCGGCAAGTCCAAGCAGGGCGCTTGCATAATCGTAGGGCTGAGCCTTCTTGTTGCGGGCGTAAAGGTCAACCGCCTCCTGAAAGAGTTTCTCGCTTTCGACCGGATCCTTTCGGGCGATCAGGCGCGCCAAGTTGCGCAGGGAGGCGCCAATCGTGAGCGCGTCGGGGCCGAAGATCTTTTTCTTTAGCTCGAGCGCTTTTCGATAGTCGGCTTCCGCCACAACGACATTGCCCATGGCGGCGTAAAGAGCTGCGCGATTGTTGAGATAGGTGGCGTAAACCGGATGGTTGTCGCCAAGTTGCTTTTGTAGAAGATCGCCACCCTCGGCGTAGAGTTTTTCTGCCGAGGCGTAGTGGCCGAGTTCGGCTTGCAGGTATGCAGCCGCGACCAGGCTGGCAGAATAAGCGGGGTGGTTTACGCCCGGCCTTACGCGAAGCACGCCCAAGCCTTTGTCAAAAAGTTCTTCGGCTTGACTGTACCTGCCAACCCGCTGATAAGTCCCCGCGAGATTAATGCAAAGCGTGCCGTACTCTTCGTCGAAGTTTTGTGGCTTTACCTCGGATTCATGGATGCTGCGCGCTTGCTCGAACCGCGATATCGCTAGGTCATACTCGCCGAGCAGACCGTAAGTACTGGCCAGGGTGTTGAGGCTCTCAGCGACTTTGAGATCGGAAGAACCCAAGCGGCGTATGCGAATTTCTACCGCCTGCTCTGCCAGTGTGCGCGCTTCCGGAAGCTTGCCAGAATCGCGACAGAAAAGCGCAAGGTCATTTGCGCTTTCGGCATACTCGAGGCTTTCAACCCCAAAATTCTGTTTTCGCAAATCGAAGGCTTGCCGAAGATGGGATTCTGCCTCTTTCAGATTGCCGGCCGTGTATTCGAAAAATCCTAGGCGGTCGAGACTTCGACTGGATTGTGCCGGCCCGGACGCCGTCTCAACCGCGAGCTTTGCCACGCGCATTGCGGCATTCAGATCTCCTCTGGTGTAGAGCTGTTCTGCGGTTTGCGCGAGGGTTGCCCAATCCTGCTCGCCTCTGTCCTGTGTCCATGCAAGACAAGCCGTAACGACGAACAGGGAGCAGAGCATCCACGGAGCGCGAACCCGGCCCGGGAATTTCAACGCGTTCCTTCAACTCGCGCCAGATTGGCTTCCACGACCCTTCTTGACGTCGGCGAACTCTGCGCTAGGGCTTCCAATGCTCGTCGATACGAAGACTCGGCTTGCTGGCGATTGCCCCGCGCCTCGGCCAAGACCCCAAGATTATTGAGGCAGTCTGCACTCAAGTTTTGATTGGAGGGGAGCGAATCAAACAGTTTCTGTGCAGAGTCGTAGTCGCCATGGAGCATGGCGAGGGCCGCCAAATCATTTTTCAGCGCAGAGAGATCCTTTGCCGACCCATGGGGATCTGCACTCAACAGTTCGAGTGCAGCGCGATAGTGCGTTTCCGCAGAGCTAGCATCGCCAGCCTGGTAATCCAGTCGGCCCATAACCTTCATGGCGTTGGCCTGGTCCGACAGGGGAACCTTGGCAGTCTTGACCCAGGCGGCAGCGTTTGCCGCACCACGACGCGCTCCGCCGAAATCTCCGCGCGCCTGAAGGTCGTCTACTTGTTCGAGAAGCGCTTGCAGATGAGTGTGATCACTCACTCGGACCGCGTATTGAGTCTTAAGGCCCGGCTCTCGAGCCTCACCTCGGGATTGTTCGCGGAAAACCGTGCCGATACGCAAACTTCCGACCGGATCTTGGAGCGTGGGATCGCGATACACTGCGAGTTCACTACCCTTAGCAAGACCATCGGCGGAACCGAGATCAATCGTCGCCAGTCCATCCTCAATCGAAAGGATCGATCCAATTTGGCGAGGCGCACGAGTGGTTTCTGCCTCGCCCCGAAAAATATTCGTGGTTTGCGATGAGGCTGTGATCTGAAGTTCTTCCGCCAGAAGCACGGGTTGGGAAGATCCGGCGTTGAATACGAGGGTGGGGCTCAGCAGGACGCCTCTTTGTGGCCCTGGGGAGTTTGCGATTTGAGGAGACTCACTCTGCCTTTGAGAAATTCGCGAAAGGTAAGGCAAGATGAAGACCCCGACCACGATGGCCGCTGCAGTCACGAACAAGAAAGGTGACCGCCACCACGCGCCCCGGACAGGCTCAGCGGGAGCAGGAACGGATCGAACCGCGGTCTTGGCCAGAGCTGTCGAGGTGAGTTCCTCGAACCACGCCGGCGATTCCAGTGACTCTTGGGCGAGTTCACGCTCTTCCGCCGGACTCAATTCTCCTCGCGCAAATCGGGCGAGCTTATCTTCGAACTGTCGTTGCGTCGGTTCCATCATCTCTTGCGCTCAATGCCCTGAGTTCGCCGGCTGACGCATCGAGCCAAGTCCCGTATGGCACGGCTGAGCCAGGTGGCGATGGTGTTTTGTTTTTCTCCCAAGCGGGATGCAATCTCTTCGTACGACATACCAGCGCCCCGCATGCGCAGTACCGTGCGATATTGCAGGTCGAGCTTCGGAAAACACCCACTGAGAATTGACTCCAGTTCCCTTTCGAGAATCTGTTGCAGTGGATTGAGACCGGTGTCTGGGAGTTCCGGGATTCTTCCCTCCTCCCATACTTCAGAATGACCGCCACGCGATAGCTCCAGCCGATATGCCACGCGTTCGCGCTCTTCCGAAACCACATACCGAAGAACCGCATGCAGCCATGCCAGCAATTGATCGAGGCTCCAGGCTGGCGAGCGGTCGGCGGCGGGGGAATCCTGGCGGAAGTAGTACTCCAGCGCAGGCTGGGAGGTCACGTTCTCCCACGAGCGAGCGAACGCCTCCTGGGCGGCCGCTTCGGGATCGCGAGATCCAAGGCGGTGGGCTCGCGACGCAAGCGTGCGGAGGAGACGCCGATAATCGCCCGAAATCTCGGTCCTTACCGGTGCAGACTCCAGTTCTCCAGGCCCGGAGTTGGCAGCTTGGGGCTGCATGAGAGGGAATCATTCTCTCCCATGCATTCCGGCTTGCCAAGCTTATTTCCACGGGTGTTTCAAGCAACTGGAGATCGGTCATCTCCGCTGATTACTCAGTCATCCCTGCCTTTCATGGCCTCGAATCGGCCGCAGCCCGTATAGTCGACGATTCCCGAGACTTTGGTGCCCTGAGGGTCGAAGATACCTTTGAGGCCCGACATCAAATAATTGGGGGGAGCCGGCGTCTCCCATTTCAGCGGATTCAGGCTAAATTTCCCCGACGCTGGATCGAATTGCCCGTTCAAACTGTAGGTATATGCCTTGTTGCGGGAGCCAGGTGGTAAGTAGAAGGTAAGAGTTGCAGTCAACAGCCCGTATTCCGGCGCAGAAAGCGTTAGCTTCATATCGGTCGGCCCTTTCGCGCAAGTGTATGTGCCCACGTAAACACCATTGATCGCTTTTTGTGGACTTGAATTTGCAGCTTGCGTCGAGGGCTTCATTGGGGCGGTCGGCGATAGCGGGGAGGCTCCGCTGTAGGTCCAGTTAGTTTGGGTGATGGTCCATTGGACAGCCCTCAGTTGCGCCATTTCCTTACCGACATCGGTGCGAACGGCATTTTCATCAGGTCTTCCAAAACATACCGCGTTGCTCTTCACCGCGTATTTCTGGGTTAGAAATTGGTCGAATGCAGTAGCGATTTGATTGTAAGCAACGCCCGAGCCCGGCACCTTGAATACCAGGCTGTAATAGCGAGTCTTAGGAGCCGGATTCGAGGTGCAGTAGTAATACGATGGCGGAGGATTGTAGGACGCTTCTCCTGCGAAAGCTGCTGCGGACGCTAACCCTATGCACAGTGAGAGAAACACAGCCCTCGGGACGAACCCTGTAATGCTTTTCACGGGAGTCTCCTTTTGATAACCCTGAATCAATTGATGGATGCGAGGTCGGCGGTTACTCGATAAACCGATCCGTTCTTGATCCCAAGAAAGCGATAGGCGTGCGAATTCTCAAAGCGCCCCACGTTGCGGTTGGCTTCGAGAAGATTCTCGTATGCCGCGCCGGTTTTGCCGTCTAAAAAGAGAGCATAGCCGTGGCCGGTCCAGTACAAGGTCGCGAAGTGCTTGCTGTCCGGGCTGAAATCTGGGTACTCGTATAGCCCCGTGTTGTGCATCACGGCTTGTCCATTCACGATGAAAACGGTGTTATTGGTTCCATCGGCATTGGTGTGAGCGTAGGCGAGGCGCGAACTGTCATCACTCCAGAAGATGGGGGGAAATTCAAAGCGCGGTTGAGACCGCGTAGTCAATTCGGCGATATCAGGGACGGGTGTTTCATTGCCGTCCATCACCACCACGCACTTCATGTAGTTGGTGCAGGCTGCATACACGTAATGTTTGCTGTCGGGACTGAACGAAAGAGTCTTGTTCATCGCGCTGTAGTATCGAGGAGTCTTCTTTCCGTCCACGACAAAGTGGTATCCATCTTGCGCCCAGCCCACGAATGCCAGACGCCCGCCCTGTTTGCTCCACACGAAACCGTTCGCTCGATTGAAGCCTTCGAGTTCCTCTCCGTCCACCACCACGAAATTTTGGTTGCGCACACCCACAAAAAACCCATGCGCTGAATCCGGGCTGAACGCGGTGATCCCGATTGCGTCGTACGCGCGGCTGACCTTGCCGTCTATCACCGACGCGACTCCGCCTGGGACCTTCTTGGCGTACGCGACTTTCTTTCCATCTGAGCTGAAGAGAATATGGATAACCGAATTCAGAGAGAGGCTGGTGTCCTCGGTGGCGAAAGGCTGGATGTGGTCTGCAATTTCTTTCTCGTCCACCACCAGGACCTGGTCCATGCCATCATGACTGGCAACGCCCAAGGGCTTGTCCCAGATATATGCGCAGCGGCCATTAGAGGCGAGGGTCAGGTCGTGCACTCCGTTGCCTCCGTGAGCGCGGACTGGACCTGCGACTCCGTCGACAACCACTTGATGGCCTCCTGAATTCTGCGTAATGAAGGCGTAATGAGTGTCATTGTGGTTGAGCAACAAGGAGGAGATCTTGTCATACCCCGGGCCGGGATTCGCGTTCACCACCATGTGCCACTTCTGGTCGCTAGATTGCGCCGCATAGACGAGTTTTTCGCCCACGAAAGCCATCAGATTGACGTCGATCACGGGATATCCAGGACCTTTCGCGCCATCGAGGAAAACATGCCAAACGGTGCTGGTGTTCGCCGACGTCTCTGAGCTCACGACTGCCATATGGGAGCCGCTGGCGCTGATGAGGCACTGGTGGCCGGGATTGGCGACCGAGGTCCCGTGAAGGCTGACGGGGGCGAGGACCGGCACGTTGCCACTCATTGGGGGTACGAAGTAGGTTGTGACAACGAAAGCCTCTTTGTTGTCTCTGACTTCGACTAACTGGTCACCGCGTTGGGCAATGTAGCAGGAGTGCTTGCCGTCCTCGCTGAAAGCAACATCCAGACCAGTGCCTTGCAAATGTCCAGCGTGGTCATAGTCTGGCCCTGGAACGCCGTCAATGATGACCATCTCACGGCTACCGTGCATGGAAGCAACAGCGTAATGACCGCCGTCGGGGCTTACTACGGATTGGCCAAGCGGCTTCATCGGCCCGAGCAGCGTCTCGGTAACCTTGCCGCCGAGATTTCCGACCGGAGTGGCCACCGGTGCACCCGCTGAACCTGTTCCCAGATTTGCGCTTGCTGGGCCGGAGCTAGCCATCGTATTCCCCATGGCGCCCGCCGGGGTTGCCCCAACCGGGGACGCCCCATTCAAGGTGAATTGCAACTGAGTTCCGGGTGGGAGAACTATACGTTGGCCGGAGACGGCGGCCTCGGCAGCCGAGGGAGTGTGAGGCTTCTTGTGACCAAAACCAAATCCTCCGAGAGCCGAAGAAACTGTGTTCATGGCCCCGGCAGCCACGTTCTGCGCGGACCCCATCGAGGAGTTCATTAAGGTCGCCGGGCCACTGGAAACCGTAATGGTCTGGCCCTTCACCATGACGGAATGCAATTGCGCCACCCAACCCGACTGATTTTTCGAAAGCACTAGGATTGCCGGTGAGCCTTGCGGGATCGTGACGCCACCCGCGCTGGCCGCCTTCGTCACCACGCCGTGGTACTGATGGCCCATTCCATCTTTCGAGGAATCGACCGCCTCCGCGATCCTGACCGCGAGTGTCATGCCTGCCGCCGCAGCGTTCGATTCCCCCCCGGCGCTCGAAGTGCCAGCGCCGGAGCTCTGGCTTTGCGCGGACGAGGTTTGGGAAGCAGTATTCTCTGATTGTGGGGAAGGGGCCTGGACGCCGGATCCTCCCGACTGAGTTCCCCCCTCACACGCAGCCTTGTATTCCGCTACTGATTTCCAGCCATCCGACGAGTTGCAATCAGGATGAGAAGCTCCGGCGGCTTCCTGTCCCGAAGCGGAGTCCGTCCATCCGGTTTCGACGATCTTCCATTTGTTGATGTTTTTTAATTGTGTGATTTGCTGTTGCATCTGCTTCTGCGCGGCAGACTTATCCGGATTGCCAAAGCAGGTGGCGGGGCCGTCATAGCTGTAGGTCTGGGCGACGAACTTCTTAAAGTCATCTGTGATCTGCTGGTATACGTCGCCGGAAGAAGATGCGTCGAACAGGGCACTGTAGTAGCGCGTCTTGGGAGCAGGATTCGACGTGCAGTAGTAATGAGCGGTGGGAGGCTTGTAGGACGATTCCCCTGCGAATGCGCCTACAGTTGTGAATCCGGCCAAGACCGAAAGGTTGAGAATACGCGGAAAGCGACACCAAACCCATGGGAAAGACCGCGACGCACACACAGAACCCTCCATATTTAAGAACTCCTGAGTTGAGTTGCTACCCACTGGCCAGCGCGAAAACCAGATCGCTTTATGAATGAGGAATGGGGAGAAAAAGAGATTTCTTTCAGAAAAATTCAATGGCCAGCCGGGCGAAGCCTCACTTTCATATGCCGCGACCTTGACTTCACGGCAATTTGTCTCGAGGTGAGTGACCGAGGGACCTTCGTCCGACAGTGACACCGTCGGTCGGGTAGCGGAGAGGGCGCGCGAATGGGAGGCAAAAGGCCAACCCAAAGCTTTTCACTTGCTAGCACAGGAATCGACGTCGTATATTGAGGGACTTTGAGTAAGCGTTTACCAGATCACCTTGCGGCGTCAACACGCACGGAAGCTGTGTTGGGACTCGTCGCAAGCTCGGGGGGTTCAAGACCATGTCTTCCAGACGTCAGTTCCTGCAGCACGCCTCGACCGCCGCTTTAGCCGCTTCTTCCAGCACATTTTTTGGCCGGTTGCTTTCGGCGCAGACGGCATCGACATCCGATCAAACCGCTCGCTTGTATATCGACACTCGACGCAGCATTTCTGCACTCGATCGCAATCTATTCGGCTCATTTCTGGAGCAACTCGGTCGGGCAATTTACCAGGGTATCTACGATCCTGGATCAAAGCTGTCCGATTCAAACGGATTCCGCAAGGATGTCATGCAGGAAGTGAAGACGCTTGGCGTGCCGATTATCCGTTATCCCGGCGGAAACTTCGTCTCGGGATACAACTGGCTCGACGGCGTCGGCCCGAAGCAGGACCGCCCCAAGGTTTTGGACAAGGCCTGGGACGCCATGAACTCGAACCAATTCGGAACCAACGAGTACATGGCTTGGTGCAAAGTCGTAGGGACCCTTCCTTTAATGGGACTGAACCTTGGAACCGGAACTCCCGAGCAGGCGGCCGCGCTTCTGGAGTACTGCAACATCGACAGCGGTACCCAGTGGAGCGAATTGCGGCGGAAGCATGGCTATGCCGAACCCTATAACGTGAAGCACTGGTGTCTGGGTAACGAAATGGACGGGCCCTGGCAAATAGGGCACATGACAGCCACCGAGTATGGGTTGAAAGCCCAAGACACCGCCCGGCAGATGCGTTATGTCGCTCAGGATCCGTCTCTGCAATTGATAGCCTGTGGATCGAGCGGCCCATTCATGCCCACTTACCTCGAATGGGATCGCGAAGTGCTAGAGCAGTGCTATGACTACGTGGATGGGTTGTCGCTCCACCGCTATCTGGGCAATAACGATGAGACCGGTGGAGAAAGTGCCAAGTTTTTGGCCATGAACTTGACCATGGATAGGCAGATTGCTGAGTCCCTGGCGGTCTGCGACTTGGTTCGTGGTCATAAGCGATCGAAGAAGAAGCTGTGGCTGTCGTTCGACGAATGGAACGTCTGGTACCGTGCTCGCAGCGGAGACGCAACCGACGGTCATCGCAAGGAAGCTCCACACCTCCTGGAGGAGGTCTACAATCTCGAGGATGCTCTGTTGGTTGGGGGCATGCTCAACACGTTGATGCGGAATGCTGACCGCGTGAAGATCGCCTGCCTGGCCCAGCTCATCAATGTGATCGCTCCCATTACGACCAACGAGAATGGGCTGTTCCGCCAGACCATCTACTATCCTTACGCCTGGGCCTTGCAATACGGGCGCGGGAAAGTGCTCAACGTCTTAGTGGAATCGCCAACCTACGAGGTTAAGGGCTTTGACGAGCCGGTTCCCTATTTGGACGCGGTGGCGACCACCGAAAATGGTCAGACTTCCCTGTTTGTTCTAAACCGTGACCTCGTCAAACCCCATGCGATTGAAGTCCTTTGGGAAGATCAGCCCCGCAGTCGAGTTCTCGTGGCACAGGTGCTTACGGGAAATGACCTTAAAGCGGTGAACGGGTTTGATGCTCCCGAGAGAGTGAAGCCGCAGTCGTTCGAAAAGCCAACAACTTCAAATGGGCGCACCCGTTTCGAAGTTCCTCCGCGCTCCTTCAGCGTGATCCAGTGGGGCGCCTAAAGAATCCACCTATTTGGGGGCGACGCAATCCCGGTCGCCCCCCTTTTCCTTGATCGCTTGTCCGTTTCGTACAGCAATCTCACTTTACGAGAGTGACTCAAGAAGCTTATGTACCGCACGTACTAGAAAACCGTTTTTGCAACGCCCTAGTGGAAAAGTACTATTTTTCCCTTGACAAGCGTAGAAGCTGAGGAGTACTTTTTGGGCCGCGAGAAAGCGTTTACTCGCGGGGTTTTCGATCGTCTCGGGGGATGCAATGAAGAAGATCGTTATCGCTCTGGCTGTATTGACTTTAATCGCACTTTGCCTTCCCACCTTTCTATCCGCCCAACGAGCTGACCGCGGTGTGATCACCGGAATCGTGACGGATCAAAGCGGATCCGCTGTTCCCGGCGCTACCGTCAAGGTACGCAACGAGGGTACCGGGGTCGAAAACGTCCTGACCAGCAACGAGGCTGGCGCCTACACGACGCCATTGCTTGTCCTGGGCAGTTATTCGATTTCCGTCGATCATCAAGGCTTCAAGACGACCGTGATCCCCGGAGTCCAGGTGATTGGAGCGGAAACCATTCGTCGTGACGTGGCCATGGCCGTCGGAGCAGTCACCGAGTCGGTCGAGGTCACCGCCGGCGCTGAGACCATCAATACCACTACCCCTGACGTCAGTCACACGGTCGACAACAAGTATTACCAGGACCTACCGGTCATCACGGCGGCAGACGTCCGTCTGGCAGAATCCTTGCTGCAAATTCAGCCCGGTTATCTGCCCATGAAACCAAACGGTGATCCGATGTTCCGCGGCAGCCAATTCAACTCCCGAATCAATGGCGGGCAGACCATGGCGACGGAGAATTTCTTCGACGGAGCCGCGTTCGGTTACGCCTCGGGCCATCAACAGAGCCACGAGAGCACCCCGCCGTTTGACGCCATCCAGGAAACCAAAGTTATTACTACTACTTATTCCGCGCAATACGGTCACACCAGCGGCGGGTTCATCGAGTACACCTCGAAGTCTGGCACGAACAGCGTCCACGGCTCGGTGTACGAGTATTTCGCCAACGACGCGCTGAATGCTCGCGGATTCTTCGATTCGGACTGCGATACAACTACGGGTCAATGCACGCCGCGTAAGAAATCTCCCCTGAAGAACAACGGATTTGGATTCACTCTTGGCGGGCCGGTGGTTATTCCCAAGGTCTATAACGGGAAGAACAAGACGTTCTTCTTCACCAATATCGATTGGACCCGTCTTCGCGGAGGCGTTCTGCCAGGCTTTGGCAATACTACCCCTATTGATGCTTTTCGGGGCTGTATTACTGATCCGGTAAATGGAGTATGCGACTTTAGCGCGCTTGGACCATCGCAGGTCCTTTACAACCCGTTCAGTTCTGGCAATGGAGCAACCGGACGAGACCCGTTTTTCTGTGACAGCGCGGGAAATCCTGTAACACCGAACGCCAACGGAACCCAGCCTCAAGCGGGTAATACTCAATGCAATAAGATTCCAACGCAGTTGGTCAGCACCGCAGCCAGCAGAATTGCGGGACTCATGGTTTCCCCGGATCGGGTGGCACCCGGCGATGGGGTGGGATTCAATGTGGCAGGTAACCCGGCTGGCGATCAGACCTGGCTGCTGAATGCACGCAACTTGGAATTCCGAGTGGATCACAATTTCACTCCCAACTTCCGAATGACAGAAACCTTCTATTGGAACCACCGCCCTTCGATTCGAAATTGCGGTGAAGTTGGCGGGTGCACAGTTAGCCACGACGGCGAGACTTCGCCGCAATTGAACACCAACTACTACGGCAATGGTTTTTACCAAAGAATTGTGACGCACCATGCTCACACCCAGTTCGAATGGATTATTCGAAATAACCTGTCCAACCACACCACGATCGCATGGGATCGCTGGTTCATGGGTGGCGCCTCCCTGTCGGCCGGTGCTGGGTGGCCGAAGATTCTTTGGACTGGAACTCCTGGAGAGACACTTCAGCCTCAAGGAGTTGGCGGACTCGTCGCCCAGGATGCGGGCCCCCCACAGATCGACTTTTCGGGTGATCTGAGTCTTTCAGGTCGCACAGCTGAGTACAACACGCTGGGCACCTACGGTTGGGGGAAGTTTGGGTTTGAAGCGATCAACCGTTGGCAATTCTCCGATGATTTGACCTGGGTAAAGAACAAACACACGATTAAGGTGGGCGGAGAATATCGTTGGCACCAGATCAACCACAGTGGCTGGGCGACGGGTGCGGAAGCCGGTCAATTCCGGTTTGACACGTCAGGCACCTCTGCGCTCAATGGTGGAGCACCGGTTCAAGGAACCGGTGAAGCATTCGCGTCCATGTTGTTGGGGCAGGTGTTTTCGACAACCCAGACTCTGCCGTTCCATCCGCAATTCTACGAGGGGTATTTCTCTCCCTGGATCAACGATGAATTCAAGGCGACCAATAGGCTGACTCTCACTTTTGGATTACGCTTTGATTACCAACGGGCGCGGACTGAGAGTCAGAACCGATACACAACGTTCGACCCCAATACAGCAAATCCCGGAGCGGGCGGATTGCCCGGAGCGCTCATTTACGCTGGAAAATGTACCGGATGTTCCGGGCGAGACACTTTTGAAGATCCCAAACACAACGCTTGGGGCCCGCGACTCGGTTTTGCGTTCCGGGTGAACGACAAGACCGCGATTCGAGGCGGCTATGGAATGTATTACTCCGGCATCGCATTCTCTCAGTTCCAAGGCGATCCGGTCATGGGATATCAGTCCAATCCGACCGTCAACAACGTATCCAACGGACAATTCCCGGCGCTTCCGAATGCTGTGAACTGTAATCCAGCCCAGGCATCTGGCTGCAACACGCTTTCCGGAAACTTTCTGAGTGGATTTGACTATGGCTTCCCGGGAACGAATATCGCTTGCCCAGGGCCGGGTGCCACTTGTATTCAAAACCCTCCGTTCATCGATCCAGCGTTCGCAAACGGTCAGTCTCCGCTTGCCGTTCCCAAGAACGGATTAACTCTCCCGCGTTATCAAAACTGGTCATTGACCTTTGAACGCGAGGTCGTCAGAAACATGCGATTGGATGTCTCCTACATAGCCAATCGTGGAACTCGTTTGCCGGCGACCTGGCAGGCTATGGGGCTTGCCGCTAACATGAATGATCCATCGATTATCAGCCAATATGGCGCTGTTTCCCCTTCGGGGATCGGCCTCTTAGGCCTGCCCATCACCGACCCCGCCGTGGTCGGCGCCGGCATCACTTCGCCTTATGCTGGTTTCGCCGGAACCGCGGCCCAGGCACTTCGACAATACCCTCAGTATCAGAACATCATTTGGCGTGGTGTTCCTCTCGGCAGCAGTATGTACAACGCTCTCGAGGTCGTGCTGGAGCAGCGCTTCAGTCACGGGCTTCAGTTCCGAGTGGGATACACCTACTCGAGGCTGAATAATGACGGCTCGGAAACTGGCCAGTCAGGCGACGGTCGCAATGCAAGAATCCAAAACCCGGCATGCCCTCATAGCTGTGAGTGGGGCCTGAGCGACGACGATACGCCGCACGTGCTCCTGTTCGGCTATACGTGGGAGATTCCAGTAGCCCAGCACTCTACGGGTGCCATGGCCACTCTTCTCAAAGGTTGGAATATTTCTGGTGTCCAACGATATGAGAGCGGACGACCTCTTAACATCACAATGGCAAATGTCGTTTTTGACCCTACAACCAACAGTACCGTCGGTTTAGGAAATATTCTGTTCAATCCCCAAAAACGGCCGGATCGCGCAAAAGGCGTGAGCGCCAGGGCGCCGGTGAACGGTTCCTTCTACAACCCACGCGATCCCAACCAGTTCTTTTTCAAAGGTAGCGCTTGGAGCGATCCCGGAGCAAACCTGTTTGGCACTGCTGCGCGCGCTGACGGAACTGCGCGTGGCTTCTCGACCTTCAGCGAAGACATCAATCTCTTCAAAACGTTCGCGCTCAAAGAGCAGTTGAGCATGCGTTTTGAGGCACAGTTCGGCAACATCTTTAACCGGACTCAATTCTGTGACCCAAGTACATTCTGGAGTGGCGGGGACTTCGGCTCCATCGGAACGCAGTGTAACCAGCCACGTTCGATCCAGTTCGGCTTGAAGATTAGCTACTGACGTACGACAATCAATCAGGCTCCGCCGGAGACCGGCGGAGCCTGCGAGTTCCGGGTGACATTCAGCCGCCGTAATCCTCTCTCTGGGCACAAAAGAGCAACCCTCCTGCTGTGCATTCTTCTCAGTTTGCCTGCCGGTACGTTTGCGGCATCCGACGCTCGCACCGCACTTGAAAAAGCTGTAGTCTTGATACAGCAAGGTGAACTGGATGGCGCGGAGCGGCAGGCACGCATCGCACTCTCCGACCCGACAACCTCTGCCGCCGCCAATTCAATATTGGGCACAATCCGCTTCCAGCAGAAACGCTTTCCCGAAAGCATCCGTTTCCTCGAAGAAGCGATCCGTCGGGAGCCGCGCCTGATCGGGGCACGTCTGAACCTCGCGGCAGTTTATGAGGCTGAGAACAAGCCTGATCAAGCCCTGCCACTATATCGCAAAGTCTTAGCTCTCGATTCATCAGACAAGATGGCGAGGGTGGCGCTCGTCGAGCTCGAGGCGCAGGCCGGCCACTATAAGGAATCCTTGGAATATGCGCAGCCGATGCTGGCAGAATTGAGGCA
>DATNEX010000127.1:0-2419 GCA_035606605.1 Terriglobales bacterium
GGGAATTAGAGTCGATGCTTGTTCATCCCCGCAAGCTGCTCCCCAACATGCCATCGGTCACCGCCTCCGAGGAGATTGCCGCGCGCATCCGGCACGGCCAAGCTGTAAACGTGCCCGAGCTCTCCCGTGCTCCAGAAGTAAAGGTGTTTTATGGGCAACGCGATCTGATTTGCATTGCCACCCGCATCGCAGGGACTCTCGTTCATCCCAAGATTGTCTTCGCTTAGAACCAGCCGTCTCTCGACCTTCGCCGTCCCATTCCACGTCGTCCTGCTAGAATCCTCGGTCCAGTGGCGAAACACGATCTCGGGCTGCACCCAGACTGACCGATTACAGCGAGAGTCCGGGACCGGCCAAGAAGGGCTACTTGGGGTGAGAAGATCGAAATGAATAGACGTCAGGCTATGCAGTTGACCGGAAGAGCAATTGCGGGATCGGCTCTCGCGCCCTTCACGACTCGCATTCCTTCCACCGAGCGCTCCTCAAAGCGCCCTGCCCCGGCTGACCGCAAGTTTCAGAGTGAAGCGGTAGAAGCCAAGATCGGGGAGGTAAAGCGGGCGCTCGGTTCAAGCTCCGAACTGGCGTGGATGTTCGAGAACTGTTTTCCCAATACCCTCGACACCACGGTTCGATTCGGCACGCTGGAAGGGAAGCCGGACACCTTCGTCATCACCGGCGACATTCCCGCCATGTGGCTGCGCGACTCCACGGCACAGGTTTGGCCCTACCTGCCGCTCGTCCACGATGACAAAGCTCTTCAGCAACTCATCGTCGGCGTCATCAACCGTCAGACTCGCTGCATTCTCGTCGATCCCTACGCGAATGCCTTCAACTTCGACTCCGAGGGCAGCGAGTTCGATCACGACCTTACCGTCATGAAGCCTCAACTACATGAACGTAAGTGGGAGATCGACTCGCTCTGTTACCCCATTCGCCTGGCGCATGGATACTGGACAGTCACCAGAGATATTTCGCCTTTCGACACTGGTTGGTACGATTCCATGCGTTTGGTCATTAAGACCTTCCGCGAGCAGCAGCGCCGAGAGGGAGCCGGACCGTATTCTTTTCGCCGCAATAGCACGACGCCTAACGACACCCTGAACCTGGACGGCTACGGAAATCCGATCAAGCCGTGCGGGCTCATCGCCTCCGGGTTCCGACCCTCTGACGACTCCTGCATATATCCATTCCTGATTCCATCAAATATGTTTGCGGTCACCGCGCTGCGAGACCTTGCCGAATTATCGAAGGCGACGCGGCACCCGGATCTCGAAAGCGACGCTTCAATGCTTGCTGAGGAGGTGAACCAAGCACTGCAAACTCATGCCACAGCCGTTCACGCCGAGCACGGAAAAATCTATGCCTACGAGGTCGATGGCTTCGGCAATCAGCTTTTCATGGACGACGCCAACGTTCCCAGCCTGCTCGCGCTGCCTTACCTCGGCTGTGTGGCCGCGAGCCACCCCACCTACCAGAACACGCGTCGCTTTGTCCTCGGAAGTAATAACCCCTATTTCTTCAGGGGCAAAGCCGCGGAAGGAATTGGCGGGCCCCACGTCGGCCTCGACATGATTTGGCCGCTCTCGATCATCATGCGTGGCCTGACCTCAAATCAGGAAACCGAAATCGTTTCCTGTCTCAATACGTTGATTCGCACTCATGCTGGCACCGGGTTTATGCACGAATCCTTTCACCAGGACGACCCCAGCAAGTTCACTCGTGCATGGTTCGCCTGGGCGAATACTTTGTTCGGCGAATTCGTGCTAAAAGTCTTGCACGAGCATAGGCCGGCGCTGAAGGGTGGCTTGCCGTCGTAATCCGTGGCTAAATGTCGCCTGCACCGCCCGTCTTGGGCTTGAGGAGGCCGTGAGACACTGGGGTTTCGCCCCTCTTTTCCACACGCTCCGCTTACTGCGCATCTCTGCTAAAATCTATAAAATCCACTCCCCGGAGATCCAATGCAGGCTATCCTTGCGCTGGAGGACGGTCGCGTCTTCCGAGGCAAAGGCTACGGCGCCAAAGGCGAATGCTACGGCGAGGTCGTTTTTAACACTTCCATTACCGGCTATCAGGAGATTTTCACTGACCCGTCCTACGCCGGACAGATCGTCGTTTTAACCAATCCTCAAATCGGCAACTACGGAACGAACGCGGAAGACAACGAAGCTACCCGTCCCTACATTGAGGGTCTTATTGTCCGCGAATTTTCCAAAGTCAGCTCCAACTGGCGTTCGCAGCAGGTTGCCGAGGAATATCTTGAGCAGTTCAAGATTCCCGTTCTGGCCGATATCGACACCCGCGCTCTCGTTCGCCACTTGCGCGACAACGGTGTCATGCGGGGGGTGATCTCGACCATCGAAACCGACGTAGACAAGCTGGTAGCGAAGGCGCGCTCTATTCCGAAGATGGACGGCACCGA
>DATNEX010000044.1:0-106968 GCA_035606605.1 Terriglobales bacterium
CGCGGGGCTGCCGTTCGGTTACCCACGCTCGGCTGGGCCCTGGAGTGTTCAGCCCACGCTTTCGTTGACAGTGATTTCGTTCTTCAACACCCTCAAATATCCGCCTTCTCTCCACTACTTATTGATGACACTCGGGCCTTCACTCATCCTGCTGGGACTGCTAGATGGAGCCAACGCGTCGCGCGGCTTGACTCGTGTTCTGCTGGTCTATGGCCGGGTGCCGATGTTCTACTACATCTTGCACCTCTACCTCATCCACGTTATGGCTATCGTGGTGGCGTTGGCCTTCCACCAGCCGATCTTGCACGGCAATGTCAACGCAGACCCAGCGCTGAGACCTCTAGGGTATGGCCATGGTCTGCCATTCGTCTACGCTATGTGGATTTTGGCGGTAGCCATTCTTTACCTGCCTTGCCGATGGTTTATGGAACTGCGGGCCCGGCATCGGGATTGGAAGTGGCTGAGCTATCTCTGATGAGCACAAGGGTGGGACATTGTGCTTATGAAGTCGGCGAGCCATACTCGCGCAGCCTACTTCTTCAGGCCCGCGGTGAAGTTTGTGATGATTGTGATCGGCTGATTGACCTGCTGCGATACACGTTCCATCAGAATTCGTTTGCCATCGGCAGAGACGCTGTAAAAAGGAACCGTCAGAATTGTCCATTGGTTGACCAGGGTCTGGGGAGCACCGAACTGAAGGGCGCTCCCAGCTTCCCGAACTGAGACCGTAACCAGGGACTGGTTGGCATCGAAATAGAAAAGTTCCTTGCCGTCAGCGCTCCACTGTGGCACTTGTCCTCCGCTTGGAGAGACCTGCCATTTGCCCTCCGCACCTCCGTAAGCTACTACATAGACCTCTTGCCGGCCGGATTCCGGGGAGGTGTACGCGAGCCAGTGGCCATTAGGGGAAAGTACCGCATTACTTCCATGCAACAATACCTGCCGCGGCTTTCCGGCCCCATTGAGAGACGCAGCCCATATGCCGTCCTCTTTTTGGGTGTATGAGTTCGGCGAATAAAATAGCGTCTTGCCGTCGTGAGACCAATCGTTGGGAGCAATAAGAGTGCCTTCGGGAGCGGGAACGAGCATTTCCTCCGCGCCGCTGCCGTCAGAGGCGCGCCGGTAGATTCCGCTTCCGGAGGGACGCAAAGAGCTATAGGCAATCCATCGGCCGTCAGGCGACCAGACAGGAAAAGTATTTCCCACGGGTCCGAATGTGAGGCGGGTGCGCACTCCGCGTGCGAGATCAAGCACCCACACGTCATTGACGCCGGAATCAATGGTGAGAGCTACGCGATTCCCCTGCGGCGCCAGGCTGGCATACTGCAAATTCTGCAAGTTATTGGCCGCCACATTGATAGGTTTCCCGTTGCGGTCCATCCACACCATCTCAACGCTGCCGGAGCTGCCGTTGCCGAACGCCAGTAGTCCGTTGTCACTCGCCGAGGTAGTCATCCGCCAAGTGGAGACGTCGTTCAGTACGCCGGAGGAAATGGCTTGCGGATCACCCCGCAACACGCCTTGGTTCGGGTCAAAGGGCTGTGCCATCAACTGGTCCCCGCGGCTGAACAAAAGGAACCCGGCTGCATAAAGGGCATTGCTTTGCGAGCGAATCAGCATGCGATTCTCACGCCCGTCGAGGGAGGCATAATAAACCGCGTTGTTCGCCGCCTTTGACGGATCGTGGTTCATCGCGAAATAGAGGAAATGCCTGCCATCGGGCAGGAACGTCGGCCAGCGGAGCGAAGAATGCAGGGCATCAAGGCCGATCATGGGGGCGGGAGTGCCTCCGTTGGCGCTGATCTGAGATAGAGGTGCAGTCGGAGACGCCGAGAACACAATCACCCCACTGCGGCTCCAGGCGCCGCCTCGCCCCAGCTGCGAGTCACACAGGGTTTGCGCGGCCGTGCTGTTGAGCTCAATGGTTCTCATTTTGCCGTTGGCGAAAAACCCGAGCGCGTCGCCGCTCGGAGACCAAAAGGGGAAGATCGCGTCGTTGGTGTCGGACAACATGCGCGCATCACCAGAATTCATCGAGCGCACCCATAAGTTGGTCTTGCCGTCGACGCCAATTGCGGTGAAGGCCAGATAGGTACCATCGGGCGAGAGGATCGGAGGACCGGCAAGATCGGACGTCAGGCGAAAGCGCGTATCCAGAGGCGGATTGATGACGGCGCGAATGCTCGCCGGGGCTTGTGCAGGGGAGCGGAGGAAGAGGCTCGCAACCATTCCCAGTATAAGCGCCGCGACGGTTACAGCCAGCCATAGCACCCGGTTTGGTGATTTCGTGGTACTCGCTTGCCGCTCGGCTGCCGCCTTAGGAAGAGAAGCCGTCCAGCGCAGCTGCATGGCCACGTCATGTGCGGACTGGACTCGATTGGCAGGGTCCTTGGCAAGGCATCCGCGGACAATCATGTCGAGCATGGGTGGTGTGGGTGGCCCGCTTGCGGCGATGGGCTCCGGCTCTTTTTCGAGGATGGCAGTAAATACGCTGAGTTGCGATTTGCCCTCAAAGGCACGGCGCCCGGTTAGCATTTCATAGAGAACGCAACCGAAACTGAACAGATCGCTGCGCACGTCGGCTTCGGCTCCTTGCAATACCTCCGGAGCCATGTACTGAAACGTTCCAACCACCGACCCTTTTTGCGTTAGGTGTGACACCGCTCCGCTGAGTCCGGCGATATTCATGGTCGGAGTCGAAGGCGTAAACCGACCTACGGCTTGCGCGGTAAGGGGAGTCATCGGTTTCGCCAACCCGAAGTCCATAAGCTTCGCGCCGGCCTTGGTCAGCATGATGTTGCCTGGTTTCAGATCGCGATGGGCGATGCCTTCCCGATGCGCGTTCTCAAGCGCATCTGCGATCTCGATTCCGATTTTCAACACCTGATCGAGCGGAAGCGCGCCTTTCTCCAGACGCGCGTCCAGGGTCTGACCTTCGAGGTACTCCATAACCAAGAAGTCGGTTCCATCTTGCGAACCTACGTCATGGAGCGTGCAGATGTTGGCGTGTTGCAGCGCGGAGATGGCCTTCGCCTCCCGCACCATGCGTTGCTTCGATTCCGCATCGGAGGAAAGATGGGAAGGCAGGACCTTGATTGCAACCGTTCTTTCGAGGCGGGTGTCCTTCGCTCGGTACACTTCCCCCATGCCTCCCGAACCCAGAGGTGCCTGGATTTCGTAAGGCCCTAGTTTCGATCCCGGAGTGATGCCCATCCGCGTGCGTCATTATAGCGTGGGAAGTGAGAACAGCGGTTCTGAACGGATCATGGCTGGTCAGACGTTCCTGTTTCCGTCGAAATTCGCCATCGCTTGTTGACGTTTTGCCCGGCTTTGCCCTGCGGTCGGGCCATATCACCCACCCCAAGGAGTAGAGTGTTCTGGTAAAACCTTTAGCCTAGGAGCCAGGAATGAAAAGACCTTCGATTCGTCCGGTGGTGCTCTGTGCCTCAGTTTTGTTCGCCCTGGCTGCGAATGCACAGTCCTGGGAGTCGCGCCTCCAAGGAGAGCTGCCCCTGATGGGCCACCGCAATTGGATCCTCGTCGTCGACTCGGCTTATCCGGAACAGGTGGGTGCTGGAATCGAAACCATCGAGACCGACGCGGGCCAACTCGAAGTGGTGCGCACGGTCCTTTCGGCCGTCCAGAAGTCCATCCATGTCCGTCCCATCATCTTTATGGATGCCGAGCTTCCCTTCATCGGCGACAAGGAGGCTCCGGGTGTCTCGAATTATCGAACCCAAATCAGTGCACTGCTCCGTGATTACGAGGTCCACTCTCGACTTCACCAGTCCCTCATCGACGAACTCGCCAAGGACGGCGCCCTGTACCATGTCCTTATTCTCAAGACCAAACTGGCAATTCCCTACACTTCCGTATTCATGCACTTGGACTGCAAGTATTGGAGCACGGAGAGCGAGCATGCTCTGCGCCAAGCGATGAGTGCTCACGGTGGACAATAAAACTCTCTCATGCGTACTTTGGGTATCATTGGCGGGCTTGGACCCGAGTCGACCATCGACTACTACCGGTCGATCATTCAGGGCGTGCGCGAGCGGAGACCGAAGGGTGGAAACCCTCATCTCGTCATCAACAGCCTCGATGTGGACGAGGTTATCGCGCTGCTCGACATGGGCCGTCAGGAAGAATTGGCGGATTACATCGCACAAGGTGTCGAGGCTTTGGTGCGGGCCGGCGTGGAGATCGGGTGTATCGCGGCCAACACTCCACACTTGGTTTTTGACGAAGTCGAGCGGAGATCGCAAATCCCCCTCATCAGCATTGTGCGGGCGACCGTCCGGCACGCTCAATCTCTGGGCCTGAAGAAGGTTGGGCTGCTCGGCACCGGCTTTACCATGCGAGCCAGGTTTTATCCTGAAGAGCTGCAAAGGGCTGATATTGCCCTAGTTACTCCCACCGAACCCGAGCGTCAATTGATCCATCAAAAGTACATCGGCGAACTGCTGAAGAACCAGTTCTTACCTGAGACCAAGGCTGCTATTCTCCGGGTTGCGCAACGCATGAGGTCCCAAGAAGGAGTGGGAGCCATCGTCCTCGCCGGAACGGAACTTCCACTGTTATTGCGCGGATCTGAAGCCGATGTACAGTTCCTCGATTCGACCCTCATTCATGTGAAAGCCATCGTGGACGCTCTGCTAGCTTAAGGTCTGAAAACTGATCTCCCCATTTTCTCGGCGGATTCTTGACCAATGTTTCCCTCGAACATTCGTATTCCCCTAGTACGGCGGTCACATCCGCTCCCGGTACCATTAGTTACCTTGCTAGTTACCTGTTAAGGGTACATACTCCGTCTGTGATGTCCGAAATAGAGCAACTTCCAGGGATAGAGCTGCCGGGTGAAACGCCCGAAACCATTTGTGCCAGCGTCGCCGAGAAATTTGCAGTAAGACAGACCGAGATCGCTCTCCTCGAGGTTTCGGGTAATGTTCTCAGATTTCTGTTCCCGGCTGAACTGAAGAAAGTGGGCGCGATTCCGCTTTCCAGTCCCTCGGTGGCTGCCCGAACCGCCCGAACTGGACGTTCTGAGCTTTTCAATGCTTTCACCCGCGTAAAGCACTTAAGTGTTTTCGAGGTCGTAAAGATCGGCTACTCCGGCGCTGACACCGAGGTCATCCAGAAGCTGATGTCGGCACCCATCAGCGATCCGAGTGGCAGCATCGTTGGAGTGATTCAGGTCTCGCGAAAAGCCCAGCACCCTTCCGGCGCAGGTGCAGATTTCACCACCGGGGATCTGCGAAAGCTTGAGTCCGTGGCTGCCTCCATTGGCCGCACGATGCCCAAGTCACAGGACTAAGCGGCTCAAACCACCCTGCACTCGATCCCGTCGCCCCCGGCATCTCCCGTTATACTCTGATTCCATGCTTGCCTTCGTCACAGGGGCGACCGGCTTCGTTGGCAGCCACATCGCTCGCCTTCTCGCCGAGCAGGGGGCAGATTTGCGCCTGCTAGTGCGTGCGAGCAGCAACACCAAGAACGTGTCTGACTTGAGAGCGGATTTCGTCCAGGGAGACTTGCGCAATCCTGCGACATTGGAGAAGGCCATTTCCGGATGCCAAACGGTGTTTCATGTTGCGGCCGACTACCGCCTTTGGGTGCGTGATCCGGAGGAGATGTATCGCGCTAATGTCGAAGGGACGCGAGCCATTCTCGACGCAGCACGAAAAGCGGGAGTTCGACGTGTGGTGTACACCTCCAGCGTGGCAACCATGGGCTTCACTGCGAATGGGCACCCAGCGAATGAAGATTCCCCGGTGTTGCTCGACAATATGATTGGGCCTTACAAGCGCTCGAAATTCATGGCCGAACAGGTCGCCATCGAGGCGGCGCGCAGTGGTGTTGACGTGGTCATCGTGAACCCAACAACGCCTGTCGGTGATCGCGACATCAAGCCGACACCTACAGGCCGCATTGTCGTCGACTTTCTCAAGAAGAAGTTTCCGGCTTACGTAGACACGGGGCTTAATTTGGTAGACGTAACGGAATGTGCCCGCGGCCACATTGCGGCTCTCGAGAAGGGACGATGCGGGGAGCGCTACATCCTGGGTGGCGAGAACCTTACTCTGAAGCAGATTCTCGATAAGCTGGCGGCGATTACCGGACTGCCCTCACCTTCCGTTCGTGTCCCCTATGTGCTCGCACTTGCAACTGGGGTGGTCGATGAGATCGTTACCGGACACCTTCGCGGACGCGAACCCCGCGCCACAATCGACGCCGTCCGCATGGGGCGCAAGAAGATGTTCGTTTCCTCTGCAAAAGCCGAGCGAGAACTGGGTTGGAAAGTGGTGGCGGTTGACCACGCCTTGCGGCGCGCAGTCGATTGGTTTCGCGCCAATGGGTACGCATAAGCTTGCGGCCATAACCGCCTACATTCGCGATTTAGCTTTCTAGAAGCGGCGGGGAGAAATTGCCTGATACCACAGCCAAGATTGCAATTGTCGCGGCGTTAAAGCGCGAACTGCGCCCCCTCGTGAAGGATTGGCCGGCGAGCAGGGTCGAGCACGGCGGCCGCGATTTCACCTTCTATGAAAGCAAGTACGCAGTTGCGGTGTGCGGAGGAATCGGTGCGGAAGCAGCACGCCGCGCGGCGGAAGCAGCGATTGTGGTGTATTCGCCGGAAGTCATCATCTCGGCCGGAATCGCGGGGGCACTTGTCCCCGAACTGCACGTGGGCGAAACCGTCTTCCCCGCCCGGGTGATCGACGCGCTGGACGGCAGCCGCCATGAGACTGCCATCAAGAATGCTCCCGTGGCCAATACGGCCTTGGGCCGTGGCATCATCGTTTCCTCACCACAAATCGCATCGACCGCGCAAAAGCAGCAGCTGGCAAAATCCTATGGCGCTCAAGCGGTGGACATGGAAGCCGCCGCCGTCGCTCGCGCCGCCATGACCCACAATCTTCCGTTCGTCGCGATCAAAACGATCTCCGACGAATACGACTTTGAGTTGCCCGAGATGTCACAGTTTGTCCGCGACGGTCAATTCCGGCAACTACGTTTTGCCCTCCATGTCGGCGTGCGCCCATGGCTGTGGCGCAGGACCCTCCGTCTGGCACAGAACACTCTGGTGGCCTCAGAAAACCTCTGCGCGTGGCTGCGCGAAAGCGTTTTGACCAATACAATAGTGGCAAGCTCCACGTCGAAACCCTAACATGGCCATTGCTCAGCAATTGACCTCGAAGCGAGCTTTACACCCGATTCCCTCAACCATGTTGGCCGCGGTATATCGCGGTATCCAAGACGTAAGGCTGGAAACCGTGCCGGTGCCCGAGATCGGTCCCGGCGAAATCCTGATCAAAGTCCACACCTGCGGAATTTGCGGCACGGACCTGAAGAAGATCGCCACCGGCTCGCACTCGGCTCCTCGAATCTTTGGCCATGAGACCTCCGGAACGGTGGCCGCAATCGGCGGAAAGGTCACCAAGTTCTCGCCTGGCGACCGCGTCATGGTGTTTCACCACGTACCCTGTGGCCAGTGCTTTTACTGTAAGGCCAAAACTTTTGCTCAATGCGAGACGTATAAGAAAGTTGGCTGCACTGCCGGTTTTGAGCCCTCCGGCGGCGGTTTTGCCGAGTACGTCCGGGTCATGGACTGGATCGTCGAGCGCGGCACCGTTCCTATCCCCGATGGCACTTCGTTTGAGCAAGCGAGTTTCGTCGAACCGATCAATACCTGCGTTAAGGGCATCGAAAGGATGGCGATTCGGCCGGGCGAAACCGTTCTCATCATCGGTCAGGGGCCTATCGGTATCATGTTGAGCGTATTGGCCAAACGGGCAGGGGCTAGGGTAATCACTTCCGATTTGTATACCCAGAGGCTTACAATAGCCTCAGCATTCGGACTCGACAATTCAATCGACGCCTCGAAAGCTGACCCGGTCCAGGAGGCGCGCAAGCAGACCGAAGGTCGCGGTGCGGATGCCGCGATTTTGGCTGTTGGAGCGAATAACTTGATCCGTACCGCAATGGACGCGGTTCGCCCCGGCGGACGGGTTTTGTTGTTTGCCCAGACGCAGCACGGAGAAGCGGCCTTTGATCCTGCAGCCGTTTGTATGGACGAAAAGACGCTAATTGGCTCATACAGTGCATCCATTGATCTGCAGGATGAATCTGTACGTTTGGTAATGGGCAGGGAGATGGCGATGGAAAACCTTATCAGCCATCGCTTTCCCTTGGAACAAGCCGTGGAGGCGTTAGATCTCGCGGCCCATCCCCAGCCCGACTCCATGAAGATCGTGATTCAGCCGTCACAGGAAGGAAAGCAGTGACTGGAAAGATGACCGCGGCCGTCCTCTATGGCAAGGAGGATGTCAAAATTGAACGCGTGCCCATCCCTCACGTGGAAGCTGGTGAGCTCCTCGTGAAGGTGCAAGTCGCGTTGACCTGCGGTACCGATCTTAAGGTCTATCAGCGTGGATACCATGCGCGAATGATTGTTCCACCCGCCCTTTTCGGGCATGAGTTGGCAGGGACCATCGAAGAGACGGGGACGGGAGTTCGCGGCTTCAAGCAGGGCATGCGGGTGGTCGCGTTGAACTCTGCGCCGTGCCAAACCTGCTTCTACTGCTCGCGTCATCAGGAAAACCTCTGCGAAGACCTTCTCTTCAACAACGGAGCCTACGCAGAGTACATTCGCATTCCTCGCCGCATCGTTGACCTGAACACGCTGGTAATTCCGCCGCATGTAAGCTTCGAAGAAGCAGCCATGGTTGAACCGTTGGCCTGCGTATTGCGCGGACTGCATGAGACCGGGGTGGAGATTGGCGACACGGTGGCCGTAATTGGCGGCGGCCCCATAGGCCTGATGTTTGTCCATGTCGCTCAGGCCATGGGTTGTAACGTAATTGCTGTGGTAAAGCGCGAGGGCCAGATTAGCGCTGCCCGCAAAATGGGGGCCCAGGAAGTCGTGCACATTGCTTCGGTGAAGGATCCTGTAGATGCTGTGCGAGCACTCTCGCCCGCCGGGAGGGGAGCGGACGTGGTAATCGAAGCTGTCGGTCGGCCGGAAGCGTGGATTTGGGCTACCGAAATGGTGCGGAAAGGTGGCACCGTGAACTTTTTCGGGGGATGCGCAAAGGGCGTCAGGGTCGAGCTCGACACCAACCGCCTGCACTACTCTGAGGTCACGCTGAAGGCGACATTCCACCACACCCCCGACAGCGTACGTAAGGCATTCACTTTGATCGCGGAAAAGAAGATTCGTCCGACCGAATACATCACCGGCGAAGCGCCACTCTCGCGCTTACAGCAGGTGCTGCAGCACATGATGAATCGAAATGGGGACATCAAGACCGCGATTATTCCGGGCCAGTAAACCTGCTCCTATTCGTTAGCTTTTAGCTCTTAACGGCCACCAGGCAGGTTCTTGCTAAAAGCTAGCCGCGCAGAGCCCAGGGTTGAGATTTTATGAGCGCCGCCAACCATATCTGGAACACCTTGCCCGCCGAGTATGCCATTCCTGCACAAGCGCCACCTTTGCCGGAAGCGTATGCCTATTGCGAGCGCTTGGCGCGCACTCATTATGAGAATTTCTCGGTAGCCACCTGGTTCCTCCCCAAGCGCCTGCGGCAGCACTTTTTTAACGTTTACGCATATTGCCGCATCTCGGACGATCTTGGCGACGAAACCGGAGATACGGCCGCTTCCCTGGAGCTCCTGGACGAATGGGAAACCGAGCTGAACGCCTGCTATGCAGGATCGCCCCGCCATCCCGTGTTCGTTGCATTGGCGGGAACGGTCCGCGAATTTGATGTTCCCAAGCACGAGTTCTCCGATCTGCTCCGTGCCTTTCGCCAGGACCAGACCGTCACCCGTTATGAGTCCTTCGAAGATCTGCTCGGCTATTGCCGCTACTCGGCGAATCCGGTTGGACATCTGGTCCTCTATCTCGGCGGGTACCGTGATCCTGAGCGCCAACAGCTTTCCGACTACACCTGCACCGCGCTGCAACTCGCAAATTTTTGGCAGGACGTCAGCCCCGACTTCCAGAAAGGCCGTGTCTATCTTCCACTCGAAGATCTTCGCAAGCATGGCGTTACGGAAGCGACCATCGCTTCAACCCAAAACACTTCGCAATTTATTGAGTTGATGCGTTTTGAAGTTCAGCGTGCCCGCCAATGGTTCGATCGCGGATTGCCGCTGGTTGGCAAAGTCGGTCGCGACCTTGCCATCGACCTCCAGCTCTTCTCGCGTGGTGGTCAGGAGATCCTGAACGCAATTGAGCGCCAAGGGTATGCCGTGCTCGGGAACCGCCCGGCAATCTCGAAATCGCGTAAACTTGCGCTGGTTGCCCGCGCAGCCCTTCAAAAGCTGATATGACCACCGTGGCGCACAACCCTCCACAATTTGTGCCCACCGAGTCGCAGTTGCACATGGCATACTCGGTTTGCCGCGGGATCACGCGCGAGCGCGCCAAGAACTTCTACTACGGATTTCTCGTTCTTCCCAAGATCAAGCGCCAGGCCCTCTGCGCGGTGTACGCCTTCATGCGTCGCTGCGATGATATCGCCGACGACCCCTCGTTTTCGGCGCGGGATCGCCGCCAGAAGCTGGACACGTGGGTTGATGCCTTCCATGCGGCCCAATCTGGGCTGCCAACGGATGATGCAGTCTTGCTTGCCCTCATCGACGCGCAACGTCGCTTTCATATTCCGCTCGGGCTCCTTGATGGGCTGGCGTTCGGCACCGCTATGGACGTGGAAAACGAAGGCGCTCAGCCCGATGCCTCCGACTCGACGATTCACTACCGCACTTTTCAGGATCTCGAGAGGTACTGTTATCAGGTTGCCTCGGTGGTGGGTTTGGTTTGCATTCGCATTTTCGGCTACACGGATCCTGCCGCTGAACCGCTTGCCGAGCGCCTTGGCCTCGCCTTCCAGCTCACCAACATCATTCGCGATGTGAAGGAAGATGCCACCATGGGCCGCATTTATCTTCCTCAAGAAGACCTCGAACAGTTCGGGGTGTCGGCATCGGAACTGGCAACCAATGTTCCGCGCGAGCGCCTCCGTCCGTTGCTGGAATTCGAGGCGGCCCGTGCGTTTGAAAACTATCGCGCTGCCGACGAATTGATCCCGCTGATCTCCGAGGACAGCCAACCGGCGCTATGGACCCTGGCGACGATCTATCGCAACTTGCTCGAAAAGATTGTTCGCCTGAACTACGACGTGGTCACACGGCGCATCGGCCTCACCACCCGCGAGAAGCTCAGCATTCTTAGCAAAGGATTCCTCAAGCGAATCTCCTGATGGAAGCGAAATCGCCTGCCGCATCATGGTTTTCAAAGGGTGGGAAAGAAGAACCCTACGTCGCGGTAGTCGGCGGCGGTCTGGCTGGCTTGGCCGCCGCTTGCGCACTCGCCGAGAGCGGATTCCAGGTGACTGTTTTCGAGCGCCGTCCCTATCTCGGTGGCCGCGCCAGTTCCTACGAACACCCAGGCACGGGCGAAGTGGTAGACAACTGCCAGCACGTGCTCTTCAAGCTCTGCACCAATCTCATCGATTTCTATCGACGAATCGGGATCGAGGACAAAATTCAGTGGTTCGACGGCATGACATTTATCGAACCGGGGGGAAGGCAATCGCCGCTTCAGTCCGTATCTCTTCCCGCGCCTCTGCATGCGTTTCCGGCATTCATGAGTTTCAAGTTTTTAACCTTGCGAGACAAGATCGGGCTGGCGAGGGCTCTGCGGTCTCTCCTCACACACACGGCCCAAGATGACGGAACGACCTTTGCAGCCTGGCTGCAGCGTCGTCATCAAACGTCCGCCGCCATTGAGCGCTTCTGGAAACCAATTTTGGTGAGCGCACTAAGCGAGGATCTCGACAGAATTTCAGTTCCCTACGCTGCCCAGGTAATCCGAGAGTCGATGAAATCGCGCGAAGCACGGCTCATGGGAGTGCCCATGGTTCCGCTCACAGAACTCTACAACGCGGCGCGCGACTACATAAACGCCCGTGGTGGGAGGGTTCGCTTTCGCAGCAATGTGCAATCATTCTTGCCGCTCGAAACGGGCGTGCGGATCCAGGCGTCCGAGTTGGAGGAGCAGTTTGACTACGGGGTATTCGCGGTTCCTTTCGATTCGCTCGAAAAGCTTCTTCCCAATACACCCGAGTCTCAGGATCTGCGTGACAAAGTCTCCCACCTCGAAACCGCCCCCATCACGGGCGTCCATCTTTGGTTTGACCGCACGATTAGCAATTTGCCGCACGCCGTTCTTCTCGACCGCACCATCCAGTGGATGTTTCACAAATCGCAGTTGATTGCAGCACGCAGCAACCCCTGTTTCCTGGCGCGGCGTCTCAGCGCCGCAAGTTCTGGAGGAGCTAACGTTAAGGGCCCGGGACTTCCCCGGGGGGACAGCCGCGAAACCGGCTCCGATGCCACCCAGACAACCGAGGAGAGTCGCGGCAGTTACGTCGAACTGGTCATCAGCTCGTCCAAGTCCCTCCTCAGCAAGCCGCGCCAGGAAATCATCGACCTGGCCTTGAAGGAGCTTGGTGAATTCTTCCCGGCTGCACGCGAGGCGAGACTTCTTAAGGCAACGGTAGTCAAAGAGGTCAATGCTACTTTTTCGCCGGTTCCGGGAATCGACCAATACCGCCCATCGCAGAGCACGAGCTGGCCACGCGTCTTTCTCGCGGGTGATTGGACGGCTACCGGCTGGCCGGCCACAATGGAAGGCGCCGTGCGCAGCGGTTTCCTCGCCGCCGAGGCGATCACCAAGTCTTCCGGCCGCCCAAAGCGCTTTTTGTGTCCCGACCTTCCGGGTAAGGGCCTCGCAAGATTCCTACCCTAAGAGAAGGGGGCCAGGTATAGGAAAGAGTTAGCCGGCTATTAAGTCGTCGAAATCGATTTCGAGTTCCTCTCTCACTTCGTGATCGAGAGATTCTTCCGATGTTGGGCAGTAGGGATTGACCTGAACGCCTTGATGATCGATGGCAATGTAGGTGGGAATCTCCTGGGTCCAGCTGCCGCTGTTGTAATACTCGACGCCCTCACCTTTCAAGCTAAGGGCTTCATGAGTGTGCCCGCAAAAGACCCGTTGAGCGTTTTTCGATCTCGCGTGCAGAAGAGCTCCGTGCGCCACCTTGGCCGACAGGCGCAGATACGCTGTGTCAAAACGCTCAAGAAAACCGATCATCCGCTTCTTCCCGAAGGAGATCTTCTGGATGCCGAGATGAAATGCCGATAGAAACGTGCTCAGCAACCGATTGGTTGATACGAAACGATCAAACTGATGCCCGTGCATCGCCAGATGACGCAGGCCGGCGAACTCCCATGCGTACTCCCGATACACGCGCACGCCGACCAAGTGCGACATCACCTGGGTCAACCCGTAGTCATGGTTCCCTTCCACCCAGACGACTTCAATCTCGCGCTTAGGATTCGAAAGCTTGCGGATGTATCCGAGGAATTGCCAGTGTTCTTTTTTTAAACGGCGGAAATTCAGGTCGGAAAAAATGTCGCCGAGAAGAATCAGGCGGTTGAACGAAGCTGACTTCAACATCTTTAAAGCTGCCGGCGCGCGGCTTACTTCTGAGCCCAGGTGCAAATCCGAAAGGATGATGGTGTCCGCGAAAATCATGTTCCCCAATCCAACTGCAGGCGGGAGGTGATCGACGCCCAGGCAGCTCGCTGCAGTGCGGGGGTACCCTCGACGGAAACCGGGGATCCCGTACCGGCAGGAAAACGCCGCCCTACAATTTCGTCCAGGAATTCTGGGATTTCGTACAAAGCATTGTTCTTGTAGGCCCTTGCGTTCGCGCGATACTCAGCGAATGTATCCGGATCGAGCAGCTTTTCTACGCCTTGGTTGACGTTCCGAAAACTCTTGAGCACAACTCCCAACCTTTTCTCTGTAATCCATTGCGCGTTGTAGCGTTCCTGCGGAAGCGTGCGGCCATTGCACTCGATCATCACCGGCAGATCGAATTGCAGGGCTTCGCTAATAGAGCCTGGCCCGGGCTTCCCAATGAAGAAGTCCGATAGCGCCATGTAGTAGTCGACGCTTTGGGTGAAGCCCTCGGCAAACATGGGAAATCTTGGCCTGAGTTTCTTCACCGCGGAAAGCAGCTTCTGGTTCTTGCCGCAGATCAGAATCAACTGCAAGCTTGCATTTCCAGCGTTGAGTCGGTTCACGATCTCGAGAATTGTCGACGAGCCGTGCCCGCCGAAAAGTACGATCCCGGTGGGCGTGTTTGAATCGAGCCCGAGCTTCTTGCGTTCTTCCGTGCGGCTTAGGCTTGTCCTGGCATAGAACTTCGGCCGCATGACCATGCCCGAAGCCAAGAACACGTGATTGCGATCGTGTCCGTATGCGAAGGCCTGTTGTTGGGCTTTCTCGCTCCCACAGATCAGATATTCGGATTCCTTCTCGATCCAAAAATGTGGCGGGTAATCCGCCAGATCCGTGATCAAGGTAACGAAGTGCGCAGAAGGCAAGGCCTTACGGATGCTCTCCACCATGGCTCGGTTGAAGTGGGGAACGACCGACAACACCAGATCGGTCGGGTTCACTTTCCAATATTCGACGAGCATGTTCACCGTCGCCCGGTGATACACGCGCACCACAGTCTGCAGCACAGGCAGAAGTTGGGGCGTCAGGCGCGTCCAGCCTGTGCGGAGAATAAGGTTATATCCGTCTTGAATGCGAAGGCCGGTTAGCTTCTTCAGCACATCAAGACGGTCAAGCAACTCTTGCAAGTTCAGGAGTTCCACTTGCCACGGCCGCGACTGCGATTCCAACACCGCTTTCAGCGCTTCGGCCGCGCTGCGATGACCGCCGCCCGCGTCAAAGAAGACGACCGTTATTTTTCGATCCATCCCCTCCTCCCGCCAGCAAGCAGTTGTCGCCACAACTAGTCTCGCCGGCTGCCCCTTACAAGATAATGAAGTCCGAATTAACTGTTCGTGAATTACCTACTCAGTAAACGCCTTACAAAATTCACGGGGCGTTAACCGGCGCTTAACGGGTCTTTCAGCTGGTGCCGCTACTCTCGTGCTGCCGGCAAACAACACAACAGACGCGGAAAATAGCTCTACTCAGCATGGTATCGAGTCCAGGGCGAATGCGGGATCCTTTATCGTCCTGGTTGCGGATCGCAATCAAGCCTACTCATGGTCTTTCAGGATCTCTTCAACCCGACTTTTCGGGAACGGCAGGTGGTCCTCGTTTTCTTTGAGCCATTTGCGGTAGTCCTGTTCGATCGGATCCGTCCAACGAGCGTCGATTTGACCGGCGGTATATTTACCTTCCTGCAACCGCTCGTGTCCGAAGAGGTCGCGCAAGTGCGTGGCTTCAGAGCTCTTGACGACCTGTTCAGCAAGGTGCGGCGGGATAAAGATGACGCCTCCGTTTCTGCCAACCACCACGTCGCCCGGCATGACCATGACATGACCGATGCGCGTTGGAGAATTAATGCTTACCATCGTGGAATTAAGCAGCTTGCCGGACTTCAGCGAGCCGTAATGGTGCGATGGGTCGTAGTAGCGCACAAAGGCAACAAAGTTCTCCAATTGGTTGAGGCCGTTGATGTCGCGCACGGCGCCATCGTAAACAATGCCGTTACCCGAGCGGGCATAAATCGCATTCCCGACATTGTCTCCGATGGATGGCCCCGCTTCCTTCAGTCCGAAATGGTCTCCAACGTATACGTCCCGCTTCTGCAGCATGTCCACCGGCCAGGCATTCATCCCGCCTACACGGCGTGCGTTTGCTGGATCCGTTTCGATCACCCTCTGAACATCGGGACGCCCCGGCATCCAAGTGGCGGTGAGAGCGCGCCCGACCAGCACCTTGTCTGAATGAATGGTGAGCCATCCGTCCTCGTACTGGTGCATGAATCCGTTCTGCTGGAGAACCGCCCAAGCTTCTTCGAGAGTGACGGTCTTCATGCGGTCGAGAATGTCGTCCGGAACCTTTGGCCGGCCATCGGCAAAACGCTCACCACGCCACTCTGGCGTGTATTTGATAACGTCCTCTGGAGTGAAGAATCCCTGCTGGGCGCAGACATTGAAAGTGGTGGCTACAACGAATGTCGCGCACGCAGCGAGAAGAACGACGTCCGTAAGCTTGCTTTTCGTCATCATGTTTGTTCCCTAGCAAGTTTGGCTTACGCCGCGGTGGGTTGAAACCACGACGTTCCTGGTATCTGCGCCCTCTTGGCAGCGTCTTCATCCATGTCAACGCCCAAGCCAGGTTTGTCGCTTGGCACGACGTAGCCTTTCTGGATGATCTCCCCTTCCTTGACCCAGTTCTTCCACAGATCGAGGTGATTGATCCAGTGCCATTCGCAAACCAAGAAGTTGGGAATCGAAAGGCAGACATGCGCTGTGGACATCGTGCCAATGGGAGAGACAACGCAGTGTGGCGCCAGCGGCACGTAGTAGGTCTGAGCCAAATTCGCCACCCGCCGCCCCTCGGAGAGCCCGCCCATCTTCTGAATGTCCGGTTGCAATATGTCGATGCCATTCTTTTCAAGCAACTCGCGGTACCCCCAACGCATGTAGAGATTCTCCCCGCACGCAATGGGCGTCGATGTCGAGTGGCGAATGTCCGCCAGAGCATCCATGTTCTCGGCAGGGACTGGCTCTTCCAACCACAGCAAACGGAACGGCTCCAGTTCGAGTGCGGCGCGCTTGCCCGTGCCCGCGTCGTAGCGTCCGTGCATGTCACATGCCAGTTCCATCTCGCGGGGAATGGATTCACGTACATGCTTAACCCAGTTCACCATGCGATCGATCTCCCCATTGCTCGCAGTCCAGTTCATTTGGTCAAAGCGGGCAGGATCGGTGGCATCGTCCAGGTCGATCTTCATTGCCGTAAAGCCCTGGTCGCGAATCCAGGGGAGCTTACGATTGGATTCCTCCCCGACGGGATTCTCCATATCGGAATCGCAATAGATGCGCACCTTGTCGCGAAACTTCCCCCCGAGCAATTGAAAAACCGGCAATCCCAAAGCCTTGCCAGCTAGATCCCATAGCGCGATTTCAATCCCGCTCAAGGCTGTAACGTATTGCCCCCCTTGCGCTCCAGCGAAAATGCCCGAGACCCGCAGGCGTTCCCACAAGGCGTCTACATTCAGCGGATCCTGGCCCACCAGAAGGCGGCGGAACTGGTGGGCTAAAGCGTCCGCTCCCACCGCGGCGTCGGTGGCTTCGCCGTGACCGTAAAGACCCTGGTCGGTGTATACGCGGATGTGTGTCTGGGGCCCGTGTACGCGCACCTGGGCGGTACGGACGTCAGTGATTTTCAAGCGCGGCCGCTGATACGGGGTGCTCGACTTCTCGACCGCGGCTGCGAGAGATGGCAAGGCGAACGCGCCGGCTATCGGCAGCGCAGCGCTCTGGAACAATACTCTGCGGGTAAACTTTCCTGCAATGCTAGGTTTTGCGATGCTCATCTCTACCGCCCCCGGCGTTTGGAATTGAGTCCGAACCTGAGGACTCGGCGGCTCATGCCCGCGGCTTTGGTCAAAATTCACGCCAAAGAATAATACAGATCATCGGTTCAACGAAAAGGCACGGGCTGATGGCCCGTGCCACATGTTCACGATCACTGCGACAACTCAAATCCGCGCGCACACCGCCTTGGTTTGCGTGTAGTTGTTCAATACTTCGTGACCCATTTCCCGGCCCCAACCGGACTGCTTATATCCCCCGAACGGCAGGGCTGCGTCAAAGATGTTGTAGCAGTTTATCCACACCGTGCCAGCCTTGATCAGCTCGGCGGTGCGGTGGGCCTTGCTGATGTCGTTAGTCCAGACGCCAGCAGCCAGTCCGTAGACGTTTTCGTTCGCACGAGAAGTCAGTTCCTCGGGGTCGGAGAATGGCATCGCTGCCACCACCGGCCCGAAGATTTCTTCCTGCACGACCTTCATCTCGTCGGTTGTGTTGACCAGCACGGTGGGCTCCACAAAATAGCCCTTCTCGCCGGCCTTGTGGCCGCCAGCCAGCGCCTTCGCGCCTTGCGAGAAGCCCGACTCAAGGTATCCACAAACACGGTTCAACTGTTCTTCCGAAACCAGAGGGCCCATCTGAGTTTCCGGATTGAGCCCAGCACCCACCTGAATCTTGCTGGCGTTTTCAGCAATACCCTCAACCACGCGGTCGAACACCGGCTTCTCCACATACAGTCGGGAGCCTGCACAGCAACACTGGCCGTGGTTGAAAAAGATGGCGCTGGCCGCGCCAGGGATAGCCACCTCAAGGTTGGCGTCTTTGAAGATCACATTCGGCGACTTGCCACCGAGTTCCAGTGAGACCTTTTTCAGATTTCCAGCCGCCGCGTGAACAATCATTCTGCCGACTTCGGTTGAGCCGGTAAACGCGACTTTGTCCACGTCCATGTGTGCTGCCAGAGCAGCGCCTGCGCTTTCGCCATATCCAGGAACGATGTTAACCACGCCCTCGGGGAATCCCGCCTCGCAGATCAGTTCGCCCAGGCGGAGCGCCGAAAGGGGCGTCTGTTCAGCCGGCTTCAAAATGATCGTGCACCCGGTGGCCAACGCCGGCCCTAGTTTCCACGCGGCCATTAACAGGGGGAAGTTCCAAGGAATGATCTGGCCCACAACTCCGATTGGATCGCGTAGCGTGTAGCTCAGATACTTTGCTTTCGGCGTGTAGGGCACCGACAGTGGAATGGTGTTGCCTTCGAGCTTGGTCGCCCATCCCGCCATGTAGCGAAACAGTTCCGCGGCCAAGGGCACATCGGCAGCGCGCGCCACGGTCAGCGGCTTACCATTGTCGAGCGATTCGAGAAAGGCAAATTCCTCGAGGTGTTGGTCTATTAAGTCGCCCAGCTTCCAGATCAGACGGCCGCGTTCGGAAGCCGACATCTTGCGCCATGGGCCGGCCTCGAACGCCTGGCGCGCGGCTTTGACCGCCAGATCGATGTCCGCCCGGTCGCCCTCGGCGACAGTAGCGAGCACCTCTCCTGTGGAAGGATCGTAGGTAGGAAATGTCTTTCCGGAGACTGAATCGACCCAGTGTCCGTTGATGAGCATTTTACGCGGCTGAGCGATGAAATCGGCCACGCGCGGATCGACTTGAGCTGAAGAAGCGATGGTGCCCATAAAACAACCTCCTGAGTGTCAGGCTGATTTGGAAATGCTACGAACGCCAGGAATGCCGGGGAACATGCTAGTCCTGCTGGGCCGAGCAAAGCAACCGAGAGTTGGGTCGAAAGGACGCTACTTGCCCTCTCGGGGCCGCTCCAGTTGGAACCGCATCCGAAAGTCACCATTCGGGGAGACGCAGCTCGAAGCTAGTTGACTCTTCCATGAAAAGCTGAGCCCTCCACCACCTCGTGGCCGTCTTTGAAGATCACGAGCCAATAGAACGCAGTTGGTGGCTTCCCATTGCGTTCTGAGATTCTGCCTCGCCCCCCAGAACCTGCTCAAAACAAGCCATATTCAGTGCTTGACATAGTATTACAATTTGCAATATAACTATCGCGATCAGTAATATGACGTTGGCGGAGAAAATTCGCTACCTGCGGGAGGTCGAGGGATCGCTTCGCGAACTGGGTCGCCCGATGACGCAACTGGAGCTGGTGAAGGCGATTCGTAAGGAGCAGGGCAAGGGCATCAGCCAGTCGTACGTCTCGCAGATCGAGAACGGTTCCCGCCGGCACATGACCCAGGCGACTCGTTCCCTGCTGGCCAAGTTTTTCAAGGTGCATCCGGGATTCCTAGTGGACGATCCCGAGGGTTATCACACGGAGCTGACCTCGGACCTGCGGACGCTTGAAGGCAAGCTCGATGTCTGGTTACTGCAAGGGTCCGAGCGGTTCGCCAGCGATCCGGAGATCGCTGAGGTTCTGCTCAAGGCGGCCCGACAGAAGGACACGCGTAAATGCATCCTGCTGCTGGGCGCGGTTGTCGACACGCCGGGGCTCGCCGACCGGCTGCTCGAAGCATTGCGTCCACAGACCGGCGGGGACGGAAGAACGGTTAAGAAGGACTGGGGTTAGCGGCTTTGATTGCTCCGGGACTTTCCGCGGGCAACGGTGCCCGCGCCAAACAAGGAGGGGACCGTGACCTGGGCTGATTTCTATCTCGTCTGCTTTGTTGTGGGGCTCTTTCTGAGCGTGGTGATGTTTCTCGCCGGAGGAGCGCACCTACCGCATGTACACATTCATCTGCCTGGCGCGCACGGCCATTTCGGCATTGGCCATGGCGCGACCGCGGGACACGGCACGCAAGTTGGTCCAGTCAACCCCATCACTCTGACTGCATTTCTCGCCTGGTTCGGCGGAACTGGCTATCTGTTGTCGCGTCATTCCGGCCTGGCCTACGCGAGCGCCCTGATCCTCGCCATTCTCGCCGGTACCGGGGGAGCCGCGATCATTTACCTGTTCATGTCCAAGGTGCTCACTTCCCGGGACGAAGCGCTCGATCCTGCCGACTTCGAAATGGTGGGCGTGCTCGGCAAGCTTTCCGTTCCCATTCGCGAAGGTGGCACGGGCGAGATGATCTATTCGCAAGCCGGCACTCGCCGCGTGTGTGGCGCGCGCTCGGAGGATGGCTCGGCGATTTTCAAAGGAACAGAAGTGGTGGTCACCCGCTACGAAAGCGGGATCGCGTACGTCCGCCGCTGGTCTGAGATTTCCGGCGAAGACCCTAGCCTCGACAGCACCTCATCAGCGAGTTCCGACAGTGAGGCCAGGCCGCAATGACGAAGGCGTCAGGCAACTCGCGCACGCTCTTCGGAATGCTCGCTGCCCTGCAGTGGCTGTCGCTCCCGATCATGGTCCTGCTGTTTGGGTCGGTCTGGCAGCAGTTGCCCAGTCGCGTGGCCACGCACTTCGACCTAGCCGGCCAGCCGAACGGCTGGATGACGCGCGAAGAAGCAGTTGTCGTTCTTCTCGGTGTGGCGACCGCGGTCCTTATAGGAACGACCTGGATGCTTTCGCGAGTAAACGAGATTGATGCCACCGCTTGGGGCCTGGTTGCGCTGGGTTACATCATCCAAAGCGCGCTGATCTGGGCTGGACAGTCGATCATCGACTACAACGTGCACGGTAAGCCGCTACACGCCGGCCCGATTCTCCTGATCGGAATTCTTGCCGCGGTCTTGCTGATCATGCTTTCGCTCGGCACCAGGCGCGGAGAGCATCTTCCCGCTGGTCGGGTCTATGCCACCGAAACTCACGCATCAGCACTGTGGGCCTTAGTCTGCGGCACACCATTGCTGATCTTCATTCCGATTGTCGCCACCGTTCCAGTTGCGGCTTTGAAAGTCGCTCTTGGCCTCGCAGCCCTGATCGGAATCTGGGCCACCTCGATGGCAGCGACCGGCTTTCATTACGTATTCACTTCCACTGGCGTGGACATTCGTGCCCTGGGTTTTCGCCTGCGCTCGATCGCTGCTTCCGATATCCGCAGCTATGCCGAGGGCGATTGGCCCTTCTGGAATGGGCGCGGCATTCGCGGACTCGGAAATCGTCGCGCCTACGTGTGGGGTAATCGAGGAGTTCGCATTCAGACGAACACCGGCGAAGTGTTCCTCGGACACAGCGAACCGAAAAAAATAATCCGCGACCTCGATCGCGTGGTTAGGAACTGTGAAGGTCACCAAGGTACACAAAGGACTTAGATTCCTTTCCTTTGTGCCCCTTCGTGTCCTTTGGCGGTGAAAAGGATCGTTGAGTGGGAGGAATAGGTATGCTTGAGAAATTTTCACCTATGGAGTGGATCGTCGCGAGTGCCGTCCTGGCGCTCATTCTGCTGCTTCTCATGAGCGTTTTGGCGAGGTTGTACCGCAAAGCGGGTCCACACGAGGCGCTGCTTGTTTACGGATTTCGAGGCAGGCGCGCCGTTACTGGCAGAGGAACAATCGTTCTGCCTATGATCGAGAGCTGTCATGAGCTTTCGTTGGAGTTGATGTCATTCGACGTCGCTCCACAACAGGATCTCTACACAAAGCAAGGTGTCGCAGTGACCGTCGAGGCCGTGGCGCAGATTAAAGTGAAATCGGATGTGGAGTCGATCTGGACCGCGGCTGAACAATTCCTGACGAAGAGCGATCAGGAGCGCGAAGGCCTGATTAAGTTGGTCATGGAAGGCCATCTGCGCGGAATCATCGGGCAGTTGACGGTCGAAGAAATCGTGAAGCAGCCAGAGATGGTCGGCGACCGCATGCGTTCCACTTGTGCGGACGACATGAACAAGATGGGGCTCGAGGTTATTTCGTTCACCATCAAGGAAGTTCGCGATAAGAACGAATACATCATCAACATGGGCAGGCCTGACATCGCGCGCATCAAGCGCGATGCCGATGTTGCGACCGCCGAAGCCGATCGCGATACGGCGATTAAGCGCGCCCTTGCAGTTCGCGAGGCTGCAATCGCCAAAGCGCAGGCCGATCAGGAACGCGTCCAGGCGGAAACTCTGTCTCTCGCAAAGCAGGCCGAGGCGCAGCGCGACCTTGAGATCAAGCGAGCGCAATTCCAGGAAGCCACGAAGCGCCAGCAAGCGCAGGCCGACAAGGCGTACGACATTCAAACCAACATCATGCAGCAGCAAGTTGTGGCTGAGCAGGTGAAGGTGCAACAGGTCGAAAAAGAGCAGCAGGTCAAAGTCCAGGAAGCGGAAATTGCGCGCCGCCAGAACGAACTGATTGCGACCGTGCTCAAACAGGCGGAAATCGAGCGCCAACGCATTGAGACCCTCGCCGCCGCCGAAAGGCAGCGCCTCATGGCCGAGGCCGAAGGCCGCGCTTCTGCGATTCGTCAGCAGGGCGAGGCAGAAGCCGAGATCATCTTTAAGAAGGGCGAAGCCGAAGCCAAGGCCATGAACGTGAAGGCCGAGGCTTACCAGGAGTACAACCAGGCCGCGGTCGTGGACAAGCTGATCACTGGCTTGCCTGAGGTGGTCAAAGCCATGTCGGCGCCGCTCGCCAATGTGGACAAGATCACCGTGGTTTCAACCGGCAACGGCGACGCAACGGGAATGAACAAGATCACCGGCGACTTCGCCAAGATGGCGGCGCAAGTGCCAGCCTTGTTCGAATCCCTTTCCGGCATGAGCATGACCGAACTTCTCGGCAAGGTGCGGGCGATCGGGGACAAAACGCCCAAACCTCCTGAGACGCTGCCGCCGGCGAACAGCGGCAAGAAATAAGTACGCACCGCGTGGGATAGGCACTCCTCGGAGGGGTGCCTCTTCCTGCGTGGGTTCTCTACGCTGCGGAATTATTGCATCCGGGGCGTATCGCCCACCTGGATTGAAGGGCCATGTTGGACTTGTTCGAATTCGTTTTCGAGATGTTCGACTTGTTCGAAGCGCTTGCAACGTGTTCTGTCAGCGGTGGGGAGTGGGGCGATCGAATTGGTTCGACGGTTCTGGGTTTGAGTTCCGAACTTCGACCAGCCCCGCGGGGTGGAAGGGGGAACTAAATAACCCCGAGCCCGCCCTGAACGCAGTCGAAGCTACGTCAGTGCTGGCAGGTATGAAAAGAACGACGAGTCCCTTTGGGATGGCAGAAGAAGAATGAGACGCCCATCAATGCAAATCGGATTAGGAATCGCACTGGGAATCGGCATCGGCGCCGCCGTCGCGCTAGTTCTCGGCAGCGGCGGCGCGTGGCTGACTGTCGGCATCGTGGTCGGCGTGATCGTCGGCAAGGCGATGTCGCATTCCCGCACAAAGCAGGTTCAGCACTAAGGAGGAGCCGTGGCTGGCAGCAAGAAATCCGCCGGGATGGGACTCGCCGTTGGGGTGGGTCTGGGTACAGCGCTCGGTGTCGCACTCGACAACATCGGCGTGTGGCTACCAATCGGCGTAGCCATGGGCCTGCTCCTACCAATGTGTAGCGGTAAAGAGGCATTTCTCTTGTCGGAGGAAGCAAAGAAGGACAGAACGTAGAACTGCAGGCTTCTCCTGGTTGACGAGGTTCGGAATGACCAAGTTTTTGGGTTTGGACTAAACGCTAGAAGCAGTTCATAAAGGAGTTCACTATGGCACTACTGGAGCGGGTATCAACGTTGATTCGCGCGAATCTCAACGACTTAATCGAGAAAGCCGAAGATCCGGAAAAGATGATCAAGCAGGTGATCCTCGACATGCAGAACCAGCTTCTGCAAGTCAAGACACAGGTGGCGATTGCCATTGCCGACCAACACCTGCTCGAAAGGAAGCAGAAAGACAACCAGGACAAAACCGCCGAGTGGATGCGCAAGGCCGAACTTGCCGTCGGCAAGAAGGACGACGACCTGGCGCGCGCCGCTTTGCACCGTGTTGAGAGCTATCGCGAGCTCGCCAGCAGCTTCACCCAACAAGTCGCCGACCAGAAGGCACAGGTCGAGAACCTGAAGGGCGCCTTGCGCCAGCTGGAGCAGAAGCTCACCGAAGCACAGGCCAAGGCCGATCTGCTGATCGCACAGCAGCGTCGCGCTCGCGCCGTCGGCAAGGCACAAGACGCTCGGTCTGCGATGGGTGACGGATCGAAGATCGCCGCTTTCGATCGCATGAAGCACAAGGTCGCGCACAACGAAGCGGTGGCCCAGGCCAAGACCGACCTGAACGCCAATGACGTCGAAGACCGCTTCACCGCGATGGAAAAGGCCGACCGCATCGAGGCGTTACTGGCGGAGCTGAAGGCGAAGAGGGCGTAACGGGAACCTCTCCCTCGAGTCCGCCGGATAACCGACGGTAGCGCTTGGCGCTGGTTTGTGCTTCGGCGGACTGGCAACGGCTCCAAGGAGCACGCATGCAATCTCGTGTCACTCGAACCCCAATGCCTGTGCTGGAGTGTGTGCTCGAACCGAGTCCACCGCGTCCGAGGAGGCGCGAGAGCTTTCATGGATGGACAGTCCCATCCCAATGACCATTCCTAGGCAATTTGTTGGCGGCGGATGTTCCAGACCAGCGTCCATGTAGGGTTGGTGTCAGGTGTGCCTAGAACAACAGATCGATGAGCTTCGAAGGCTCAAGAATGCTCGGTGAACCGATCCGTATCGGAGTCGAAAGGAAGAGGGTCATGAAAAGGCTGTCTATTGCAACCGCGTTCATTGTGTTTGTATCCATGGCCGCGCTCGCCCAGGACGTCATCGGAGACTGGAACGGCACTCTGAATACCGGCGTGGGAGAGTTGCGCCTGGTTCTCCACGTTACCAAGAAACCTGACGGCACGCTCCTGTCCACGCTTGATAGCCCTGACCAGGGGGCTTCCGGAATCCCCGTCACTTCGACGACGTTGAAAGATTCAACTCTCCATTTGAAAGTCGACGCCGTCAACGGCACGTATGAAGGCAAGGTCAGCCGCGACGTCCAGGAGATTGTCGGCACGTGGACCCAAGGCGCTGGCCTATCGCTGACATTCCATCGGGGAGCGATCGCCGAGAAACCTGCGGCAAGGCCCGCGCGGCCCTCAGACATCGATGGCGACTGGCTGGGGACGCTCGACACCGGCATTGCAAGGCTACGCCTGGTTTTGCATATCACCAACACGGACCAAGGACTCACCGCAACCATGGACAGCCTCGATCAGAACGCCAAGAGCCTGCCCATCACCAGCATGAGGCGCAATGGGTCCTCGCTGGTCTTCGATATGAAAGCCATCGGCGGCGCGTATGATGGCACCGTTAGCGCAGATCTCTCCGGGTTCAACGGCACCTGGACCCAGCTCGGAAACAGCTGGCCGCTTGCCTTCAAGCGCATCAAGAACGGTGCCGCGCTCGATCGAAAGCGCCCGCAAAATCCGGCGAGGCCTTACCCGTATAAGGAGCTGGAGGTCACCTACAGGAACGCAAATGCCGACATCGACCTTGCGGCCACCCTGACCATCCCTGAAGGCAAAGGCCCATTCCCTGCTGTGATCCTCATGGCTGGAAGCGGGCCACATGATCGCGACGAGAGCATCATGGGCCACAAACCTTTTCTCGTTCTCGCGGATCATCTCACGCGAAAAGGCATTGTCGTGCTCCGTGCCGACAAGAGGGGCTGCGGCAAGTCCGGCGGGAACTATGCAAAAGCTGTGATGGCGGACTTTGCCTCCGATGCCGAGGCCGGCGTCGCCTACCTGAAGACCAGGCCTGAAGTCGATGCCAAGCACATCGGCTTAGTCGGTCACAGCGAAGGCGGGATTGAGGCTCCTATGGCTGCCGCGGCCGACCCCGACGTGGCTTTCATCGTGATGATGGCCGGCACGGGCGTCCCGGGTGACAAAATCCTTCCCGAACAATCACGACTGATTCAGACGGCAGCTGGGAAAAAACCCGACGAAATCGAGAAGGATCTGGCCATACAGCACGAGGTACTCGCCGCGGTAGAGAAAAACTCGGATAGCGCAACCCTTGAAAAAGAGCTGCGCACCGCACTCAGTGGCAAGGTGCCTGACGCCCAGGTTGATCTCCAGATCAAAGCCGCCAGTTCCCCTTGGTTCCGCGACTTCCTCACTTACGATCCGGCGCCAACCCTCATCAAGTTGACTTGCCCGGTGCTAGTGCTCAACGGCGAAAGAGACCTGCAGGTACCGCCTGCTCAAAACCTGCCGGCAATTCAGAAGGCGCTCGGAGTGGGCAGGAATCGGAACTTCGAGATTGTGGAACTGCCTGGCTTGAATCATCTGTTCCAGGACGCAAAGACCGGAGCAGTCAGTGAGTACGCAGAGATCGAAGAAACCATATCTCCCGCAGCAATGGACAGAATTTCCAGCTGGGTCTTGAAACAAATGGGCGAAGCCGCAAAAACCGCAAGTCGGGAGGCGGCAGCACCCCGACCTTGAAGCGGTCGAGTCCTTCTGCTCCGCCGAATATCTGGTCAGCGAGTGATTCGGCTGCGCTCAAGATCACCAGGGATAACGAGGAACAACACGGTAAACTGGAGGCACATGCAAAAAGCCTTTCATTGGGACTCTGCGTCCGAACCGTATGTCGCCGATGCTTTGGTGCTCACCTGCTTTGACGAGCGCGTGCGCACGGTGGTGAACAAGTTCCTGAAGAAGCGGGGTATCCTGCGTCCCGACATGGTGGTGATTGCAGGAGGAGCAAAGACCCTGGCCTCGCCGCGCAATGACTTTGAGCGCGATTTCATTCTCGAGCAGGTTCGTATGTCGATCCTGCTGCACAAGACCACGCGCGCTTACCTCATGTGCCACTCGGATTGCGCAACCTACGGCGGCCTGCAGGCCTTCGACGGCGACCGCGAGGTCGAGGCTAAGCATCATTGCCAGGAATTAGAGCGCGCCGCGAGCTTGCTCAAGGTCCGCTTCTCCGATCTCGTGGTTGAGTGCTTCTTTGTGAACTTCGAAGGAGTCTTCGCTGCGAAGGATGGGGCGACGGAGCAGGTGGCGTAAATCGAAGCGGGCTCTGCGAGGGCATCCCGAGGTAAGCTTCGTCACACTTCATCATCTAGCGCGAGCATGTCCATGATCTGCTTACCGGTTTTCCAGGCATCCTCCCAGCTGGACTCCGGGCTCTCGAAAGTGAAGTAGTAAAGCGTATTCGTTTTAGGATTTGCCACGGTCAGAACGTGCATCACAATAGTTCCGGCCGCGTCGGCGTCCGTCACTTGGCACCCGAATTCTACAAAGGGCCCAAACTTCTGTGTCCACATCTCCGCGTGCTTGGCCTTGGCAATGTTTCCAACCAGGTCCTGCCCGCGATCCACCGCACGGTCCTTTCTCAGCTGAAAGACGTTCAAGGACATTCCGGTTTGAAACTCACCGACTTTGGAAATATCCTCCTTGGTGATGAAGACAGCCAATGTTCCTGGTTGCGTTTCTTCTCGATAAAACCATCCGCTGGGTTTGAGAAACGCCGCTTTCAAATCCGGCACCTCCTGCCAGGTAAATCCAGGAGGTGCTGCGGGAACATTGATGGGAGCAGCGGGCAGGCAAAAGAGGAAAAGGATGCCGAGCGGAATACCAAGCTTCGCGGAACATAACCTCGCAGAAGTCATAGGATCGCGTTTGGCACGCAATCATAGCAGAACGATCGGAACTAGCAGTTCCGCAGAAGTTACCTCGACACTGCCGCAAACAGGCTCGTGCGCATCAGTGACTGAAATTGCCTGTCATCGGCTTTGAAGTGCATTTGCAGTTTGGAGCTGTCGGAGTTTACCGAAACACCCTCCAGCGCGGCCTTCTCGACCGGGCTCGCCGTCATCTTCTTGTAGAGCACACCGGCCTTCACCAGCGATGACAAGGTGGCCGCAGTGACCGTGTCGGAGGTCACCACGTCCAGATCGAAGTTCACGCCACTTGAAAAATTCATGGTGTAGCGCGAGCCAAGGACGCGCTTTTTCACTGTCTCGTAGTCCGCCAGACGCGACGCATCGCCGAGCGCAGACATCAGCATGTTCTGCGTTCCCTTCTGGTCGAGAATGCTCCATACCGCGCCGCTTTCGACATCGGGAATCAGGTTGGAAATGTCGGGATTCGAATCAAGTGTCTGAAGATATCCGTCGCGCGCATCCAGCGAGCCGCGAACCGCTCCGCCATCACCGAAGAGCAATGTACTGTCATCGAGAAAGGTCATCTGCATACTGTCTGCCATCGGATAGATACTGGCGTCACGATATTTTGTCGGCTTGATCTTTTGCAGCTGCAGTTTCCGAAGCACCAGCTTGGTCTGAAATACTCCCTGGGCGGCGCCAACGATCTTCAGGCCCTGCTTCGGATGACGGTAGGCAATGAAGGTCAACTCATCCACATCTCGATCGGGGTTGATCCCGATGCCGCGGAGAGCCGACTCAAACTGTTTAAGATTGTCGGGCAACACTTGCGCTTTGAGTGCTTGGGCGGTGCTGGAATCCTTCAGTGCGCGATAGTCCACGCAGATAATCTGCTGGACTTCGGAAGGGATCGCCGGGCGAACTGATCCCGACAGCGGAGCGCCCAATGCACTACCCGCCATCATTGCAACCGAGAGCACAATCACCGATTTGCGCACACAATTCCTCATAAAAACCTCATGTAGTTGGATGCGGGCGTGATTCGAGCAGTCACCCCGGTGCATTTATCCATTTTAGTGCAGCGGACCTCCCCTCCGATGCTTACCGTGGTACCGGGTTCTCCACATTCGGGTCGTCGGGTTTGCCCCCTCATGCACAGAAGGTTGGTTTTCCCATTTTTTTTGTGATCTTTGCAGGTCATTGGTTTCAACCGCAAGAGACCCCGGGAAAGGCCATGACGCTCGGCGAAACTCAGCCGGATTTCCGTCCAAACTGATTCTTAGCCAATTCTAAGCGCCTTGGCGCGAGTGCTCACTCGAGTCACGAAGTCGAGATCTTTCAGCGATTGGAGATTGATGTCCACATTGGCAAGCGCGCCCCCAACAGCTGCTCGTGCGAGCGCTGCTCCAGTCACCAGGTCAGATTTCATGTTGGGGCTGGTGATCGGCGGGAGCGTGTCAATAATCTTCAGCACCTCACTTGCACGCTCGGCCACCAATAACGGAACGTTGGTTGCCTGCTTCAGCGCGCTATCTACCATGTCGTCGGCGGAAGCACCCTCTTTCGCGCTTTTGAAGGCCTCGATGACGTTCTTGAACGATTCGGCGTCGGCATCGATCGCGCTCTTCAGCTCCTCCCGAATCTGCGATAGACGCGAGACCACCTCACTAAGCTGGCCTTGGTACTGCGCATAAGCTTTCTTGCTCCGGGACATCGTTGCCACCATCGTAGCCAGTCCTGCTGCCATGGCGCCTGCTGCCGCGGCCGCGCTGCCGCCACCGGGTATGGCAGTGGGCGCCGCAAGCTGCTCGATGAACGGCTCGACGCCGGCGCGAATTCCGCCCACCGCCAACTTACCGCCCATCACGCCTGCGAGACGGTTCTCCAGGATGAGCGAGGAATCAAAGTTCTCAATCTGCAGAAACCACTCGGCACTCTGCTCTATCGCCTTCTTCGGGACCAGCCCAACGATCTCGCTGCTCTGCGGGAAAACGCCGTAGCGCGCAGCCTCGGAGCGAACGGCCTCGAAGACACGATGGATGGGAGTCTGCTCGAAATCTGTCAAATTCATGGAAACTTGTGCCTGCCCGCGCACTAAGAAACCTGCAGCTTTTACAAAGCGAAGGCCACCGCTCGAGAAGCGCACCGCCTTCGCCACCTTCTTCGCGATCTCAACGTCGGCAGTGTTGAGAAAGACGTTGTAAGCGATCAAAAACTTCCGAGCGCCTACCACGCAAGCTCCGGCAGTCGGATGCAGGGCTGCCTCGCCTAAATCGGGCCTGCGCGCGGGATTCGTCGCGATCTCGCTCCGAACGCCCTCGAACTGCCCGCGCCGGATGTTCTCCAGGTTCTGCCGATCGGGTGTGGTCGCGGCCGCCTCATAGAGGTAAACCGGGATCTTGTAGCGCTTCCAAATCTGCTCCCCCACATGCCTTGCCATGGAAACACAGTCTTCCAGGCTCAGGCCTTCGATTGGGATGAACGGGACAACGTCGGCCGCTCCCAGCCGCGGGTGGGCACCTTGGTGATGGTTCAGGTCAATGAGTTCCGCCGCTTTGCCCACGCCACGAATTGCCGCTTCGGGCACAGCTTCTCGATCGCCGACAATCGTGATGACACACCGGTTGTGGTCGGGATCCATCTCGCGGTCGAGCAGGAATACGCCGTCCCCCTTCATGGCGTCCACAATGGCGTCGACTTTCGCCGTGTCGCGGCCTTCGGAGAAATTAGGGACGCACTCAACCAGGGTCTGCATACGCGAGAAGAATAGCTGGGGAGTTGAGCGGCTGCAAGGTGAGAAGGTCGCCGCCAGATCCATAGACTCTGGTTTTCAGTTCTCCGGGGATTCTCGCCGGAGAGGCGGAGGGAACCGATAAGTTTCTACTCTCCCGCCTTGGCAGCCGCAGCTCGCGGTTTTTCCAGAAGCTTGCGAGCGTTCGCAATGAGATCCCCGACTTTGAAAGGCTTTACCAGATACAGAACGTCATTTTTTTCCAGGAAGCTGCGCGCCTCCGGTTCAGCCAGACTAGAAAACGTAAACATCACCCTGCCCGACATTTCTGGCCAGGTCTCTAGCAACCTCTTGCGGGTTTCCTGGATGTCGGACGAGCCCGGCATTTTGCCGTTCAAGACTACTGCATCGCAGGCGTGGGCCTCTAAGGCAGCGTTCATCGCTTCCAGGCTCGCCACGGCTACCACTTGTGCGCCGGCGCCGGAGAGCACTTCGCGTTCGAAGTCGAGAACGCTCTCCTCGTCTTCAACCAGCAAGATCCTGCCCTTAAGCAATGCTTCGCGGGCCGGTGCCGATTGCTGAGATTGGGAAAATGCGGCCATACGTCCGGCAGAGGGCAGCTTCACTTCGATGATTGCGCCACCCCCTTCGGCGTTGCGCGCCGAAATCTCCCCGCCGTGCTCTTTCACGATTCCATAACAGATACTCAATCCGAGTCCGGTCCCTTTGCCGACGCTCTTCGTCGTGTAGAAAGGCTCAAAGATGCGTGAGGGCTCTTTTATGCCCGGTCCCGAATCCTCAACCCGAATGTAGACCCAATTGTCCTTCGCAGAAACGCCCACCCTCATTCGGCGCTCGCGCGAACTCCTCTTGCCTTCTTCGCTTTCGTCATCGGTGATCGCATCGAGGCCGTTGTTCACGATGTTCAGGAAAACCTGCTCCAATTGATGAGGGTCGCCGAGCACCGCCGGAAGGTTGGCCTCGATATCGCGTTCAAGCGTCACATTCCCAACCTTCAGGTCGTAATCGCGAAGCAGGAGTGCCTCTTCGAGCACCTGCGCGACGTTGAATTCCTCCTTTTCGGGGGCGCGCTGCCGCGCAAACGAAAGCAGGTTTTGAACCACACGATGCGTTCTCTGGCCTTGTTTGAAAATCTTGCCGGTGTATTCTTTCGCCTTCGGCTCCAGGTTTTCCGCTTCGAGCAATTGCGCATACCCTAGGATCGCCGTCAAGGGATTGTTCAACTCGTGCGCCACGCCGGCAATCAGCTGTCCGATCGCGGACATTTTCTCGCTTTGCAACAGCTGCTCTTGCGTGCGGCGCAGATCGTCGTAGGCTTTGCAAGTCTCCTCGTACAAGCGCACTTTTTCGACGGTGGTCGAAAGCTGCCGGCCGATCGCGACCAGGAGGTTTTCGTCGTTTTGCGTGTAGTCCTGGTGTTGTGAACGGGCTATGCCCATGAGGCCGACCGGGTCGTCTTTACCCCAAAGCACAACCCAAATCGAGGAGCCGGAATTCGCCGCACCGATGAAGTCCCTGACGCTCGCTGGAAGATGGGGAAGATACTCGGTCGTCAGCACTTCGGCTCGAGAACCCGTCACCAGTTCGCCCAGCCCTTCAGAAAAGACTACCTCTCCCAACTTCTTGCGGTCGGTGATTCGCTGACCCCAGTTCGCACGTCGACGGAAGCGTTTGTCGGGTTCTGCTAAATAAACCGAGCCTGCTTCCGCCCCCAGCAGCGAAATCACCTGACGAAGGGTCAGATTGAGAATCTCGTCTAGATCAAAACTCTGAGTTGCGATTACCGCCATGGCATTGAGGGCATTCAATTCGCGATTGCGCCGTCGAATTTCATCCTCGGCCTGCTTTTTCTCGGTGATGTCGAGCAGGAACCCCTGGTAGCGCTCAATTTTCCCGAACTCGTCGCGATAAGCAAAACTACTCTCGACAGCGGTCAGGATCGATCCATCTTTGCGCCGCAGAGTCACCTCGAAATCACGGACGAAACTGTGCGCTTCCAATTCTTGACGGAACGTCTTGCGTTGCTGCGGCGAAGTGTAGAAGTCGGCATCGACGTTGCGGCCAAGCAAGGCTTCGCGACTTCCGTGACCGAGCATCCGAACAAACGCATCGTTACAATCGAGCAACTTGCCATCCGGTGTGGTGACGAACACCCCTTCCTGCACTTGCTCGAAAAGCGATCGGTACTTTTCCTCCGCGGCATGGCGTTCAGTTATGTCGCGAACCACGTGGATGGTAGCTTTCTGTCTGGTTCCCTGATCAAGATACGTGGAGGTAGAAGCCACTGAGAAACCGCCAAAGGGATCTGGGCCCTCATAGAAGCCATTTTCCTCACCGTGGCAGTAAGGACAGTTGGCCCAGCCCACGTCCTGCTTTGGCAGGACCGACTCGCAGAGTTGGCCGACAACATCGGCCTGCGATCTGCTGATTCGACCCAGCAGTGCGGGGTTGGCCTTCAGGATTCGGAACTCCGAGTCATGCAGGAGTACCAGATCCTGGATCGACTCAAACGTGTTGCTCCACTGGCGATGCGAGCGCAAGATCTCTTCGACGAGATGAAGATTCTCGAGAGCAAGGCCAAGCTGCTGCGCGCAGGTGACAAGAAACTCGAGCTCATCGGGAGAATACGATCTCCTGCGCCGGTCGGCTAGCACCAGCGTACCAACCAGGGCTTTTCTTCCCGGCACTGCGACCATGGTTAACTGCCGTATGCGCTCGTGCTGAAAAAGCGCTGCCTGATCGCCAAACTTCGATTTCTCCAGGATCAACGGCACGGTTTCGGCGGGAATTTTCTCGATCGAATCGTTGGTGTTGACCGAGGCTCGGTCTCGCATGAACGCTTCCGACAGCCCTATTTGCTGAAAGATCGTGAGCCGCTGCCCATTGATGAAGCGGAACCAGGCAGCCTCAGCACCTAAGAGTGCGGTTAGCTGATGCAATGCCTTGGGGACAACCGAACCACTTTGGGCAGCGTGTACCACGGTGCTGGCCAGCTCGTTCAAGGTAGCCAGGCGGCGCCTCTGAAGCCTGGCCTCGTCCAGCATTACCAACAGCATGCCCAAGCCCAGCAGAATGTCCACCAGGATCGCCGTTTCACCCAGAAAATGGGCGGTGAGAGGCTTCCAGTCGAGATGCAGCAGCACGAGCCCAGCAGCGAGCAGCCAGGGGCCGATTTCTCGTCGCGCCCGCCGGTATCGCAACAACCGTAAAGCGGCACCCCAGGTCAGTATCCGATAAGAAAACTCTAGTGCGAAACGTAAGGTTACCGAATCCGGCCAATAAAGGCTTCTGATTACGGCAAAAGCCACCAGTACGACCGAGATCACTAGCACCGGCGCCAATAGGCTCCGGCTGTTCGCATAGATAAGGGCCCCCGCCGCAAACAGGCTTGCCGCCACTACGAATTCGGCCTCACCAATCGAAAGCGAGAGAGAGTTCGAAACCGAAGAAGCGAGGGCGTGAGCAGAGATAAAATAGGCCGTCCAGCCGACGATCCATACCATCAGAGAGCGTTCGCGAAGCGTACGAAGCACCAATAGGCTGGCTGCCAAGATAAGCAGCACAGCCATCTCTCGCGCCACCAGTTTGGGCACGGCGAGGCCGGCGACAGCCCCCCATGCACGCCATAGGATCGTGTTCATGCAAACCAACTAGCCGGTTTCCCTAAGGTTTTAGCACGATGAAACGGGGTAATTAGGCAGGTTTCCAACGATTTTGGTTACTTTGGGAATCAAGCCATTAAGGTACAATCGCCATACACTACTTAGGCCAGCCATGTCCGCAGAACGAATCCTTATCGTTGACGACGAAGACTCGATACGCGAAGTGGTGTCGTCCATGCTGACCTCCTCGAATTTCGTGTGCACACAAGCCCAGTCGGGGAAGGAAGCCTTAGCGCTATTGCAATCCGGCGAGGAGTTTGAACTGATGCTCTCGGACATGATGATGCCTGTCATGGACGGAGAGGCATTGTTGGCAGCCACAAAAGAGCGGTTCCCTGATATTCCGGTGGTCATGGTTACCGCCATGCACGACATTTCTATCGCGCTGAACGCGATTCGTAACGGTGCCTACGATTATCTGCTGAAACCGTTTGATCGCGAGCAATTGCTCGCCACTGTCCGCCGTGCTCTCGAAAACCGTCGCTTGAAGCTGGAAAACCGCGCTTACCAGACAAATCTGGAAGCCTTGGTCACCGCCCGAACTGAACAGCTGAGGCAGGCCATTACCACTCTCGAACAGTCTTACGACATCACCCTCGAGGCCCTCGGCAATGCGCTGGACTTGAAGGATGCTGAGACCGAAGGCCATTCCAAACGGGTTACAGCTTTCACCATCGCCATCGCCCGCGCTATGGGTTTGACGGCGGGTCAGATTCGTGTGATTGCCCGCGGCGCGTTCCTGCACGACATCGGCAAGATGGCGATTCCGGATGCGATTCTGCGCAAGCCGGGAGCTCTCGATCCCGAAGAAGTGGCCATCATGCGCGAGCACTGCTACCGCGGTTATCAGATTCTGAAGCGCATCCCGTTCCTGTCGGAAGCGGCCGAAATCGTCTATTCGCACCAGGAAAAGTACGACGGAACTGGTTATCCCCGCGGGCTCAAAGGGGACGAGATCCCCCTCGGAGCACGCATCTTCTCGGTGGCCGACACGCTGGATGCTATGACCTCAGACCGGCCCTACAGAGCCAAACTGCCGTTCTCCGTGGCTCGGGAAGAGATTCAACGCTGGTCGGGCCGCCAGTTCGATCCCTTGGTTGTCGCGACCTTCCTGCAAATGCCCGAGCATATCTGGGACGATCTGCGCAAGAGCATCGACGAGCAAATCCATCGCTTCGCATATTCCGCCGGCAAGAGCTAGTTGCAATTCCAGAGCTGAGCCTGCTCGACGAAGATTTGGTCCCTTGCCGTTTCCCGCGAACTCCCACAGCTGGCATTCGGACGGAACCGGGTGAGCGGTTGTGCCGAATTATCACGTGCATGCGAGCAAGGTTGCTTTTCTCCCGACAAGACGCGGCAACCTAAACACTTCAACTTGCTGTTTTCCTAAGGACGCTGTTAGCCTTATGCTCCGGTACCGAACCCGGGAGGAGCCTTTATGCCGAAATACGTGATCGAGCGCGAATTGCCCGGAGCGGGCAAGCTCTCGAAGGAGCAACTGCAAGCGATCTCGCAGAAGTCCTGCGGCGTGCTGAACAACCTCGGCCCACAGATTCAGTGGATCGAAAGTTTCGTAACCGACGACAAGATTTATTGCATCTATCGCGCGCCAAACGAGGCAATGGTCCGCGAGCACGCCTCTCAGGGCGGGTTCCCGGCAAACAAGGTATCCGAGGTCAGGACGATTATCGATCCGACCACCGCAGAGTGACGCAGGAACAGGAAACTCAGGCACCACCTACAGAAGTTTGATAGTTGCGATCTTTCCAAGTGATCGTTCCATTCCTGCGCGCCCGGGCAGACTTTAGGAGAAGGTAGGCTGCTAAGGGTACCCCAAACGCTAGGGCAAGAAAGCTATTCACCGCTCCGAATCTCCCGCAGGCGATTCTCGCGTAAAGCGATAACAGCGGAAGCAGATAGATGGACGCTCGTAGATGTTCGCCGGCGAGGCCGTCAACCGCCAATCCCAACATAACCAGTGAGAACGCCCACATTCCTAACAGCTTGACGGAATAGAGCACGGGCTGAGGAAAAAGGGTTGCCAAATTCTTCGTCCATCCCTCCTTCATTTGTGGCCAGCTGCGATACATTCGTGTTCCTACTGCATCACCTCCGTACCGGAACCAGATCTTCCGGCCGGAAGCTTTCACCAGCCGTGCTAGGGCCACGTCTTCCAGTAGATCGCTCGCGATCTTTTCATGGCCTCCAACCGCCTCGTACACATCGCGGGAGATCATTAAGTATTGCCCGTTTGCCGCCGCGATCGGCGATTTGGGGTCGCGAACCTTTGCCGGCGGATACCTGGCCGCCAGCTCTGCAAAGATCACCGGCATCACGGCCTTTTCTGAAAACGTTTGCACTTCCTGCTCGGGAGAGTAGGAGAGCAGTGCAGCGCTCTCGCGCTCAGCCTCCGCGAGGGCGCGGGCAAGAGAACCGGGCTTATGAAATGTATCGGCATCGGTAAACAGCAGCCACTTCCCTTTGGCCGTTTTCGCCCCGGCAGACATCGCGTTGTTTTTTCCCGTCCAATTTTGGGGAAGCGGAGGGGCAGAGATCACGGTCACCACCGGATATTGCTCCATCCGATCGACACAGCTTCCCCGGCGCGAAGCTCTTTCTAACCCCGCAAAGGACCGCGCAATCTCTCCCGTCTGATCCGTAGACGCGTCGTCAACCACAATGATTTCGAAGGGAATACCGGCCTGAGAAACCAGGGAGTCAAGACAGCGCCCCAGGCAAGCCTCTTCGTTCCGGGCAGGAACGATGACGGAAACGATGGGGAGCTCAACGCTTGTCATTCAGAACTAAGCACAACAACGATGCCGGAGCGGCAATCAGCAAGTCCGACGCGCTTCAACTTCGCTATTATATCTAGGTGAGTTTTATCCGCTCCGGTCTTCTCTTGCCGCTGATTTTCGTCAGCACCGCCTGCTATCGCGGCTCTAAACCGACGGGGATCGACCGTCCCGCACCGGAATTCACGGTTCAGGATTCCGATCGCAGGGTCAGCCTGAACCAGTTTCGGGGGAAGATTGTCGTTCTGAATTTTTGGGCCAGCTGGTGCCCTCCTTGTGTAGACGAGTTGCCCTCTCTGATGCAGTTGCAAGCCGCCCTCCGGAGCAAAGGCGTGGTGGTCCTAGGCGTGAGTGTTGATGCAGAAGCAGCCGACTACCAGAAATTCCTAAAAGAACACGACGTCAATTTCCTGACGGTGCGAGACCCTGGCGAGCAGAACAAGACCAACACCGGCGTCGTCGCTCCGGTCTCGTCCAAATACGGAACGTACCGCTTTCCCGAGACCTACATCATCGACCGCGATGGAGTGCTGCGTCGCAAACTGATCGGACCAGCTAATTTCACCCAGCCGGAACTGATGGAATATTTGAGCCGGTTGTAGAAAGGAGACTGGTGGGTAGTGGCTGGTCTTCTTGAGGATGTCGATTGCCATCGCCGAGACGTCTTCTTGGTACCGAGTTCAACTAGTCACGACGCCCTAGCTACATGAAGTCTTCCGACACAATCATTATCGGCGCGGGAATCATCGGGCTGGCGCTCGCCATCGAGCTGCGGAAGAAAGGGCTGCGCGTACTGATCGTCGAGCGCGGCGAACCCGGCCGTGAGGCCTCGTATGCCGCGGCCGGAATGCTGGCGGCATCTGGTGACGAATTCCCCCGTCTCCTCAAACCAATGGCGCAAGAAAGCGCCCGCATGTATCCCGAGTTTGTGCATCAGTTGGAAGACGAATCCGGCCTGAAGGTTGATCTGCGTCATCAGGGTACGATTCTCATCTTGTGCGACGGAGCTTTTCCCGAGACCGCGGAGCTTCTCTCACCCCAGCGATTGAAGTCACTTGAGCCGGAGGTTGCACTGGCCACCGTGCTCCCAGCCGGGTCGGACAGGGGGAAAACGGGTCAGGACATCTGTGCTGCCTACCTTCCCGAACGCTCGGTTGATCCCCACTCGCTCGTCGCGGCCGCATACAAGGCTGCCCGCCATCGCGACGTTGACCTCTCCTCAAACGCCCAGGTGAACTCGCTGATCATGGAAGGGGGACGCGTGGTTGGAGTCCAAACCGACAGGGCCAAGTACTCAGCCCCGATCGTTATTAACTGTGCCGGAGCGTGGGCGGGGGCGATTGCGCCCTGCGAATTTCCTATAAGACCCATCAAGGGACAGATGCTGGCCGTAGTTGAAGCACCCGCCTTACAACACGTAGTTCGTTCCCCGAAGGTCTACCTGGTCCCGAGAAGCGACGGCCGCCTGATCATCGGCTCCACCCTTGAGGACGTAGGCTTCAGGAAAGATACCGACGTCACTACCCTCGCACGCCTGTTTGAATCTGCCGTTGAGCTCGTGCCGGGTGTCGCCAAGTCGCGCCGCCATGAAGCTTGGGCTGGGTTGCGTCCAGCCACTCCGGACGAACTCCCTATCCTCGGAGAGACCACTGTCTCAGGGTATTTCATAGCGACAGGTCACTATCGTGATGGCATTCTTCTGGCGCCGGCTACCGCAACCGTGATGGCAAACATCGTCATCGGGGAACCGCCGCGACTGGATCTGACCCCATTCAGCCCTCTGCGATTCGGGAACTAGCCCTGGGCCGGCACAGGAGGGAACGAGAGTGAAAAAGAGGCCCAAAGTCGAAAAAATTAGACCACGACTGCGGATGTTCTTGATTCCCTGTAGCTGCGGCAACAGTTTCGCTGTTTCTGAAGGCTATGACCGTCGTGGTAGCGCTTGGAGCCGTTTCCCAGCCTGCCCTCACTGCGGCAAGCGCCACGACCCCAAAAATCGTTTACTAGAGCTCGGTTTTCAACCCCAGGGTTACTGGACAGTCGAAAAGTGTTGATCGGAACCTGCGCGAGCGAATCTATCGGGTCCGGTATAACAATTTGCTCCATTTTTCCCAGAATTTGCTATACTTCCGGCGCCTTTGCGAACCTCGGTAAAGCAGCTTTCTGTTTGCTGGACGTCTTCCCCCGGTTCGCGGACAGAAAGAGGGGCATTGTGAAGAACATCTTTGTTGGCAATCTCAGCTTCAACACTACCGAAGATGAGCTGCGCCAGCTGTTCGAGACCTACGGGCAGGTGGATCGAGTGAGCATTTTGACGGACCGAGAGACCGGGCGTTCGCGTGGCTTTGGCTTCGTGGAGATGACCAACCCTGAAGAGGGTGAGAAGGCCATCGCTGGATTAAATGGGTCGCAGTTTGGCGGGCGTACGATCAATGTAAACGAAGCGCGTCCGAAGGCTGAGCGAGCAGGAAGCGGCGGTGGGGGCCGCGACCGAGGCCGTCGTTAATCTTCGCGAAAAGCACTTTGCGCTCCATCTTCGGGTTGTGGCGCTTCAACTTCTCGAGCTCCCAAGGTCTTCCTGCGCTTCGAAGCGCCTCGATGTAAACTGATGATACGCGCCCGTAGCTCAGCTGGATAGAGCGGCAGCCTCCGGAGCTGTAGGTCGGGAGTTCGAATCTCTCCGGGCGCGCCATCCCCCCCAGGTCCAGCCCGGAGACATAGGTAACAGAACGTACCGGAGACATGGGTTACACTTTTGGCCCGAAGGGATTTTCGAGCGGTTCGAGCACCCGAGTCTCCAAATCGAAGTACCCCAAATCATAATTCATAAAACTTACGAGCCAGATGTCGTCGTGGACCTCCTTGATGCCGACGGCCTGTCCAGCAAAGACCTGGCTGAAATTGATCTTCTTGTTGCCGAGACAGATGCGGCCACAGCGGGTGACCACGATGGTTTTGTCGTGGAGGGGATAGTCGATGTCCGGCAACCTGGCGTGGGGACGCGGGGACGGCTGGTAGACCTCCGCCGGACATTTCATATCCAGAGCTTCGTGCGGGCGCTCGTGGTTGAAGAGCTCAAAGAATTTATCGAAGCGAGCTTGCTGTTGCAGAAAGTTGGGGCCGCCGGCTTGGTGGCTTCTTTCTTCAAGGTAAGATGCATGCGTTCGGGACGACCATTCTGTTGCGGAGCACCGGGTTTGATGCTCTCGATACCAGTGCCCAGGCGAAGCCGCCAGACCGCAAAGTTTGTCCGCCAACATTTCTGATTTTGACGAGGGAGAGAACTAGACCTGGGGCCCTATAAGGATCGGCTATACTCGCGGGGTGCCAAAGCGCCTTTTCATTGGCCTTCTGTTCTTGTGCTCGCACGTTAGGTTAGCGCAGACTCAGCCGGGGCCCCGGGTTCAGCTGAATTTTGAAAAAGGGAAGATCATTACGCACATTCCGTGCGCGCAACATCCCGAGCAGTCGTACGCTCTGTATTTGCCCTCCAATTATTCGCCGGATCGCCTGTGGCCAATTGTGTACTCCTTCGATCCCGTCGCAAGGGGCAACGTCCCACTGGAATTGCAGAAAGATGCCGCCGAGCATTTCGGCTACATCCTGGCGGCTTCGAACAATTCAAAAAACGGCTCATGGAAAGTACAAGCGGACGCTGCGGACTCGATGGTCAGAGACACCCATGCCCGCTTTTCCATTGATGACCACGCTCTTTACTTCGCGGGATTCTCCGGCGGGGCCCGCGCAGCCGCGCAACTGGCCCTTGTTTGCAAGTGCGCCTCGGGAGTGCTGTTAAGTGGGGTGGGGTTTCCTATCAACGCGACGCCGTCCCGCGATGCCGCGTTCGCGGTCTTCTCCGCCGTCGGCGAATTAGACTTCAACTTTCAGGAGGTCGTGCCTCTGCAGGAGAAGCTCGAACAAGCCGGCTATCCTCGATGGCTCTACCAGTTTGAAGGCCCGCACCAATGGGCTCCTGCCGAAGCCATGGAGCTGGCACTCGCATGGTTTCGCGTGCAAGCCATGAAAGCGAAGCGCCAGCCTAAAGATGCCGCCTTTCTCACCGCGCAATTTTCACAGGCCGTGGCCCACGCGAATTCCACGGAGATTGCAGGCGATCTGCTTGGCGCTTGGCGCGAGTATTTACAGATCGCGGCCACCTTTGATGGGCTGACAGATGTGACGGCTCTTCGCGCGAAAGCCGACTCTCTGGGAAAGCAAAAATCCGTGCGCGAAGCGGTCAAACAGGAACGCAAGGATTTCGAAGAGCAAACGCGTCTGGAAAACGACGTCCTGACCAACCTTCCTGCAACCAGCGAAAGAACTGACTTCCAACCTGACACACTGAGGACTGCAGAAGACAAGGCTCGCGACCTCCGCGTCCTCGCGGAACAGGGAAAAAGGACCGATCGTGCGCGAGTTTACAAACGTGCCTTGGCAGGCGCCTTCGTCGGAGCTATGGAGTCCGGCATTGGTTATCTCGACAATCGTGACTATTCACAAGCTGTTCGCGCTTTCTCATGCGCTACGGAGGCTGTGCCCGATTCCGAGTGGGCTTGGCGCAATCTGGCTCTCGCGAACGGCTTGAATGGAAATCGTAAGGATAGCCTTGCCGCCCTGAAGCGCGTGCGCGAGTTGGCCACGGACAAAGTGGCCTTTGTCGAGTGGACCAAAACCGAGCGGGCCTTCGAACGAATCCGCTCCACCCCAGAATTCCAGACTTTGCTCAAGACGAATTGACTTCAAAGAGCGGCTACCGGATCATTTCTGGTTGACCACATAATGGGGCTCGCGGCATGCACGAGCAGACGGAGAAGATTCTGACCGACTACATTTTGGCAGCCGTAGAGCACTAAAGCGTTTCAGAAAGACCTACTCCGGCCTTCACAGTTGCTCTCGAAGCCTGCATCTGCCCGGGGAATCCGCAGTCAGGCCCGTTTACTTTGAAGGCGGAGCTGCCCCTTTCAAAACCAACGACCGGTCGGTTTGTGTGTGTAGCTCGCGGCTCTTCGCCAATTCCGCCTGGGCTTTTGATTTCTTTCCGAGTGCCTGGTAAGCCCTCGCGAGCTGAAAATGTGCGTCGGACTGGGCGGGATCAACCTTGATCGCATGCTGGAAGGCATCGACGGCGCCAGCGTAGTTCCTCCGCTGCAGATATAGCTTCCCAAGGTCAAGATATGCGATCCGTATCTTCTGCGAATTCTGCGTAGCTTTCAGCAGCAATCCTTCCGCCGCACCCAGGTTGCCCCCTTCGAGCGCAATGTCCCCCAAATAGGCCTGTGCTTGCGCGTGCTTTGGGTTTAAAGCCAGCTCTGCCTCAAACTCGCGCTTTGCCTCATCAAACCTTCGCAGCTCCCAGTAAAGGTATCCCAGTCCGAAATGGACCTCGGGCTGCCTGGGATCGAGCTCGGAGGCGGCTTTGAATTCGGCAACGGCCTCCTCGGTTCGTTGCAAGCCGTCAAGAGCCTCTCCCATCAGGAGGTGGGCAGCGGGGGAATCGGGATTCTGCTGCAGGATGGCACGGAACTGTTCTTGGGCACAGCCATAGTTTTTGGACTTGAGGCAGCTTTGGGCCAAGACGTTGCGAAGTTCGGTGTTGCCAGGGTCTGAAGCGGTGAGGGGCTTAAGGACTTCGACGGCTTCTGAAAAACGAGCTGCTCCGTAGTAGGCCATGCCAAGCAGGGCAGTTGCCTGGACGCTTGTTGGGTCCATCGAGGAGGCGGCCTTGAGTGGCACAATGGCGGCATTGAAGTGGCCCTGCTTGAACTCCGCCAAGCCAAGATTCAGCTGCAATCCGGGGAGCTTCGGATCGAGAGCTGCGGCTTTACGATATGCGGTGACCGCTTCAGCATACTTCTGCTGCCGCGCGAGATCGAGACCAAGACTGGCGAAAGCAATGGAATCGCGGGGGTTGGCTTTCGCAACCACCCGCCAGATTTCCGCGGCTTCAGCAAATTTCCCCTCGCGCTCAGCTCGCTGAGCAGCATCGGGACCGGATGACTGCGCGATCGCGGCGGAGGCTGTCACAACAACCACTGCGATAGCAACGATCAGCAAGGACACGACACATGGTGGCCGTTCGCCGTCGGGTTGCCTTCGCGTTTGCAAGGAAGAATTCCCTATCCAAAGTTTACAGCCATATTTTCCAAATAGGGACTCTCTCTGGTCTCCGGCCCGCAATGTTCACCCATACCAACCTGGTTGTTTGGACAAGTCCCTTCTTTCTCAGACGAATGTCGGGACGTTTCTCCGAGGATCGTCTAGTGAATAGAGTCAAGCCCCCGTTCATTGAAAACGATCTGGCTTGTCCGGCTTGTCCATCAACGCTTCAATCGAATGCCGGTCCCGCCAGGACTAGGATTATCGCCGAGATACTCAAGAGAAGGGGATAGCCGCGATCATGGCACGGCTTTGCAGTCAACTGCAAGTCTATGAGTTCGAAAAAGGATCGTTCTTCCTTCTCCATAGTGGTCTGTGCAAGAGAGCTGCTTTTGGCGTATGGAGAACAAGAGCCGTCGAACCTCGCAGCACAAACTCGGTGTTCACAACATACTCGGTATTGGCCTCAGAGCATCTCTCCCGCTGAAGGGCTGCCATGAGAGCTTCGAACGCTAAGCGGCCCATTTTTGCACCTGAAATCCGGATGCTTGTCAGGGGAGGGATGGTGAACCTCGCGATTGGCACGTCATCGAATCCGATCACGGACAGTTCCTCTGGCACCTTGACGCCTCGCTCAAAGGCTTCCCGCATGACGCCAATCGCTGAGATATCGTTGGAGCACATGATGGCGGTTGGGCGCAGCCCTTTTTCAATCAGTCCTCGAAAGGCACGCCTTCCCCCCTCCATCGTATGGTCCCCTTCAACCACCAGGTGGGGATTAACGCGGATTCGAATCTCATCGAGCGCATTCTCAAAGGCGCGCTTGCGGGTCAAGGCTGACGGGAGGGTCAATGGTCCTGTTATGAAGGCGATCCTTCTGTGGCGCAGTGCTGCCAGATGCTGCACAGCTTGGCGGATTCCATGCTGATAATCGACCCTAAGGTTGGAGGCTCCAGGAAAGGAAGAATCTGTATCAACCAAGACGAGTGGCACCTTGCGATCCTGCAACTGACGCAAGACCTTTTCCTTCATTCCTGATGTGAGGACGGCCACGCCATCGACCCTCCTTTCGATCATGCGGCGAACCGACGTTTCCATTCGTTCGCGGTTATGCCGGGTTGAAACCAGAAGAATCTCGTAGTTGAGTTCTACTGCAGCATTCTCAAAGGACTGAATGATTTCGGGGAAGAAGGGATTGGTGATGTCGGAAACAATCAGTCCCAGAATCTGTGTTCGTCCCGAAACCAGGGCACGGGCCAGCGTGCTCGGGTGGTAGCCCATTTGCGATGCCACCTTCCAGACCCGCTTGGCAAGTCGTGGATGAACGGTGGGAACTCGGTTGAGGGTCCGCGATACTGTTGCGCTCGAGACTCTTGCCCGTTTCGCGACTTCTTCAATACTCATTCCCGAATTTGATCGGTTCCTGGTTGGCGGATGCACGGCGTCATTCTCAACGTAGCGTAGCAGGGTACCTGTGCTAACTCTGCCGAGGCGCCATTAACCTGGTGCGCAGGAGGGGAATCCCGTGCAACCCGCATCGGCGACAGGTGGAAACAGGTGCCTGGGCTTCCGCTGGGAACTCTTTGGTAGTAGCGGTCGGGGTGAATCCTCGCAAAGGCGGGAGCCATTGTCAAGTAAAATGAAGCAAGAAAACCCAGTACTAAATTGTTTTAGATCAAAAGCAAATCGGAAGACGAACGACGCCAAAAGTCATTGCCCGCGCTGCGTGCAGAGCACGTTTTTGACGCTAAGGTTACAATCGCGGGCTTGCCGAACATCGGCAGGGGTAAGTACGGCGACCGACTAGCAACTTAGCGACGGACTTGAATAGAAGTACGGGCATGTGGGAAGGGAAGTCACAGTGACTGACGGGCCGTTCGGCGTTGAGGGGCATTCCACTTTTTTCTGTCGCAGCAGAGATAAAACTGGTACTTGCAATCAGCGACATTCAAAATTATTGGTGTTCTCGGTGCCACCTGTTCCTTGTGCTGGGCGTGTTTAGGATACGGGCGCAGCGGGCCTGTCCTAGCTGGAAACGGAGCATTCGCACTAAATTTAGCCATGACGTCTGCCCATCCTTCTTCGGAAGATCAAGATAAGGCAGCGGGTTACTTCGGGTCCGGCGCCCAGGCTGCCGCGCTTGGCAAGCCGGGCGCGAGCAAAGAACCCTTGCAGCCTTGAAAACCCCGAGAATATTCGGCCAAGCCTGTCGTGATTTTCTTTTCCGGGTAAGCCTTCTTCAACGCGGCGATGATGGCAGTTTCCTTTTCGTCGCCATAGGCTTTGGTAAGCGCCGCGTGCGACTCTTCTTCGTTCGCCTTGAAGACATGCGGTTTCCTTCTTCAGTTTACCGAGCCGATGGGCATGGGCGCGTTCGCTTGCCGGTCAGACTTGCGTCCAAATGTTCAATTTGAGCATGTCCTCGCTTTACGAGTCGTCATCCCAATTTTGGAGACTATCACATGGGCAGAAATCAGACCCCAAGTCAATGGCGTAGCCTCGTTCCGCACTCATCCCTATTCGGGCAATGCGTATTGACCATCAATGTGGAAATGACCGGTGATACAGGGCGCTCCCGTGTCTGGCTGGCCGCCACCGACGCTAATTGTGTAGTCTCCTGGAGTGATGATTGGATTGCCATCCTCAGTCACCATGCCCAACTCGCGCTGCTTCAACTCGAAATGAACTTTCTGGCTTGCGCCCGGATTGAGATGAATTCGCTCAAACCCTCGAAGAGCGATGACGGGCGCACCCTTAACCGGCGGGAATTTGAGGTATAACTGCACTACCTCGTCGCCTGGGACCTTTCCGCTGTTAGTGACCGTTACCTCAGCCCCGATAGGCTGTCCCGCAGCGATGCCCTTTTCCGGCACAATGAGATTGCTGTAGCTGAATTTCGTGTAGCTGAGCCCGTAGCCAAACGGATAAAGCGGCTTGCCAGTGAAATAGCGATAGGTTCGGTTTGCCATTCCGTAGTCTTCGAAGTGTGGCAACTGGTCAACTCCCTTGTAAAACGTCACCGGCAGCCGCCCGGCGGGATTGTTTTTTCCGCTGAGGGTTTCAGCCACTGCGGCGCCGCCTTCTTCGCCGGGGTACCAAGCGTCTAGAACAGCATTGGCATGTTCGTTGATCCAGCTGACGGAAAGAGCGCTGCCATTCATGAGAACCACGGTGAGGGGTTTTCCTGTCGCAGCGACAGCCTCCACGAGATCTTCTTCAGGCTGCGGAAGATCGATGCTGGTGCGATCTCCGCCAAGGAAGCCAGGTTCGCTGACCGGCATCTCCTCGCCCTCGAGCTGACTGGTGATTCCGACGACGGCGATGACAACGTCAGCATTTTTCGCGGCGGCAACAGCCTCCGGTGAAGGAGCGCTGCTGTACCTCGCCCAAAAAAGTTCGGCATGCGGCTTGCTGTTCCGGGTGCCATAAGAGATTTCGATTGCAACCTTGCGGCCCTTTTCGAGGTGAATGCGGCCTGCACCGGATGCGATACCTCGTGTACCACCACCGATCGCCGCTGCTACTTGCTTGCCATCGACCGTAAGCCTGCCGAATCCCGCGGAGCGAATGCCGAGCAAGAAGTCGCCAGATTCCGAGGGTGTCAGGGACCCGGTCCACCGCACGCCGAAGGTTTTCTTCCCGGCGACTTCTTTCGGGAGATCGGTTTCGGTGAGCTTTACGTTCGTCTCCGTACGGCTAACAAGAGGCGCCGGAGGCGGAGCTTGGCCGGTTTCCCCTCTGCTCATGCTTTCGTTGTAGTCGGCCTTAAGTCCCGGCTTGCCATCTGGAGTGGTCAGAAGACTATCCGGTACCGGCGTTCCATCCGCGCGAAGGAACTGCGTTCCGGGAACGAAGGTGATATTCGCACTGGGAAACTCAGCGTTGAGCCCATCGAGGATGGAGACGATATGAGTGGGCTGACCCGCATAGTTCCCAAGCAGGGGCCTGGTCTGATCGGCAAGAGGCCCAACCACGGCGATCTTGCCGATCCCCGCCTTTAGCGGAAGAAGGCCATCATTTTTCAGGAGGACCATCGACTCATTGGCCAGCTTGCGGGCGTGTGCGCGGTGCTCGGCACTGTCGAGTTCCTTCTCGTCGATCTTCGTGTAGGGAACCATGTCAGGAGGATCAAACATGCCGAGCCTTATGCGCGCGGTGAACAGTCGAATCAGCGCGGTATCGAGGTCGCTTTCGGGGAGATAGCCCTGCTGAACGGCGTCGATATAGGCTTTCTCGACCGGTTCGCCAAATCGAGAAGTGAAGGTAACGCACTCGTTGTCCATACCGCGAATGACAGAAATGGCGGCACCTTGCGCTTGGGTCGTACGATAGCGGTGGTTGGCGGCAACGTCTCTGACTGCGTCACAGTCCGAAACCACGTATCCCTGAAAACCCCACTTCCCACGCAACTGGTCCTGCAGCAGGTACTGACTCGCGCATGCCGGCTCGCCGTTAATCGCGTTGTAGGCGCACATCACCGATCCGGCTTTGCCTTCTACGACAGCGGCGCGAAAAGCTGGCTCGTATGTATCCACCTCGTCGTGCTTGCTCACGTCCGCATCGGCGAAGTGGCGCGTTGGTTCTGGCCCGCTGTGCACAGCGAAGTGCTTCGGTGTTGCAATGCCGAGGTAGTACTTGGGGTTGTCGCCCTGCAGACCGGTAACGTAGGCAACCCCCATACGCCCTGTGAGAAACGGATCCTCGCCATAGGTCTCCTGCCCGCGACCCCAGCGCGGATCGCGGAAAATATTCAGATTGGGCGACCAGAAATCCAGGCCTCCCATAATGCCGGTGTGCCCTTCGCGCGCGTTTTGGACGTGCTTGATGCGGCCCTCAATGCCAATCTGCGCCGCCATGGTGTGAATACCTGGTGCATCGAACGTCGCCGCAAGCCCGATCGGCTCCGGATATTCGGTCACTCCCTCGTTGATCACGCCATGAAGGGCTTCGCTCCACCATTGATACGCAGGAATCTTCAGCCTTGGTACGGCAGCAGAGTTGTTCTGCATCTGCGAAGCTTTCTCCGCAAGCGTCATATGGTGAACCAGGTCGGCGGCGCGCTGGTCGGGTAGAAGCTGGGGATTCAGGTAGGGAGGATTCGGGGATTCCTGCGCAACGGCATTTTGCAAGTCTGCCCCTATGAAGAACGCTCCCACAACAACAATCCCCTCGATGAGTCGCATCATGCGACGTTTCATTTTGTTCTCCATTCTGAATCCGAATTCTGGCCCGTTCGACGGCGCTGTCTGTGTAATCCCATGCTCAATCCGGCCTGGCGCTCCTTTTACCAAGCCCGTTCGGTATGGCGAGTGGATCGTAGGTCATGCCATCGGCCACCGGGCGCCGGTGTCAAATTGTTTCACAAGGGATCGCCTATATAACGGCTAACGTGAAGCAGACAAGTGAAATGAATCGCGCTATTCTTCATGCTTTGGTATCAGCGTCCACGTTTCTGTCACCAGCAGCTGGGTGCTGAAGGCTAACACTGCTGACGGCTCGTCGAAGAGAAGACGGCAGCATACCTCAAATCGGGAACATGACTTCAGTCTTTGCCTCAATGATCACCAATATCGATGCCCAAAGGTTGCATGAAAAATCGAACTGCCATTCTTGCAGCGGCTACTCTATTGCTGGCCGCCGCAGTTGAACCCGGAAGCGACCCAGCACGAGCAGCCAAAGCGCCCCAGGATCTCAGAGTCAAAATTGACACCTAGCAAACTGCGCAGCCTGTGCCGCCTTACGAATACAGCATGTTCATCGAACATCTCGGCGCGCTCATTTATCGCAGCCTGTGGTCCGAGATGCTTGCTGACCGCAAGTTCTGCTTTCAATCAAGCCCGAGGAATCCAAGGTGGCGGCACTCGCACTGGGCGGCCCCTTCCGCAATATGCAATTGTCCCACCCTTCACGCGCACTTTGCGACAGTGTGGAGATTCTGATTCTTAACTCAATGAGATTTTTTCGAATCCACCCTTCATCGGCACCAGCGAATATACAACGTATGTTTTGGACTAGAAACAGACGTTCCCAGCAAACCTGGAGTCAGTTCGTCGGCCAACTATTTGCCGGGTAGCAATTCATTAATTGCGAGGACATAAGTCGTCACCTTGTTGAGTTTGATGTTTGAGCGCGAAGAAACAAGAACAACCGAGCCGTCTGCGCCGCTCGCTGATTTTATATTCTTCATTAGAACCCGTTTCTTAGAGATGATCGATGCTGGCGCACCCGCGTTCATACCATTGTCTTGCTGAGTCGACAACTTCTGAGCCGGATTCGGTGGATCGGTGGTATCAACGGTGGGATCGACTCTGCCCCAATTCCTGTTGTCGCCCGGCGGAACATAGGAGAGGTCCGGGGGAGCCATCGGCGCCGGCGGATAATACCACGCGGTCACAAAGACCCTGAATTTCGCCCCGCCATTTTTCCATTGCGCCGAATCCATGCAAATCGCAAGCCTCGATGGAGAATTTTCTGATTTCGCCACCGACTCGATTACCTCGCCCAAAATCACCGCGCCCCGAGGAAGCACTCCGCCCTCAATCATTGTGCCCATCACCAGGCGCGCTTCAACCTTTGTTCCCACGGGGGTCTTTCCCGCTTCTACAGTTTGCCGCAGGGTGATCGGCAGTTCGCATTCAACACAACCATGGGCAGTTCTCGTCCCAGTGTCTGCAGGTGAAGAGGCTCCAGCCTCCGCTACCTTCTGATCCTTGGGGGCTTGAGCTAGAAGAACAGCTGAGCCGAGAACAATCGCGCATGCCGCAAGACCTGCTGCTTTGATTTTGTGAGACATCACTCCTCCTTGCGCGAGAGCGTGCGCGGGAAAGTATACTGCGTCTATGAACTCTAGTTGTCGCCTACCGCAATCCACTTTTTCATACGAACAGCTGCTGGCGGCACCCTGGAGATGTTGGGCGACTGTTCGGCGACGCGCAACCAGCCGACGCCGAGGGTAAGATCAAACATCGAACCCTTGGGTAGCTACAGCATGAAGCGGGCGATCGAGGAGCGCTTCATGCTCGCGTTTTCCCAGATCATCGCGAGCATTTGATGAGCGGCTCGCTGGCGAGCGACCATCATGGCCATGCGGCTTGGATTTGTCTGCATGTTGGAGATTTCTTTTCTTTTCAGTAAGTAATCGCACCACTATCGGGTACGCGTGGCGCTGCGCCGAGATTTTCCCTGCAATTCGATATCTCTCGGCTTAATCGGTCCGGACGAGAGGAAAAATATCAATGATCTCTTTCATGTCCTCCGCCGATAACGGCTGCTGCAGCACCATGAGCTGATGGCGGACAAGGTCGAAAGGGAGCGCAGCCAAGCGAGGCGTAAGCTTCTCAGCAGCGACTTCTCCGCGTCGAATCCCGCGGGCTAGAATTTCCGCCCAAAAAAACCAACAGCAAGGAGCTACAAACGAAGAGCTATAAGCTGTCTGCAAACAAATGTTCAACCGGGCTTGATATTTCGAATCTGAGCTTACTTTGCCGGCGATTCGATGGCAGCCAAAACGTAGGTCGTCATCTTATACAACCTGATGTTGTCATGCTGGGACACAAGATCGAGCCCGTTATCAGGCACAGGCTCGATCACTACATTCTTCATCGGGACCGGTCGGCTAGAGAGCGTCAGAATATTTGGCATGGCTTCCTGGACCGCCTCTGAGTTGCCGCCCGCAAATGATGGTTGCGACATCGGGGAAGATGAGGACTGGTTGGGTCCATTCGTGGTTCGGGAGCTCGGGTCAGGAGACTCAGTCGGCGGCCCCTGAGTGGATTGGCTGACCATTGGGTAGTACAGAGGCATGAGATAGGCCTTCATCATGCAAGTGGATTCATCCTTCCACTTCGCATTCTCCATTCGTATTCCCAATCGGGATGGGGCGGTGGCGCTCTTCCGTACCGACTCGAAAACTACACCGGTGACCACGGCATTGCGAGGAATGACGATGCCATGAAACTCGGTCGCAACTGCGAGTTTCCCTTGCACCTTAGTTCCCACTGGGGTCTTCCCGGCCTCGACGCTCTGCTGCAGAACCACGGGGAATTCGCGCAAAGGGGACGACTTCTGTTGGCCAATGACAACGCGAGAACAAAAAGCGATCACCGCTGCAAGTACGAACAGGGTTCGAGTTGACATGGTTCAATTCCTTAAGTAGTGAGCGCAAACCCACTGCGGTTTCGCTTTAGATACGTTTAAGCAAAAAAGACTGCTCACACCTGATTGGATGCGAGCAGTCGAACAGATGGACCTGTAAAACCCTGTCATCCCGCTCGCACACGATGTGCGAGCGGGACTAAGGTCAAATTCAGGTTAGAAGTAAACCTTCCCGGCGAGCTGGATTAGTCTCGCAGGGTAGGCCGACGTGTACTGGCCGAAGGTACCCTGACCGAAGTTGTTGTTAACGTTCTGGAACTGGGTGTGGTTAAAGGTGTTGAAGCTTTCGAAACGAATCTGCAAACCGCTGGTTTCGCCGAAGGCAAAGGTCTTGAAGAGAGAGAGGTTCCAGTTGTCGCGTCCCGGCCCACGCAGGGCGTTGTGGCCGAGATTGCCAAAGGTCCCAGCCGACGTGACGCTAGTAAAGGCTGCGGGATCGATGTACTGGATCTTCTGTGGGCCCACGACCTGCTCCTCATATCTGATTTTGCCGGTTAAGTCAGGACGGTTGTTGTTCCCAACGACGTTGTTAGCAATAGGCGTCGTGTCGTTGATGTTAACTGGCAATCCGGACGAGATTGAGATGATCCCTGAGACCTGCCAGCCGCCCAGCGTGGACTTCAAAATTCGGCTGGAGCTGCTGCGCAGTACCGGGATGCTGTAGATGAAGTTGGCGGAGAAATTGTGGGTCCGGTCGAAGAGGCTGGGCCCGAGATCGTACCGCCATCCCAAGTATGGGTTGGTAACAGCATTCAAGTCCTGCCCGCTGCCACCGGTCGATGGATCGATGGAGCGCGAAAGAGTGTAGTAAGCACGAAGCTGCAGGTCCCTGGTGAACTGTGAGTTCAAGTCAATCTGCAGGGAGTTGTAGTGGCCAGTCGCCTCGTTCTGCGCCATGTTCAGGTGTCGGAACCCCTTGTATGGCAGAGTCGACGCCGCCGTGTATTGAACAGCGTTTGAATCCACCAGCGGGAGCTCGGCCAGCGAAGGCAGGTTGATGTTGCGATAGTCGTTCAGGTGCCGGTTCACATTGCCCACGTACGAGGCAGAGAGAACCGTCTTGGGACCAAACGAATGCTGAATCCCAGCGCTGTATTGAGTACTGGTTGTTGGCTTGTAATTATTGATAGCCAAGCCACCCGGGTTAAGATCCGCAGGCTTAATGGTCGCGAAGGTGGGTGGGGCGCCCGAGGAAAGCAGAATATTCGGGTTTTGCAGCTCCACGGCGGTCGCGCCAGCGTTCAGACTGAAGGGGATGTTTGGACCGGCATTGTACATGTCGTTGCCTTGAATGCGCTCGTACATAATGCCAAGTCCGGCGCGAACGACCGTCTTGCCACTACCGGTCAGGTCGTAAGCAAAGCCGACCCGCGGGCCGAAAGTCGCCCAGTGGTTGTTTACTAAGCCCTTCGGTACGCCGTTCTGTCCGGGGACCCCGATTCCGTTCAGGTACAGAGGAACACCCGCCAAGGCCCCGCTCCCAGTGGTAACGCCAGGACTCTGGACGCCGCCGCAACCAAGTGTATCTCCCGCGCTGCAGATGTTCCCTGCGGTATCAATCGTGGCAGCCTGCGCTGGATCGTAGAGGTTCGGATAGAAGTTCCCCATTTTGTTGTTAACTTCGTATGCGTGAGGTATGCCATCCCACCGCAAGCCAAGGTTCAGGGTCAACCGGTTATTCGCGCGCCAGTTGTCTTGAACATAGGCAGCCCATGAAACGTTAGGCCACGTGCGCACGTCCTGAACAGCAAGCTCGCCATAACTGTTGGCATTGCCAAGCAGGAAATCGGCGAAGGCATTTCCAGTGAAACTACCGTTGAAGTTAAAAGCCCCCTGGGTAGTTCCAAAGAGTTGCTGCTTCTTCTTGTAGAGCGACCAGCTTCCACCCATCTTTAGCTGGTGCGCGCCTTTGGTCCAGGAGACGTCATCCCGGATCTGATAGCCATTGGCGGCGTTGACCCACGGCCAACTGGAGATCTCGAAATTCGCCCCGAATGGGTTTCCGAGGTCGATGTTGGGAATGCGATTCAATGGGTTCGGGTTCCCCGTGAAGAAGCGCGAATTAGTGAAGTCGCACGGCGCAGAGCAACTCGGAAGAGACAAGCTGGTCAGGCCCGTGGCGGCATAAGGAGTGATGTTAATGCGGTTGCCGTTGTAGTTAAAGGCCATTTCATTGAGAAGAGACGAGCTGATGGTGTGCGTGGCATGGACAACGGCGCTGTAGCCGGGATTGTTGAAGGTGTCTCCAACCGTGGGTAAATTGTCACCGCTCCACTGAGCCGTGGCGTACCCTTGGGAAACTTGTTCGGCAATGAAGTGGCCAAATACGGAGAACTTATCGGAGAAGTTCTGGTCAATGCGGACCATCTCCTCCTTCAGATTTGTTTTAGCGTCGGCGCCGCCGCGGAACTGGCCCTGGCCGTTGGCGATACCGGTGGTAGGTGGCGGCAAAAAGCCAGTACCGAGGAGAGCCGTCGCGTTCGGGTTAATCATGCAGGAGGGGATCACATTGCCAGGAAATGGCGAACCTTGCACGGTTCCGGCTGGCGCAACCCCGCCCGGGCAGTTAGCAAACAACACAGAAGGAGCTACTGCGCTCGGGACTGTTATCGTAGGAGCCGAGCTGAAATCGCCACCGTAGGTCGCGGTATCAGGAACCGTTACGTTGCTTGACCCGCCTTCCAGGTATTTGCGCCACTCCATGTTGTAAAAGAAAAAGGTCTTGTTCTTAATGACCGGGCCGCCGACGTTGAAGCCAAAGATGTTCCAGCGCAATTTTTGCTTGCTGGCTTGGACCGACTTGGGGAAGAAGTAGTTGCGAGCATCGTAGGCTTCGTTGCGGTTGATTTCCCAGGCCGAGCCGTGGAATTTGTTAGTACCCGACTTGAGAACCATGGTGACCGTTCCGGCTGAAGAGAGGCCGAAGTCAGCTCCGTAGTTGGAAGTCAATTGGCGCATCTCGGCGATACCCTCGGTAGAAGGCGCAGTGGTCACGCAGCCTCCGCAACCGCGGTCGTAGTTCTCACCGCCGTCCAGCATGAAGACATTGTGGGCGGTGCGCTGGCCGTTGAAGCTGACGCCCGTGTCGCCTCCCACCGCGAGATCTTTGTAATTCGTAATATTGTCTGATGCTCCGGGCGTCAACGCAGCAAGTTGGAAGATAGTACTTCCAGCCACCGCGACATTACTCAATTGAGCGCTCGTCATGATATTGCTCTGCTCGGCGGTATCCGTCTGAACGTGGACAGCCGCCGCTTCGACCGTGACGCTTTCGGTTGCTGCGCCCACCTGCATTGCGAAGTCTGCGCGGGTGCGGTCGCCTACCTGAAGCACAAGGCCTTTCTGTTCGGCGACCTTGAGGCCGGACGCTTCAGCCTTTACGTCGTAACGGCCGATGTGAACGCTTTGGAGCACATACTGGCCTGCTTCATTGGTGGTGGCAGTGCGCGCTACGCCGGTGTCCGTGTTCGTGGCGGTAACCTTAGCGTTAGCAACTACCGCGCCCGTCTGATCGGTTACGGTGCCGACAATGGTTGCTTCCTGCGCAAATACCTGCAGGGAAACAAAAAGGAAAGCGATGGCTGCCAGCGACATAAACCGCCAATTAAACCGCGCCGGTAACCCTCCCAGTCCCGAAGTGGTGGATGAAAGCTTCATGGCATTCTCCAAAAGGGATTGCGCGCTGCACACAACTATGGTTGTCGTGAGTTCGCGGGCACCAGCTTCGGATGGGTTAACATACGTTGTCAAGCATAAAATCGTTTCTATAACGATCCTAGATCGATTTAGTTAAACGTTTAAGTCCAACAATGTTGTGGGAATAATTGCCTTTTGTGGTTCCATGTGCCAGACTTCGGGGGCAATATGGGCTCACGACGAAATGGAACGAATGGGCAGGAGAACTCGCGCCGATCCGCTCGTCCCGATCTAGCAAGGGCCGCAAGCTTAAGGGATCTGGCGGATTATTTGGGGCTTGCCCCGGCGACGGTGTCCCTAGTCATGAACCACGCTCCGGTGGCCGACACCATCCCCCTCGAAACCAGAAATCGTATCTTTGAGGCAGCCCGCAAACTGGGATATCGCCCCAACTTCTTCGCGCGATGCCTTCGGGCCCAACGCAGCTTCACCATTGGAGTCATGACCCCTGAAGTTAGCGAAGGCTACAACGCTACTGTCCTCAGCGGGATCGAAGACCACCTTCTGCGTGAAGGTTACTTTTATTTTGTGGCGAGCCATCGCTTTCAGCCCGACCTAATCGAGGAATATCCGGACCTCCTCCAGTACCGTTCGGTAGACGGAATCATCGTGCTGACGGCTCCCTGGCACCGGGCGCTCTCGATCCCTGTGGTTACGATTTCCTGCCACCACAACGTGAGAGGCGCGACCCGAATTATCCTCGACCATCGCCGGGCAGCCGAGCTTGCGCTGCAGCATCTCTGGGGACTCGGCCATCGCGAGATTGCGATCATCAAAGGTCAGTCTTTCACCCCGGACAGCGAAGTGCGCTGGAGAAGGATCACGGAAGTCGCGAATCATGCCGACCGCCCGATTTCTCCGAAGTTGGTGGTCCAACTGGAGGACAATCTGGCTTCTCCCGATCTGGGATACCGCGCGGCAAAACAATTGTTGGCCAGCCGACGGCGCTTTACAGCGATCTTCGCCTTCAACGATCTCGCCGCCATCGGTTGCATGCGAGCAGTCCATGAACATGGGCTGCGCGTTCCAGAGGACATTTCCATCGTGGGCTTTGACGACATCGACAGCGCCGCCTATCAGAACCCTCCCCTCACCACGGTTCGTCAACCTTTGAAAGAGATGGGAAGAATGGCGGCTCAGACAGTTCTCAGTCGTATCGGGATAGCCAACCAAGAAAGCCACGAGATCGTGGTTGAACCGGAGCTGGTGGTTCGTGGGACGACGGCGCCGGCAAACTCACTCAAGCTCGCTTAGCTCAACCTTCGCCCTATTTCTGCCGAAATCGAGAGTCAGCTTCGCCATTTCAACTCGGTGGGACCGGCAATGGGATGCCTCATCTCGCTTCCGCTGCGCTTGGCCTCGAGGTGAGCTGCTTTCAGCGCAAAATACCACTTCGCGGGACGGTCAGAATCGTCGATCAACATGAGATGAGGATTGTGCTTGAGCCCTTCGCTCTGCAATTCCATGGTGCGACGATCCTGCTCCACAAATTTCGCGAACACAAATTTCAGCAGCAAAGGCCCAAATGGGATCCAACGAAAGATGTTCCAGCACGCGACAACGTCGATCCGACAACGATCTCGTGTAATCGGGGTAACGGTTGTCAATGACGAGAACCAGTACTTCCCTGCCTGGATGGTTTCCATTCGCAGGTTCGGCAACACGAAGTCGATGGTGGTTGTGATCGACTCCGCATCGGCGTACATGCGCAGAAGTTTGTAAGGCGCACTGTTCGAACTAGGAGTATGCGCGCTCATGCGGAAGCCGTTCGGAATCGGCTCAAACCGTTTCCGCTTTTCATGAATGCTGTGGCGCGTCCGCCACCACCACGCCTGATGCACAAACGGGCCGTGGGCGGGATCCATGAGACCGATGATCCCATGATCGACGCTACAAGGCAGGTCGGCCGTGAGATATGCGATCTTATATTTGTCCGAAAATTTCGAGACTTGCGGCGCAGGCCAAGGCGGCTCTTCACGACGACTAAACCCCGCGCCTGCAGGACCCGGGTCAGGAATGAAGACCCATAAGAAGTTGTCGCGTTCTTCGCAGGCGAAGTTTCCGCAAAAAACGCGATCAATTTTGAGGCTCTGATCGGCCGTTAAGGAGGGAATCAGCCGACATTGACCAGTTTGAGCGTCAAATTTCCATCCATGGTAACCGCACTCAACCTGGCGCCCATCGAATTGGCCGCAGTGGAGCGGCATGCCGCGGTGGGGGCAGGTGTCCTGTAAGGCAAACGGCCGGCCGTCGGCGTCACGCCCGATCACCAGCGGGGTTTCAAGGAGCGTAGCCTTGTGCAAAGTACCTCTCCCCAGCTGATCCGATGGCAGCGCGCGGTACCAAAACCCTGTCAGCATCAACGAATCTGGCAATTCGCGCCTTGGCATTTCGGCGGTGGACATGGAAGCGCCAGCCTAACATAAGGCCTATGTCGATCGGAGGTTCTTTAGGCTCCGCGCCTGCTCTCGATGCGCGAGAATGTAAGCGGTCGTCGGGAGACACCTGTAAAGGACGTGATGAGTCGGGAAACCGCCTAAGGGATGGGATTTTCGCCAGGGATCGTCTTACGACTTCGATTCTTCCAATCGGAAATATGAATGCTACCCGATTTCCCACGTTGTATCGTGAGTACTGAGGACCTTCGGATTCCCGGCGAATAAGTCAAACCACTCATGAAACTTGGCGGATTCCTGTTGCTGCTTTCTGGATGGGGCATTGTGATCGCAGCTCTCGCGCTGCTGCACGGCCACATGGTCGCTCCTTTTATATATGCAGGGTTCGCAGTTGAAATCCTCGGCTTAGTGCTGGTGTTTCGCGGACACCTCCCCGGCCGCGAGGACGCGGCATGAACCTTGACGGCCAAGTCTCCTTCGCACTTGCCCTCATGTTTATTCTTCTCGTCCCGTTTGCCATAGCGGGCCTTGCTCTGATCAACACTGGTCTCGGACGATCACGCAGTGCCGCTCACGCAATGACAACTGCGCTCTGTGTCGTTGCCGTCGCCATCCTCGTGTATTTCATTTGTGGCTTCGCTATGCAAGGGTCCGGAAATGCTCAGACTTTCCCGCCGGAACCCAAGACTGAACCCCAACTCTTCCTGCACGGCATACGTTGGGGTTCGTTGTCTTCTATGAGTGTTCTGTTGTGGATCGAAGCGGCAGGCCTTGCTTCATTGATTCCGCTGGGAGCGGCAAGCGACCGCTGGCGGCTCGGTCCCGCATGCGCGTCTACCGCCCTGTTTTCGGCCTGTACTTTTCCCGTGTTTGCACGTTTATCCCAAGGACTCTGGGTGGCTGGAGGACAAATCCATGATCCAGGCGGATCCGGCATCATTAACGTCTCGGGCGGACTGACGGCTCTGGCCGTCGCCTGGCTGTTGGGGCCACGCTCTGGCAAGTACTCTGCGAACGGAATGCCCGCTGCCATCCCTGCGCACAACGGAGTCTTCGTTCTCTTTGGCTGCCTCCTGGCATGGGTGGGCTGGATTGGCCTGAATGCAGCGGGTGCAATCGTGAACTCTGCGCTCCCGTCATCCGAAATCTCAGCGCGCTCGGTTCTGGCCATCCTCAACACCACAGTTGCCGCCGCCGCTGCCGCACTCACGGCTGCCATCACCACCCGAATTCGCTTCCGCCGCCCCGACGCGTCTCTCATCGCGAACGGATGGATGGCAGGTCTTGTAGCCAGCAGCGCCGGTTGCGCGACACTGAAACCAGCCACGGCCATCCTCACCGGAATCATCGCGGGCGTGCTGGTCGTCATTTCGGTCGAGTGGTTCGAACTTCACCTCAAAGTGGACGACCCCTGTGGCTCCGTATCGGTCCACGCTGTGTGCGGCCTCTGGGGGCTGCTTGCCGCAGGCATCTTCGTCGGGAGCGCGGGTCAATTCACCGCACAAATGGTCGGCATCGCGACCCTGCTGGGCCTGATTTTCCCCCTAACCTATGGATTGAATTGGCTGCTCAACCGCTTCATCTGGTATCGCGTGTCGCCCGATGGCGAGCGCCAAGGCTTAGACCTTCACGAACTCGGCGCTGACGCGTATCCCGAATTCGTAGTGCACTCAGATGAATTTCTGCAAAGGTGAACCAGGCGATTCGGTCCCGTGCTCCTCAAAAGGATGGGCGGAAAAGGAGGGTTTGCTTAGGCGGGCATGCAAAAGCTCAGCGTTCCTCCGCCAAATAGGAAATCTGATTTTTGTAGACGAACAGGTTCGGCTTTCCTTGTCGAGTAAGCCGCAGCATATTGCGATCGTAATACTCAATCCAGCCCCGCAGAGTTTCTCCGTTCACCAACTTCAAAGAGATCGGGGTTTGCTTCTCCGCCAGCTTCTTCAAATACGCTGCTTCTTCGTTCGTGCACTCGGGCGGAGGAGCTTTCTTCTTCTGCCCTTGGTCAGAAAATGGCATGATTGGATTCTACCCCGGGAAGCGGATTCTTGGGGATACTCCGTTTCGTGATCTAGCACCCAAAGGTGCACTGTCCGGACGACACTGCAAGCGTTGAGGAATCGCCTTTCATCCACTCAGATCTCCGAAATACTCTATGCTTGGCGGGCGTGGAATCTGGGCGTTCCTGAGAACAGGCACGGAGGCAAGAAGCGCGCGGGGCAGGCAATGGGCAAAAGCAGTGAGCCAGTGTCTCGCCACAATTCCCCGCGCTCAGACCCTTTGAGGCCGAAGGCTGTACTGTCGTTGCGTGTGGCGCTCACGATTTCAGAATGTAGCCTTCTTTTGTTAATTCTTAACGGTTCGCGTAGTTAGCCCGAATCGCGATTGGTTGGGACGCTCTAGGCCGCGCGGCAACCCGAGTCTCTCTTGCATGGCTCTGTGAATTTTCACTTTGTTCTGAACACAATTTAGAACAAATCCGCTCATAGTACGGCGCTCAATTCGTGCGGCAGCGCGTATTCGTTCCGCCTCTTCAACGGAGCAACGAATTGGGAGGGGCAGTCCGATTTGAGTTTGCCACGCCCATATGATATCACATGATATCAGTGATATTAAAGTCTTGCGAATGGCAACTGTTCTGGTGTATATCGCTGCTCAATTTAGCAGGGGGCTGCCTTATGCAAGGGGAAATCCGCGAAAAATGGCAGAAGCTGTGCGAGCAGGCGGCTGTTGAGAAAGACCCGGAGACGCTCCTGGAGTTAACGATGGAGATTAATCGGCTCTTGCATGAGAAGGAAGTTCGGCTCAAGCGGGAGCCCGAAACAAGATCGTAACGATGGGCCTAGCTTCGTGGGCCTAGCTTCTGGATTTGTCCCTTCCGTTCCATTTTCTGCTATTTGCTCTCACCTTCACGGGCATTCGGCCTAGTCCTTCAATTCTTGAGTTTGTTGCAACAACAACATAACCTCTTTTCGCACCCACTAGACACCGTTCTGACTCTAAATCTCTTGCATTCATCCCTTCTAGGCCACTTCAGCGATGGCCTTCATCGACGCTCAGGCCACACCAAGAATCGAAGTTTTGGCTCCTTGCGGGCGGCAATGCTGGACAATGCACTATCGGAGCCTGCAGATTCATGCCTCTTCCCCCGTCTGGCGTGATAGAAGAGTTGTGCGTACGTCGAGGACGGCAGGACGCGCAACAATCTTTACAGCAATTTGGCACGCCTCGGTTCCTTTCAGGGGGAGAACCAGCATGCAGGGTGTTCGTGTGCTTGTGGTAGATGACTTCGCGGAATGGCGTCGCGAGTTGTGCGCGACCATCCAAGAAATTTCTGGCCTTCAGGTCGTCGGAGAAGCGGCGGATGGTTTCGAAGCCATACAGAAAAGCAAAGATCTCCGGCCGGATCTCATTCTGTTAGACATCGGCCTTCCCCGTCTGAACGGGATCGAGGTTGCGAGACGTCTGAGCAAGGTTTGCCCAGAATCTAGAATCATTTTTGTTACCGAGAATCGTTCTTCGGATATCCGAGAAGAAGGCTTCCGCGCGGGAGGAAGTGCGTTCGTCATCAAATCGGATTCCCCGAATGAACTAGTCGCAGCCATCAATTTTGTGCTCAAACGCAAGAATTCCTAAGCCAGCGATAACGGACCAACTGGTCGAACCCTGTTCCTGATTTTATTCCCGCGGCAAGCCGACCCGACATCAACCGCCACTTCCGTTCGGAGAATCTTAACGGCTCTTTCGGTGACGTCGAATTGTGCATAACCGCACTCGAGGCAAACTGAGATGTCTTCGAAGACCCAAATAATGGGCTTGTTCAACCCCTCCAGACCGCGGAAGTGTAAGGCGAGTTCACCACTGAACGTATGTTGATTTTCAGATTGGCAGTGGATGCAAGAAGCGTTGCTATGCGGTCCCATGATGTACTCCGTTAGCCCCGCTCAGAGATGGAGAAGCAACAGTGAACGATATGGGCAAAAGCAACCAAAATTCTTCGGTCTTTGCAAATCCCAAGTTAGTCAAATGGATATATAACGCTACACCTCTTGGTTTGAATATTCCGTAAATCTTTGTAAACCAGACACATAGTTGTTTCGTAAGTTTGCGGAAACGCATGGTCTACACAAAATTGTATCCAGGTAAGGACCGCCTTGGAACGCCAACAGGAAGGTGATGGTCACGCGCTTGTGGAACCCGCCTGAGCATTTGTGACTGATGCACCTAGCTCGGTCTCGTGTTTTCGGAATGGCCGCACCAGGGGAAACGGCCTGGGTTTTTGTCCGGGAATCTGATTCAAGCGGTCCAGGGACAACGTTATTGAATGCGCTGATCGGTTGGTGAATACCTGGGTGTGCAAGATCGATTGTTGAAAATGAACTCATGACGAGCTAAAGCGGCGGGAGAAAGCCTTTGGGGTTGGCGCGGACCGGACGGGAGAGCAGTGCTTTTCTGCAGAGTGGCGCATGATGGCGCTCGCCAGAGTACCTGGATACCCGCGAAGATATCTGCATATGCGCGGGGAAACAGAAAGACGTTGGAGAGAACTCTGCGAGCAGGCGGTTGAAGAGCAAGATCCAGAGAAAATTATGAAGCTGATCGGAGAGGTGAACCAGCTTCTTGAAAACAACGAAGAGCGCTTGCCGCGCAAACCTGCCGCGTAGAATCGCCCTCCCCCCAACCCGTCGCCGTTCAGAAACCAACGCTATCTGGACGGCGGCTTTATTTTTTCAGGAAAGATCCTAGTCGGACTGTCTCTTTTCTGCCTCTTTTCTGCCAAAGTAGCCTCAACCAGCTATTTTTGCGAATTCCTGGCATGTTCTGGCACTTCGCATCGCGCATGCCAAGTTCTTAAGAGAAAGTACTTGACTAGAAAGAGATCTTTAACCCCCACTCCACCGATCGCGGTGCGCCGCTGGCATTCATGTTCGGACCGAGCGTGGCCCGATTCATACGCCCATTCGCGCCGGACGCATTTCCTCCAACGGTGTTCTGAGGCTGAACCGCGGTTGCGCCCGAGGCCACGCTGCCAGCGCCGTAGCTCAAATACCCGCTCTGCGTATAGCCCGGCAGATCGAAGTTCGCAAGGTTGAACAGGTTGTAGAGCGACACGCTCGGCGTTATGGTGAACCGCTCCCCCAATTGGTGTTCCCAACCGAGTCTCACGTCAAAAGTCTTGTACCAGCCCAGCCCCGCGACATTCCGAGTAGGCACAGCCAAAGGCTGGAGTGTTCCTCCCATCAACTCCAACTCTTGAAGCGAGAACACTCCGGCATTGATCAGCGTATTCCCTGCGGGCGTCTGTGGGGTTGGACTGGTTGCAGAATTGAGATTGTAGGTGGAAATGAACCTTTGCAGTCCCGACGCACCAATCGAGCGCATAAAAGAACCCACATCGGAGCCCGGAATGATGTCTCCCGTGCTGCCGTCACCGTTCCAGTCCGTGACTAAGACTTCCGCTCCGCCGGCATTCTGCTGGAACCGAAGCGTGGCTGGCAAGGGGCTTGCAAAGCGACTGAGGAAGCTCAGCTGAACCGAGTGCTGCAGATCGAAGAACGCCGCCATTGAAAACTGATGCGTTCGATCAAGCGCGCTCGGCCCCGTGAATCGCGTCGGATTTGCGTAGTCGGTCGCCAGCATGGCAAGCGTGTCGTCTTGCCCTTGGTTTTGATACCGAGAATGCAAGTAGGACAGGCGGAAGCTCGCCCGCCGCACCTCACGTCCGAAGTTCGTGATTTCCTGGTTCAGGCTGAGAAGGGTGCCACTGTAAACCGATCGTCCTTCCGGCATATCGACGACGTTCACTCCAAGATTCGGATGTAAACCGGGGAATGCACAGAAAGGACACGGAGCCCCGCCCGTTACTTGCGCCGGACCCCCAATTCCACTGGCCCCGTAAGCAGCCAGCGCACCGGAGAAACCAAGCTTCCCTACCATGCAGTTGACCTGGTTCGTACCCGGTGCACACCCATTGCTGATTTGCGCATTGTCGCGGTCCGCGAGCGCGTTGGAGAGACTGAACGTGTCGGCAGCGCCTCCGTGATTTACATCAACACCGAGGAGGGTGCGGGTCGCCACCTGTCGCACGTAATCCGCGGTGAACACCAGCCCTGGTCTCAATTCATGACGAAGTCCAACATTGGCTTGGACGGTCCGCGGACTTTGGTAATTGGGCGAGATCAGACTCAAACCGTTCAGCATCGGGCTGGCATAGGCGCCAGCATTCCCGATGAAATTGGGATTTGCCGAAACCGAATTGAGCGCCGACTGGTACGCCTGCTGCAAAGCCAGAGCAAGGGGCGCGGCTGTGCCCATGGATTCCCCACACCAGCTTCTTCCAGTGGCGGCATCGAACGGGGAAACCGTCCCATCGACGTTGACGATGCCCCCAGTGATGGTCCCAGGCACGGTCGGCCACTGAATTCTCCCGGACGCTCCGCCGATGCAAGCCGGCACCGTTGCCCAGTAGGTTCCCTGTTGCAAGCGCAACGCTCGGTCGGAATAGGCATTGAGGAAGGACGATTGATCGTAGAACATCCCGATCCCACCTCGAACCGTCGTCGTGCCGTTCGAACTGGTATCCCAGGAGACCCCCAGGTGGGGAGCAAAATTGTAATTGGGCTGACGGACCCGGTTCCCAAGTTTCGGCTGCCATAGGTTGAGTTCTGCGATCGGCCCCAGATCGCTATTGTTAGGCAAGGTCTCGCGAACCCACCTGACTCCATAGGTCAATGCCAAGTTTTGGGTCAGCTTCCAGGTATCACCGCCGTAGAGGGATATCTGATTGTCGGTTAAACCCCCGCCCGAAAGCCCGAAGGCGCTCTTTTCCGACTGGAAACCTTGTCCATTGCTCAAGTAGGCCCATTGCACTGGATACGATGCCGGATCGATCGCTAAACCGTTCGATCCACCCAATCCTGCTGGCAGCGGCACACTGCTTTGGTCTGACAATACCGGCACCGTAGCGCTTAACGGCGCGAACCGTCCCAAGGAGATGCGGTCAAAGCCCGCACCGAAATGCCATTGGTGTTTGCCGGAAACGCGGCTACCGTCATAACGAAACTGGGAGTCGGATTGGTGGTTCTGCTGATTCGAAAACGGGCTGATGCCGACGCAAATCAGCGCACCGGAGGAGCACTGCGTAGTCGATCCTCCTCCAATATTGAAATTGTTAGGAAGCACTGCGGTTACCCCGGGAGGAATGACGCCGTCGGTGGTGTTCTTGAACCGCAGGTATTCGAAGCGAAGCGCATGCACCAATGAGCCTGAAGCAAAATCAAGACCGATGCTATGCGAGGGCGTGTTCGAACGCGCCAGTAGCGGCTGTAGGCTGGGGCCGGACGAAAACGGCGCCGTCACACTGTTTTGGTCATAGGCAAAGCGGTAAAACGCTCGCACTTGTTCTGACCATTTGTAATCCAGCCGTCCCATCCCGCTGACTTCGCGGAAGGGTTCATCGAGGGTCGTGAAGACCGGGTTGAGCACCGCGAAGGGCCCGCCTGGCAAGACCGGATTCTGCAGGTCTTGGCGCCCACGCTCCAAAGCTGCGAAGAAAAACAACTTCTCCCGGACAAGCGCCCCGCCCAGGTTTCCTCCGTAGTGCTGGCGCCCCCAATCATGGCCATGTCCTCCCGGCAGACTGGCGGCGAGAATATCTCCGTTGCCGTAAGATCCGAACAGGTTACCGTGCAGATCGTTCCCACCGCCGCGTGAGACCACATTGATCGCCCCCGGGGCATACAACTGCGCATCGATGGGCGCAAACAATGCGCCGAATTGGAACTCCTGTACGGCGCTGGCAGGAAGATTCTGGGTCACTCCTCCATTCACCCGATCTGTGATGCTGAGACCATCCGCCGCGACCGGAGTCGCATTGCCCAAGCCGCTGAACGACGAAATGGATGAATAGGCGTTCTTGTTGGGCGCAAGCGTCCCAGCGTTCTGGTTTTGGACACCCGGCTCCAGTTGCAGAAGTTCGAGGAAGTTACGGCTGCGCAAGGGATAATTCTGCACCTCCATCGCGGAGACGACGCCTGGCAAAGGCTCCTGTCCCAATGCGAGATCGACGGTCGCAGCAGCACCTGGCTTTACGGTCACCACTGCGCTCCCGGTAATAAAACCGCGCATTTCGACCCGGACCGTGTAGTCGCTCGCGGCAAGATCGCCAGAAGCAAAGGCACCCGCAGCATCGGATCTCAATGCCAGGGTCTTGCCGGTGGTGCGATCGGTCATTAAAATCCTGGCCCCGCTGATCGGTCCGCCTTTGCTGGAGGTGACTCTACCCTTGATCGTTCCGGTTTCGGTCTCGTCCTCCTGTGCAAGACAGCTTGACACGACACTGCATGCGAGCAAAAGAACCACCAGCGTTCGAAGCAAAAACTGTCCCCCGTGGGTCATTGTTTGTGACACCATTTTCATCCGCGAGCTTTCTGATTCACCTGGATTTTGAAATTTGAGTAGTCTGACAATTGTCACTGTGGTTACAACAAATTGCAAACCAGCTAGTGCGACTTCGACGTGTAATAACCCGTACGATGACGGGTTTTGTAGCTTGACGCGCCCTCCACTCCGCTTAGCTTGACCTCAATGTGGCGGTAGTCCGATTCGGCGAGCCGGGACGCAGGATAGTAGGCGAGCAGATATTGCGTCCGCAGTTCATCACTGATGGTACGAAACGCCTCGTCCAACTGAGGCAGAGTGGTGGCATAAAAGTACTTGCCCCCGGTGTCTTCCGAGAGTTGAATCAGCGCGTGCTCTCCTCCTGTATCGCGGCCGGCACTGGCTTCGATGGGTACCACGATGATGCTATAAACAACCGCCTCCGAAATCTGCGCTGCTCGCAGCGCTTCGCGGTAATCCGTTTGGCTAACCGTATCGCCCCCATCGGTAATCAGCACAAGCACCTTCCTTCCCTGCCGTTCCTCGAGCGCCTGCGATGCCACAAAGATCGCGTCGTATACCGCCGTCGCGGAGCCCATGTGTATACGCTCAATTCCACGGTCGATCACTTTCATGTCCGAGGTAAATGGAACAATTTCGTCGGCGACTTCACTAATGCCGTAAACCGCCATGGCATCTTGCGGACGCAAAATTGCGTGCGCAAAGCGTCGCGCGGAGTTGATTTCAAGAGGAAGGTCCCTTCGCGTGCTCAGGCTAGTGTCGATTTGCAGGGCAATCGACAAAGGCAGCTCGGATTCCTTACTGAAGACCGAAATCTTCTGGGGATGCCCGTCTTCGAGAAGCTGGAAATTACCTTGCGCCAGATTACCTACCGGAGCGCCCCGCTGGTCGGTCACCGTGACATAAACATTCACCAGCTTGACGTTCACTCGAAAGGTGCTGTCATCCTCGCTCGCCGTGTCGGTCGATTGCGAATTCGCACCCGAAGCCTTACCGCTGCCTGCCCATGGCGGTCGGGGCACAGTGGTAGGAGTCTGGGCCTGGCAAACCGAGGCCAGCACGAGCAAGGAAAGAAAGGTCCTCATGTGAGAGCTACTCACTTGGATGCGGCACTCCCCGGTTTTGTGCCTGCAGAGATTGCCTCCGGGAATGGTTCGCCGTCCGCCCAGACGGCTCCATCTTCGAAATATTCCTTCTTCCAGATGGGAACGGTACGTTTCAGAAGATCGATCACCCAGCGACATGCGTCGAAGGCGGCGGCGCGATGGGCGGAAAATGCCACAATCAGAACGCTACTCTGCCCAATTTCAAGTCTTCCCAGCCGGTGCACAATCGCTAGATTACGGATCGCGAACTTCTGCGTGGCTTGACTCGCGAGTTCTTGCAGTTGTTTCAGTGCCATTTCTTCGTACGACTCGTAGTCAAGAAAAAGGGTTCTCCGGCCGCGGCTGTTGTTCCGCACGATCCCGTCGAAGATCACAATCGCCCCATCTTCAGGTCGTTCCAGCCGAGGCACGATATCGTGCGGGACGATCGCTTCCCGGATGAGCCGTACATAGGGCTGTTCTTGCATCCCGCCACTGACTGGGGGTAAAAGGGCGACCTCGTCTCCCGCTTGCAGCCTACATTCCGGGGGCGCGTACTCCTGATTCACCGCAACCGCCACCGACGACAGAAGAGCTTTCCCGTTCGCGAGAACTTTTTCGTAATGACGAAGCACGCTCTCGGCTGTTGCAGGCTCAGGCAAGCTAATCACTTCAGAACTGCGCCCGGCAGCATCCTTTAACACCCCGAAAAGTAGAACGCGAATCTGCATGCAAAGGATGCATACAGTGTACCGTGACCGCTACCCTGCCCCGTGCTCGTTGCCCTCGAATGCTAGTATTCCACATTGCTCTCAGCTTGATTCCGACAAATCCCTCTGTTGGTTCGTACCGAGGAGTTGCCGATGCGGGTAGCGGTTTTGCTTTCAGGGCGGGCACAGTTCAGCGTCTATTTCGGTGGGGCGATGGTTCGCTGGACCTACGAGGTATATCGTCACCTGCAGCCTGATGTTGAAGTCGTGGTATTTGGGTTCCCTACCGATCCCGGGACCAAGTACCCGATGCCGCATGAAAGCAGTGGATGGTATCGGGCGTGCCTGGGTGTTTCCCAGGTCCCACTGCTTCGACGCTGGGAAGAAGAGATTTGGTTGCGAGCGCTCATCGGACGTTTGCACCCTTTCGACCTCATTCACATTCACAACCGACCGCAGTGGGCGACGAAGCTACGCCGCCTTGGCTATAGAGGTCTTATCGTTTCTCATCTGCACAATGATCATCTTGGCCATTGGACCCCGGAAATGCTGGACGCGCTTGCAGAGGAACTCGATTCCGTTATCGTGTGCAGTACCTACATTGGGGATCAGTTTCGATTCAAGTCAGCCGCGATCGCTTGCAAGACTAGATTGATTTTCAACGGAGTCAACACAGAGCTTTTTTATCCCAATGAGAGTTTGCGTGAGCCCAGAACAATTTTCTTTGTGGGCTCATTTATCCCGCAAAAGGGTGTTCTGCAATTGGTGCAGGCCTACGAGAAGGTGCTCAAAGATCACCCGGATGCGAAGTTGGTAATCGGAGGCTCGGTCAGTTTCGGCGTTGAGCGCGCAACTCCCTATATAAACCAGGTCCGCCAGCTCGCCAACCGCATAAAAGCCCGCACAGGAGCAGAGATTCACTTCGCCGGATCCCTACACCATGACAAGCAACTTCCTTCCTGGTTCCAGAAAGCAACCATCTTCAGTTGTCCTTCCCTGTTTCATGAGCCTTTCGGGTTGGTGAACGCAGAAGCCATGGCTTGTGCGACGCCTGTGGTGGGCACAAATCGCGGCGGGGTACCCGAGGTACTGGGAGCGGGAGGCGTGACTGTGGACCCGGAAAACACTGAGTCCCTCGCTACCCAGATATCTGGACTCTTGAGCGATCCTGCTCAGCGAAAGAGGCTCGGGAACGCCGGAGTGGAAAGAGCCCGTTCGGTCTTCGACTGGCGGAATGTTGCCGCCGCTTGGCGGGAATTTCTGGAGGAGATATCTCTCCCGAGAAAAAAAGCAGCCGCTCTGCCATGAAGCGGCTGCTCAAAACCATTCTCTGACTCAGACTAGCTCTACTTGTTCGGTGGATTATCTTTTTCTTTTCCGTGACCTCGATCCTGGGGTGATCCGCCCTTGTCCTGATGCGACTCTTGCGGGCGCGATTCCCGCTGCGGCGGAGGGCTGTTCTCACGCCGCGCTTGTGTGGGTCCGGACCGGTTTTCCGGGGGCCGCTCCGACGCGGTCCGCGCTGGAGGCGGGGTAACGTCCCGCTGCTGCGGAGGCGCCTGGTTCCTTGTCTGCGGTGCAGGTTGACGCTCTTCGGTTGGGCTCGTCCGGTAGTTCGGGCGAGGCTCAGGTGTGCTCGGCCGATCCGGAGTATTGTCGATCCGGATATTCGACCTCGACTGGTTCGGCTGTGGGTTCACCTGGGGCTGCTGGGGCTGTTGCGGCTGGTCAGGCCGGTTCTGCGGCTGACCTGGCCGGTTCTGCGGCTGGTCAGGCCGGTTCTGCTGCTGATCGGGACGGTTCTGCGGCTGGTCCGGTCTGCCAGGACGTGGAACGTTCCGCATCCCCCGATTGTTGTTGTCCGGCGCATAGGACGGACGATTGTCTTCCACATTAGGACGGTTCGCTACCGGCGGGGCCGGGCGGTTTATGTTTTCAGGACCATTGTTCCTTCCATTGTCCTGGATATTCTGATTCCCCGAGGAGTTCTGCCCACGAGGTGCGTTCTCCTCATGCTGCGATGGCATCGCTCCTGGCTGAGGAGCATTGTTCCGCTGGCCTCCAGGCCGTGGAACGTTCGCTGCCGGCCTATTCTGCTGATTGTTCACATCCGGGTTCCCACCCCGGTTGCCGAACACCGTCGCATTGCCACGGTTATCCGGGCCATTGCCGCGATTGTCAGGTGATGCTGGGCGTCCGGAGTTCATCCCATTCCCGAAGCCCGGCGTTGTGCCACGAGCGCCCCGCTCAAACGGTTTTACCTGGTCGCGCGGCGCAGCCTGCACCGTTCTGACAGGTGGCGGAGCAACGTTCGTACGAGCAATACCCTGCACCGGAGCCACGCGGTTGACTACGACTGGTTGCCGGGTTGCGATCACCTGGCGGGCCATCACCTGTTGCGGAGGTGCATAGCGAACCGGTTTGGCCGCTCCAAACACACTCTGCCGTTGCGGGTGAATATCATTGACAACTTCATGGGTAACCGGGGCACGCTGAATTTCGCGTGCGTCGACTCGAAGGACGTTGTTGCGAACTGGCTGCGCGTTCACGAAGGTCTGCTGATTGACCACTGTGATACCGCGACCTTGCCGCTGATTCATATAGGTCACGTTAGTGACTTTATTGACGGTGACATTGTTGTACACATTCGTGACCTGGATATTGGTCACGCGCGTATTGGTGACGTTTACGTTTTGCACGTACCGCGGACTGGTGCGATACCACGGGACATAAACTTCACCCGGTGCCAGCGGGAACCACCCCACGCCTCCGCCAACGCCTACGCCAATGTGGAATCCGCGGCCTCCGACGAATGCAACCAGAGCGGGTGAGTACACCGGCCGAACCGCGACCGGTCCGGGAACCCAGCACCATCCGCCGCCTAAGTACGCCCAGCGGCCATAGTGGAATGGCGCAAAGCCCCAGGGTTCGTCCTCAACCCAGGTCCAGCCCCACGGTGAAATGTAGACCCAATGTCCGTAGCGATAGGGTGCCCAACCAGAAGGAACGCCGACTGGAGTCCAGACGTATCCATACGTCGGCTCATAACGCCAACGGCCGTATTCATCCAGATCTTCGTAGCCGGTCACTTCCGGCGAAACATACTGCGCACTGCGAACTCGGTCATAGCGGCGATCCCGGTCCAGGCACCAGCGAGTGAAATCATCCTCTCGCTCGATTTCCCCGACGTCGTAGCGCAGCTGGTCGACTCCGTTGAACATTCCTTGCTGCCCCTCGACGAGGCGGTACGAACTGCCGCCCCCGGTGACTTCCGCCGATCCATGCCACACGATTGCCGTGGTCTGGTCTCCGTTTTCATTTACATCGATTCTGTATTCGCCCGGTTCAGTCACATTGAACGCTAGGTTCGGAGTATCTACTTCAAATGCGTCGTCGCTGTCTGCCCGGCGGACGCGGAAGAACAATGTGCCCATCGAAAGGCGGATCTGCGTCACGTTGCTATCTATCTCGGACAATGTAACGCTGGTCTCGGAACCGAGGCGGATCGAAGTCGATCCGACTTGCACTTCGGCGCGCGAGTTGCGGTCGGCCCAAAGATTGTCGCCGCTGGCCAAAGGCCGGTTGGGGATCGCGTCCAGCCAGTCACCTTCTCCACCTGGCTGAAACGACACCGTCCCGCTCGTATAGCTCACACGGCCGGCGCGTCCCGGCGGGTCTTGATCATCATCCTGCGCGAAGGCGGAAGGCAACGTTGAAAACAGCAACAAGATGGCTGCAAGCGCTGCAAGATATCCTGTGCGTCGGTTCATGGTAGGTTCCTCACTGCGGCTCCCTTAGCCGCTGAAACTCTTTTCATCTATCCTGATTAAACCCGCCTTGTGTGTACAAGTTCCATACGGTCAAGGGGGTAATCAGTGCTGGTTAGCAACCTAGGGGCATGCCCCTGAAAATAGGCGGGTTAGACCTTAGTAGCCAGCCTGGCGCCCAGGAAGGGCTAGCACTGAAGAGTACCCGTGACGCTTTCTGCGATTTGCCGACCCACGATAGAGTTCGAAAAAGCATGAAGCGAAACCTTCTTGCCAGCTCGTTTGCGATCGTGGTTGGGATTCCACTCGGCTGGATTCTCGCCATGATGTCCACCCCAATTCTTTGGCGCCTTGAACCCATCCTTCACATGGAATTGGCAGGACATTCCGGGCCCTCAGACTGGGTGTTTTATGTTGCCTGGGCCGTTGTGCTCCCCGCCTTTTTCTTCCTATTCCGCTTTTCCTTATTCCGCGCGGTCGCGCCTAAGATGCCCCATTCCTAGGGCACCGGAGTTCTTGGAGCGGACTCAGCGGTTTGCGATTCAGAATGGGACGATCCAGTGAAAGCCTGACCGGCTTATCAGGGCGAAAAAACCCGCGGGCCTGCGCGTGGCGTATCTTCGAGGCCAGTTTATTCTTAGCTGACGGTCTGTTCTGCGAGCACCTTTTCACGCTCTTCCGAATCCTGCTGCTCTTCGCCAACCGAGGTCGGTAGCGCAAGGTCTAGGACCTCACGTATGGTCTTCACATAATGCACCTGCAGGTTCTCCAGTTGCTCGGGCGTGAGATCCTCGTCCACATTCATTTTGTTCTCTGCTGGAAGCATCACGTCGTGAACACCTGCGCGCTTGGCGGCGAGAACCTTTTCCTTAATTCCGCCCACCGGCAACACGTTCCCGCTGAGGGTAATCTCGCCCGTCATCGCCGTCAGCGGTCGGACTGGAGTGTCTTTCAGCAGAGAAACCAACGCTGTCGCCATCGTGACGCCTGCTGAGGGTCCATCCTTCGGGATCGCGCCTGCCGGGACGTGGATGTGAATGTCATGGTCCGCGAAGAAGTTCTCAGAGATGCCCAGCTGCGACGCGTTCGACCGCACCCAGGTCAGAGCCGCCTGCATCGATTCCTGCATCACCTGGCCGATCTGACCGGTCATGGTAAACCCGCCCTTGCCCTTCATCACATTGGCCTCGACAAAGAGCACGTCCCCTCCGGTTGGGGTCCATGCCAAGCCCACCGCTACTCCGGCACGCTTGGTGCGCTCGGCAATCTCGCCTTCGCTGCGCACCTTGATTCCCCCCAGGAATTCCTGAATGATCTCCGCTGTAACCACAAGCTTCTCGTTCTTGCCCTCCGCGATACGCCGAGCCTGCTTGCGGCAGATTGTGCCGATGTTGCGTTCGAGATTGCGAACCCCAGCCTCGCGCGTGTAGTGCCGAATCAAATAGCTCATCGACTCCTGCGGAAACTCAATGGACTCAGGTGCAATTCCGTTCTCCTCGATCTGGCGAGGCACGAGATACTGAAAGGCTATGTGGACCTTTTCTTCTTCTGTGTAGCCCTGCAGCTCAATGATCTCCATGCGGTCACGAAGCGGCTCGGGAATCGGGTCGAGCATATTGGCTGTCGTGATGAACAACACCTTCGACAAATCGAACGGCACGTCGAGGTAGTTGTCTCGGAACGTGGAGTTCTGCTCCGGATCAAGTGCTTCGAGCAGAGCTGACCCTGGATCTCCACGGAAGTCGCGGCCGACCTTGTCGATTTCATCAAGCATGAAGACTGGATCTTTCGTCTCCGCACGGCGAATGCCCTGAATGATTTGCCCGGGCAGAGCACCGATATAGGTTCGACGATGACCGCGAATTTCCGCTTCGTCATGCACCCCGCCGAGCGAAATGCGAACAAACTTGCGTCCCAGCGCACGCGCAATGGAGCGGCCGAGCGAAGTTTTGCCGACACCCGGAGGTCCGACAAAGCAAAGGATTGGCCCTTTCATGGTCGGCTTGAGTCGGCGGACGGAGAGGTAGTCCAAAATACGGTCCTTAACCTTCTGCAGATCGTAGTGATCGGTGTCGAGAATCTCCTTCGCCTTGGGGATGTCGACCTCGCCGCCTGAGGTCTTCGCCCATGGCAGCACTGCAAGCCACTCGATGTAGTTGCGCGTGACACCATAGTCGGCTGCCATCGGAGACATGCGAGAAAGACGACCGAGTTCTTTGAGCGCTTCTTTCTTCACTTCGTCCGGCATGCCGGCGTTTTCAATCTTCTGGCGAAGCTCTTCGGTATCGCGTTGGCCTTCGTCCTGCTCGCCCAGCTCTTTCTGGATTGCCTTCATCTGCTCGCGCAGGTAGTACTCGCGCTGGCTCTGCTGGACTCGGTCCTGCACTTCGGACTGAATTTTGTTGCGTAACTGCTGGACTTCGAGTTCCTTCGCCAAGTGCTGATTGACTTTCTCTAGGCGCACCCGGACATCGGACGTCTCAAGCGTGTCCTGCTTATCGGCGGTTGAGAGAGACGGCAGAGATGAAGCAATAAAGTCCACCAAACGCCCGGGCTCTTCAATATTCATCGCGACGGTCGACAGCTCGTCCGACAAGGTCGGCGAACCGGCAACAATCTGCTGAAACAGCGTAAGCACGTTGCGCTGCAGGGCTTCGACTTCGGAGGTTTTCGGCGGAATAGCCTCTGGAACGGTTTCGACCCTTGCCATCATGTAGGGCGCAAGCTGAGTGAATTCGGAAAGCCTAACCCGCTCGAGCCCTTCGGCAAACACAAACAGACTCTGGTTCGGCATCTTCACTACTTTGTGCACGACCGCCAGGCTGCCGACGGTATAAAGATCAGTGGGCTGCGGTGAATCCACACGCGCCTCACGCTGCGCGACCACAACGATGGTCTTGTCTTCCCCCAACGAGTTGATGAGCTGGACTGAGCTCTCACGACCGACCGTCAGCGGGAGGACCGCATGGGGAAAAAGCACCGTATCGCGCACGGGTAGAACTGGAAGTGGTCTGTTATCAGCGGACATTTTGTTCTCACAATGCAGCCACAAGGGCTACGATCTGATCAAAAAGTAAACTTGAGTGCAAAGTACTCAAGTTTGATGCAGGGCGCTCTTCCGACGATTCAACCCACATTGTTTCGAAAGCATTTGGATTCTAAACCTCGAGGGCAAGTTTGCGGAAAACGAAGGTTGCCGCAAAAGGCTCGTTGGTAACATCCGGACAGATTCATTTCATCGACTCAGCTTCGCGGCGCCGGCTCAGCACGTCCTCATCTTTGCTATGGGCTTCCCTTCGTGTACCTTGGTGTCCTTCATGTTTGATTGTGCCTGGCTGACAATCTGTTCCCGGAGGAACTTTGAAGCTCAACCCATTCTTGGCCAAAAGCACCATCGTTGCTGCTCTCGGCGGCCTGCTGTTCGGGTTCGACACGGTGGTGATCTCGGGGACCACCAGTGGGCTCACCGCTACTTACAATCTGTCGCCATGGCTCAAGGGTTTTACGGTTTCTGCAGCCTTGTGGGGAACAGTCGTTGGCTCTTTGCTCGCCGGAATTCCTGGCGATAAGTACGGAAGGCGCGACAGCCTACGGGGAATGGCTGTGCTCTATATGGTCTCCGCCCTGGGCTGCGCCGCAGCCTGGAGCTGGACCGCACTCGTCGTCTTTCGTTTTATCTGCGGCCTGGCGATTGGGGGATCTTCGGTTCTCGGTCCGATGTACATCGCGGAAATCGCTCCCGCTTCTTGGCGCGGGAGACTGGTCGGCTTCTTTCAGTTCAACATCGTCTTCGGAATCTTAATCGCGTACCTATCCAACTACCTGATCGGCCAACTCACCCTGGGAGCCGCGGAATGGCGCTGGGATCTGGGGGTAACGGCTCTTCCAGCCGCCTTCTTCTTTGTGATGCTGTTTTTTATTCCCCGCAGCCCGCGCTGGCTAGTGAAAAAGCAGCGTACTGCTGAAGCAATGGAAGTGTTGAAGGCGACGGGAGAGACGAATTACGTTCAGCAACTTCAGGAGATCTCGGCCTCGATCGATGCCGAGCACGGCCACGCTGACGAGCCACTGTTTTCTCGCAAGCACCGGTTCCCGCTTTTTCTGGCGGTTTCGATCGCTTTTTTCAATCAGTTTTCCGGCATCAACGCGATTCTTTATTACCTCAACGACATTTTTGCCGGGGCCGGCTTCAGCAAAGTCTCCTCCAGCTTGCAAGCGGTGCTGGTCGGCGTCACGAACCTAATCTTCACCATGGTGGCTATGTCGGTGATCGACAAGTTCGGGCGGAAGAGGCTCCTGCTCATTGGCGCAGTCGGAACCTCGGTTTGTCTTGCCGGAGTGGCGAGCATCTTTGCGAGTGGCAGGCGGCCGGAACTGCTCATCTGGCTGCTTGTCATCTACATCGCTTTCTTCGCCTTTTCGCAGGGAGCGGTCATCTGGGTCTACATCAGCGAAGTTTTTCCCAATCGAGTTCGCGCTAAGGGTCAAAGCCTTGGCAGCTTCACCCACTGGATCTGTGCGGCACTGATTTCGCTGGGGTTTCCGGAGGTGGCAAAGTGGTCGAAGCCCTTGCCCTTTGTCTTCTTCGGCGCAATCACAGTGATTCAGTTCTTCGTCGTTCTCGTCGCTTATCCTGAGACCAAAGGTGTGTCTCTCGAAGAGATTCAGAAGGAGATGTCAGTCGTATAGCGGCGACCCGCGCGATCCGAAGATGGATCCTGAGCGGGCCGCCGGTGAAAGAATTCTTCCCGTCTAAGCCGAAAAAGCTAAGCCGCCGGATAGATTCCGAGCACCTTCACCATGTCCACCACCGCCCTGAGTTGCAGCAAAGCACCTCGCGCCAGTTTGTCGTCTCCGCGAAGGAAATCTGCGTAGAAGACATATTCCCAAGGGCGCCCGCGCATGGGACGCGATTCGATCTTGCTGAGACTAACGTCGCGATCGGCGAAAACCCGCAAGGCCTTATAAAGAGCGCCGGGCACGTTCTTCAGCCCAAACACGATGGAGGTCTTGTTCGCTCCACGTAGAATGCGTTTCTGCTTTCCCCGTCGCAGCAGGAAAAAGCGCGTGAAGTTGCGCTTGTCATCCTCGATACCGGCGGCGAGAATGCGCGCTTTGTAGACAGTGGCGGCGTGTTTGCTGGCGATTCCTGCCGCGTCAGCTGCTCCGGTCTGCACCACGTGCTTCACACTTCCGGCCGTATCGTAAAACGGCGTCGGCTGAATACGAGGGTTCTTCTTGAAAAAATCCCGGCACTGATCAAGAGCGACCGGATGTGACAATGCCCGTTTTAGATCAGCCCTCTTGACCCCTTTCCGGCAGATCAAGTTGTGGATGATACGCAGGTGAAATTCTCGTTGAATAAAAACATCGCGGGCCAATAACAGATCGGCGTGCTCGGTCACCGTCCCAGCCAGTGTGTTTTCGATGGGAATCACCGCTACCGGCACATCGCCAGCTTCAAGATGATCGAACACCTCAGCCGATCGCGCACACGGCAGCAGCGTGCAACCGGGTACCATGCGGCGTGCAGCCTCGTGGCTGAATGATCCGAGCTCCCCTTGTATGGCAACTCTCATTCGAGCAAGTTAGCTGGATGGAGCCGGTGAAAGCAAATCCTTTTGCAGCAGCAAGGCGTCCACGCCGGTCGAATAATAGCGAGGTATGGTTTGTATCACGTGATAGCCATGGCGCTTATAGAACGAGAGGGCTGAGACATTGTCCACAGCAGTTTCCAATCGAATGACTGCACAGTTCCAGAGCCGCAATTGCTTCTCCGCGAGTTCCAACAGAGCTGACCCAACCTTGTGTCGACGCGCTTCTAGAACGACGTCGATGGTGATGATATGGCCGCTCGTGCGAGAACGCTCCCCGACGAGGAAGCCTACGATCCTTGGCTCTTTCGGGGCTATCGCAGCCCTCGAATCCTCCCTCTCGGTTCTTTCCTCCGCCACGAACGTGAACGCCGTCCGGCGTTCGATATAGGTCTTCAGCTCGAAGGCCGAATACGCGATTCCCGGCTGAAAGCAAGACTGGTCGATCGCGAGTAATGTCGAGAAATCCTCGGCCCGGTAATTTCGAATGGCGAATCGCACGGCAGAGCTTGTCACGCAAACTGGAAGTGTAGAGTCAGAACTACATGCCAGACAATGACTTAAAGCAGCTCTGGAAAAATATCAAAAAGTTGAATGAATATCTTGCGGGTGCAGCACCCTACGTCGTACCATTCGCATCTGAGGGGTTTGTGGTGCGTCTCATCGTCATAGCCGCGCTGTGCGCCACCATTGTTGACGTCCTGTGGTTCCTGATTTTCACGCGATATAACCGTCGCAAGGGCGCTTTGGTGTTGCGCTGGGTTGAAGCCGCGTGCTCCTCCCGCGGACGACTGCTGCAAAGCCAGTGGCTGACCCGCAGCTGCCTGCAGGCTCACTTGAGTTTTGCCTCGCACTGGTTTGAAAATGCAAGAGTTACCATCCGGCTACTTCCTCGACCCCTGTTGGTTCAATGGCTGCTCTGCCTGTGGCGACGCCAGCGTGAGACGGTAACTTTTGAAGCCGATTTGGACGATTACCCGGGGTTTAATTTGGAGATTTCACGCCACCGCTGGCTGACTCAGAAACCCAAGGAAATCTCAACCAGTACCCGGAACTGGACAATCTCTCGCCCCGGCCCGGTGGTTCTCACGACTCGAACCGAGTGGGCTGACGAACTCACGCCTCTGGTGAACACGCTGATGACCAGTCGTGGTCACAATCTCCTAACCGTTCGGTTTCGCCAGGAATCCCCCAATCTCACCGCCACCATTCCGCTCGACGCATTATCGGGTGAGGAGACAACCGCTTCGTTCCTGAGCGTTCTCCGCGATCTGGCAGCAGGATCGTCGGCTTCTCGGCACTAGGAACTCAACCCGTCAGGCTAGTCCGCGTCAGTCTCAAATCTGTAGCCTACGCCGCGCACCGTGAGCAAGTGTCTAGGGCGCGAAGGATTATCTTCCAAATACCTTCGCAAGCGAACGATGAAATTGTCGATGGCCCTGGTGTCAGTATCTTCCCGTAAACCCCAGACTTCTTCCAGGATGGATTTACGAGAGACTACCCTTCCGCGATTGCGAACTAAGTGACGCAATAGTTCGGACTCCATCAACGTAAGATGGGTCGTCGTCTTCCCGGCACGCAATTCCAGGTTGCCGAAATCGATCATGCGTCCAGCAAACGAAAACGTACCAAACTCGTTTTCTGCGGATGGATTTCCATCCCCAGGACCGGTCGACGCCGTCGCCTGCGAAACGACCGCCTGACTCATCCACTCGCCCCGGCGTAGCAAACCTTGCAGCCGGGCCAACAGGATGGGGAGCTCGAACGGTTTGGCCAAATAATCATCAGCCCCGGAAGCAAATCCCTTCAACACGTCTTCCGGACGCCCACGCGCGGTCAACATCAGAATTGGAATGAAGTTCTTGGCAGCGCGGAGCTCGGCAGCCACCGCAAACCCATCTTTCCCGGGAAGCATGACATCGAGAACCATCGCGTCAAAAGGCTCTTGTTGTTGCAGAAGGATGTTGATGGCCGCGTCGCCATCCGACGCAACCCGTGCAGAGTGCCCCTCAGCTTGGATGTTGAACTGCAACCCATCGGCAAGGTGGGCTTCGTCTTCCACGATGAGTACGCGGCTCATGATGGGTTCCTTGGTAGTTCGAGGGTTACCGTTGTTCCCCGTCCTTCCCCGGCGCTCTCCGCGAAGACCCGCCCCCCGTGACGTTTCGCGATGGTGCGCACCAGGAACAGGCCTAGGCCCGTGCCCCGTACCTGGGGCAAGGCACGCCTGGGAACGCGGTAAAAGCGCTTGAAGATGCTCTTCAGTTCACCGGGAGGAATTCCGACTCCATGGTCGGCAACGCTCAACTGAAGCTGCCGAGAGTCGCCCGAAGTTAGGCGCACGGAGACATCCACCTTGGAACCGGAATACTTCACTGCATTATCGAGGAGATTCGATACGGCAGTTTGAAGTTCTTCGGGATCGCCGCTGATTTCGGAGCCGCTGCCGTTCCCTGTGAATTCGAAGCGAAGAGCTTCCGGCTGAAGATGGTAACTGTTTCGCGTACGCTCAACGCACTGGCCCACCAAGTCTCGGAAGTCCAAACTGATGCGCTCCCGTTTGTGCGGACCTGCACGCCCCGCCTTGAGCACCTGCTCGACGGTGTTCATCAGCCGGTCAGCGTCATCCAGCATCAGGCGATAGAACTCCCGCCTTTGAGCATCCGCAACTTCGCGATGTTCAAGCGTTTGCAGGTAAAGACGAATGGACGCGATGGGGGTCTTCAGTTCGTGGGTCACGGCATTGATGAAACTGTCGTGCTGCTCGTTCTTCCGAATCTCGCGGACGAGGAATCCCGTATTCAGTACCAGCCCCGTGGCGATGGCACCGAAGAACAAAACCCCCAGGAGCACTTTTACGTCATGCTGCCAGTTCAGAATGGTCCAGCCGAAGCCCACCGCCACCGAGGCAGCGGCCAGCAAAACACCCAGGGTCAGGAAAAAGGCGATCTTCGCGCGTCGACTGATGCGCATCCAGAAATTGTAGCGCGTAGACAGGAAAAAGAAGCGGGCTCCGCCTGTCCGGTCGTCTGGACCAACGGAGCCCGCTTTTCCGAGGAGCGCGGACGAAACTCTCTGCGACAACAGAACCCTTTCTCGAAGCCGCTTACAGCTACACCGAAACCGGCTCGGGCTCGACTGGCACCAGCTTCTCGCGCTCGAGCTCGTTCAGTTCAGAGAGCTTGACGCGATAGACGTGGCGAGCCAATCCCAACTTCTTCAAGGCCCAGATGCCGTACCAGTTCAAGTCAACCTCGTACCACTTCAAACCATGGCGAGCGGAAACCGGATGCGCATGATGATTGTTGTGCCATCCTTCGCCAAAGGTGAAGATCGCCACCCACCAGCTGTTGGTGGAGAGGTCGCGAGTCACAAAACGGCGCGAACCCCAGCTGTGAGTAGCGGAGTTGACGAGCCAAGTCGCGTGCAGCCCAATCACGGTGCGGAAAAAGAGTCCCCACATCAGGAATGGCATGCCACCGATGGCCAAAAGCGCGAGACCTACTGCAATTACCGGAACATAGTGATACTTCGTCATCCACAGATGAAACTTCGACTTAGCCAAGTCGGGCACGTAACGCGTAAGGGTCTTCGTGTCCTGGTGAAGGCTCTTCCCCATGAGAATCCATCCCATGTGGGCCCACCACTTACCGTCCACCGGCGAATGCGGGTCGCCGTCTTTGTCGGAGAATTGGTGATGTATGCGATGCGTCGCCACCCAAAAGATCGGGCCGCCTTCCAGCGCGATGGTCCCGCAGGTGGTTAGAAAGTATTCCACCCACTTTGGCGTCTTGTACCCGCGATGGGTAAGCAGCCGATGATAGCCCATTCCGATGCCCAGGCTTCCTGAAACCCACCAAAGGAACATGGAAACCAACAATGCCTTCCAGGTAAAAAAGAAAACTGCTGCCAGTGCGCCCACATGGAACGCAAACATAAACCCGGCTGTGACCCAATTGATTTTGTCGTCGTGTCGAGTGCGTTCCAGCGCTTCGATCTGAAGTTTCATCCCCACGAGCCTTTCCTTGAGGTGCGTCTTTTTAAGCTAGCAGCGGGACCTGAGGTGGTGGGTAATAATTGTGTAATACGGACCTGTTCGTGTTACTAACGTAAGAACAGGCAAAGACTGGAGTTGGAGGCAGTCAGAACTTTCACATCGAGAGGCAGAGAGCTCAGAGCTCAGAATCTGCGCTCTTGATAATTCGTCCCGCCATGTGGCCAGTCGCGCAGGAGATCATCGGTCAGTTTGAGCCAGCGGTCGAACGGCGGCTCCCACAATTCGACGTTTTGTTCCGTCTGGGACTGCTGAATCTCAGGAAACTGGGAAGCGCCGTTTTGAATTTTCCGATCCATGTTCTCACCTGGGGTACTTAAACACTTAGATGAGTTCAGAGTCTCACGCGATTGTAGGAAAGTGCTAGCGGGTAAATTGCCGATTACTTTAGTACCCAGTCTTCAGCCCCCAGAAGAGTCGTCTCCGAACCACCCCCGGCCAGCGACCGCGCGGAACCAGGGCTGCGAAAGGTTCATGCCAAAGGGGTAGCCAAAAACACTATTTTTCAAGCATCTGAGGCGATGGACTAACTTTCGCAAGGGCAGGAACTCAGGAATGCCCTTGACATCGTCAGTAACGGGTCTAGCATAGAGGTATCACCTCCGATCCACTTCAGGATCGAATGGGCCGGTAGCCAGGAAATGTCACCGCTTCCTGGCGGCTGGCCCATTTAAGTTTTTACTCAGCCCGTTCCAGTTCCGAGATTGCCGAAGAAACAATCGTCTGGTTGGTCGTCTGGGTGTCTGCAGTCGCGAATCCTGCAGACAGGAATGATTTGAAGTTTGAAGGCTGCCTGTTTTGTGTGCTGAAGAGAGAGAGCTAACCCCGGTCAGAGGCGAGCGAGCGATCCACTTGTTGATCTGAGAACGTGAGACGGAGGCGATAGGACTACGGGGAGCCCGTCACTTTGTCGAAATGCTCAACGGAAAACTCCTAACCCACCACCCACTCCTTCATTCTTCGTGCCAATGACTCTGGCACCTCGGCCTCAAGCTCGACCGCGCCATCGCGATATTTGCGGACGTAGATTCGCGCGCGGGCCTCGAGTATGGCGAGCGCTTTGCCTTCTTTCTGTGGGATGTGCAGACGAACTCGGCTGGGCGCATCTTCCGAGAGCATTTGATCGATTCGGTCCAGCAGTGTCGTGAGACCGATTGCCCTTACCGCAGAGACATGAACCGTCTGAGGGTCGTCGCGCAAACTGTCCCGCTGCTTCGACGGCAACAGGTCGACCTTGTTCTTCACGTGCAGAGTCAGCTTATTTGCTACTTCCAGTTCCTTCAAGACCTGATCGACCTGAGCATCCTGCTCTGCCGATAAAGGGCTACTCGCATCGGAGACGTGCAGGATCAACGCTGCCCTTTGCACTTCTTCCAGGGTGGCTCGAAACGATGACACCAAGGTGTGGGGCAGATTGCGAATGAACCCTACCGTGTCCGACAGAAGAATCTTGCGCTTCGAGGGCAAGGCGACCGATCGCAGGGTCGGGTCGAGCGTCGCGAACATCCGCGGAGATTCAAGCACCGTCGCTTTGGTCAGCGCATTAAACAACGTGGATTTCCCTGCATTGGTATACCCCACGAGCGCGACGGTAGCAACCGGCACCGACTCGCGCCGCTGGCGTTGCTGGGAGCGAATCCGCCGCACGTTTTCAATTTGTTGCTGCAGATGCCGAATGCGACGATTGATTTTACGGCGATCTGTCTCCAACTGGGTCTCGCCCGGTCCTCTGGTTCCGATGCCGCCGCCAAGCTGGGACATTTCGATACCCCGTCCGGCAAGCCGGGGCAGCATGTATTCCAGTTGCGCAAGTTCGACTTGAAGTTGGCCTTCCCGCGTGCGAGCATGAGTGGCAAAAATATCGAGAATGAGCTGCGTGCGATCAATCACGCGAGCGTTCACCACTTTCTCAATATTGCGCTGCTGAGAAGCCGTGAGATCGTGGTCGAAAAGCAGCAAGTCAGCATCAGCGGATGCAGCCGCGCCAGCGATTTCTTCCAGCTTGCCTTTTCCTATGAGCGTGGCAGGGTCCGGCTTATCGCGATGTTGCAGCATTTCGCCGACAATTTCCGCACCCGCACTGATCGCGAGGTCGCGCAGTTCGTCGAGCGACTCTTCCGCACTGAAGGTTGGCTGGGAACCCGGACGCGAAGGTGCCGCAGCATCGCGAGCAGCCTGTACACCGCTCGTGAGTCGCTGGTCTCGACGCGATGGACGGTAATCAATTCCGACCAAGAACGCACGTTCCTGGCGCATACCAGGAGGCAGGGCGCGACGATTTCCTCCTGGCTGCAAGAAACGGGAGGCCTTAGCCGCACCACCCGTCTTATCCTGAGCTCGCAAGACGCGCAATTCAGAACTGCTCAATCTCACTTATCCTTCCGTGCCAGAGGCGGCGGATGATTCCCCTGACTCAGAAGCAGGAGCGGGGCTCACCACGCGCGGCTTCTCCGAGAATCCGTGCGCCTTAGCCACAGCCACGGTCGAGATCGCATGCTTAAAAATCAACTGCTCCTGATTGTTGGTCTCAAGCACAACGGAGTACTTGTCGAACGAGCGAATCCGGCCTGTCAGTTTGACCCCGCTCATCAGGTAAAGGGTAATGCTGCTCCGTTCTTTCCGCGCTGCATTGAGGAAAGTGTCCTGGATATTCTGCGTCGCCGGCTTGTTTTCCATCGCCGATCTCCCTGTACTTGCTTGGCCTGCCGACCCTGCTCCCCTCCAGCAAAGTCATAAAGGCTCTGTGACGACAATCGTTACGATACGGTGTACACCAAGAGTTTTCAACTGATGTTTAGACGTGACTGCCACTCGTACTCTCGTACTGCCATAGGCTGGCCTCTAGTTCACTCCTTAAGCGATTTCGCAGCGCTGCGGGAGCGACAACTTCGGCTCTCGCTCCGAATGCGCGAGCGACGAAGGCGGCATGGTACTCGTCCTCGAACTGCACCCGTAGAGTGCTCCAACCGTCACGGGGTGAATTGCGTGTATCTGGCGTCGACTCCGCCGCCATACGCCAGGTTCTGATCTCACGAGCAGCATCGGGATGAAGGCGGAGGATAGCCTCAAATCGGGGGGAATTCTTCAAGAAATCCTCGGTTGCGGACCTCCAGTGAGATTCGAGGTCGAAGTTCGCCGGTCGCTCGCATGAGACATCCAACAACAAAGCGTTCTGAATTCGAGACAGGCGAAAGGTGCGAAAGCCACTCCCGGTGTTCGCGACCAAGTACCACGTGCTCCCCTTCGCCACCAAACCGAGTGGATCGATGATACGCTCCGATGAGGCGCCCCCTGGATCAGCCAGGGACACAGGCTCGAATCGGCTCCGACGATTGGAGTAACGAATCTTGAGCTTACGGTCCCGCGCGACAGCTTCTTGCACGATGGGCAGCATTGAGAGATCCTCGGTTCCCCCAAACCAGCCTGTGGTGTCGATGTATAACCGCTGGCGCATGGATTCGGCTCGGGCTCGCAGGGGCACCGGCAGTGAGGCCATCAGCTTACCAAGAGCTCTCTCCGCAGCCGCGGCCAGCTTGCGATCGCCAAGAATCCGCGGCTGAGCCATCAACAACGCTCGTAACTCTGCCTCATCGAGTCCCGGGACCTGCGTACGCCAGTTTTCCTCAAGTTGCCACCCGCCCTTTCGACCACGCAGAGCAAATACCGGCACGCCGGCTGCGCTCAAGGCGTCCATGTCGCGGTGCAGGGTGCGCTCTGAAACCTCCAATCGTTCCGCCAACTCCCGGCCGCTCAACTGCCCGCGCGACTGCAACAAAAGAAGGATCGACAATAAGCGGTCGGCTCTCATTGTGGGTAGTAGTCACGTGCTAAAGCGCTTCTCTCCCGAGGGCCTAAGCTTCCCCAGTCCGCCCAACCGGACCGAGGAGTCGAAAGGATGTCCTCTGAGGGGGAGTTTTTTCGGACTACTCTGCCCCTTTCATGCTGGCTAGAATTAATTTCTAATTATGACATAGGCTGTCATATATCGAGTTCTAATGTCAGTTTTTCTTTGAAAATTCGAACGCTGACTAGGAAAGGAACTCCCCAATGAAGCTCACAGATCTGTTCTTGGCGGAACTGGAACGAGAAGTAGCGGCGACGCGCAACTCAGTGGCGCGCGTACCGGAGGGACGGAATGACTGGAAACCCCACGAAAAATCGATGACACTTGGATATTTGGCTGCGCTGGTTGCAACCATGCCGGGTTGGATTGAAGCGATGATTAAAGATGACGAAATCGATTTCAAAGCCCCGCATGCCTACAGAACGGAAGAGTTTGGTAGCACTCGAGAACTGGTCGAAGCCTTTGATCGAAGTCTCGAGAAAGCACGCAGAGCTTTGGCGGGCACGAACGACGATCACCTGATGACCAATTGGCGCTTACGGGCTGGTGAACACATCATCAGTGAAACACCGCGCTACGTCGTTATTCAGGATACCTTCACGCACCTGGCACACCATCGCGGTCAGCTGACGGTTTACCTTCGGCTGACCGGTGCCTCGGTACCTTCGATTTACGGACCGTCGGCGGATGAAGGTAAATTCTGATCGCCTCTTACGTTTTCGCTGCCTCCAACCAATGCCTCGACTGTCAGTCGCAATGAAGCGCCCAGATAGACCCGTTCACGGCGCTTGCTGCAGCTCCGAGAGTCCCCGCTCACATCATCTTGCTCGCGTTGGCGATCATCGATGGGCGTCAAGAGTTCATCGCCTATACTCCCAGCTCTTCCTGCATCCACTCAGGCTCGGGTTTGGCCTCGGCGGTGAGATCGAGGATGAGTTTCTCGAGGACAAGGCGCTTGCTAGGCGGATTGCTCCGCAAAGCCAAATCCGCTTTCGCGACCAAGCGGATGGCACGTGTAAGTTCTCGCTTTGATTTGTAGCGTCGCGCCTGACGAATGATGTCGTCTGCGGCAAACGGCGGAACCCGAAATCCCTGCCACAGTGCCGCCCAGAGCATGCGTTGATCGCGAACATTGCGCTCGAGAATCACGAGCATCTGGCGGAAAGTTTTCGCCAGCATATAGAGATGCCCGATGGCCGCTTCTTCACCTTCGCCAGTGGAAAGAATCGCATCGAGCACCTCCAGAGCGCGAGTTCTTTCCCGGGCGGAGATGGCATCGGTCAGCTCGTACAGGGATCGCTGTTTCGCCGCGAGCACCATGGTCTCTACATCACCCAGCGTGATCCTCTTCTTCTCTCCCACATACAACATGAGTTTTTCCAGCTCGTTGGAAATCATCATCATGTCGCCCCCGAGCGAATCAACCAATTCGCGTGCGGCATCGGGATCGATCTTCGCCTCGCGCGTGCCGCAGTGCTCCTGGATCCAGCGGACCGCGTCGCCTTCTTCGACTCGACCTAGTTCGATAATGGCAGCGTACTTGCCCATGGCTTCGCGAATGCGCTCATAACGCTCCTTATCGGTCAAGTCCATGCGCCGGACGTCGGCAGGAATGCTGATGTGATCAGCCACGAAGATCAGAACCGCATCCGGATTCGGGTCCTTTGCATAGGCCTCGATGCTGTTCAACTTGTCCTCATTGGAGCCCCGTCCAAACAGGTGCTTCACTCCACGCACGAAAAACACTTGGAATGGCGCCATGAGTGAGGGCGTGCGCGCTCGGTCGAGTATTTCAGCGAGATCGGTTTCCGCAAGATCGAATTCGTAAAGGCTGAACTCGCGTAGATCATCGGGGACCAAGGACCGCAGGATGGCGTCGCGGCATTTCTTCCGGAAAAATGCTTCGTCACCAATAAACACGTACACCGGACGGAGTTTGCGACCTTCAACCTCGGAGACGAACTTCTCGGCCTGAGCAAAGGCCCGCATCAGAATGCCTCCAGCAGGTTCGAAACCAGGGTCCGTGCGAAATCCTTCGATAGGCGTTGAAACGCCGGCGAGCCTTCTTCAAAAAAACTGCTCAGCTCCTGTGATACTTGGTACTGCTCGCGAAAGGTGTACGAAGGGTTCTGATAGAGCACTCTTCCCTGCCGGTCCTTCAAAGACACGCTCAGGCTGACGATGACCAGAATGCTGGACGCGCGGCCGGTCTTTGTGTCATAGGTGAGAGGGTTCGTGTAGGTGGAGAGAACGATTCCGTGGAGTGTGGCGTCTGCCGACTTGGGGTCGGAGGTTATGTGGTAGCTAGTCCGGGTCACAAACTCCTGCACCACACTCTCCGTAAGCGTCTGCTCAATCTTGTAAGTCTGCGTCTGATTCAGGAATGCAGGAATGGCAATCGTGCGCAAATCAGACGGCAAAAGGTTCGCGTGCCCGGCGGTGTGATATCCGCAGGCTGAGAAGCTGGCACAGAGCGCAAGTACGAAAGCGATTCTAGGTGGGATTCCATCGCTAAGACGCCTCCCGTACGCAACCGGGGAGGACATCGCACGCGCCCAGGAGCTCTCGCTCATTGCACTTGCCCCCGAGGACGTGAGGCAGCCATAGCCTCGGCGCACTCGACGGCCGTAGTTGCCGACAGTCTTAGATTGTCAAAGGCAATCCAAAGCCACGCAGAGTTTGCGTTTGAAACGTCCGGGGTCACCGATACCAGGATTTCGCCCTGCCCGGCGGCGTTGACGTTACTGGGCGCCTCCTGCGATCCGGGTACAAGCAAGACGTGCTCTCCGGCGAGCGCTTTCGTGAGTTCCTGAACGTCTGCGGCGCCGGAAAGCTCCACATGCAGCGAAACCGTATAGCCGTGGAAGGTTGGAGCCTGCAAAACGATGACGGATGGAACCGGGCTCTGCTTGGGCGCAATCTTCTGGTAATGATTCACCACCCTGTCACTCACTGAAACCAGCGTAGAAGATGCCTGCTCCCCGTATCGCGCGACCAAATTGAACGCGACCTGCACGTCAAAGTGCTTTTTCGGCAACTGCTGGAACGAAAGCAGGCTGACGGTTTGCTCGTGCAGCTCATCCATCCCCTTTTGCCCGTGCTCAGAAGCTGGCTGGAGCACGGTAGCCACAACCTTGGTGACCGGCGATGCGGATCTCAGGCGCTCCAAAAGCAATGCCAGCACCAGGGCTGCGGGATGGGCAACGACCGCTGGCCCAGGCTGCAGATCAAGCGCGTTAACTTGTCCCAACTCGCGTTGCACCCATGGCGCTCGAATGGTGGCGCCGGGCTCATTCTCGAGCGCGTACGAAAGATCCACGATGGCACTGCCAGCAGCCTGAACCTGCCTGAAATTTTGCCGCGTGCATTCCGCGTCAGAAGAGAAAAAAGTAAAGTCGATCTTGTCGAACTGCTCGGAGCGAACGCTTTGGATAAAGGTAATCTCGTCCTTCATGGCCTCGAGCTGGCCGAGCGATTCGTCGTCATCCAGCAACTTCACATCGGCCGCAGGAAAATTGCGTTGCTCCAGGACCTCAGCGACTTCCTTGCCTTTCAGCGAGCCCGCCCCCACGATTGCCACGCGGTAGAACCCCTGCGCCGACTTCGAAGTCGTCGAACCTGCGGATTTGACATTGGTTGTCATGAGGGTTGCGACGCTTCCGTGTAAGGAGGTGGCGGGGGATTCCGTTTGCGGCGGAAGAGCCAGTGCAAACGCCAGAAAATACCCGACAGCATATAAGTCAGGGCGATCACAAATAGCACCGGTCTAGAAAACCAGATGATTGCAGCGACCAGCAGCCCCAGCACCACCACAAGTCGTGCCGGCTGGCGAGCGTTGAAGTTGATGTCCTTAAAACTATAAAAACGCCAGGTGCTCACCATCAGGTACGCCACGGCTACGATGATCACGAGCCACAGAAGCGTCAAAGGCCAACGGTCCAGCGGATCGCCTCCAAAGTAGTGCACCACCGCCGCAATCACGCCCGCTCCCGCTGGAATCGGCATGCCCACAAAATACTTTTTCCCCGGCCTTCCCGGATTCGAGGGCTGCGGATTCACGGAGATATTGAAGCGGGCTAACCGGCTCGCTCCGGCGATCAGAAACAGAAACGCAGCCACCGCGCCGGCTCGTCCAAGGGTGACGATCAGATCAGCATCCGGGCTTCCGTTGCTGATTTCTCCGAAGCCCCACGCCCAGGCAAGCAGTGCGGGTGCAATGCCGAATGTAATAACGTCGGCAAGCGAATCCAATTCGCGCCCGAAATCGCTGGTCGTGCCCGTCATTCGCGCAATGCGGCCATCGAGCCCATCGAACAGAACCGCAAATCCGATCGCCTTGGCTGCATTGTCAAAGTGCGGCGATCCTTGTGCTGCAGTGTGGGTTGCGAGCGCAATCGCATGCGCAATCGTGCCATGAATCACCTGGAGAATCGCAAAGAACCCAAGCAGGACATTTGCCGCCGTGAACATCGAAGGCAGAATGTACATCCCTCGGCGCATGCGACGGGGCCTCGGATCTCCCACGCGACGGCCCGGAGAGTGCTCGATTGAGTTTTTCATCACCTCGCCCCCTGAGCGACTTGACCCTTTGGTGCTTTGCCGGAGAGCTTCGATTCGCCGCTCAGAAATGCCAAAATTGACGATCCGCCTTTCACATGATCGCCGGCTTTGACTTGAACGGCCGCCGACCGATCGAGAAACACGTCCATGCGAGAACTGAACTTCATCAGGCCAATGCGCTCGCCGCGGCCTACCGTGTCGCCTACTTTCTTGGTAAACACAACCCGACGCGCCAGCAGTCCGGCAATCTGCTTAAAGATAATCATGTGTCCTTCGGCCTCAACCGTCACCGTGTTCTGCTCATTGAGGTCGGCACAGGCTTCGTTCATCGCATTCAGAAACTTCCCTTCCTGATACTGAGCGCTGCGAATTACGCCGCCCATCGGCGACCGGTTCACATGGACATTGAATACGTTCAGGAAGATGCTGATGCGTAGGTATCCCTTGCCATTCCAGGTTGCGGGCATGATGGCGGTCACTTTGCCATCCGCAGGAGCAACGATCACGCCCGGTCCAGATGGAATCGCGCGTTCCGGATCTCGGAAGAACCACAGGAAGAAGCAGGCCAGCAGCATCGGAATGGCAGCCCAAACGGGCGTGGTGAGCCACCCGACGAGTACGGCTGCACCGAGAAGCATGAATCCGTAGTAGTAGCCGTCGCGAACCATGAGTGCTTTGGGAATTATAATTGCCCGGCTACGCCGCGGCTGTTTTCAATCTGATACGGGCCCGCAGAAGCGGGTCAGTCTCCCTAAGAGAACCCCTTGAAAGACGGTTGCGCCCAGCGGTTCGGAATGGGCTGTTCCCGTCCCGGAGCGAAGTGCCCCTGCAAAATACCCCCTCAGGGTCAGGCTTCCGTAAAGTCCCCCAACCTAGGGGTGTCGATTTTCCGCTGAAAAAACGAAAAGGCGCTCAACGCGCCTCCCGGGTATAGGAATCCCGTACCGTCCCCGGACGGGCTTCAGCTCGAGGTTTTTCTAGGCGACCTGGCCGTGCCGAACCGCTTCACGATACTGCCGCTCAATCGACTCCATCTGGTCCTTGAGGCGCAGCTTCAGCTTCTTTAGCCTGACTTCTTCTAGCTTTTCGTCGTCGGTTAGGAACCGCTTGTGGGTGAGAGAGGAAAGACGTTGTTCGTAGGATGAGTGCTCCTGAGCCAGCTTGCGGAATTCTTCGTGCGTGGCCAGGAGTTGATCTCTAGAGGCTAGCATCCTGCAAGACCTCCTGTATTCAAATTGTGAGGCTAGGCTAGCACGGGAGCAGAACTGGTTCAACGAGGAATTTTCAACAAAAGTTCATGTGCAAGTAATAGAAGGTACATGGTTTGTTTGCACAGGAATCAGGGCAGTTTACAGCCGCCGCGCGTACAAAATCGCCTTTTCGACCGGATCCGAGTAATAGGCGCTGCGTTCGCCATCCCGTGCGAATCCCCCTTTTTCGTAGAGCTCGCGAGCGGCCGAGTTTGACTCGCGAACTTCCAGGAAGATGCGATGAATTCCGCGGGTGCGTGCGATCCCGCTGAGTTCCTGCAGCAAGAGTGATCCGATTCCTTGTCTGATCTCAGCCGGGTCGACGACGATGTTTTCGAGTTCACACTCGTCAGCCACAATTCGGGCAATGACGAACCCGCAGAGTCCTTGTTCTAAGCGCGTTGCCACAAGCGCAATGCGCCGCGGAGCGTTGGATTGAAAGATCGCCTCGTAAGCGGTCTTGGGCCAGTGTGCAGCGCGAGAAGCGGACTGTTCGAGGCGCAGCATCTGGGGGATGTCGTCTGCCTGGGCGGGGCGAACGGTGTGCACCGACGCAACCTGGGTTGTGGGCCCAAGAGCGGGCAGAGCGACGTGCAGTGACAGGAGATCGGCGAAATCACCGAGGAGTTCCTCGCTTTCGGTGAGGTGTTCGCATCTGGCATCGATCAAATGGTAGGCCGCGCTCTCGCGCTCCCGAAAAGCCTTGTATTGCTCGCGGCTCCTCCAGAAATCGAGTGTGAAGTAAAGCGAAGAATTTTCCGGATCGCGGTGCAGTTCAGTTTTGAGGTAGCCGTCCCCGGTATGAAAAAGCCGCACCCAGTCGCCATACGGGCCATAAGCCCGCTCGAAGTCGCGCCCATGCTCCGGTCTGACGGCAAACTTCCAGGCGACGATGAAGAGTTGGCCACGCACTCAGTCGCTCCTCTCTCAATGTCCGCGCTCGGCGAACTTGATCTCGGCCTCGCTCCGTCGGATGTAGGTAGCATCGAGGGCGTCGGGAGCCACGGTTTCGCCAGCTCGAAGCTTGCGGAAAGCAAGGAAAGCGATGGCATCGGCTCGCGGGGGCTGAATTGTGGTTACGGTCAGTCCGCATTGGTTCAATGTGTCGGCAAGTTTCAGGTCCGCCGTCACGACTGGCTGACCGGCTGCCCTTTCAATAAGAGTTCGTGTTGAAGCAATTTCCTCAGAAATGCAGTTAGCCTTGTCACCCTGAACGCTGTAGGTTCCGATGTAGACCTCGCCCCGTCCCGCGTCGAGCACCGCGAGCACACGACCTTCTGCCTTCCGAGCAAGCGCGACGGCTTCGAGAATCGAGACGGTAGCAATGGGCTTTTTCAGAATTTCCGCCAGTGCCTTAATCGCCGCCAACCCGACGCGCAGACCGGTAAACGAACCAGGGCCTGAGACAACCGCAAATGCATCGATCTGGTGCTTGGTCATTCCGTGCTTTTGGAGCAAGGCCGCAATCTGTGGAACCAGCTGTGCCGAAAAGGTGCCGCCCGCAAGGGGAACTATTTCCAGCGTGCGCGATGCTTCAGCCTCGAATTGCACGAGTACCAGGCTGCCGTCCTTGCCGGATGTGTCGACACCCAAAATCAACATGGGAAGGTCAGGATATCAATCGCCCAACTCCACCAGCTCGAGCAGGACCCCGCCGGTGCTCTCAGGATGGACGAAGACGTAGCGGTGCCTGCCTGCGCCGGTCTTGATTTCGTCAGAGACCAGACGCACGCCCTCAGCCTTGAGCCGCTGAACTGCCGCAACTAAATCAGGAACTCGCAAGCAAACGTGATGCAGCCCCTCCCCCCGTTTTCGGATGAACTTCGCAATGGTCGACTCCTCGCTCGTTGCTTCGAGTAACTCAAGTCGCGTCTGACCAATCGGAACCATAACCAAGCGCACTTTCTCCGCAGCAACCGTCTCTTCTGGCGAGATCTCGAGGCCAAGCTTCTCATAAACCGCCTTGGCTGAGGCCAACGACTTCACCGCAATCCCGATATGGTCCACGGCAAAGTTCATTCTCGCACCATGTTCATCAGCTCTTCGACAACAGAATAGGGATCGCGCTTGTGCTCCGCAATTTCAGCGGAGATACGCGAGAGTTCCTCCGTTGAGAGCGACGCCCGCGCTCTCTCTAGCAACGCATCTCGAAGCATTTCGACGAGCCGCGTTTCCCAATTTTGCGCGCGTTTCGGTCGCAACAGGTCCTTGCTGGCAAGATACTCCTGATAGCTGCTGATCGCCTGGGCGAGTTCTTCGACGCCTGCGCCGCTGGGGGCGACCGTTTTCACCACCGGCGGCACCCAACCATCGTCGCGAATCGCGAGCGACTGCAAAGCCCGTATTTCTTTTTCCACGCGCTCGCTGCCTTCGTGATCGCTCTTATTGATCACGAAGATGTCGGCGATCTCCATAAGGCCGGCCTTCATCGCTTGGATCTCGTCGCCCATGCCCGGTGAGAGAATCACAATCGTGATGTCTGCCACCCGGACAATGTCCACCTCGTCCTGTCCCACTCCGACGGTTTCAATCATCACGATGTCCCGGCCGGAGGCATCGAGTACCAGGGACACGTCCGCGGTCGCGCGCGAGAGTCCCCCGAGAGACCCGCGTGTCGCCATGCTGCGGATGTAAATTCCCGGATCGGAAAAGTGGTCTTGCATGCGAATCCGGTCGCCGAGAATCGCTCCGCCTGTATAGGGGCTCGTCGGATCTACGGCGATGATCCCTACTGTATAGCGGTCATCGCGCGTCCCATTCGGCCCGCTCGAAGGTCGGCCGTTCAAGTCGCGTCCTTCGCGTGAGCGGGGATTCTTCGTCTTTCGAAAAAACTTGGCCAGTTGATCCACCAGTGTGCTCTTCCCCGCTCCTGGCGATCCTGTCAGGCCCATGGTTAGGGCGTTTCCGGTGTGAGGAAAAAGCTCCTTCAGCAGGCCAATCCACCCCGGCGAATGGTTCTCGACCGCAGAAATGGCACGGGCAAGGGCGCGTGGCTCGCCGGAGCGCACAGCGGAGATCAAGTTTGAGCCGTTAGGGTTCAGAACTGCTCCAGTGTAAAGCAGGAGCAGCGGACGAAACATTTCTCCGCAGGTTGTCGAACCATGTTACTGCCAGTGGCTCAACTCGACGCTGGCTGGAGAATAGGGGGCATAGCAAACGCCATGTGGGGGCTAACCGAGCTACTTCTCGGGCTAAAGCCAAGTCCCAAAAGCTTGCCAGCGCCGAAGCTACTCCCTCAGCAGCTGCCTGGCAATCACCAATCGCTGTATCTCGCTGGTCCCTTCGCCGATGGTGCACAGCTTCACATCGCGGTAGAACTTTTCCGCGGGATAGTCCTTGATGAAGCCGTAGCCACCGTGAATCTGCACGCTTTCGTTCGCGCACTTTACGGCGACTTCGCTGGCAAAGAGCTTTGCCATCGACGATTCCAGAGTCGTCTTCAGACCCGCGTCCTTCATGCTGGCGGCTCGCATCGTAAGCAGGCGGGCAGCGTCGATCTCCGTAGCCATGTCGGCCAGCTTCCATTGAATCGCTTGGAAATCGCTGATCGGTCGTCCAAATTGCTTGCGCTGTCTTGAGTAATTCAGCGCCGCCTCATAGGCTCCTTGCGCCATCCCCAGGGACAACGCGGCAATCGAAATGCGGCCGCCGTCAAGCACCCTCATCGCGTCAAGAAAACCCTCGCCTTCGGTGCCAAGCAGGGCTTCAGCCGGAAGTGCGCAATCTTCAAAAATCAACTCCGCTGTGTCCGAAGCCCTCAGCCCCAGCTTGTCTTCCTTCTTACCTGGGCGAAATCCCGCCGTTCCCTTTTCCACCAAGAATGCAGAAAGCCCATGCGTGTGCGCCGCTCGGTCGGTCACCGCAATCACCACCAGCACATCGGCGTAGTGGCCGTTAGTGCAAAAGGTCTTTGTCCCGTTCAGAACCCAGTGATTGCCCTTGCGGACCGCCATCATGCGCGCACTACCAGCATCAGAACCAGACGACGGTTCCGTGAGTCCCCAAGCACCGATGAACTCTCCCATGGCCAGCTTTGGTATGTATTTCTTCTTCTGCGCATCGCTCCCGGCGAGAAAGATATGGTTCGAGCACAACGATGTGTGCGCAGCAACGATGATACCCACTGAGCCATCCACCCGCGAGAGTTCCTCGATGGCCGTCACATACTCGACGTAGCCCATCCCCGCCCCGCCGAGCTCCTGCGGGAAGATTACTCCCATCAAGCCCAGCTTGCCGATTTCTTTGAGTGTCGATAAAGGGAATTCCGAAGCCTCATCCCACTTGCGGACATTCGGCGCGATCTCGCGCTCGGCGAACTCGCGAATACTTTTCTTCAATTGCAGCTGCTCATCGTTGAGCTGAAAGTCCACGAAACCTCCTCAATTCAACCTATGCTTGCTCGCGGGAATGCGCTTGAGAACCAATGATCAAAAACTCATCAAGCACTGCGCACGAGATTCTTCTAGGAAGGCGTCTAACTGTCCCACTTTCCTTGATTCTTCTTGATTCTTCATGTCATTTACGGTTTCCCGTCGGGATAAACGTCAATTACAACACGCCGATTGAGAAAGGAAGAAGTCGCCGTACCGACCGGTTGGAAGGAGTACGTCCCGCTATCGCTTACCGAAAACTCGCTTCATGATCCACAGCGGGGCAACCAGTACGTGTACCGGATTCGACAGAAACGCAGGTTTGTTCCCCTCGATCACATGGCCCAGCGTAGCCAACCCTAGGGCCGCCGGGATCAGAAGCAGCCCAATAATCCAGTGAAACCAGATCACAACAAGAGACGAGAACCCCAGCGGAATGGCAATCGCGTGCAGCACCCGGTTCACCGGATGGGTGTGTGCATTGTCGTAGTGGCTCAAAAGGCCGAAGGGAATCACCTCCGGGTGCGCAGGATTATAGCGCAATTCAGAGGCGCTACCTCTCACGCTCGATTGGCGGCCGGGTTAGGCGCTCTCGGTAGTGAGAAAACGTTCGAAGACTTCGTTTGAGAGCAAGCGACCCTGATGGCTTAAGCGAATGATTTCCCCCTGTTGTTCAAGCAAAGCCTCCCGAATCAGTTCCGAGATGATCGATCTCCGGCCGTCGAACAATTCAGGAAATTCCTGCTGCAGGTCCCGCACGTCCACCCCTCGATTGAGCCGTAAGCCCAGAAAGAATCTCTCCTCCAGCGCCATCAGCGGATCAATGCGGGTGATACAAACCGGCTCACGGGCGAGGTACTTCTCGAGCGAATCCGGATTCGAAAGGCGAACGGCGTTACCATCTCGCATCGGCAGCATGGAGTGTGCATCCACTCCAAAGCCAAGGTAGGGCTGGCGGGTCCAGTACTTCAAGTTGTGCTTTGACTCGAATCCGAGCTGCGCAAAATTGGAAATCTCGTATTGCTTGATTCCCGCGCCATTCAGGCGACGGCAGGCAGCCTCATAAAGTCCCACTGTCAAATCTTCATCAGGGACAAAGTGTGCGTGATATTTCTGCCCGCCGGCGATCAACTCGCGGCCGAGCCGCGAACCCTCATCCACTTCGAGCATGTACACGCTAGCGTGAGGCACTCCGGTGGCAAGCAACTGACCAAGCGACTCGTTCCAGCTCTCCTGGTTCTGGTGTGGAAGGCCTGCAATCAGATCCACATTAATGTTCGCCACCCCCGCCGCACGAAGACGCGCAAGATCGTCCACCACGGTTTGACACTTGTGCAATCGCCCAACCGAGGCTGCTTCTTTGTCGATGAAGGACTGCACTCCCAGGCTGACCCGGTTCACGCCACACTGCACCAGAGCATCCAGCATTTGTCCGGAAAGGGTGCCGGGCGCGCATTCCACGGTAATCTCAGCATCCTGCTGCACGGCGAAGATTTGCCGAATAGTGACAAAGACCCTCTCCAGCTGTGCTATATCCAAAATAGTGGGCGTGCCGCCACCCAAGTAGATGGAACCAACCGACCGATCGACCACCCCACCCATCTGTTCTGCGTTTTGGGTAGAATGCTCAATCTCGGCGCAAAGCCGTTTGACGTAGTTGTCGAAAACCGCACGAGAGAATACGTCGGAAGCGAAATTGCAATAGGTGCACTTGGTTCGACAAAACGGCACGGCAATGTACAATCCGAGCGGCATCAGTATGATTATCGCGCACTAGCAGTCACCGTTCAGCAAGAGCCGGCGATCGTGATCCAGGCTGGAACTCGAAGGTCGGGTCGAATTCGCTGCCGTGGCTGGATGCTGGATACTGGTTTGTTCTATGCTTCCTCGAGTCGTCATCACCGGAATGGGTGTCGTCAGCCCGAATGGCCTCGGCAAAGAGGCCTTCTGCCGCGCCGTGCTCGCCGGCAAGTCCGGCGTAAAGCGCATTTCGCGCTTTGATTCCTCCCATCTCGCGGTTCACATCGCAGGAGAGATTCCCGATTTCGACGAGTTCGCATGGGTGGAGGCTCGCGAGCGGAAACATGTGTCGCGCGTAGTCCCGCTTTGTCTAGCCGCAACCACGGAAGCCCTGAAGGATTCAGGCATTGATGTTTCTGGCATGAGCATCGAAGAGAAGCGGCAAATCGGGATCATCCTAGGCACAGGGGGCGGTGCGCAGGAATTTTCCGAGCATCAGTATCGTCTTTGGCATAGCGGAAAGGAGAAACAGGTCAGCCTGTTCTGCATTCCCAGCGGGACCATGGGGACCATTCCCAGTGAAATCAGCATGCGTTTCGGTTTCCGGGGGTACAGCCACGTCGTCACTGCTGGCTGCACGTCATCCACCGATGCGCTCGGTTACGCCCATCAACACATCCAGGCAGGCGTTCAGCCAATGTTCGTGGCCGGCGGCGTGGATTCCCCTGTAACCGAAGGAATTGTGAAGGGCTATACCATGATTCGCGCTCTTACGCAGTCCTGGAACGATCATCCGGAGCGGGCGTCGCGGCCATTCTCCGCGGATCGCGATGGGTTTGTTCTCGCCGAAGGCTCCTGGATGTTTGTGCTCGAAGAATATGAGCACGCTAAATCCCGAGGGGCTCGCATTTATGCGGAAATCACCGGCTACGGAGCCACTTGCGAGGCTTACCATCGCGTGCGAATGAGCGATTCCCCGGAGGAACCGGCCCGTGCGATTACGCTGGCGCTCAAGGAAGCTGGTATTGTCCCGCAGGACGTGCAATACGTGAGCCTGCACGGCACTTCGACGGAGATGAACGACCGTGTTGAAACCAAGGCCATCAAGATCGCCTTCGAAGGTCATGCCTACAGAATTCCAATGTCGGGGCTGAAATCGCAGATCGGACATGCACAAGGTGCCTGTGGCGCAGCGAGCGTATCGGCAACCCTGATTGCCATGGAGCACGGGAAGATACCGCCAACCATCAACCTGGATCAGCCAGATCCAGATTGCGATCTCGACTATGTCCCAGATTTGGGCCGAACTGCCAATATTGAACACGCCCTGTGCAACTGCGTCGGCTTCGGATCGAAGAACTCGGCGCTGGTCCTGAAAAAGATCGCATAAACTACTGGCAATGGCAGTTGCTCGCCAAGCCCCCTACCATTGTTTTTTCGGGACAATCTCCGTGGCGGCGGTCGTCTTTCTCGCCGCGGCAAACGGTTTGCCGGAATCGAAAGCCATCACCTATGTCGTCCGTGTAGCCCAAGAAACCTCCATCAACAGCACGTGCGTTCTGTTGGAAGACACAGGCGCCTTTCACTTCGAATCCGGAGATCGCCTGCAAACCAAGGTATTGGAAGGCGAGCTTTCCGCCGCTCAGCTGGAAGCACTTCGCCAGAATCTGGGGAAGTTTTACGACCTTTCGCAGGCAGAGATTGAGGAGCCGCTGATTCACGGTCCCCGAAATCTGGTCGACATTCACATTTTCCGGAAAGAAGGTACCAAAGAACTCTTATTTCGCAGCGCTGAGAGTCAACAAGCCTATGCCGCCGATCTCAACCCGCTGCTCCGCTGGATGTACGGCCTTCGCAAACTGCCGCACCGCGAGCTTTCCGAAGACGCAGGTAAGCGAAATTGCCTGCCCCGAAAATCTTTGGTTTTGAAGTCGCGCGAGGAAAACCCTCCGCCGGCAGCGCCGGTTCGTACTCCACTTGCCGGCCGCCGAATTGCACCGCCAGCGGGGCGAGTGGCCCCGAGCGATCCGCTGGTACAGCCGCTTGTGCGCCTTAAATTAATGCAGAAAACTTCGTCTGATGCGCGACAGACATGCGCGCTAGTCGCGGAAGATGGACGGTACCGATTTGAGCGCCGCCGTCAGAAAAATGAAAGCAAGAAAGTCGACAATTTGGTAGCCGTAGGTCGGCTCACGACCGATGACCTGAATCAATTGCGAAGCATTCTCGCGTCGCCCGCACTCGTCGGAATTCGGCATCGCGAACCCCCGGATGGCATGCCCCTCAATATCAAAGGTGCTGTGCTTGAGCTCTCCATCAATCGAGCCTCCGGCGTCCAGGATCTGATTCTGACTGATTCCACGCGTAGAAGCACGTTTTTCTATTCCGGGGATGCCGACATCACCAGCGCCGTGCCGCTGCTCGGGTTGATACGAAAGCAGATCGAGCCGCGAGCAGTTCCCCCGGGAAAAGCCAGTGAACTGAACGATTGCAGCCAGCTGCCCTAACTAGATAATTTTCGCCACGAGATCGTAGTCATGCGTTTCCGTGACTTCGGCGCGATAGAATTCGCCGAGGCGGGGCGTGATTCCTTCAGGAATCTCAGCGATATAGAGCTTGCCATCAATCTCTGGCGCGTGCATCTCGCTACGCGCTTCGAGCAACAGATCGCTTTCCTCCGAAGCGCCTTCGAGTAAGACGTCGAATTGCCTTCCGCGCAGTGCCTTCTTCTTGCGTTTGCTGATTTTCTTCTGGATTTGCATCAGGTGCTTGCGCCGGCACTCGATCTCTTTAAGGGAATGTTTCCCGTCCAGTTCATGCGCAGTCGCCCCTTCTTGATCGGAGTAAGCGAATGTTCCCATCCAGTCGAACTCCGCCGCGCGCACAAAGTCACAAAGTTCTTCGAATTCTTTTTCCGTCTCGCCCGGATAGCCCACGATAAATGCGGTGCGCAACGTCACTCCAGGAATGGTGCGGCGCGCTTTCTCGATGGTGCGAAGGAAAATGTCCGCGCTGCCCCCGCGCCTCATACGCTTCAACGTTGCCGCGGATGCATGCTGCAGAGGGACGTCGATATAGGAGCAAATTTTTTCGTGCCCAGCGATGATGTCGAGGAGTTTGTTGGTGATTTTGTTGGGATAGGCATAAAGGAACCGGACCCAGCGGAGCTCCTCAATTCTTGCGAGCTTGTCGAGCAGCAGCGCCAGGCCATCCTTTAGACAGAAATCCTCCCCATAGCAGGTTGTGTCCTGGCCGATGAGCGTAATCTCCTTCACGCCGGATCGCGCCAGTCGTTCGGCCTCGGCAACCACCGATTCAAATCGGCGAGAGCGGAACTTGCCTCGCAGCTGTGGAATAATGCAAAAGCCGCATGGGTGATCGCAGCCTTCCGCGATCTTGATGTACGCAGTCGAACGCGCCGTCGCCAGCAGGCGGGGCGTGGTCTCGTCATAAAGATAATTTGGCAGATCGGAGATCGCCCCGTCCCACGAGTCGCGTGAAAAGCGTCCTGCCGCAGCACGAGCGTCGCCTTCTGGCCGGGAGGTCAAAATCCGAAAAGGCGAGTCGCCCACCTCAGGCTGCGCGAGCCCCGCTGCGCCTAGGATTCTCTCTAACTCCCCTGTTCCAACCACAGCGTCTACGTCAGGAATGTTCTTCTGAATCTCGTCGCGAAAACGCTCGACCAGGCAACCCGCGACCACCAATTTCTTCGCCCTGCCCCCTTTTAGTCGCGCCATTTCGAGAATGGTATTCACCGATTCCTGCTGAGCGCTCTCGATAAAGGAACAGGTGTTTACCACGATGACGTCAGCGTCTTCGGTGCGAGGCACCAACTCCGCGCCCCCTTGCGCGAGCATACCCATCATGACCTCGCTATCAACGAGGTTTTTCGGACAGCCGAGGCTAACGAATCCCACCTTTGGACGGGCGGAGACTGGCTGTTGCGGGGCAACTACAAGGGGAGATTTCGGGGACATGCGATTCATCTATCTTAGCAGGACGACCAGGTGGCCATCCCCGGATCGAGCCTCCTCATGGCACACCCGAAAAAGAGCCCTTCACTATCGGGACCAGGGATCCGGGGTGTACTGAGGGTGAGCTGTCAGTTACCTCCGGCACCTTCCGATGCTGGCCAGCGCGGGCTAAAGTTTGACCATGGCCACCGGAACTGGAAGCAAGAAGAAATTCCTTTGCATGCAGTGTGAGTCGACCGAAGAAAAGTGTCAATGCGAGAAGTATTGCTGCACCTGCCAGAGCCAGATTGACGTAAGGCTTTGTGAAGACGGCCTGTATTATTGCCCTCCCTGCCGCGAGGCCTGCGATTACCGAACGTCAGACTAAGGTCTAGATCACAACCGTCTCGCGATACTCGCCAAACACTTTCCGCATGGCGTCTGAAATCTCACCGACAGTCGCGTAGGATTCAACCGCCTCCAGTATCGTTGGCATGAGATTTCTGCCTGATCGCGCCGCTGCCTGAACGCCTTCGAGCGCGGCCGACCATCTTTTTGCATCGCGATTGGCGCGTAGCGAGCGCAGCCGCTCCACCTGCTTGCGCTCATGCGTCTCATCGATGCGCTGGATCGGCACTGGTGTCTCCTGCTCTTGCTCAAAGCGATTCACCCCGACCACCGTGGCGCGCTGTTGATCTATAGCCTGCTGGTAGTCATAAGCGGCGTTCTGGATTTCCTGCTGTACGAATCCGCAATCGACGGCCTTTAGCATGCCGCCAAGAGCAGCAATTTTATCTAGGTACTCATTCGCTCGGGTTTCGATCTGATCGGTTAGCGATTCCAAGTAATACGAGCCGGCCAGAGGATCAATCGTGTTCGGTGCTCCCGATTCGTAGGCAATGATCTGCTGCGTGCGTAGGGCAATTCGCGCCGCCTGCTCAGTCGGCAGGGAGAGAGCCTCATCGAAGGAATTGGTGTGCAGCGATTGCGTTCCCCCTAGAACAGCCGCCATGGCTTGAATGGCAGTGCGTACGATGTTGTTCTCCGGCTGCTGAGCCGTCAACGTCGAGCCCGCGGTTTGAGTATGGAATCGCAGCATGCACGAGCGAAGATTCTTCGCCTTGAATTTTTGCTGCATGATCCCCGCCCACATACGTCGCGCCGCCCGAAACTTCGCTACCTCCTCCAGAAAGTTGTTGTGGGCATTGAAAAAAAAGGAAAGCCGTGGCGCAAAGTGGTCGATCTCGAGCCCGGCATCGATCGCTGCTTGTACATACGCGCTGCCATTGGCCAGAGTGAAGGCAACTTCCTGAACCGCCGTTGCTCCCGCCTCTCGCATGTGGTAACCGGAGATCGAAATGGTGTTCCACTCCGGAACATTCTCATTCGCCCACGCGAATAGATCCGTCACAATCCTCATCGCGCTCGGAATCGGGTAAATGTAGGTACCGCGCGCGATGTACTCTTTTAGGACATCGTTCTGCACGGTTCCGGCAAGCTTGCTGATGTCGGCCCCCTTCCTACGGGCAACAGCAACATATAGGGCCAGCAGAATGGCGGCAGTGGCATTGATTGTCATCGAAGTTGAAATCTTGGTCAGTTCGATCCCCTCAAACAGCCTCTCCATGTCTTCGACAGAATCAATCGCCACCCCAACCTTGCCGACTTCCCCCATAGCCAGGGGATGATCGGAATCAAGGCCAATCTGCGTGGGTAAATCAAACGCCACGGATAAGCCGGTCGTCCCATGGCTCAGCAGGTATTTGTATCGTTTGTTGGACTCTTCGGCATCTCCCATTCCGGCATACTGTCGCATGGTCCACAGCCGGCCGCGGTACATAGTCGGCTGGACCCCTCGCGTGAAGGGATATTCCCCCGGATACCCAAGTTTCTGTTCGTCCTCCCCCCCGGCTGGGCTGGCAGGGGTGTACAGCTCACGAACTGGAATATGGGAAGAGGTCGCCGGATTGCCTGGCGCTCGATCCGGTTTGGGGCGATGTGCCATTTGAGGGTCCTAACGGCGGCGTGCTTTCGCTCTCCAAAAAGAAGTAACGCCGAACCAGGCGAATAAAGCTGTAAATCCTGCAGCAAGCGCTAGATGGCTCGAAGTCCCTTTCCCGGCGTGATAAGCGTTATATTCGCGAACCAGCGCGATCGCGCCCCCGGCAGCGAACACCAGGAAAGCAAAGCCCGTGATCTCCAACCAGAGCTGGTGAGCAACTCCGGAAAAGTGCTTTAGCGTAGCCCGGGCACCGCTCATCACAGCGCTAAAGGTCCGGCTGCCCTTGACGTGCTCCCCTGCTATCCGGGCGACTATTCCGAGTTTGCGCGCGTTTGAGACGTTCGCCATTGTTCTCGATTTTAGCAAGGTGCCGCGCTAAAATAGGACTGAGACCGGATGTGCCACAACCGCATCCAAGGTTTCAGAGGGTGTGGCCCGGGGGGATTCGTGGACCAGCAATTGAAACAGTTGATGAAAGAGCTGGGTGAGGCTATCAACGAGTCGTTGGCAGACTCTGATCAGATTGCTGAAGTTGTGACTCGAATCAAGGAGGGTGGCTATGACATCTTCCTCGTTCTTGAAGCCACCATCGGCGTGAGCCGTCCCGGTGAGAAAAACCCTGACAAAACGTCTCTGGTTACCACTCTGACCAGCAACCCGGAGCTGAAGGTCAGCGAGCAGGACCTGAAATTTCTCAAATCCCTGCGAATCAAGATCGAGGACGACGCGGCATAAGACTGCACGACTTTCTCCTCCACGTCTGGGACTCACCACCTTAGCTCGCACCATCCCGAATACCTGTGCGTTCCCCGGGCAACAGCCCCTTCGCCTGCTAGAATCCAACGTCTGACTATGGCGGATCCGATGTCTGAATCTAAACTCAGCACCGAAGAGCAAGTTGAAAGCTTGTGGAGCCTGGGCGGACTCAGCGTAAAAAAACTCACGAATCTGGTTTACCGAGGCATCAACGACGATTACCTTCTCGACCGCGCCTCTGGCTTGGCCTTCAACTTCATCCTCGCCCTGTTCCCTCTGATGTTGTTTCTACTCGCGGTTTTTGGCATGTTCGCTTGGCAGAGTGCCTCCCTGCGGTCAAACCTCTTCACTTACTTGGGACAGGTATTACCCCCCGATGCCGCGCAGGTTATCAGTAAGACGCTGACCGAAGTGACCAAGAATGCAGGCGGCGCGAAGTTGACCATCGGAATCTTGCTGACGCTCTGGTTCGCCTCCGGCGGCATGACTTCTATGATCTCGGGCTTAAATGGCGTTTATGAGGTGCGAGAAGGCCGCTCTTTCGTCAAGGTCCGTCTCATTGCGCTGGGGCTCACGGTAGCCATTTCCGTGCTCATCTTCACTGCACTGATCGCCATTCTCACTGGCGACTTTGCTGCAAGCTATCTCGGTTCCCATTTAGGATTGGGCAAAGCCACGGTGATTATGTGGCACATTCTGCAGATTGCACTCGCACTCCTTTTCGTGATTCTTTCGTTTTCTCTGATCTATTACTACGGCCCCGACCTTAAAGAGCAGCACTGGTACTGGATCACGCCAGGAGCGTTGATTGGAGTCCTATTGTGGGTTACAGCATCTTTTGGCTTTCGACTCTATCTGCACTTCTTCAACAGCTACAGCAAAACTTATGGATCGCTCGGCGCCGCCATGATCCTGCTGATGTGGCTGTATATCACCGGCTTTTCCTTCCTGATGGGCGGCGAAATCAACGCCCAAATCGAGCATGCCGCCGCTCTTCGCGGCCACCCGGAAGCGAAGGCGCCGGGCGAGAAGAAAGCGGCATGAAGAATCGCTCGCGGATGGAACAACGGCGTTATCTCGCGACCGCATGGGCTGCATTGGCCGCAAGTATGTAGCCGGTTACCGTGTCAACCACATATTCGTTTTCGTACCAAAGAAATGGGAAATTGCTCTTCAGCTCAGGGAAATCCGGCTGCACAATCACCACCCCGGGGATGATGCCCCCCGGAATGAATGTGTAGTCCGCGCGGTTATTGCCGTAGGCCACCAGGCGCGAATTCGTCCCGATGGCCGACACGTAGGAAACATTGGAGGCGGGGTGCATACCGAGCACATAGTCAACGCCCCGCAACGTGTAGTCAGGGCCAATGATTTCAGGAAAGGCTTGGTGCAGGAAGTACATCTGCGTGGCGAAACCCACAGCCGCGCCCGCCCCGCCCCACGCACCGGCGGTGATCGGAACACCATACGGATTTTTTGATAGGAATTCGTCCACGCGAGCCTTGTAGGCCCGAACCTCTTTCTCAACATTCGCCTTGTATTGGTCATCCATGTATGGAATAGCCCGCACTATCGCCCCGCTGAGGAACATGAAATGCTTTTGCAGCACCGGCCACGACTCGTTGAGCCGGATGCGGTAGGGCTGGCCGCCCTTGGTGGCGATCAGCAACTCTACCGCGGCTTTGATTTCTTCGCTCTCGAGGTCTCCACCCGTCGTATTGAATGAGTGGAAGAGGTTAGGAGCGTGGCTGTGTTCGTCGTCCCAGATGTGAATAGCAGCCTCCAGGCACCGGTTCGCAAGTTGATCGTTGTACCCGCGCAACCCGCGACTCGCGGCAGCAAGCGCAGCGGCCGCGTCGTATTCTAATGGGGTTGAGCGGGTGGTGAATGCCCAGCGATCGTCCGGCACGCCGGAATGGATGCCGTCGCTGTCCAGCTCGCCCATCTTGTCGGAATACACTTTGCCGTCGGTTTCCGACGCCGCATCGCCGAGGTGGGTGTATTCCTCGAGGGTGGGCTCGACGATCCCGTTCAGCGGGTGACCTACGGCCTGGTACTGCGCCAGAAGTTGTAGCACTCCATGCTCGATCTGCTCGAGCACATCGGGCGCCCCGTCGGGTTTGTGGATCTGCACATAACGTGCGTTCTCGTCAACCGATGTCTCGTCCCAGTCGGGCCTAAACAGTTCCCACGTAAGTACCAGGTCGGTGATCACTGCATCCTGGCTTTGCGTACGGATGTCAAAGTCTCCCGCGTCATGCCATCCGCCGACATTCAGCCCGGGAATGTGTTCTCCCGGTTTGTAAGGAGAATCAGTGGTTGGCCCCATCGCATACCCGTCGAAATGTGTGTAGTTGATCGGTGCCTGCCGAGCGTCATCCATATGTGATAGCCCGTGCCAGATTCTGTACCCCTCACGCACGCGCACGTGGTCCATCTCCTGCGCCAACCATGTATCCAAAGATGGCTGCCAAATGTGCGCATAAACATCTCTCGCAATCCGGAATGGCGGATTCGGCCTGCCCGCGTACTCAATCGCGTAAATGCCTGGTTCCCTGACGGACGAAAAATCAAAGTGCGCGTAGTTGTAACGCAGCCACTTTCCCCAGGGCTTCACCTCCCCGCTGAAAACTTCTTTGTACCCACCCTCAGGGACGAGTTGCAGCACACGCGCGGTTTTGGGCGCGTCATACGCTGGATCGAGTTCGATCACCGCAACCTTGCTTCGTTCGGGCGTATAGCCAACCTGGTTGTATGCAACTACCGGTGGGCGGGTCCATCCCACAATCACATTGGGACGAATATGCCACACCAGAGCGTTGTCCGCTCGGCCCGCCGGGATAAGAGTCCGCAGCACGAACCAGCCGTTCTGCGCCTTGTTCCGCGCGTCGAACAACATGATTGGCCCGCTGTCAGACGTCACATTGACCCGGGTGAGCGGATCTTCAGGTGAGATGACAACATGGGTGCCCGAGGCGAGCGGAAGCGGTTCAACCTCTCCATGGAGCTGGCGTTTCATCGGCCCATCGGGATGCCGCGGAAAGATTCCGGAGCTCGCATCGAACATATAAGATTTCCCGAAGTACGCGCTTGGATCGAAATCCAGGTTGAATCCTGCGCGGCCGACCAGCTCAGGTGGCAACGCTGAATCCAGATGTACGGTTACGCGAAATCCTTCTCCCTCGGGCTCAACTTCGAGCCGATAGCTCAATTTGTACTCGGGATAATCGCAGAACGCGGTTAAACCCTTCGCTGTACGGCTGCGCTGCTTGAAATGTGGCACCGGGTCCCACTGCTCCGGCGTGGGCATCAGTCGCACGTCGCCGTCGGTCGCAATGCGATTGTCATGAAGAATGATTTCGATCGCACTCAACTTCTGGTCTTTGAACACCGGATGGAACGCGTTCTGATACACCAGCACGCT
>DATNEX010000161.1:0-10472 GCA_035606605.1 Terriglobales bacterium
GCCCTATGTGTTGCCCATTTTGCGGCAGGCTCGGAAGGCAAATCCCGATTTGTTTCTGTTCTCTTCCCCTTGGACTCCTCCCGGATGGATGAAATCGAACAAGTCGATGCTTGGCGGCAACATGCAGCGCCACTACATGGCCTCTTATGCGAACTACTTTGTGAAATTCCTACGGGCCTATGAATCCGAAGGAGTAGTGGTCAATGCAATCACGGTTCAGAATGAAGTAGACACCGATCAGGACAGCCGCATGCCTCAGTGTGCATGGCCCATGGAGTACGAAGCAGACTTTGTTCGGCAGCATCTAGGGCCGACATTTGAGAAGAACGGACTTAAGACAAAGATCTGGATCGTCGACCACAACTACAACCTTTGGGGCCGTGCCATTGCGGAACTCGAGACACCGGACGTTCGCAAGTACACGAATGCGATCGCCTGGCATGGCTACGTCGGGAAACCCGAGTGGATGATGCGCGTGCCAGAGGCATATCCGGACGTCGAGATGTACTGGACCGAGGGCGGACCGGACTACACCCAACCTGACTACCTGACCGATTGGGCAAACTGGAGCACCATGTTTCTGGGGATACTGCGAAATGGATGCCGATCGATTACGGGTTGGAATCTTGCCCTCGATGAACGAGGTAAGCCGAACATTGGACCCTTTACCTGCGGAGGGATGGTGACGATCCACTCTCAAACAAAGGAAATCACACGGAGCGGTCAACACTGGGCATTGGCGCATTTCTCGCGATTCATCCGTCGAGGTGCGCACAGAATTGAAAGCACTGGGGCGGGGGATATCGCGCACGCCGCATTCCAGAATCCCGACGGGTCACAGATCCTAATTTTGGCAAATACCGGCGCTGACCGCGCGGTTGAGGCTCGATTGGGGCAGCAGGCTACAACCGTTCAACTCGCACCCAATTCGGTAGCCACCCTAACCTGGTAACAAGCATTCAGATCATGACCTGCCGATCCGGATGTCGACGCAGGTACCAGCACGGAATCTCGCAACTAACCCAGAACCTCGTCTGGCAGTTGTATCAGTAGCTAGACCTCTCCTTGGCACGCTACTTTGTGGGAAGTACTGCCTGCTGACATCAAAAACTAGCGGACAGTCAGGAGGGCGGAAAACATGAAGAAGCTGATATTTTGTTTGCTGCTTACTTGCTTCAGTTTGACTCTGGCGATGGCACAAGAAGACGCAAGCGGCTCGAAAGACAAATCCGGAACCCACACGGTCACCGGATGCCTGCAGAAGGGTGACCACGCCAATCACTTCCAGCTGAAGGGAAAGGATGGCAGTTCTTGGGACCTTACCAGCGCTAACATTTCTCTGGCGGATCACGTCGGACACACCGTCTCGGTCACCGGCACCGTCGTGAACGCCACTGCTCACGGTGTGAAAGAAGACACGAAAAGCATGGCGCATGCGGCCGGAGTCACGAAAGACAACTCTGAAACCGGAGAGATGAAGGTCAGCGATGTCCAGATGGTGAGTGAGTCCTGCTCTCAATAGCACATCTCGTAAGGCTGGGCAGGCTTGCTGGGAGGGTGCATTCAAAGGCATTGGCGTGTGGATGCGCCCTTCAGCTAAACGTCAGAGCCTGCCTGCTGAACCCAATTTTGGCGAAAAAAAGCACCGAAGGAATAAAAATCGAAAGAGTACGTTCGCAGCTGAAAAGGTTGTCAAGCTCTGGCAATTCCCGGCCCGCCTGTCAGTGGAGTGCCAGTCGCGAATTCCAATGCGAGTTTCGACCGCAATCTCAGGCGGCTCTTTGTCGCTCGGCCACTCTCGCCTGATCCTTAGGGTGGTTCGGATGCGCAATAGAAGCCAATCTCCGCAATAGAGCGCATTGAGCAAAGGATCAAGACAATCAGCAAAGAGATGGTGATTCTCTTCACGCTTGCTTAATTTATTCCCGAACCTTCTTATATCGCGTCCAGAATGATCCGCCACACCCCCACGAAAGTGGGGTTCTGATTTTTCTCTGCTCGATGTAAGGTTATTTACGACAAGAAATTCAAACACTCCGATACGCCAGCCGAACTTCCCGGAGACCGAAGCCTTTGGCTGGCGACTTTTTTTGTCACCTTCGGAATGAAAATGGTCACCTGTTCGGCGAATCCACATACAGATGGCTGGACGCAACCGCAAGTGTCTCCTCGAAATACTTGGTCGCATTGTTTGGGCGTCGATGCCAAAATATGCTGCACATGCCAAAGCGCCCGAGCCCTAGCAATGGCCAGCTCAGCCGCATCCGTACAGCTAAATAATCAGTGTTGATCAAGGCCACACGCTTCCCAATCTCACTTCGACGCGACCAAATGTTCGCGTGTGACTTGCTCACCGCGTGACTAAGCTGCTTTTTGCGGCCGCTCTTCCGCAATGGTTTCCATTTGCTTCTGATCGGCGCTGATTGCGATGTGTTCATGCTTGATGTCGAGCCGCAGCCGGTCATAGATGCTCATGTATTGGTTTGCGATCCACACCAGTGAAAACAGAGAAATTACGTACCCGCGCCAGTCCGCGTAAACCAGTTTGAACCGGGTGATGGCCAGGATCGCTGCTGTCACGTAGTGGCTAAGGCAGTACTCGCAGGTAAAAACGTAAAAGAATTTACGCCTCAGGAGAGAGCTAGCGGTCTCGCTTTGGATTTTGCAACGTTCCCGTGCTTCGCGAAGGATGGCTTCGTGCGTCAGTGTCCAGGCGATACACGCCGTGGGAATAGCAAGCAGAAATAGCATTGAAACTTGTTGACCGAGGGACACGCACTTCGATGCGAGTCGCCACGTATGGGTTTGCAGTGACTGGCTCGCGCTGATGAAGAGACAATTACATTCAGACGTCCCTAACGAGGGCAATGAGTTCTATCAGCAGGCATGTCCAGAAAAAGTTCTGCCTCGAGCCGGAGCCAGGATCTTTCTCGAGGTCCAGCCCACTGGAATTAGGCTGGCTTGGAGAAGTTTGACTTGGGCCCATTCTGATCACTCTCTTCTGGGGGCTTCGCTCCGCATTCACGACTTCTCGAAGATGAAGGGTCACGCGAACATAAACTAGCGCACCTGCAGCGTCACGGTTGTCGAATGCGACAGCGTGCCACTCGTGGCGGTGACGGTAATTGTGTACGCCCCGCTCGCGAGTCCACTCCCGGATACTTTCATGGTCGAAGAACCAGAACCCACCACCGATGTAGGCGAGAACGTCGGCTTCGGCCCTGCAGGATTGGAGCTCGCGCTGAACTGCACTGTTCCGGAAAAGCCCCCGCTGGCGGTGATCGTGACGGTGTAGTTGGCAGTTTTGCCGCGTTTCGCGGAGGCACTGCTTGGCGAAGCAGAAATCGTAAAGTCCGCGGCAACAGCGTTAACGGTCTGGGGTATTCCCGGAGCCGTACTCCCGGTGAAGTTGGAATCGCCGTTGTATGTTGCGGTTATAGTGTGGTTGCCGGCCGCTAGGCCGGAGGTAGACAACTTGGCCTGACCATTGCTCAGGTTGGCGCTCCCTAGGCCTATGCCGTCCGAGAAGAATGTGACTGTGCCGGTGGGGACTCCTGTGGTACTCGAGCTGACCGTCGCAGTGAAAGTCACCGACTGTCCCTGGTTCGTTGTCGGTGAACTAGAAGAAACTGTGGTCGATGTTCCCGCTTTGTTCACGCTATACGTAACAGTGGTTGACGTACTGCCACCGAAGCTGGAGTCGCCGCCATAGGTCGCGGTGAGCTGGTGAGAACCGGCTGCCAGAGTCGACGTCGAGAGCGTCGCAACGCCGGAATTAAGCGGCACCGTTCCCAAGTTGGTGCTGCCATCGGCGAAACTGACGTTCCCAGTTGGTGTACCCCCGCTGCCGCTCACTGTCGCCTGTAGTTGCACCGCGGTGCCATAAGTGCTCGAACCAGATGGAGTCGACGAAAGCGTGGTTGTTGTCGCAACCAGATTCGCACCGCAGCTTGGGAACTTGAATGTCGCCAGTCGCGTGCTCCAGTTGAATGAACCGTTGGACGGAATGTACTGGTCCGTGTACCAGAATGTGCAGTCATCGCTGGGATCAACCTGCATCGCGGTGTAATCTCCCCAACGCGTGAGCGCACACGAAAAAAAGGGGAAACAGACGTAGGTGGTTTGCGATCCTGCGCCATCAATGATCGATGCTTCACCTTGCGGCAAAGTTCCGAGTGGGTCACTGCTCAGGCGTCCGGTGTAGTGGATTTGGGGATGAATTGGGCTACCGGACACACTGAAGCCCACGCCGATATCGCCCGCGGAATCCATCGCAAGGCTGGCCATCCAGCGGTGGTTCGAATCTGGGGCGTACGTGCCCTGCTGGTAGACGATTGGGTTCGAGCGAAGGCTGCGGATTTCGTACCATCGCACGCCCGTTACGCTGCCCGCATTCACCGAGTGGTTGGCCACCAGGGATTCGTGATCTCCGAAGTTGCGGTAGGCAAGCCGGTACATCAACCTGTCCCCTAACGAATCGAGCTGCGTTGACGTGCCGGATTGCGGAATGCAAGTGCCCCCGCCGCTGCAAGCCTCATTGAAGGCAGCTACGGCCAAGTTGGCAGGACCGGAAAACGTCGAGTTTGCTGGCGTCGTCCAGTCCACGTGGAATCTCCAGAGGCTGAGGTTGTTCGCGAGCGAAGCGAGGCTTAGCAAATAATTCGGTGAACCGACTGGGGGCGCGGCAGGACCATCGATGTCGGCCGGTAGCAAACCAGCATCGGAAGAGGATGTCATAAAACATTGTGCTATTTCTGCTTGTCCAGCCAGCATGGCGGCACGGTTATGGGCGCAGACCTGGGCGCCCACGAAGGTGTTGCCGCTAAACATGTTGTAGGTGACATAGTAGGCGTCGGGCCAGACGCTCATCTTTGGATAATCCGGCAGATTGGTTTGCGACACGAAGGAATACCGGACATAGCTACCGGTCGGATCGCCGCTCGTCGATACCGCAATGCAGTGATAGAACGGGCCGGAACTCGTGCTATCGAAGCCAAGAATCGAAAGCACCCATCGGTCTGCCTGCCGGTCGTAGAGCGCGATCGGGTCGCTGTAGGAGGTGCGCACGCAGTTGCTATATCCGCTGAAGAGGGTAGCGAATGTGGTCGGCCCCAAAAGCACCGTACCCGTCTTGCTGAAGACTGCGTAAGAACTGTTAACGACTTGCACGACATCGTTTGGGCCGACTGCAAGATTGTCGTCTGAAGGCGCACCGGTCACGGTAAACCCGGAGAACCCATTCCCCAACCCAGGGAAGTTGTTGCTGGTGGCTGCAATCGCGGCAGTGGAGGGCGAGCTTTGGACCACGGGATCGACCACCAAAGAATGCTGCGGCCGATGCAATTTCCCTGGCGGATTGACGAACGCGGGCGCTCCTGGCTTCTCGCCGGGCTCCAGGTCGCGTATGGGCTGCGAAGTGTCCGGAGGCGACATGGGAACCAGTGTGGGATTGCGTTGCACCGCCTGTGCGGCAACGCTGACCGTCGAAAAACACACTACGGCAGCAATAGCGACCAAACTGGCTCTGGGCGCTGGATTTGACATGATTTACCCCCGGCGAGGAACTCAGTTCTCAGCATTGTGCTCTCCTTCGCGGTCTAATGCAAGGCGTTTGGGACTTTCGTGGTCGATGAGCTCTATCAGGATTTCTCGTCAACTATGCTTGCGTCGGCTACAATTCCCGGCTGAGGTCGAGAACTGTGGCGGGCTTTGACGAGGCATGGGCGGCGGTAAATCATCGCAGAGATGGTGAGTCAGTTTCGCCCGAATTGCAGCCACTTCTTCGGCATGTTTACTCTGACATTCTTGCCGCTCCTTTCGATCTGGCGGCCTTGAAAAGGAGCCTCAGCACACTCCTTGAATACCTCACCACTAACGGAAGAACTAACGCAAATTGCTGGGCCATGGATCTGTTCCTCTGCACATCAGATGGTTGGGAACAAGATTGGACCGAGCAAAATCTGCCTGATGATTTTCACGGATGTGCTGTCGCTGATGGGCAGGCGTTGCACGACACCATAGGAGCGCCAAATATCGCTCAGAATTTTGACGGTCTTCCTGAGCAACTACTCGATCGCGTTCGTCGCCTACAACCGGGTCAATGGGCGACATCGCGATGTATCGCCAATCTAAGCACAATGATTTAAAGTGGCTCTTCATGAGACGAATCCTCGCAATGTCCGTAGTGGCTTTCTCGGCGGCTGCCATCGCTTCAGGACAAGATCAGGGCGCGATCAGAGATTCCCAAAGCATCGTTGAGCACGTCATCAGGAAACTGGACAACGAACGCATTCAAGCACAGATCCACGCGGATGCGGCGGCGCTAAAACGGATCTACGCTGATGATTTCATCGGCGTAGGACCGAGCGGAACAGTGCGAACTAAGCCGCAGGTGATTTCAGATTTCACGTCAGGTGATTTGAGATTTCAGTCCATAAGCACCGATGATGTTCGAGTGCGCGTTTATGGAAATGCGGCGGTAGAGACTGGCCGCTCAACAATGAATGGGCAAGATAAAGGGAAGGAAGTTCCCCACGATACTCGCTTTACTAGAGTGTGGGTAAAGCTGCAAGGGCGCTGGCGATTGGTCGCCAACCATTACTCGTCCATCGTGTCGCATCAATAGAGGATTGTCACGCTGAAGATCACTGAGTTCTATTAAAAGGGATGTCAAGGAAAAACTTCTGCCTCGACTGGAGCCGAGATGTTTTCTCGAGATCCAGCCCAACGGTCATTAGGCTTCGCTGAGGAAGTTTGACTTGTACCCATTGCCATAAGTCCTCTGGTGGTGCCGTCGAGTTTGCGAGAGCGACAAGCCAATGGCGACTCAAGGTCTCCCCTGCTCCAGTCAAACCCGAACGGGCAGTCAGAACTGAACCTTTTAGGAATCTAGCGGATCAAGATTTTCTCTTCGGCACAAAAACTAATCCTGACCGAGATACCTTGAAGCCTGGATTCTACACAGTACAGTCACAGCAAGTCCTACTCCTGCTCCCCGTTACAAAGAGCCATAAAAAATAGAGCCAGCACCGCCCACCCGATTAGTCTCATCGGCAAAGATGTTAACACCAAACGCTCGATTGGCTTCCGGTACTTTCGGGTCTGGCGCCATCGCCGTACCGCGCTGAACGTTGGCAAGTACACGCTTGGTGCAGTGTCAAATGTGCCAGTTGTGTGAGGGTTCCCGGGTGGCAAGATTATCGGAAGCACAGGGCAGACAACGGGCAGAAGCAGTGAGTTGGTGTCTTTGATTTAGCGCCAGGCGAAATCTGTGAGCTCCCGGCGGAGAGATGATGTCTCCCAGATGACTCAGAATAGAGGAAGTGAATGAATATCTTTAGCTGGATCATTTTCGGTTTGATCGCTGGAGCGGCCGCAAAGCTCCTCATGCCGGGAAAGGACCCGGGAGGCTGGCTCGTCACTATCGTTCTAGGCATTGTAGGCGCACTCGTGGGTGGCAGGATTGGTTCGGTGCTTTGGGGAAGCGCGGGGGTTACCGGCTTCAACTTCCGTAGTTTCGTGCTTGCCATTTTTGGCTCCATCATCTTGCTAGGAATCTACCGACTGTTTACGCGGCGGTCACGTCCCCGAACTCCTTCTTCCCGTGACCACGATCGGGCTGCGTGATCGCAAGGTCATGATCCACAAATTAGAGAAGCGGCAACAGTCGTCCTACTAGGAACCTTGGCACTGTCCGACTGCGATCATACCCTCTCTGACTTTATTCGCTACAAAGGCCGTAGGCTTCCGCGGAAGTGGATGAAATCGTAGCGCGTCATATGCAGGCACTGGGCGGCCGGGAAAAGCTGAACTCCATTCATTCTGTGGTCGAGCACCTTGAGTACCGCGAAGCATCGTTCGTCTTTCCAAACGCCTTTGTTGCACGAATGCGGCCATATTACAAAACCCTCGGGGACCCGAAGATCACAAACGTGGAGATCAACGAAGGGTACGACGGTAGCGCTTGGGAGTATCACGGCGATCCGGGTGTTGTCATTCGCGTAGTAGGGGCTGCGGCAGCTGCAACCCGGCATGGGACAGAAATGTTTGACTCGCTCGTAGACTATAAGGCTCTCGGCACACGCGTTGACCTGTCGGGAGTGGAAGAGTTCGCGGGCAGACCTGCCTATAAGCTTCACGTCACCCTGGCAGACGGATTCGAAAAGGAGTTGTTTGTAGATCAGCAGTCGAATCTGATCATTGGTGATCGGCGGTCCGCGCCCATTCACGCTTTTGGAGAGCCAGTCCGGTCGGAGAATCATATCGGCGATTACCGCCCCGTGAGCGGCGTCCTTTCCCCTTTCAGCATCAAGGAAGTCGAGATTGCGACCGGGCGAGAGCTGAATTCGAACACAGTTCAATCACTTGAGGTGAACAAGATACTCGACCCAAGTTTCTTTAGCCCACCGCAATATCAGCGCACCCCGTTGCAGCAGATGCTAGAGCAGCTTTATTTGGAGCGTACCGATCCGGCTTGCGTGATGTGGACGTATCGCGGCTTTCGGGCCGCCAATCCGGCAGTGGATACGCGAAGTGGCGTGGAATCTATTGGCTATCAAATGGTCAAAATGGGCGACTTCCAGACGGCTATTCAGTTGCTCAGGGCAAATGCTGCGGACTATCCAAAATCGGCGAGCGCTCAGTTTGGAGTTGGCCGAGCATACAACGCGGCGGGCGATGTCAAGAATGCGCGGATTCACTTTCAGAAAGCACTCGAGATTGATCCTAGTTTCAAGAAGGCCACTGACGGGCTGAATGCGTTGAGGTAAGTGGTGGTTGACGATAAGTCTCGTGGGTGTTGAAAAAGTCACTGAGATTAGCAGGTGAGATTTGGCGAAAGCATGTTAGAAGGATTCATGCTTTGCTGGATTTCGATGGTCGGAGGCTTGCTGATCATGATGGGGCACCAATCCCGTGGTGAGGCGTTGTTCTACTACTTCCGTCTGGAAGATCACGTTCCTGAAAATCATCTGCTGCGGCTGATCGACAAGCACATTAGCTTCGATTTTGTGCGGGACCGATTGAAGCAGAGCTACAGTGATATGGGGCGACCATCGGTTGATCCCGAACTTCTGCTGCGCATTCTGCTGATCGGGTATTTGTACGGCATCACCAGCGAACGCAGGTTGGTGGAAGAACTGCGCATGCATCTTGCATGGCGGTGGTTTACGGGACTGGGCTTCGATCAAGAGATCCCGCACCATTCCACGTTCTCCAAGAACCGACACGGACGATTTCAGGAATCGAAGCTGTTTGAACAGCTGTTTGAGCAGATCGTGCGGCAGTGTATGGAAGTGGGGCTGGTAGAGGGGAAGCAGCTGTCGGTGGATGGCACTTTCGTGGAAGCCAATGCGGCCAAGGAAAGCCGCATACCGCGGGAACAGTTGGTGGAAGCCGCTCAGGTCCATCGCACAGTGCGGCAGTACCTGAAGGAGGTCGAAGAGCAGAACCCGGTGGAAGAACCGGTGCATAAGCAAGACCAAGTGTCGACCACAGATCCTGATTCCACCTATGCCACTAAGGGCGGGATTCCGGCGCGAATGGGGTACTACAACAACTATCTAGTCGACAACTCCAGTTGTGTGATCGTGGGTGTGCAAGCCACAGGCGCCCGCATGAGTCAGGAGACGGTTGCAGCACAAGGCATGATTACAAGGTTCGCGCACTGGCAAGGACGAGAGGCAGAATCGGTGACAGCCGACACCACCTACGGGAACGGAGAGTTTCTGCAATGGTTAGCCAATCGGAATATCACCCCTTATATGCGAACCCGCGACAGTATTCACCGAAAGAACAGCCCCTTCTTCGGTCCCGAGCGGTTCACTTATCAGCCGGAAAGCAATAGTTATCTCTGTCCCGCAGGGCAACAACTGAACTATGGGGGCCGCAGCATGCGGAACCGGACCTACGCCTACATTGGGACTCGCAAACGGTGCGGTGAGTGTGCGCTGAAGGCGCAATGTACCAGCGGAGCGTTCCGGTTCCTTGCCATCCACATGGAGGAACCAGCCCGGCAGCGAGCCCGCAAGTTGGCGAACACGCCTGAGTTTGCCAAGGCACAGCGGCAAAGAAAGAAGGTAGAAGCACTGTTCGCTGAACTGAAGAATCAGATCGGACTCCGCCGCGTGCGCCTGCGCAGATTGAAGTTTGTGCGGGAGCAGTTCTTTCTTGCCGCAACTGCGCAGAACCTCAAACGCCTGGTCCGGTTTCTCAGCCAACCTCCAAAACCTGTTCCAGTTACCGCCTAGAGCGAGGGAAGAAAACTCGACAGGGTACGGTTCGCAGCTGAAAAGGTGTTTTGCTGACCTACTTTTTCAACACCCACAGGCCTTATCACTCACCTGCGCTTTTTCTTCGCCTATAATGTTTCGCGTGGCTGGCCGTCACAAGCTCGATCTGAAGAAGATCCGCGCAGCGCTCAGTGTGACCTACCCCCATTGCGGAGCAGAACTGAAGCCGAGCGAGCGGGAGAG
>DATNEX010000162.1:0-5600 GCA_035606605.1 Terriglobales bacterium
TCTGCCGAGAGTGGGACCGGGCCCTGCTGTTTAGAACCCTGGCCACACTTCGGACCGATATCAAGCTCTTCGAAAGTATCGATGAATTGAAATGGGCAGGGCCCACACCCGTGTTTGACGAAATCGCAGCACGCCTTGACGCAGCCCGTACAGAGCGCCGAAGCTCTTCAAAGACAAGGTAGGCTGGCTTCTTTGCATGCAACCCACGCTGACGCGCCTGCCTGCCTCCCGTATTTCAGCTGAGTGATGGCCTTTCAAATTGCGGGCTATACTTTCTCTCGACGAAGTGATCGCGGCGGGGAGACGCCTCTGAAGAAAGTGCTGCGTATGTTCTTGTGGGGGGTTTTCGTTGTAGTCGTATTGTGTGGAGCTCTGTTCTTCTACTTCATTTACTCGCCTCGCCCCAAAATTCCACGACTGTCGGGCCAGGTGGCCTCCGGGATTTGGTGCGTACAAGAAAAGCCGCTTGTGTTCGATTATCGGAATACATTTCTTGCGACATCCTAAAGCGGCGTTGCACCACGTCAACGGCCCTATGCGTCTCACACATCATTCTCTCCCTATCGGATGCTAACAAGAATAACGCGCCCACTCCTTGCGTGAGCGCATCCTTTGGGTTACAAAAGATTGTAGGGTTATCGGCTTATCATTGCTCCCCCTTGATAATCTGCGCATGTCGGCCCGTAGTGTTCGCTTGGAGCTTGACGGAAAACCACGCCGGATCAGTGTGCAAAAGGTGACCGGAACAATATTCCTCGCAGGTGCAAACTTGCGGAGGTGCTCATGACGTCTGCTTTGGCATGCTCGTGTGTCTCATCCTGTATGCGTTCACATTCTTCTGCGAGACTCTGCTGGTGCGGTACAAGTCTCGACATTCGCTGGCGAGTCCACGACCAGTGTCGAAATCTCTAAAGGCGAACAGAAGTTGGAGCAACTCTTCCCTAAAGACAGGTTCAGAGGAAGGTGCTGCCAGAGCTGATTCGCACAATCGTAGAACAGCAACCTTCGCTTGTAGGTCGCGCATCTTAGCAGCGCATGGATCGACAGCGCTAAATGGCGAGTAGAAAGAAGACACAAAATGAAAAATATGGTTTTAGGCTTCTGCTGGGCTGCTGTGTGTTGCTTAGCCCTTGCGCAAGATGCGCCCCCCGCCATGACGGACCAGCAGTTCGCGGATTTTGCCGCACAAACGAACATGATGGAAGCAAACTTGGGACAATTGGCTGCCACTCAAGCCTCCGCAGAAGGCTTGAAGGATTACGCCCAGATGCTGGTTACCGATCACACCAACAATTACACGCAGCTAAGCATGGTGGCCAGCAAGGCGAATCTCGAGATCCCCAAAGGGCTTGATGCGGCACACGATAAAATGATCGCCCCGTTTAAGAAGTTAAAAGGCGTTGCGTTCGATCACCGCTATATTCAAGAAATGATTGCGGGGCACACCAAAGCTATACAGGTATATACGAAAGAAGCGTCAGATGCACAAAGCCCCGATTTGAAGGCATATGCGACCCAGACGCTCCCCACGCTACAAAAGCACCTCGACGGCGCTAAAAGCCTCGCGAACGCTAAGCGGCCTTCCAAACCGTAGCGGCGCGCTCGTTCTGACAGCGACGTGCGGTGCGGTCTTCTTCGCCCTAGTAGGCCGCGACGGCATTTAGCCCGGCGCGATCGTTCCTTCGATAAACTACAATCTAGATACAACCCGCATAAGACTTGGCCTGCTGCCGAATCGGCAAGCGCGTCCAGAGCATTTTCCGTTTTCCACTCTCCCACACAGTAGAGAACCTCCGAACACTCGAAGACCCCTTTACGAGCGAACGCGGGGCTGTCTCTTGGTGAACATCAGGCTGCCGACCTCGTCTCACGTTGGGTAGCTTCTAGCGCTGTAAATTTGGGCGCGCCTGAGCCGCCCCCAAAAGTGGCTGCGATCGCACCAAGCAGAAGGGCCGCAAAAGACACTAGAGCCGCCCGTGACACACCCGACGCTGCTTTTTCCTCCGCCTGAACGGCCTTCTGCCCGACTTGCTGCTTGGTTTGAGCGAGTTGTTGTTGCCATTGCGTGATCTGGGCGTCGGCTTCCGCTTGGGACGTACCCCGTCGTTGACTGATCACCCGGGCCAGGTTGGCGCGATCTTGTGCATTAACCTGGCCGTCCCGCAGCACACCGCTCACGAATGACTGAAACGAAGGATCAGACGCAACATCTCCGGCCTGCCGCTGAATGTCTTGTGGAGTCACGCCTGTTGCTTGTTGAACGACGCCAGACACTGCTGGAGCCGCTGCCTTTGCGCTTTGCCCTGCAAGCGTGGCCGTGTGACCCAGTAGTGATGTCGCGCCGCCGAGGAGCCCGCCGATCGCAGTAGTCAGAGCCCACAGAAGTACCATGGTCGTGACGCCCCATGTGATGAATCCATGGAGCATGCCATCTTTACGGTTCGGCACGCCCGTGAGTCTCCCCGAAGTCCAGCCACCGATCGCAAGTGCAAGGAGGAAAGATAAGATGAACCAGATTCCGGCCCCGATGGCCATTCCCTTGCCAGGTTGATCTCCTTCCATTGGATCGATTGTGCTTGCGCCAATTCCGATGCCAAGCAGATTGACTAAGAGCAGAATTGAGACGGCAGCAACAACACCACCGATAATCGCGCCCCAGGAGATTCGTCGCAGGGACGACGGGAGAGCAGATAAGGTTGACGTTTTTTCGATTAGCGTAGGCTGCTCACGAGCAGGTATAGAATCCCGCATGATTGTTCCTTTCTTCAGCGAAAGGGAACGTACAACTCCCGCTGTTAACTTGATTGACAGGTTGGATGTGGGTTTCCCATGATCAGGTGGCTAAAAAATACTTTGCGCAAATTAAATGCGAGGTGGACGGAGAACGATTACGCAGCGTTGATCGCGCATACCGCGAAATCCGACGCGGCACGTTGCTGGTGTGCTATCCGCTCTCCCAGCCTGCCCGAAAAAATGCACATCTTTTCCCTAACATCTCGATGGCCGTGCTCGTGGGCGATTCAGGACTCGATTGTGAGGAAACCGCGAAGCACATTCGGACTACGACAGACAAAGTGCCGATCATATTCCTGACAAGCCGAATCGCTGCGAAATGTATCGGGAAGCCGCCGTTCTGCCTAACGTTGGGTGCGACGGGCCTCACACGAGCGACCAGCGGCCCACGGAAAAACCGTCGGCCCGCTTTTCGTTTGCCTCACCGCTTTTACAGGAACAAACGGTCTGCGTGAAGACGGCCAACATCTCCGTGGTCGAGAAACTCTTTCCCACAGTGTTATCGGTGGGGACCAACTGTGACGGGCGCTAAAGCAACTAACTTAGGACGATGAGAACAAGAAACAGAACGAGGGAACCTGGTTCAAGAGGACAGGCCGGTCAACAATCAGATCAGACACCATGACAGCAATCCGATCAACCCCGCAAGTTCGGCGTATCGCCGAGTTCAATCCCGGACTACCTTGCCCTTGTGGGGGACTCCGCAGACGGCTACCCGGGTTTGTCAGGTGGGGAGCGAAGTCGTCAGCCGCCGTTCTGGCAAAGTTCCTGCATCTCGAATCCATTCCAAAGGACTGCCGCGAATGGCATGTCAATGCGGCGAGCGCGAGCGCTCTGGCTGACACGCTCTGCCGAGAGTGGGACCGGGCGTTGCTGTTTAGAACCCTGGCCACACTTCGGACCGATATCAAGCTCTTCGAAAATGTTGCTGAGTTGAGATGGAAGGGGCCCACTCCCGCGTTTGACGGAATTGCAGCCCGCCTTGACGCAGCCCGTACTGAGCACCGAAGCTCATCAAAGAAAAGATAAGTTTGTTTTTCCCTTTTTCCTACAATCTACGCTGCCGCGGCTGCTGGCTTCCTCTCCTTTGCACCAACGATAATGAGCCACAGCATAATGGCAAGCTCGCCGAACATGACCGGGAACACCCAATTTGAGACCCTTTGCTCGTATCGCGGCCACAATATTCCTGTGACACTCGTAACCAAGTAGGCAAAGCAATTTAACGCCAGCCATATGCCAAGAATGCGCGGAATAAATCCTGACTTATATACCAATAGTCCAAACGGTAGTAGCCAAAGCCCCCAAAATACCTGGTTCGCAAGCACTCCCAGGTGGTGCATCCGGAGAAAAAGCACTACTAAAGCATCTCGCTGCGGCTGCTCGAACACCCGCAAGAAGTCTGCCCCCCGAGCGAGTAATAATGCAGCTCCATCGTTGATGGTATTCACGAAATAGATAGGGGTCACCATCAGCGCACCCAAGATCACCAGAAGGCGTGCTAAGCCTTCGTCTACTCCCTTGAATAATCTATATAGGGCCAAGGTGAGGAAGATTGTCATCGTCGCGGTAAACAGATCACTCAAAATGCCCAGGCGGAAGAGCGTCTCATGTGCAGCAATATTGCGGGAGGTTGCGCCGGCATCCCCCGACACAAACAACTTGCTCGGTATGTAAAGCAGCCGAAGAGGGGCAGTCATCAGGGTGAGGTACATCACTCCTGCGATTCTGGCGTTTCGTTTGAGCAGGTTCATTGGTGCTACTCCGGCGGCCATTCTAAACGCAAGTACGAACCGCGGATTTGAAAAGTTCCGAATAGCAGTCCGCCCGTACCCACCAAAATCGAGAACCCTTTTAGCAACGCGGTATCGGACAGATTCCAGTTCAGTTGAGTGATGGCCTTCCGAATTGCGGGCTATACTTTCTCTCGCCGAATTGATCGCGGCCGGGGGACAACCTGTGAAGAAAACGCTGCGTTTGTTCCTGTGGAGTTTTTTAGTTGTAGTCGCGTTGTGCGGAGCACTGTTCTTCTACTTCATCTACTCGCCTCGTCCCAAAATTCCACAATTATCCGGCCAGGTGACCTCCGGGACTATCCAGGTGGGAGGATTGCGGCGAACGTATCTGACCTACATCCCCAAAGGGCTGCCAAGAGGGTCGCCCCTTGTTTTGGTGATGCATGGTTCAGATGGAAACGGCAGACAGATGAGAATTGCATCTGGATACGGATTCGAGCGTCTTGCTGACGAACACGGCTTTGCCGTCGCCTATCCCGATGGGTATGAGGGCTATTGGAATGCCTGCAATATTGTCGGTGACTACGCTGCGAACGAGCGCAATCTGGACGACGTAGGATTCTTGACAGCCCTCGCAGACAAACTTGTCAACGACATTGGAGTCGATCAGAGTCGGGTGTTCGCAACGGGCATTTCACGAGGCGGTCACATGGCATTTCGCCTTGCTATTGAGGCTCCTTCCCGCTTTCGCGCCGTCGCTGCCATCGCGGCTAATGTACCGACTCCGGACAACTTTAAATGCCGGCCCGCGGAATCTGGTACTTCTTCAGTCATGATTATGAACGGCACAAAAGATCCTTTGAATCCGTTCGAGGGAGGAGAGGTCAAGTTTTTTGGCCTGTTACGTCGCGGTACGGTGCGCTCGTCGCGAGAATCTGTTCAGTACTTTGCAGATCTCAATAAGATCCTCACCGCGCCTCAAAAGCTTGAGTCACGAGCGAGCGATGGGATGTCTACAGAGCGTTTACTCTGGCACAATGACGAAAAGGAAGTGGAACTGGTTGCGATCCA
>DATNEX010000170.1:0-8875 GCA_035606605.1 Terriglobales bacterium
AAGAAGAATACTCTCGAGGATCTGGCCAACGATCCGGATGTAAGTTACATTTCTCCAAACCGCCCGCTCGCTTCAACCGCAGTCACGACAGACTATTACGATCAAGCAGTGCTTGCCCCATATGGCTGGGGGCTCGGTTACGATGGCGCCGGCGTTGGAGTGGCGGTGATTGATAGCGGCATCACCAACAACGGCGACTTCACACAAGACAACTTCTACGGATCGCGAATTGTTTACGCTCAGAATTTCGTGGTCAACGGCGCCAGCGGCATCTACGGGCATGGGACTCACGTTGCTGGTATCCTCGCGGGCAACGGAAAGAACTCCACCGGATGGAGCTATTTCAAGACCTTCACCGGCATTGCCAATAGCGCGAATATTATTGACTTAAAAGTTCTCGATGGCAGCGGAGCTGGCACGGACAGCCAGGTCATTGCCGGCATTCAGGCAGCCATCAATCTGAAGAACACCTATAACATTCGAGTCATCAACCTTTCGCTCGGACGACCCGTCTATGAGAGCTACAAACTTGATCCGCTGTGCCAGGCGGTAGAATCGGCGTGGAAAGCCGGCATAGTGGTGGTCGTCGCGGCCGGCAACGAAGGCAGGAACGACTCGGCAGGAACCGCCGGCTACGGCACGATCAGCGCACCAGGCAACGATCCTTACGTGATCACAGTCGGCGCCATGAGGCCGATGGGAACAGCAGACCGCGCAGACGACCTGATCGCGAGCTACAGTTCAAAGGGGCCAACGCTTTTTGACCACCTCGCGAAGCCAGATATCGTTGCTCCTGGCAACCAGATCATCTCGACGTTGTCGTCCACCAACGCTCTGATAGTTTCCCTGTATCCCCAGAACTCAGTGGCATATAACGCCTACGGCTACAGCGGTGGCAGCGCAGCGTCCCCGTACTACTTCACCCTGAGCGGAACCAGTATGGCGACGCCGGTCGTGAGCGGAGCGGCTGCGTTGCTGATACAACAAAATCCTCTCGTCACTCCCGATCAAGTGAAAGCGCGTCTGATGAAGAGTGCGTACAAGACTTTTCCGCGCTACAGCAGCACAACCGATCCGTCGACCGGGATCACATATACCAGCCAGTACGACATATTCACTGTGGGTGCCGGCTACCTGGACATCCAGGCGGCATTGATGAACGTAGATCTTGCGCCCTCTACTGTCGGGAGCGCACTGTCGCCGGCGGTCGCCCTGGATGCAAATGGCAACGTCTATGTAGTCAAAAGCAACTCGGTGGTTTGGGGCAACTCAGTCGTGTGGGGCAACTCAGTCGTGTGGGGCAACTCGGTGATCTGGGGCACCAACGTGAGCGGGCAGTCGGTGGTTTGGGGCAACTCGGTGGTATGGGGTAACAGCACCACCCAGGGCTATAGCGTGGTTTGGGGAAACTCTGTTGTGTGGGGTAATTCCAGTACGAGCCAGAGCGAAGCCATCAGTATCACCGGCGACAACTAAGGGCCGTGAGCACAATTCAAAATAGAGGAAACGGCATATGAAAAGCTCACGGTTGGCCATATTCTTCATCGGCGCAATAGCAGCATCGGGCTTGTCCATGCTGGGCTATAGCGTGATCAAGTTCCAATCGCTGCCTCACTATCCGTTCCTGGTCCTGCTGGTGGTTTCAGCATCGGCCTCGCGGCTGAAGCTGAAACTGCCCGGGATCAACGGGAACATGTCAGTAAACCTGCCGTTCATTTTGATCGCGGCAGCGCAGCTAACCCTATTCGAGAGTATGCTGGTGGCGCTGGTTTCCTCGGCAGTGCAGACTTTGCCAAAGCCAGGAACCCGGCTCAGTGCGGTGAAGCTCCTTTTTAATGTGAACACCATGGGATTGGCGGCCGGGAGCTGCGCACTACTGTGGCACCGGCACTCTCTCGCAGGCCATACTTGGTCTGGGTCGCTCCCACTCATTGCTTCATGCGCGGCATTTTTCCTGGTGAACACCATCCCTGTAGCCGCGATCATTTCTCTGACCGAAGGTGCCAGCTTGATGCGTACATGCTCGAGCATTTTTCAACTGTCCTTCCCTTATTACCTGGGCTGCACTGGACTCATGTCCATCGTCTCAGCGATCAGCCAGCAAGTCAGTTGGATCATGCCCCTCGCAATATTGCCTGCAATGGTGCTGATGTATATCAGCTTCCGCCGATACTTTTCCACGATGGCAGATGCCAGCCCTTCAGCTAACCAACAATTTTTGACGGCAGCGGCACACTAGGCACCAACTCGCTGTGCGGCGGGTGGTTCTAAAGGAGAGAAGGCGGGTAGATGGAAATCCCGCCTTTCGAGGGCCGAGTGCCGTCTCTCGTGCGCTCAGATAAGGTCTCTGGTAGTTCTCCGGCTACGGCTGAGTGACCTAAGTAAGGTGCAAGCCTCTCTAACCCACTCTAGACTCTGACATTAAGGGTAGTCCCGCTTGTCGAACCGTTTCGAATTGCGGGTGGGCAGGGACAGGCGTACGTGGCGGAAGGATCAATCTTAATGCCCTAATTGGTAAGGATGTCTGCGAGTAAATGCCAACCAGAGCCAAAATTTTTATCGGCATAACCGCAGCCCTCGGTGTTGCGATCGTCGCAATATCCGTGTGGCGCTGGCATAGCGACGACTTGCTGCGTTTCTTTTGTTATCTTGCAATTGCAATTTTTGCCTCCAGTCTGAAGGTGCGATTGCCCGGCATTGACGGCACAATGTCGGTCAATTTCCTATTTATCCTTCTTGGGGTCCTCGAACTCAGCCTGCCCGAGACGTTGCTTATCGGGTGCAGTGCAGCGCTAGTCCAGTGCGTATGGCGCACGAACCAATCGACAAGCCTCGCAAAGATTGCGTTTAACGTATTTAGCAATATGGCCAACGCCATCGCGTTGGCCTATTTCGCGTATCACCGATTCATTCTGATTACGGGGAATCGAGCCACACTGATCATGCTCGTGCTCGCGTCCCTAATCTATTTTTTGGCCAATACGCTTCCTGTGTCGGTGATTATCGCGCTGACCGAAAGCAAGTCGGCCCGGAAGGTGTGGTCGGAATGTTATTTCTGGTCTTTCCCTTTTTACCTGGTAGGCGCTGCCGTCATTGGTCTCGTGGGATTTGTAAACCGGCACGCGGGTTGGCAAACCTCGCTAATGGTGCTGCCCGTGATCTATTGGGTTTATCGTTCCTACCGAATGTATCTGGGGCGTCTTGAAGATGAGAAGAAGCACGTAGAAATTGAGAAGCGGCACGTGGAAGATATTGCTTCGCTCCACATGCGCACAATTGAAGCGTTAGCGCTCGCCATTGACGCCAAGGACCACACCACCCACAAACATCTGCATCGGGTGCGAATCTACGCTTCAGAGCTCGCCAAGGAACTGGGACTCTCAAGCAAGGAGCTCGAGGCTTTGCGTGCAGCGGCGCTCCTCCACGACATCGGCAAGCTCGCGGTACCCGAGCACATTATTAATAAGCCCGGCCGCTTGACGCCTGAAGAATTCGAAAAACTGAAGATCCATCCGATCGTAGGCGCGGAAATCTTGGAGCGTGTTGCTTTCCCGTACCCCGTTGCTCCCATCGTCCGAGCTCACCACGAAAAGTGGGATGGCACCGGCTATCCCGAAGGGCTTGTGGGCGAGGACATTCCGATCGGTGCACGCATTCTGGCAGCCGTAGACTGCTTGGATGCTTTAGCTACCGACCGGCAGTATCGCAGGGCGTTACCACTCGATGAAGCCATGACGCAGGTCGTGCAGATGTCAGGAACGTCGTTCGATCCAAAGGTCGTGGACGTGCTGAAGCGACGATATATCGAATTGGAGCAGATCGCCCAAACTCAATCCATGAGCATGACCTCGCCAGGACTCTCGACAAATGTTCGCATTGAGCGGGGTGTCGAGCCGGCCGCAGGTTTCGAGCACTCGGCAGTCGGCAGTACAGCTAGTAGCGAGAGCGACTTCCTGTCTTCCATCGCATCCGCTCGCCAGGAGGCACAAACGCTTTTTGAAGTCAGCCAGGACCTTGGAAATTCCCTCAGCCTGGGAGAGACGCTATCCGTGCTCTCCATGCGGTTACGTAAAGTAATCCCATTCGATTCGATTGCAGTCTTCGTTTGCCGCAACGGGCGCTTGGTTCCAGAGCTAGTCAGCGGAGAGAATTTTCGGCTCTTGTCCTCGCTGCGCATTCCACTCGGCGAAGGTTTATGTGGATGGGTGGCGGAGAATCGCAAACCCATTATCAATGGCAATCCGCAGGTTGAACCTGGATATGCCAACCAAGCCGAAAAAGCGACTCCGCTACAGTCGGCGATTGCAGTGCCCTTGGAAGGCTTGAACGGTGTGGTAGGGGTGCTCGCGATGTATCACAGGGAATGCGATGCCTTCACTGCCGACCATCTGCGCATTTTATTGGCTGTCAGCGCTAAGGTGGCAGTTTCTGTCGAGAATGCTTTGAAATATCAACAAGCGGAAAACTCGGCGACCACGGATTATCTGACCGGTCTACCGAATGCTCGCTCGCTATTCGTGCACCTTGCGCAGGAACTGGCACGTTGCCGGCGCACAGGTACCTCTCTGGCGGTAATGGTTTGCGACTTGGATGGCTTCAAACAAATCAACGATCGCTATGGCCACTTGGAAGGCGACCGATTGCTTAAAACCTTCGCGGGCGACTTAAAGGAGGCATGTCGTGAGTACGATTACGTCGCACGCATGGGCGGTGATGAGTTTGTCTTGATCGCTACGGGCATGAAGCCCAACGCTGCCACCGAAAAGGCGAACCGCTTGAATCAACTTGCGATCGCTGCTGGAAAGCGAGTATGCGGCAAGAACATCATCTCGCTGAGCGTTGGCACTGCTTTCTGCCCCGAAGACGGCATTGACGCTGAACGCCTACTCGCCGAAGCCGACCGCAAAATGTACACCATGAAACAGGTGCACCATGCGTTGGCTGAGGAGATGGATGGCATGCTCCGATCCAACGCTCATCTGAGCACAGTGAATTGAGGATAACGCTTCCATGCTCTGGCGAATCTCACGGCGCCTGCTTGCGATCGCTGCGATTGTTGTTCTGGGAGGGCTGACATCTGCCACCCTCGTGCGCTTCGCACCGGGATTTGCCACCGATGAGCAACAGCTTGACCCGCGGCTAAGTGCGGAAAGCTTGCAAGCCCTTCACCAGTCGCATGAGTCCGAAAAAAAAGTCTTCCTTTTTTACGCCGCCTATTTGAATCGTGCCTGGCACGGAGACCTTGGTATTTCCCGCTCGCTTAACCGGCCGGTAAGCAGCCTTCTTCGCGACCGGTTTCCGGTCACCTTGCGCCTGGTGGCGATGGGACTCGCGCTAGGCTGGTTGATTGCGTTGAGTTTCGCACTGACTTCGGCATTGGCGCGAGTCACCGCTTACAGATTCTTTGCCATTGCTCTGAGCGGAGCTCTCTTGTGCATTCCGGCTGCGGTGCTGGCGTTGTTGTCGGTCGTTTTGAATACTCCTGGATATCTCGCAATCGCGCTGCTTGTTTTCCCCAAAGTATTTACCTATTCGCGAAGCCTTCTCGAAAGGGCTTATTCCTCACCACATATCGTCACCGCTCGTGCAAAAGGGCTGGGCCGGTTGCGCATCCTCTGTTGGCATGTGTTTCCGGTCGTCGCCCCGTCACTAGTAGCGCTTGCAGGCGTCTCGGTGAGCATGGCCATAGGTGCGGCCATCCCCATTGAAGCTCTGTGTGGGGTTGCGGGTGTTGGCGATCTGGCTTGGCAAGCGGCACTCGCTAGAGATTTGCCGCTGTTGGTGAACATCACCATTCTTGTTACGGTCGCAACCTTGCTCTCCAATTCGGGCGCAGATGTTGTTGGTCACGCTTTGCGAGCCCAGGAGTCATGAGCGCTACCCGCAAACTCGCATGCGGGATTCTGTTGGTCGTGGTCATCACTGCACTCGGCGCGACCTGGATCGCGCCAGCCGACTATGCCACACAATTTCGCGAAGCGCCTAACGCTCCGCCTTCCCGCCACCATCTGCTGGGAACCGACGAAATTGGCCGTGACCGTTTTTCTCGCATGCTATACGGCACGCGCATTTCGTTGCTCCTCGCTCCAACCGCAGCACTGCTTTCCACCGTGATGGCTGCGCTGATCGGCGCCGTGGCGGGCTATCTAGGGGGATTCTGGGAACGCCTCGCCATGGGCATTACTGATCTATTTCTTTCACTGCCCTGGCTATTTCTGCTGATTACCGTCCGCGCACTTCTGCCCTTGAATGTTTCTCCCCTCCTGTCCATGCTTGTCACTTTCTTGATGCTCGGTTTTCTGGGCTGGGCCGCCTCAGCAAGAGTCCTTTGTGCGGCCGCTCGCTCGTTGCGCCATTCCGGTTTGCTGTTGCAGGCGCGCGCTTTGGGGCTCCATGGAGCACGCCTTTTTGCGATCCACGTGGTCCCCACCTTGAAGCCAATTCTGCTTGCCCAGTTTTGGATTTCAATTCCTGTCTTCATTCTGAGCGAAGCAAACCTTGGCATTCTCGGACTCGGTGTTGCCGAGCCGCTGCCGTCCTGGGGAAGTCTGCTCAAAGAATTGGAAGGCTTGACTTCACTTGGAGATCAACCCTGGAAGCTAGCGCCGCTTTTATTGTTAATCGTCGTAGTCACTTCATTTCAGGTGGTTCTTTCGAGTGAGGAGGTACCAGCATGATGCGCCGTGTTTCTTGTTTGTCTTCATGTATTGTGCTCGTCGTCGGCCTTGCCTCAGCCCAATCGGGCTCAGAGCTGCGCTTCTGCCTGCGAAATGAGCCCAAAACCTTCAACCCCTTATTGGTTGAAGACGACGCCTCCGAAACTGTCCGCTATCTCACCGGTGGTGTGCTGATCCGTTCTAACCGTCAAACACAGAAATTGGAGCCAGAACTGGCGCTTTCGTGGAAGCTTTCGAAGGACGGCCGCGGGATTACATTCCAGTTGCGTAAAGGCGTTTTCTTTTCGGACGGCACCCCTTTCTCGGCAGATGATGTGGCCTACACCGTGAAGCAGATGATGGACCCGGCCCTGCATTCGCCTACTGGGGACGCGTTTCGCTCCGGTACGGGCCCCGTGAATACACAAGCCCTCGCTCCTGATCGCATCGCGATTACCTTTTCAGCCCCGGTTGCGGGCTTGGACCAGCTCTTCGATCAGGTTGCGATTCTCTCGGCACATTCTCCAATCAAAGAAAAAGCAGTTCTTGGCCCATTCGTAGTTGCCGACTACAAACCGGGATCGTCGTTGCTACTCAAGCGAAATTCCAATTATTGGAAGACCGACAGCCAAGGCCATAAACTGCCTTATCTCGACGCGATTCGGCTCGATATTCAGCCAAATCGCGACATCGAGGTTTTGCGATTCAAGCGGGGCGAACTCGATCTTATTAATTCGCTCGACAGCGAATACTTCGACCGCCTTTCCTCCAGCTCGCCGAATCTCGTCCACGATGCCGGCCCGTCCCTCGATTCCGAGCAGATGTGGTTCAACCAAGTTGGCAAAGCACCGATCCCCAACTACAAACGTAGTTGGTTCCGCTCAACAAATTTTCGCCGTGCCATTTCGCTGGCAATCAATCGCGACGATTTGAGTCGAGTGGTGTTCAACGCTCACGCGCGTCCAGCGATCGGGCCGATCTCAACGGCAAACAAGTTTTGGTTTAATCAGGAACTCAAGGCCGATCTCTACAATCAACAGGCGGCGCTTGCCAAGCTGCAGCTCGATGGCTTCCGCCTCCAAAATGGAACACTGCGCGACGTTAACGGTAATGCTGTCGAATTCTCAATCATCACCAACTCGGGCAACAAGTATCGCGAACGAATGGCAGTTCTGATCCAGCAGGATCTGCAAAAACTCGGCATCAAAGTAAATGTCGTCACTTTGGATTTCCCTTCGCTGATCGAGCGCATTTCACAAAGCTTTAACTACGAAGCCGCGATTCTCGGCCTCACCAATGTGGATATAGATCCCAACGCACAGATGAACGTGTGGCTCAGCTCTTCCGAAAACCACCAGTGGAACCCACAGGAAAAAACGCCGGAGACGGAATGGGAGGCCGAGATTGACAAACTCATGCGCGAACAAGCGTCTTCTTCAGATCCTAAGAAAAGGAAAAGGGCGTTTGATCGAGTCCAGCAAGTTGTGGCTGAGCAGGCACCATTCATCTATCTTGTTAACCGTAATGCACTCTCGGCGGTATCGAACTCCGTTCAGGGAGCAAGTCCAGTCATTCTGCGCCCGCAAACTTACTGGAACATCGAGCGGCTCACCGTGACGGCAGAGGTTGCCAAACGTCCATGACCAAATCTCAACCGTTGCTTTCAGTGCGCTTGTCCGTGCACTATCCCCGGAAGACCGTGCTACGCGACGTGGCCTTTGACATTGCACCCGGAGAGATCCTCGGCTTGGTAGGACAGAGTGGCTCGGGCAAAAGCAGCCTCGCATTGGCAATCTTGGGCTTGCTCGAAATGAAAAACGGACGAGCCGATGGCAACATTGACTTCGCCGGCAGCGACTTGCTGCGACTGTGCGAGCGTGAGATGCGCAGAATTCGGGGCCGCTCGCTCGGGCTGGTGTTGCAAAGCCCGCTCACATCGTTGAATCCAGCTTTGAAAATTCGCACACAATTAAAGGAGGCGTGGCGCGCACACGCAACCGGAACCGGCTCAGACTGTGATGTCGCCATGGAGCGTGCTCTTGCGAGCGTTAGCTTGCCCTATGACAAGGAGTTCCTCAGGCGCTATCCGTCACAGCTGAGCGTCGGCCAGGCGCAACGTGTGCTGATTGCGATGGCAGTTATTCATCGCCCGGCGCTGCTTATTGCCGACGAAGCCACAAGCGCTTTGGACGTTATCACCCAATCGGAGATCTTGGCAC
>DATNEX010000172.1:0-6272 GCA_035606605.1 Terriglobales bacterium
AAGTCAATCTTAAATGGCGTCGTGGTTATCGCCCTGGTTTTGTGGCTGTTGAATGCTTTTGGGATGTTTCATTCCCTCTCCCGAATCCACGTTGGATCGTGAACAAGGATGACAGTGGAAATCAGTCCGAAGGCTGAACGCACCAACACAAGATTCCGATAAACAACGCAACATGGCAGACATCTGCCGCAAGGAGACATTGTGAAGAGCATACTATTGTTAGCAGCCGGAATCACCCTCAGTTTGAGCGCATTTGCTCAAACCAATTCTCAAACAGCCATCGTCGTCGAACCCCTCAGTCCGACTCCCGTATTCCGAGTAAACGTAATCAGCCGTAGCGTGCAAGCTGTCAACTACAAGCATCGCGGCGGAGCCACCAAGCTGGATTTCGCAGGTACGGATCTGATGCCTGGAGCGAACGGCCAAGCCAAAGTGGAGAGCAAGAAGGGCTACATCGAAATCGAAGTCGAGTTTGGGAATCTGCAAAAGCCTACGGCTTTCGGCAACGAGTACCTGACCTATATCCTGTGGGCAATCTCGCCCGAGGGACGGGCGATAAACCTTGGCGAAATACTGATAGGCGATAACAGCCGCAGTAAGCTGGACGTCACCACCGACCTGCAGGCCTTCGCTTTGGTCGTCACCGCAGAGCCTTATTATGCCGTTCGTCAGCCCAGCAATGTCGTCGTGCTCGAAAACGTAGTTCGCGAGGACACCAAGGGCACGACTGAGGCGATGCATACAAAGTATGAACTTCTAGAACGCGGTGGCTACATTCCGACTGGCTACAAATTCGACCCCATAGTTCTGAACACCCAATTGCCATTGGAGTTCTTCGAAGCGCGTAATGCATTGCGCATCGCCGAATCGGAGGGAGCCGAGCAGTATGCCAGCGACAGTTATCAGCACGCAGTGCAATTGATGGACAAAGTCGATGGATATGCCACCAGCAAGCATATCGATAGAAAACCCATGATTGCCGTCGCCCGCGAGGCAGTGCAGACTGCGGAAGATGCCCGCGCGATCACCGTCCAAAAGATAGAGCAGGAGCGCCTGGACAACGAACGTCAAGCTGCCGCGAACGCACAGGCACAAACCCAAGCGCAAGCGGACGACGCTACCCGGAAGAAGGAACAGGCCCAGTCTGACCAAGCCCGAGCTGAGATCGCCAAAGCTCAGGCAGAGTCGGACACCACGAAGGCTCAATTGGCAAAGACTCAGGCCGAGTCTGATGTAGTCAATGCCCAAACCGCCAGAGCCCAGGCGGAGTCCGAAACAGCACGAGCGCAGGCCGACGCCGCCAATGCCAAGGCGGACTCCGACAAGACCCTGGCAGACAGCCAGGCTTCATCGGCAAATGCACTCTCCGCAGCCCAGGCTGATGCGGAACAATCCCGCTTAGCGGCACAGCAGGCCCAATTGAGCACCGAACAAGCAGAAACCGAAAAAGCTGCCATGCGCACGCGATTGTCTGAACAGTTGAATACGATCCTTCAGACTCGCGACACGGCGCGAGGGCTCATTGTCAGCATGTCCGATGTTTTGTTTGATACCGGCAAATACTCATTGAAGCCGGGTGCACGGGAGAAACTGGCGAAAGTTGCCGGCATTCTGCTCGCCTACCCGGGACTTAACATCGCAGTCGGCGGCTACACGGACAATGTGGGCGGCGATGCGATGAATCAAAAGCTGTCTGAGAATCGTGCCGCCTCGGTGCGCGATTATCTGGTGCAACAAGGAGTCGCGACGAATTCGGTCACGGCCAGAGGGTTTGGCAACAGCTTAGCTGTAGCTACGAACGATAACGCCGCAGGACGACAGCAGAACCGAAGAGTTGAGCTTGTCGTGTCCGGCGAAGCAATCGGCCACCCGGTCAACGCGACAACGGGAAGCTTGCGCTAGAGCAAGCTTCGAAAACCAACAGTAATAGAGGAAGCACTCATGAAAGTACTTGGCATCATCGGTGCAGCAGCCCTGTCCTTGCTTCCCGTAATCGCTGGTCCGGTATACGCACAGCAGGACCAGCAGGACGAAAAGAAGGGCCATCTCGAACAGTCTTTGGAGGATATCCGCGCTTCCAGTACGGCGGCTACTGGATCACTACCGTTGACCCGTGGCCGGGGAATACTGGGGAAATGACTGGCACGACCACGACGACGTTTATATCGTCTATGTTGACAACGGCTACTACTTGTACAACCAGAGGTATCCCAGCGTCGGAATCGCAATCAGCATATCGCTGTAGTGGTAGATCGGTGCAACCTCAGACGGGGCTACATCAGATCGCAGTTGTTCCTGTCCGAATACAGGAAGTAAGGAGTGACACATGCTTGGAACAATATTGATCGTAATTTTGGTCTTAGCACTTTTTGGTGCGCTCCCAAGATGGGGGCACAGCTGGGGCTATGCGCCGAGCGGTGGCCTTGGACTAATCCTCCTGATCGTCGTCATTCTCCTGCTCCTCGGCAGGATTTGAACTTATGCGTAAGTTGCCAACATCGTCAGGCGCTATGGCCAGCGTGTCGCGCCTGCTTTGTGTCGATGCGACGGCGCTTCTGCTCGTTGTGCTCATGTGTAGCGGTGGTTCACCCGCGTATTCCGTCCTCACGCATGAAGAGATTGTGGACCTGGTGTGGACTGACCAAATCCGTCCCCTGCTGCTCCAGCGATATCCGGGTCTTTCGGAAGACCAGATTAAAGAAGCCCATGCCTACGCCTATGGAGGCGCCGTCATCCAGGATCTCGGCTACTATCCCTTCGGAAGCAGAGATTTCAGCAACCTGGTGCATTACGTTCGTAGTGGAGACTTTGTTCGGGAGCTGCTGCTCGAAAGCCAGGATGTCAATGAGTACGCCTTTGCGCTGGGCGCTCTCTCGCACTATGTGTCCGATATCGCCGGTCACCCCGCGGTCAATCAGGCAGTCGCGATCGAGTATCCGAAGCTGCGAGCAAAGTTTGGTAAGTCGGTCCGCTATGCTGAGGACAAGACGGCGCATCTTAAAACCGAGTTCGGTTTCGACACGGTGCAGGTCGCGAAGAATCGTTACGCCTCGCAGCAGTATCACGACTTCATTGGATTTCAAGTGTCAAAGTCACTGTTGGAGCGGGTCTTCCCCGTCGTGTACGGAGTGGAGTTGAAGGACGTGCTTACCCACGAAGACATGGCGGTGGGTTCGTATCGGTTCGCCATCAGCCGTCTGATTCCACAAATGACTCAGGTCGCACTTCAAACCCATAAGAAGGAACTCATGCGCGAGACGCCGAATTTTGCCAGACGGAAGTTTCTGTACCGTCTTTCGCGCTCCGGTTACGAAAAGGAGTGGGGAAAAGACTACGTGAAGCCGGGCGTGGGCACCCGCATCTTATCAATCCTCCTGCGATACTTCCCGAAGGTCGGGCCCTTCAAAGGCTTGGCATTTAATAACCCAACACCGCAAACCGAGGATTTGTATATCAAGAGCATCAATGTTACGGTCGATGAATACCGAAACTTTCTCGAGCAGGTGCGCACCGACACTCTGGTATTGCCCAACTGCGATTTGGATAGTGGCAAGCCGACCAAGGCAGCGGAATACTCGCTCGCCGACAACGGCTACGCAAGGTTGCTGGCACAGTTGTCAGAACGGAAGTTTGATCGGACGTCGCCGGAGCTGCGCGACAACATTCTGCAGTTTTATTCCGACCCTTCCGTACTGATCGAGACGAAGAAGGACCAGCGCAATTGGCAAGACATATTGACCGAATTAGAACAGTTGAAGTTGGTCACTCCAGTCGCGGCTGTCGCGAGCAGCCCTGCGCCCTGATTTCATCCTGTCGTCGGCGCCGATTGCGACTGATACAGATGATGGTGGATCGCGTGGCGCAATCCCCAGGAGAGAAACAATGGCAGACGAGGCATGGACGGTTAAAGATTTAATGGAAGGCTTGAAGCGGTTCCCGGCACAAGCAAAAGTCTATTACGAGATGGGACCAAATGGCCCCAGAACAATCGGAGAGGCGCAATACGTCAAGGTCTGGGGAAACGAGGAGATGGGAGTGTTGTTGGGGCGATAGCAGTGATTGTTCTCCTAGTCGTAAAACCCCACACACGCTGAAAGAGCAGCAGGGTGGGCTCGACAAATAGCTCGTACATCAGGGTCCTCAGTGGATGATCCATTTAGGTCTGCGCCGGGCGTGAGGGACCCTTGAAAGCTCCGGATGCCCCGAGCTGGAGTTTTTGACCGCGCACGCCGGGATGCTGTTTCTGAAGCCACATGAGGCGGCGGTCGGTTACGGTCAGTGTCCAGGTAGGGGGGGTTGACTGGGTTCATCTTTGACTGCTGAGTGCTCTCTAAACCAGCGACATAAGACCTCTTCGCAACCTATTGAGTCAGCTTCCTCTCTTCTTTTGAGTATGCAGTAGCATCATCCACGCTTGGGCTTTCGTTGGGACAGCCTTCATCGCCCATTCGCAAAGAGCCATCGTCGTTTGGGCTGAGAACTTTGGGCTGGTCGGGAAATCGCGCGAGCTGAATCCGGTCCCGGTTCATCAAGTCCTTACCAGCACGATTCGCGTTTTTGTTGATTTCGAACATTTGTCCCCAAATGTATGTCGTAATCGGGTCGCGACGGAACGCTGCTTCGAGTCTCGCGGCCCGCGCACGCTAGGCACGTGGCTTGCAAGGCCATGTCAGCTCCTATTGGCCGGCCGTCACATACCACATCTTTAGGTTCCCGGAGTTCCGAACCGTTCTACTCGGACGGGCTGCCGTTCGCCCGGATAGAACGAGTTTCCTCCGCGGTGAGTCGGGATAGATCGCAATAACCATGGCCTTTAAAACAAGCCTTGTAATTGCGTTTGTGCTCAGCATCGGCAAGGATCTTGGTTTCGCGGGCAGTAAGGTTTGAATAATCGCAGGTTTCCTCTCCATCTTTACATGCCGAGAAGTTGCGCTGGTGCTCTGCGAATCCGGTTTGGCGTTCCTCCGCCACGGTAAGTTTGGAGTGGTCACAGTCTCCCCACCCGCTCTGACAATTGTCTGCATTGCGTTGATGGTCTGCCCTGTTTACTACCGTGGTCTCTGAAGCGGTCAGTAAGGAACGATCGCAGGTCCAGCCCCTCATGCAGTTGGACAAGTTACGCTGGCGCCAAGCAACATCCACAGCCATGAGTTCAGGTGGAATCAGTTTGGAGCGGTCGCAGGCGCCATAGCCATCTTGGCAGTTGCCGATGTTGCGTTGCTGCTCCGCTATTGACGACTCGCGAGCTTCGGATTGAGTTAATCGCGAAGGGTCACAGGGAGTTGTACCATTTTTGCAATTAGAAACATTGTGCTCGTGATCGGCCACGGCCAACGCAATGCCTTCGGGTTCGGTGAGTTTCGAACGGTCACAGGGATCGTAGCCATTCCTACAGTTCGCAAAATTGCGCCGGTGTTCGGAGCGTGCCACATCGGACCTTTCGGACTCGCTCAACCGGGAGCGATCACAACTCTCCCAACCACTTTTGCAGTCGGCCAGGTTCTGGGTAAGATCAGATGACTGCGCGCACAGAAGAACGGGCCAGAGACTTAGGCATACCACCTGTGCCCAGCGATATTTCGAGAGATTGATTTTCATATTTGCCGCCTTTCAGGCGGGAAGAAGAATCACGCCGATGAAGCGTATAGGACCAGATCTTGTCGATTCTTCAAGTTCAGGAAATGAACGATCCAGGCGATGCAGCGTTGTACGTTCACTTCCGTTAGATTCAGCTTGTTTGCGATATCGTGGTCGTTCAAACCTTGACCAGCGAGCGATAAATCGGGCCACAAACGCCCGTTTGTTCTCAAAAGCAGCGCATTCCATGCCTCCTACCTGACCTCAACCAAGCACTGACCGGAACCATTACGTGGTTCCGGGCAGTGGGGGTCCTTACTTATCTACTTCTTGTCTCGTGCTTCTGCAAGTCGAGCTTGCTGGCCTGCATCTGATACGGCCTTCATGAATGCATCGGCACTCTTGGGGGTTGATACCTTTCCTGAAAGAATGTTGCGAAACTTCATGTTCTTGCCATAGATAGCGCGAGTCGAGTCGTCATCCTGCCGCACAACAGCCCCTTCGAGTGTTAGGCCGGCGAACGCACCCTTTGAGCGTGAGTAGGTTAGTACCTGAGTGTTCATTTTCCAGTCCGTTCCCGCGGACGCGTGACGGCCGACCGGGCCGGCAGCAGCTGATCCTTCGCCCGTCAGTTGGAACTTACTGGACAGCAGATGCTGGAAACCCTGGTCGTTCATGACCAGCATGACCAGATC
>DATNEX010000174.1:0-119546 GCA_035606605.1 Terriglobales bacterium
AAGGTTTATGGGAGTGATTTCCACTACCAGAACTTTGCTACTCAGTTCAAGGCTGAATTGTTCGATCCCGACCACTGGGCTGAAGTGCTCGCTGGTTCCGGCGCCAAGTACGTTGTGCTCACTTCGAAGCATCATGAGGGCTTCGCCTTGTGGCCCAGCAAGGAAGCCTCAGCAACCTGGGGACGTCCGTGGAATGCGGTTGCAATCGGGCCCAAGCGTGACTTGCTGGGCGATCTATCCGAAGCTGTCCGCCGCAAGGGAGTGCGCATGGGCTACTACTACTCGCTCTATGAGTGGTACAACCCGCTCTGGCTTTATAACAAACAGCGCTATGTTCAGGAACACATGTTTCCCCAGTTTAAGGACCTCGTCACCCACTACAAGCCTTCGATCATCTTCAGTGACGGCGAATGGGAAATGACTTCGGCCGAGTGGCATAGTCCGGAGCTGCTTGCGTGGTTGTTTAATGATTCTCCCGTAAAAGACGAGGTCGTTATCGATGACCGCTGGGGTAGCGATACCCGCCACAAGCACGGAGGTTATTGGACGACAGAGTACACGGCCGGCATGAGCGGGAGTGATCATCCTTGGGAAGAAAGCCGCGGAATGGGGGTGAGCTATGGCTACAACCGCGCCGAGGACCTGAACGTTTATCATTCCGGCAGAGAATTGATCTTCATACTCGTAGATACCGTCAGCAGGGGAGGCAACCTGTTGCTCGACATAGGGCCGAGAGCGGACGGTGCGATTCCAGTCATCATGGAACAACGGCTGAAGGAAATCGGTGATTGGCTGAAGATCAACGGGGAAGCAATCTACGGCACACGGCCTTGGCAAAATACGCGCCAGTGGACAGCAGGCGAAGTTCCCACGGTTGAATACAACAAGGAATACTCGTCGGCTTATGACGTGAATCGGTTGATCGAAAAGGCGGCCGCCGGGAAGGCGTCCATTGAGGCGTTCTTTACCACCAAAGGCGATAGCCTCTACGCGATTCTGCCTCAATGGTCGGGGCACAATTTGGTTATCAAAAACGTAGAGAATGCCAGGTCAGTTAGTCTGCTCGGTTCGGAGGCACCACTCAAGTTCAGGCCCTCGAAGGCGGGCTTGAGTATTGAACTCTCCGAATTACCCGCGGAACTTCGCGCACAACCTGCGTGGGTTCTGAAGATTAGCCGTTGAACATAATCTACCGAAACCTGATTCGTGGAGAGCGGTGGAGACTTTGCTGGACGTTTCGCCGAGGAAGGATATTTCTTGCCAGCTGCACAATCACAGGGTGGTCCAAATTACTTATGCAACCGGTACTGCAACTGGATTCCCACGACAACGTCCTGATTGCGTTAGAAAACTAAGGATGGTCTTCGGGATGCCCTTTGCAGAAGTTGCTCGTCATTCGGCCTTTCACGGATACGAGCTTCAGATCGCAGGACGCACCTGGTTCTTCCGGGGTTCGATAGTAGCCATCCCTCAGCTGTGCCGGAAAAACAAACTGGCCTCGCAAATGCGGTATGTGTTCAAGGAACAAGACTTCCTGTCCCAGGGCAATGTGATTGAACAATACCAAGTGCTGATGCAACTGTCCCATATCACCCACGTGAGGTACCACGGGCAGGCCGAGCTTCCTAGCCAGTAAGCTGACGGTGAGAAATTCGCTCACTCCTCCTAATCTCGTACAGTCAGCCTGAACGTAGTGAAGTGCACCGGATTGCATAAAATTCTTGAATACGACCCGGTTAGGAATGTGCTCGCCCGCCGCGATCTTTATCGGCGCGATCTCGTCTGCCAATCTGACGTGCGCGAAGATATCATCGGGATGCGTCGGTTCCTCGATCCATAAAGGCCGAAATGTTGCGAGGCTACGAGAAACGGGAATAGCGACCGGCAGACTCCAACTCTGATTGGCGTCGAACATGAGTATGCCGGAGTCGCCAATGCACTCCCGCATTATCGCGGCGCGACGTAGGTCGCGTTCTCGCTCAGCGGAACCAACCTTCAGCTTAAAAGCCCTGAATCCTTCATCAATGGCACGTGCCGTGAGTGCACGCACCTTTTCGTCGTCGTACCCAATCCATCCTACTGATGTGTCATACCCGGGATAGCCTTCTTTCAGAACTGCAGTCCGCTCATGCCGCCCTGCCACGTTGGCGGCTACGAGGTTAAGAGCTTCTTGCTCGCAAAGGATCTCTTCCAGATAGCTCAGGTCCAGTAGACGCACGACTTGTTGCGGAGCTAAATCAAGTAGTAGTTTCCAGAGCGGCACGTTCCGACTCTTCGCCCAAAGATCGAAGCACGCGTTCGTGATGGATGCAAGCGCCAGATGAATGACTCCCTTGTGCGGACCCAGCCAGCGGAGTGAAGGATCATCGGCCAAACTTCTGGAAATGCGACCAAAGTCAGACATCACTTCTTCAATAGCTTTCTTGGCGAGCGGTCTAGCGAGCAGCTCAATGGCTTCGCAGACGAGACGATTCCCTTCTCCCAAGGTGAGCGCGATTCCCGTTCCACACAGACCGTCACGACTGCTTAGAAGCGTGACGGCGAAGCAGTATTCGGAATTGGTATGGAGCGCATCCCTGCCTGCGCCGTCGGATAATGGAAACCGTACATCCCAGGTTGCTATTGAATCAATTGCGTGTTCTGGCATCGTGTTTTTTTGTTCCCAGCTATTCTTTCCGCAGCAAATTCCTCATCTTCGGGCACACTACCTCAAGTCAATGCTACAGTTCATTCGGCCTTATCCCGCCTTTGAGGCTAGATAGGTATGCGGCCTCCACCAGTCTCATTGTGTCGAACGCGTCCTCAACGCAGGTTGGTAACACAGCAGTTGATCCCTCCACATATGCCTGCAGTGAGCCCATTGTGCCTACAAAAGCATCAGGGAACCAACTTCCGCTGACTTCGGCATCCCTCCACACGCTCTCTCCGCGGAAGATATATTTGAGAGTGTCAGGTCGCCCGGCGGGGTAATCCAAATTGACCCCCATTTGCGCCCGCATCGCACCCTCTGTCCCCTCCCACTGAACAAAACTTTCCTGCGATTGAGCGGAGAAATAGTGACTGTGATTCGTAGTGACAAACACCCGCTTGTCATCTCCGTAATCCAGCAGGATCACGCTTCTCGTCGCTGCTAGTTGAGCAGCTTCTGGACTTGTCGAAGTCTTCGCGAGGACTGAGAGTGGATTTCCAAACCACGACCGCACAAGGTCTACATAGTGAATCGAGTGGTACAGAATTTCGATTCGCGGCGCTTTCTGCAAGAAATCCCAAAGATGCCAGGGTGTCATCACGCTCACCCTTACTTCCATGTCGTGTATCTTTCCTAGAGCACCGCTGTCGTTGAAGCGCCGGGCCATCAGCATATTTGGAGCAAAACGCAGCTGAAAGTTGACTGCCGCCGTCAGGCGTTTAGTTCGGCAAATCTCGAGGATTGCTCGCGCGTCCGACAATGTTTCACCCATTGGTTTTTGCAGAAGAACCGCAGCACCATCAGGTATGTGTGGCAGGAGCTGTAGTAATGTAGACGCCGGCACGGCGACATCGAACACTGCATCTCTGGGTGCATAGGCCGCCGCTTCCTCCACTCCCGATAGCACGGCCGGAATACCAAAGGCATTCGCCAGATTCTCGGCTTTACTCTGGTCCAGATCGGCAATAGCTACGACCGGGAAACCTGCTTTCTTGTAGGCTGGTAAGTGGGCGTTCCGCACAATTCCTCCGGCCCCGATGGATACAATTGGCCGCGGATTTCGAGGCCGAGGAACATCGACTTGCATGTTAACAACAGAAGACATATGCGTTACGAGACCTGTCAATCACTGTCCTAAGGTTCGAAAGCCGCCTCACGCTGAAGTAGTCATGGGCGATCACGTCCAGAGACCAATTTCTCAGACTGACCCACTGTCTAGGCTTACAGCGTATTCAGAACGATCGTGCTGACGTTTGGATCTGGAGCTTGACTTGCAACATCGATTTGCAGCTTCGTCGCGTCCTGGCGGAACGTCAGTGGCTGCCCTGTTGCCAATAGGTGCGCGGCAATCACTTTCGCGTCCAGTCCGGTGAACTCCAGTGCAGCTGAGGGCCAGTCGAACACATGGACAAACACTCTGTTTGGTTTCGCTGTAGTTCGTAACGACGCGACCCCTTGCAGGGGACCATATGTAGTCCCATAGATCGAGTCCCCATTCAATCTCAGCCAGTCGCCTATGGCGCGCAATCTTTCCTGGAATTCAGGTTGAATGATGCCATCCGGTTGTGGCCCCACGTTGAGCAAAAAGTTGCCCCCTCGGCTGGCCACTTCCACCAGAGCCCGAATGAGAGACTTGGCGGGTTTGAATTCCCGATCATGCATGTTGTATGCCCAAGTATTGTTGATGGTCATGCAAGTTTCCCACAGCTGGAAATCTTCAGGTTTGGGCACAAGTGCTGCTTTGAGCTTCTGCTGAATGCTCGTATCAACAGCATTAAACTCAATTTCCTTCGTAGGGATTCCGTTAGGAATGAACTGTTCTGGAGTCTGATAATCTCCTGGCAGACCGATGCGGTCGTTCACCAGCGTCGCGGGCTGTAATTGTCGTATTAGATTAACAAATCGGATGCCGCTATATTTCTCCTCATGATGCAGGCCATCAAACCAAACTAAGACCACCGGCCCGTACCGGGTCAGCAACTCGGTCAACTGGAGCTGCATGTAGTCCAGATAGAGAGGCCACTCGGGACGCTCAGGCTCTCCGTTCCAGTTTTCCCTCGCGAGCTTCGATGTATCTCGAAACCCTGGGTGATGCATATCAGGTGGAGAGTAATAAAACCCAAGAGGCATCGACCTTTCCTTACAAGCCTTGGCCAGCTGCGCCACGATGTCCTTGCCGTACGGAGTGTTCGTGACCTTGTAGTTCGTGTAAGAAGAATCGAACATGCAAAACCCGTCGTGGTGTTTGGTGGTGAACACCATATATCTCTGGCCGGCAGCGCGGGCCAAGTCAACGAAAGCGGAAGGGTCGAATTTCTTCGGGTTAAATCGCTTCGGCAACTCCCGATATTCCGCTTCGGAGATACCACCAGCCTTGGGAGTCATGATCGGCCAGGAGGCTTCGACGCTGGCCAATGAATAGGGTCCCCAGTGAATGAACATGCCAAACTTTGCCTCGCGATACCAGGCTGTGCGGTCGTCAACCGTGCCGGCTGCGAAGCTCAGTCGACGGATCCAAGGAAGACAAGAGGAAAGCCCGGCAACTCTGATGAAGTCACGCCGATTGGGGGTAGTTTCTCGCCGCATATGTGCTCCTGAATGCACCCCTCAAAGACTAGTCGAGATGAAAGACCTCATCCATGCTCGCCCACCACTCGCCATTCTTGCGATCTGGCAACGGCTCCTGCATCGGCCCTGTGATTGCCCACCATTCCTGAGTCTTCGGATCTGAAGCCATCTTCTCCAAGTCACTTTTTATGTCATCGCCCCGATATTCGAAATAAGCGAAGAGCAAGTCGTTTTTCAGAAAGATGGAATAGTTTTCGATGTTGCATTCCCGAATCATTTGCAGCACTTCCGGCCACACTGCAGCATGGTATTGGCGGTAGATTGCTTCGCACTCGGCTTTCAACTTAATCACCGTTCCAAATCGTTGCATCGCGAACTCCCCAGACGTGAGAACCACGTTTACATATGAGCGCTCAAATATTATACTTGCCTGCCGAATTTGATTGCAAATAGAAGGGAGATGGTTGAATTTGAGCGCTCATTCGGCAAACTGGACTGGTTAGTGCGTCCAAAATACGTGCCGCGGAGAATCCTCGTGGATCATCAATTTTGGCTGGGTGTGGGTGCAGTCATCACTGGAGGCGTGCTGCAGGGGGTCTTCGCCGTCCCCATGAAGTTTGCATCCCGCTGGAATTACGAAAATATCTGGTTCGTCTATTCGCTGATGGGAATGGTTGTGTTCCCCTGGGTCCTTATTATTGCGACGGTACCTCACCCCGGGGAGATCTACGCATCAACGTCCACGACCACCTTGTTCAGTATCACTGGGTTTGGCGTCTGCTGGGGAATCGGAGCCACCCTGACCGGAGTCGGCCTGACGCTGCTTGGCATTGGCCTCGGAATGGCGATTATTCTCGGCCTCAGCGCTTCTCTTGGTTCTCTGATACCCCTCGTCATCCTGAACCCTCAACATCTGCACACACGTCAGGGGCACGCCTTCTTGCTAGGCACAACTATCATGCTGGCCGGAATTGCTTTATGTGCCCGCGCCGGCATTTTGCGGGACGCCATTCGGAATCGCGAAGTGGAGATGGGGGGCCGGAGCCGATTCTTGACCGGCTTCATCGTGTGCTGTTCTTCCGGGCTGCTTTCCTCTGCTTTGAACTTTTCTTACGCCTTCGGCGGCGCAGCAGTACGCCAAGCTTTGGATCTGGGCACTCCTTCGATTTGGAGCGCCAGCGTCGTCACAGCGCTCGCCGTGACTGGGGGATTCGTCGCAAACCTTCTCTACTGCGGGTATCTGCTTTTGAGGAATCGAAGCGCCAACAGATTTTTTTGTGCAGGCGCGGGTATCAGTTGGTTTTGCGGTGGTCTGATGGGCTTTTTCTGGTTTGGCGGTCAGACCCTGTACGGATTGGGAATTTCACGAATGGGTACGCTGGGTGTGGTCGTAGGATGGCCCCTTCTGATGGGCATGATCATTATCGCCAGCAACGCGGCTGGTATCTTCACCGGAGAATGGAATGGCGTCTCAGCACAGGGCAAGCGTTTCCTCGCCGCTGGAATGGTTGTGATCCTCACTGCGCTGGGTGTCCTGGCCCTGGCCCAGCGCTAGGCCTAGCCGGGGCACCCGCAGTGGAAGTCATTTTTATTCCAGAATCTTATTCATAGACTCCGTTGTTTTGTGACAAGAGCGGAACTGCCCCCATTAGGGCGGCATTGTTCCCAAGTTCGGCGGCACGGATCGGAAAGTTGCCCCAGGGCGTCCATGCATACTTGTGCACATAGGATTCGCTATTGGGAATGATGAAGTCTGCACTTTTCATCCGCCACCGCCGATCAAAATTATCTCGGGATCGTATGCATGAACCAAGCCGACGGCAGTCGCCGCCCAAACGTTGAGACAGCGATCGCGGATCGCAACGGCCACCCTATCGCCACTTGCAGCTTCTTCAAAAAGCTCTTTGAACCCGACGTTCGAATATCTTGACAACACGCTGTCTGTAGCTCCGGGCCAATCCCTTACTATCAAGGGAAGTGACCAGCCACTTGCTTCAGCCTCTGCGCAGCCGACCGCCCCACAAACGCATGGCCGTCCATTGAATACCGCTGGAATGTACCCCCCAAACAACCTGCTTGCGCATGCTTGCCGTGAAGTAACTTCCCCTCGACCACTGCCACGCCGCCAATGCCCGTGCCTAACGTCATCATTACGACATCGGTAAAGCCACGCGCCGCCCCAGCGTAGGATTGGTCCGGACGAAGCGAACGATGGTGACTTTCATTCGAGTTGGTACTTGGAGCAGGGGCAAAACTCGGGTTGGTTAGAGGTGGATCTGCAAAAGCAGGAGAGCTTCAATGTTGTCTCCCTCGTCGAGCCAATTGGCAAAGCGGATAGCTATTCGGAGAGCCGCATTAAGAGTTATCGTTTTGAGTGCTGGAATGGTGTGAACTGGACTACCCTGGCGAAGGGTGAAAAGCCCACACCCACGACAATTCATCGGATTTCTCGAGTGTCATCGCAGAGAGTCCGGCTGCTGTTGGAAAGCAGCAACGAGATGCCTCACATCGTCGAGATCGGCCTGTATAACGAACCTGACTGATCACCGGGTGGGAGCGGGTTCACGAAGGGTTCGATAAGACTTCCAAGGTGTTCATTTCTGCTCAAACGATTGCGATCCGTGCCTTTGATTTCAGGTACTTACTATCCAATAGATCCCTTTCACGGCGGTAACACGGGTTCAAATCCCGTCGGGGCGCCACTTTCTAGCGTGTTTCCCAGCGGCGAAAGATGTTCCCAGGACGGTTGTGCCGAATGTACAAATCAGCTCTGGCTCTGCCTTAACCAGGAAGCGGCCCTCAAGAAGGGAGCATTCAGCTACGGTGCGACTTCCGGATTGCAAAGACCCACCCGTCGCGCTTCGGCCTACAATGAGAAATGCGAAGGCTGCTCTTCCTGGTCTTTTTGGGGCAGGCTATGTTGCTCGCCCAATCCAATTTACGTAACAAAGGCCCCCGCGACGCGATCGACCGCGACCTCATGGACACCACTGTGGAGCGGTTGCACGCTCTTTACCGCGAGCACCGCTATACAGTCTCCCAGGTGGTCCAATGGCACCTCGATCGTATTGCGCGCTATAACGGGATCTACCGGGCGATCCAAACCGTCACCATGAAAGCTGCGCTCGCCGACGCCGCCAGTGAGGATGCGGAGGCGAAGCTGCCCGGCTTCCGCCCGGGGCCGCTATGGGGCGTACCAATCGTGATCAAGGCGAACACGAGCATCGCAGGACTGATCACCACGGACGGATGGGTTGGCTACATGCTCGCCGGCCACGAGTTGGTTGCCGCGCACGATGCAACCATTGTGACCAAACTCCACAATGCCGGTGCGATTCTGGTCGGGGTGAGCAACATGCCCGACTTCGCCGCCAGTGATACCACTCGTTCGACGGCCTTCGGTCGCACCGGCAACGCCTACGATGTGCGCTTTTCGCCAGGCGGGTCTTCAGGCGGCACCGTCACCGCGGTAACTGCAAACTTCACTGTACTCGGCACCGGCACGGACACAGGCAATTCCATTCGCATGCCTGCAGCAACGAGCAACGTAGTCGGCATCTTTCCCACCCGTGGGCTCGTCAGCGTTGCGGGCATCGCTCCTCTGGATTGGCAATTGGATAACACTGGGCCCATCGCCCGCACGGTGGCCGATGCCGCCCTTGCTCTCACCGTGCTGGCCGGGGAAGATCCGCTCGATCCGGCTACCATCGGCTCACGAAACAAAGCGCAGCCGGGTCCATACACGCAATATTTAAAGCCCGGCGCGCTAAAAGGTGTGCGCTTTGCTGTACCTGCTTTCATTCTCAATGGAGAGAGTCCAGTGTTTCAGGGAGTGTGCCCCAACGCCACACAAGAACAGTTCGCTAAGGCTATGCAGGATTCGCGTTCCCCGTTGAAACCTGAAACCTGGAATGCCTTCTTGCGCGCAGTAGACGAACTCCGCGCTGCTGGTGCAACCGTGCTGATCGATCCCAAGATTCTACCCGACAGCTTCGCCATCGAGGCGTCTCATATCTGCACTCTCCCTTACATCCGCGAGGGCACCGATAAGTTTCTCGCGGGCTTCGGACCTATCCAGTACCATTCCGCCGCGGAATACGAGCAGGCAACTGGCAAAGCTCTGCCCTCCGTCATTATCGGTGGTGAGAAAACCGGATTTTTCAAAGCCCGTGAGATTCACCAAACGGCACTTGAGACCGATCCGGAGGCCGAAGCAACTCTTTTCGGCCCGCGCCGCAAGCTGCTCGCCTTGTACGAGGCAGAGCTTGATCGCCTCGACTTGAACGGCTTCGTCTATCCCGCAAGCCAGATGCCGCCAGTTGATGAAACTATGCCGCAGGACGGCCGCTTGAGTGAAGGTCCGCATAGCGATTCAGACTGGGTCAACATGTTAGGTGTGCCGGCAATCAGCTTCCCCGCCGGGTTTTATGAGAATGGCCTGCCGTTTGGCATTGAGATCAGCACACGCAAATGGCGCGACGGAGACTTGATCGCATGGGCCTTCGACTACGAGCTGCACACGCGCCATCGCAAGGCACCTGTCCTGGTCGACCGCGGTCTGCTGTCAACCGCCGCCAGCCCGCTTGAGCCGTAGCGCGCTAGGTTTGTATATGCTAATGGAGACGTGGAGGACATCATGCGTATTGACAGCTCGAACTACCGCTCTGAGGTTAAGATGGATCTGGTTTTGGCACGACAGAAAATGACAGTGCACACTGCGTGGCGAGAGGCTCTTCCTGATCGATAAGGTGAGCGCAGATCCGGGATTCAGTGGTGCGGTTACTGTTCCCGACGGCTTCATCGATACCACCCTCAACATCCCAACGATCAAAGGAAACACTCCTTATCTAACGCTACGAGACCACCCAGTAACAGTTAGTACAGCCGTACTACCGCTGTTGCCTACCCCATAGCGCTGTGACTTTGTGCGGCTCTCCGTCTTTAAATTGGAATGCCGGATACAAAGTTTGATTCTGAAATCGAAGCCCAAAGATCTTCTTCTCAGATGCCCATCGAGAGGCTATTGCCGAACGACTTGCGCGAGTGATTCCCGGGCAGGCCTCTCGCATCCGTCCTTACATGATTACTCAAACCGCAACGCTGAAATCGGATCGACTCGCGTTGCTTTTCTCGCTGGCACCCAGACTGCCACGAGCGCCACTGCACACAAGAAGATGGGCGTCAGAATAAATGCCATCGGATCCCACTGCTTCACTCCAAACAGGAATCCCGTCAGGAACTTCGTCAGCCAGAATGCCCCACCAATGCCAATGACGAGTCCGATCCCCGCGAGCAGCATTCCTTGGCGGATCACCATGTTGCGAATGTTAGAAGCCTGCGCTCCTAGCGCCATCCTTACGCCGAGTTCCTGGGTGCGCTGTTGTACCGAGTAAGCCATTAGTCCATAAATGCCGATCGCCGCCATGAGTAAAGCCGAAGCGCCGAAGGTAGTGAGCAGCAGCATGTTGAAGCGTTCGCGCGAAGTCGTAAGCACGACGATCTCATCCATACTGCGAATGTGCGCCACGGGCAGCCCGCCCGTGGCTTCGCGGATCGCACTAGTAACGGCGGTCGTGAGTAAGTGCGGTTCCATCCGCGTGCGCACAATCCACCACAATGGCGCGATGCGCGAGTTGAGCTCAGTAACTTTGTCGGGCATCTGTGCCACCGGGATGTACATCGTCGGGCCCGGGTCCTGATTGAGTCCGCCATCGCGCGTGTCTCCGACAACTCCGATGACCTGGCGCGGTTGTTCGACGAAGATCGGCCCCATGCCCGCTCCGATTTCGAGTCGATCGTTGAGCGGATCGCCTTTAGGCCAGAATTCTCGCACCATCGCCTGGTTGATGATAACCACACCCGGCGCCGATCCGTTGTCTTGCTCTGTGAAACTTCGCCCGCGCGCAACGGGTACCTTGAACACATCAAAATAACTCCACGAGACCGGAAAGTAACCCGCCCCACCTGTGTTGGGATTGTTACCGTTCGCCCGCCCCACAATGTTGAAAGGCAGTCCAAAGCCACCTTGCAGCGGCAGACAGCATGCGGCGGCAGTGGCCGTAACACCGGGAACCGCATTGATCCGGTCCATGCCATCGTGGATCGCTTGCGCCACGCCGCTGGTCTTCAGAAACCGATCGCCGCTGATCGACATGGCCATGGTGAGAACGTTGTGCGTGTCGAAGCCAGGATCAACCGACTGCAGCTTCATAAACGTGCGAATGAGCAGCGTCGCTCCGATGACGAGTACAAGCGCAAGAGCCATCTCACTGATCACCAGAACGGAACGCGACTTGCCGCTGCGAAAGCCCACTCCTACACGGTTGCTGCTCTCGTTCAAAACGGCCGCAAGATTCTTATGTGAGGCGGTGATGGCGGGCACCAGACCAAACAAAATTCCGGTCAGCAGCGAGACCCCAAGCGTGAAAAGGAGCACATTCAAATCGACCTTGACCGCAGATCCACCTTCGCCGATACGCGGGATGCTCCCGGGATTGATGGCCAGCAATAACCGAACCCCCGCGAATCCCAGGATGAGTCCGAGCGTTCCGCCAGTGAGCGACACCAGCAGACTCTCGGTGAGCAACTGACGAATGATGTGCCACCGTCCCGCGCCCAGCGCAGAGCGCGTAGCCAGCTCCCGCTTACGCGCGGTGGCGCGAATCAACAGCAGATTCGCAACGTTGGCGCAGGCAATCAATAGCACAAGTCCGACGCTGCCGAGCAGGACGTAGAGTGACGAGCGCGTATCGCGAACCATCAACTCCTGCAACAGAATCACGGCGAAGCCATTGTTCGGCCCTAGTGCGCGGGGATACATCGTTCGGTATTGGTCGGCGGCGAGTTTCAACTGCGCATTGGCCATCGGCACAGTCATGCCCGGCTTCAACCGCGCAATCACGCCGAAGTAGTGCGCCTGGTCCTGCGAAGCCATTTCAAACTGAAACGGCAGCCAAAGATCGGTCGGATTATCCGTGACAAATTCGCGCCCGATCACCCCCACAACCTGATAAGGCTGCTGATTGAGCTGAATAGTGTTGCCGACGATGCCCCGATCTCCGCCAAATCGCCGCTTCCACAAGCCGTAACTGAGCACAACCACATTCCCTCCGTGTGGGCTGTCTTCGGCAGCGGTAAAAGTCCGTCCTGCAATCACCGGCGCACCCAGGACCGAAAAATAATTGGCGCTTACATGCACACCTTGGACCTGTTCCGGCTGATCGCTGCCCGTCAGGTTCAATCCGGCGCCTCCGCTGTCGTACGCGGCAGTCTGCCGAAAGATGCTCGTCTGCTGCCGCCAGATATTGAACTTGGGCACGTTCGCGCCGGGGAACGACCCTTGATCGCCGGTGTTCATCAGATGCACGAGCGATTGCGGATCAGGATAGGTGAGCGGCTTGAGCAGAACCGTATTAATGACAGAGAAGACGGCGGTATTCGCGCCGATCCCGACCGCAATCACAAGAATCGCGAGGACCGTGAATCCCGGAGTCTTCAGCAGCGATCGCATCGCAAAGCGAATGTCGCGCCAGGTAGATTCAAATGACACTAACGACGAACCAACCGCCACGCCTTGTTCCTTATCGGGCCCGTGCTGCGTCATGCTGCCCCCTTGTGATTCGGAGAAGTCTGCGCCCTCAGAATGACGCAATCGCATCCGGAAAGCTAGCCCGACAGCACAGCCACAACCCAGACGCGTCCAGTGCTGCAGCGTCCGCCGTGGGACGCAATTGTGTCTGCGAGTAGCTGCAGGCTGTCTCTGACACTGATGGTACCAACGATCCCTACGTCCTCAATAGCTCATGGTGGACCTTTTGCAGGCAACCGCGTGAACACCGGGACGCCAACTTCCAAGCGACTCCTAATTTTGGTCACGATAGAGTCACGATAAAAGCAGGGTCAACCGTGGACCTGCTCCGTATCGTCCGCAAGACTTCCATCTTCAGGTTGAGACGGGGAGGTGCTCCAGACGGGTACGACGGCGGGCTTATCCGGTCCCCGTGGCTTCAGGCATTCATTTCTTGATAACCTCAAAATGCTGGGGAGCGTAGCCGTTGCCTGCGATTATTAATGTCCAAAATATCTCGAAAGCATTTGGTGCGAAGCCACTTTTCGAGGATGTCTCTTTTACAGTTTCGGAGGCTGACCGAATTGGGCTGATCGGCCCTAACGGTTCCGGAAAATCCACTCTGCTGCGAATTCTAGCCGGGACGGAACAGCCAGACACCGGCAACGTGGCAGTACGAAAGCGTCTCCAACTCAGCTACGTCGAACAGGATTCGAGGTTTGTCGCTGGAGCGAGCATCCGGGCTGTCGTCGAGAGAGCGATCGAACGCTCGCTGACGACCGACGCCGAAAGCGGCCCTCACTTTGCAGAGACCCTGGGCCGAGCGGGTTTTGAGGATCTCGAACTGGAGGCTGCCACATTATCAGGAGGCTGGCAAAAGAGATTGGCGATCGTTGAGGCGGTAGTTCAGACCCCTGATGTCTTATTGCTCGACGAGCCCACAAATCATCTTGACCTCGCCGGAATCGCATGGCTCGAAGATCTGCTGTGCAAGGCACCGTTTGCCTGCGTGATCGTAAGCCACGACCGGTACTTTCTTGAAAATGTTGCCACCGAAATGGCAGAGCTTAGCCGGGTGTATCCCCAGGGTCTGCTGCGCGCGCGCGGAAGCTACCCGGACTTCTTGCAGAAAAAAGAAGAATTTCTTCACGCTCAATCGAAGCGCCAGGAGGCTTTGGAAAACCTAGTTCACTCCGAAATTGAGTGGCTTCGGCGTGGGGCAAAAGCCCGTACACGAAAATCCAAAGCTCGCATCGATAAGGCCGGCGAGCTGATGAGCGAACTTGCCGACCTGAATGCCAGAACCCGCAACGCCACCGCGCAAATTGATTTCTCAGCAACCGATCGAAAGGCCAAGCGGTTGATCGAGCTGCGGGATGTCGCCTGCGAAACCGGGAATCGGACACTGTTCGAAAGACTAAACTTCATCGTCTCCGCCGGGATGAGGGTCGGCGTTGTAGGACCCAATGGCAGTGGCAAGACAACCCTATTGCGTATGCTGCTTGGCGAAATGGCCCCCAAGGGCGGCGAAATTCGACGCGCCGACTGGTTGCGCACCATATATTTTGACCAGAGTCGCCAACTCGATCTGAGCTTGACCCTGCGCCGCGCACTCGCTCCCGAAGGAGACTCAGTCGTCTATCAGGATCGCGCTATTCACGTTGCATCCTGGGCCGCCAAATTCCTGTTCAACGGCGAACAACTGGACCAACCTCTGGAGCGGCTTTCCGGAGGAGAACGCGCTCGTGTACTGATTGCTCAACTCATGCTGCAAGCCGCCGACATACTTCTGCTGGATGAACCCACCAATGACCTCGACATCCCCACCCTAGAAATCCTCGAACAGGGCCTGCTCGAATTCCGTGGTTCTCTCGTCTTGGTCACGCATGATCGCTATCTCTTGGATCGAGTATCTACTGTCGTGCTTGGCCTCGATGGTCAAGGAGCTGCGGAAAGCTTTGCGGACTATGGTCAATGGGAAATTTGGCAGACAGAACGCAGGCGCCCCCGGAACGAAACCACGACATCATCGCCGCCTATTCCAGGCTCCTCTGCTCCAGTAGTTCAAACACAAACGAAGCTTTCCTACCTCGAAGCACGCGAATATGCCGGCATTGAGCAGCGCATTACCGACGCGGAGCAGAGACTACAAAACAAACGGACCGCCCTAGAGGATCCCGCAATTGCCAGCGACGGACCCAAGCTCGTCGCCGCTCAAGCTGAAATGGAATCGGCACAAAATGATCTGGACAAGCTCTTTGCACGCTGGGCGGAGCTGCAGGAGAAAGCTGAGAGTTTGTCGCGTCGATGACCGAGATGACGATCTGCGGTGGTTCCGAGCGGATCAGTTGGTGGGGCAGGAACCTGAGCTAAAGGGCGAAGGTATCAGGAACCAGCAACATGCCGAACCTCCCCAAAAACAGTGCCTGCCAAAACGAATGCTCTCCCACCCACCTCGGCTAGGCGACACGAATAAACTTTAGAGGGAACATTCATGACGATGAAACTACTAGTTGTTATCGGCTTTCTAACCGTTGTCGGTTGCAATGTTCCGGCACTCGCGCAGGTCGACTCAGTGTTGCGGCACGATCCCAGCAACTCCTTGAAAGCTGCGAATCCGCAAATGAGCCGATTGGCGGCCTGTTTGGCAGGGGATTGGGATAGCGTGGAAACCATGGAGCGAAGCAGTTTCTTCCCGCAAGGGGGTTCGCGCAAAGGCAAAATCCATGCCAGACTTGCCTCTGGCGGATATACCCTACTTTACAAGGTTCACTCAAACGGCAGCGCCGGAGAATTGGACGGTTTTCACGTCATCTGGTGGGATCCCAAGGCGAGAGTGTACCGTTTTTTTGCGTGTTTCAACGACGCCGGCGAACCGTGCATGGACCGCGGCACTGCGCAGTGGGAAGGTGAATCGTTCGTGAACAACTATTACTTTGAGGCCGGCGGGAAGCATATTCGGGGACGAGACACATTCACGTTCACCCCTACCACTCACACCTTGGTTGCCGAAATAGAGTCGGAGAGGAATGGAAAGTTGACGACATTGATTACGACGCGAGCCAAGCGGCAGTAACAGACCTCGCACGAGCCGATACCGTTTGCATGTTTTCATTGGCTTTTGCATTTGCGCGAGATCGGGGGATTTATTGGCCCTTGCGTGATCCCGTGGAAGACGCAGCTCATTCAATGCGCAAGGCCCCTACGGGGTCGATCGACGCCGCACGCCGTGCGGGAATAACGCCAGAAATGGCAGCCGCAAGCACCAGCACTCCAATGGCGATAGTCAGGACGGGCACGTTCACGCTGGTGACCTCATAAAGCTGCGACTTGACGTATCGTACGCAGAAGATTGCCACCGGGATGCCGATCGCGAGGCCGGCGACAGTCTGCAGCATGGCTCCGCGCATGACCGTTCCGATTACGCGGCTGCGCCCCGCTCCCAACGCCATGCGGACGCCGATCTCCGGCGTGCGACGGACCACGGTATAGGCTGTCACCCCATAAAGGCCTATCGCGGCCAGGAGAAGCGCCAGCAGCCCGAACAGCGAGGTGAGGCGCGCGATCAGCCGCTCATCGATGAACCGATCGTTAATCTGTTGCTGGAACGTCTGGAACTTCACGATGGTCAGGTTGGGGTTGATACTCGCCAGGGTGCCTGCGACGATCTTTTCAAAGCCGGGAATCGGGCGACTGGCCTGGATAACTAGCGCTCCGGCGTACATGGATTGGTCTTTTTCCATTGGGCTGTTGGGGTCGTTGGCGATGCCGGCGCGCTGTGTAAGCGGCAGAAAGTACATGGCATGGTTTTTCCAATAAATGCTCGTGTAGGTGGTGTCCTCCACTACGCCAACGATTTCATGTGCTCCATCCATACCGGCCGGACCGGGCCCGGAAAAACCAAAGTGATGTCCGATGGGGTTGCTCTTTCCGAAGAACTGCTTGACGAATTCCTGATTGACGACGGCGACGGGCGGCGCATTCAGCGTGTCTTGCAACTTGAAGCCACGCCCCATGACGACGCGGGTGCCCACGGAATCGAAGTACTCCGGCGTGCCTTTCACCCAAGATGCACCTTTGTTCAGGTCCGGCTCGCCCTGAACCTTCACGCCAGATCCCCAGTTGTTCGCCTCCATTGGCGTGTAGGTGGCGAGGCCGACTTTGAGAACTCCGGGAATGGCATGGAACCGGTCTACGATGGTCAGATAGAGCGGCTCAACCTCGGTGTTCTTATAGCCGGCCGCTTGCGGATTGATGTGGGCGATGTAGCGGTTCGTTGCATCCAGTTTCATGTCCACGTTCTCGGCCTTGTTGAGACTCTGCGCGAAGAGGCCCGCTGCAACGAGGAGCACGAGGGAGAGCGCGGCCTGCAGCACAACGAGTCCGCGTTGCAAGAAAGATGCTCCAGGGGCGATCGTACGCGCGTTGGAGCGCAGGGATTCAGCGGGCTGCGTGCGTGCAGCCATCAGCGCAGGTGCAAGGCCAAAGAGGATGCCCGTAACGAGCGAAAGGGCAAAGGAAAAGGCGATAACGAGCAGTGAAGGCGAAGCAGTGACCGGCATGTTTTCCTGATTAGGAAAGGCGAGCGCCAGCAGCGCGTGCGCTCCGAGATAGGAGACGGCGAGGCCGAGCAGGCCGCCCATACCCGACAGAAGAATGCTTTCGGTAAGAAGTTGGCGCACAACACGGCTGCGCTGCGCGCCAAGCGCGGTACGAATGCAAAGCTCTGCGCGGCGGCTCGTGCCCCGCACGAGCAACAGGTTGGCGATATTGGCGCAGGCGACGAGCAGAACTAGTGCGGCGATCCATTGCAGCAGCTTTAGGTGGTCCTTGTAATCGGCCTGCATGTTCTGAATACCGCCGCCGCCGGGAGTGAGCACTACGTGTGTGCGGGGAAGAACTTGCTTGGCTCGCTGATCGGTAAATGTCTTGAGCGGCGCATATAGCTGCTTGAGCAAGGTGCTGGCCTTAACTTGAAGGACCGAAACAGAGGTTCCCGGCTTAACGCGGCCGATGATGTAGGCCCACTGAGTGTCAGGGTCGGTAAAGTACGGAGCACCGATGACTTCATCCATCGAGTTCATGGGAAGGAAGTACTTAGGCGGATTGGTATCGATGCGGTCCCCATAAAATCCCTTGGGCGCAACACCAATGATTGTGACCGGCTTGGTATTAACGTAAAACGCGCTTCCCACTACGCTCGGGTCACCCGCATAATCCTGCTTCCATGTGTCATATCCCATGACGGCAGTTATGGGTGCGCCTTTCTGATCGTCGGCATCGACAAAGAGTCGGCCTGCCGCCGGCGAAAGACCAAAGACGCGGAAGTAGTTGCCGGAGACGAAGGTTCCGGTGACGGATTTCGCGACGGATAGGCCTCCGGCACGGCGGACGGTGATGGGCCGCCAGGCGTAGCCGGATTCCATCGCAGCCAGCTCCTCGAACTCCGGCAGGCTCTTCTTGAACATGTAATAGGTGTCTGTGGCAAAGAGCGAGTAGTCTCCGTCGTCGTGCCAGCCACCGTTGACGCAGCAGTCGTCCTTGTCGCCGATGCGGATGAGGGTTTTGGGATCGGTTACCGGCAGGTTATGGAGCAGAATGGCATTGACCAGCGTAAAAATGGCCGAGTTGGCCCCGATGCCGAGAGCAAGCGTAAGCAGCACGGTAACTGTGAAGCCTCGCGTCTTGCGTAATTGGCGAAATGCATAACTCAGATCCTGCAGCAGAACTCTCATTCGCAACCTCCATACGCGTGGGCTTCCACAGACAGGCATAATCACTCTGGCCGGTCTGGGCTTGTGTCGCCACCGCTAGCCGGATAGGGACTACGACTCGTACCAGTCGTCGGAAGAAATTAGCTCTATCCATGTGTGGGTTTGCTCGCTCGATTGCACCTGATCTTTGGACGGCATCGACGACTGGAGGTGAGCAATGGTGATTCCTCGTAGTTGTGTGTCACGGGCAAACCAGAAGTTGGCCGACTCCGGTCCGCGGTCGCAAGCCCGGTTCGACCGTCTGGGATTAGCGATGGGTGCATCCGGGCCAACAACACGGGCGTCGTTTCCCATCCTTAAGGCTTGAACAGCCCCACACGATTCGGCGGCTTCTGGTTTCGGCTTTTCTAGCTGATTCAACCCAACAGATCCACTCGTTGCGGGCCAGTGGCGTAATGTCCTCCCAAGCCGCCAACGCTTGCGGGTCGGATGAAAGTGCCTTTTTTAGATCTGCAGGAACCTCGTGTACCGCACCGCTAGAAATCTTTCTTGCTGGCATAGATAAGCTTTCCTTTCAAGCGCGCCCGGAGCAGGTCCTAAACGACCTTGGGATCATTACTGCTTAAACAAGGCGGTATAAGCTGTGTCGAAGAGCGTGCCGGCCCTGCAACGGACGTCGTGGATGCGGCGTCGGCAGACGGGCGAGCGGATTTACCGACTTGCCCCCTCGATCACCGTCCGATAAGTCTCAGGCCGACGCTCCTGAATCACAAGACTCTTGAGCTCACCATCGGCTGGACCGACAGAAAGCCACCATAGACGTGATTGACTTGTTAGGTCGAGCTCTGCCGAAGCCAACCCATTTGTGGTTTCCGCGATTACTTCTCCATCGGGATTCACGATACGACTTGCAGCTCCGTCGCCAACGGAAGCAACTAGATACAGCCCGTTGTCCAGAGCTCGGGCCCGGGTGATGGTATCCCAGTGCCTCGCACCTGGATCTCCTGCTATCGGCAGGAACACGATCTCGGCTCCCTCAAGACGCATGATGCGGAACGATTCCGGGAAAACGAGGTCCCAACAAATCAGAATGCCAATACGCCCGAAATCCGTTTCGAAAACCGGGTATTCATTCCCCGGAGTTTCGCCATCCTCAACTTCGGCAAGAGGGAGATGCGTCTTTCTGTATTTTCCAGCGATTCGGCCTTCACGATCGATCAGAACAGCCGTATCATAGGTTTTGCCGTCGTCTAGTTCCAGCATGCCCGCAATAATGTAAGAGCTGTATTCTCGCGCCTTGCGCGCTAAGACATCGGTCGCAGGACCTGGAATCGGCTCGGAACGATCATGGGCGGTCCCCTTCACTCCACGTTCGGGAAAAAACTCCGTCAGCAGGATGGCATCGGGTTTCTCGTGGCCGGCTTGGTCCAAAACGGCTGACATGGAACGGAGGTTGCCTTGAAGCGTGGCATTCCAGTTGACTGGAATTCTTGTCGTGACCACCTTCACTTTTCGTTGTGCCGGCTCATTCGTTTCTGTCAAGATGGGATTCCTGAAGCTTACTGAGCCGTCAGCTGTCCACCGCAGCCAAAGTTCGACGGTCACGTTCGTGGCTTTTTTGGGAACACGCAAGATCCGAGCAGCTCGGTGCCAGCTATTTTCCGCTGCAGAAATCTCGTCTACGTAGTCTCGTTGAACGGCTTGTCCATCTGGCGCGTTCCACGACAACATAACTCCTACGCTTCCCCGCTCGTTGGGAATGCGCGTGGCCTTGTACAACACCTCGAAGCGATAGCAGTGACCAGCACTGACCGGAATACCCTTATTCATCCATTTTCCGAATGAGGTGAAATCCACAGCCGCCAATCGCAGTGCGGCGCCTTCCTGGCCGCTTGCGACATTCGCACGCGGTTCCAAGTCCGGACGCGGCGACCAGAACTGCCAGGATATGGGCTGACCATTGGAGTCAACGCGAAACTCAGGATTGGGAATAAGATTCGCGCTTGCCCGCCCGAGAGCGGTCAAACTGCAGAGGCAACCGACCCACAGAAATCGATGAACATTCATTTTCGGAACCTCCCGGTGAATGACAGGCTCATCATCGCAACTACGCATTCCATTTCTACACGGCACACCTGTCGGATCGCGACCCTGGTGGGCTGCGAAAACCTACCGGGATCACTGAGAACCCCCATCTCGCACAGGAATGGTAACAGCTAAGGATTGAGGAAACTGAGGTTAACACCATACTCGCGTAAGACTACGCTTTTGATGACATCTTTTGAAACCTTCACGAATGCCAGCCAACTGCAGTTCTGGTGGTTGTTGTAATCAGGTTATCGAAAGCTTGCGCTTCTACCTCGTCCACCGTGTGCAATATGATAATGGCGGCAGCAATTTTTGCATGGTTTGCTTTCGCCGAATATTAGTTCGCAATTTTGTTCCGACGGTGTAACAAGAGAATGGCGAAGCGGAACTCGGGGCGGAGGAACTTTGGCAAAGGGCCCCCAATTTGCATTTTTCGCTCGACTAAACTCTTGCTCGGGACGTGGCGGAACTGTCAAATCCAACAGGCTCGGGAACGACCTTGCTGCGGATAACTTTGGTTTGGTGCGACAAGAACCCCGCTGCCCTGAATCAGCGGTGTCCTTAAGATCAGTCTGTCCGGAAATCCCAATTTTAGATTTGGCGGTATACATTAAGGAGGAAAAATGGCGACTTTGAACGCAATCAAAAACAATGAACCAACCATGAACGCGAGCGCCCCAAGAGTCGACATGAAGCTTGAGGTGGTCATCGTCCCGGTTTCGGATGTCGACCGTGCCAAAGATTTCTATGCCAGACTCGGATGGCGGCTCGACGCCGACTTCACCGCCGGCAACGACTGGCGTGGGGTCCAGTTCACGCCGCCCAGCTCCAGCTGCTCGGTAATCTTCGGCAAGAACGTCACTACGGCAACCCCTGGCTCTGCCCAGGGCTTGTATCTAGCCGTCTCCAACATCGAGACCGCCAGGAAAGAGCTGCTCCGTCGGGGCATCGAGGTCAGCCCAGTGTTCCACGGCAGCAACGTGCACACTGGGTCCGATGAGCCCTACTTGTTTGGACGTCTGCGGGCCAGCGGTCCAGACCCTGCCCATACCAGTTACTTCTCGTTTGCTTCCTTCCATGATCCGGACGGCAACGGCTGGCTGTTGCAGGAAATCACAGCGCGGCTGCCAGGACGAGGAGTCAGTAACTTTGACGTTGCGACGATGACTGAGCTTTTGCGCGAGACAGAGGAACATCATGGCAAGTACGAACCGACGGCCCCCAAGCACCACTGGTCGGGATGGTACGCCGCCTATATCGTCGCGCGTCAGAATGGCAAGACTCCCGAAGAGGCTGCCCAAGAGGGCAAACTCCAAATCGAGGGAGCACTAGCGGCATGAAGAACTTCGACGCCATCATCATCGGGACGGGCCAGGCAGGCCCGCCCCTGGCGGCGCGATTTTCGAGCGCGGGGAAGACCGTCGCTATCATTGAGCGTCACAAGTTTGGCGGCACCTGTGTGAACACGGGATGCATCCCGACGAAGACGATGGTTGCCAGCGCCTACGCGGCCCATGTCGCCCGCCGCGGTGCGGACTATGGTTTCTGTGTCAACGGTGATGTGCGCGTTGACATGAAACACGTGAAAGCGCGCAAGGATGCAGTCTCTGCCCGATCGAACAAAGGCGTAGAGGAATGGTTGCTAGGGCTGAAAAACTGTACGGTCCTTCACGGTCATGCCCGCTTTCACTCGTCAAACACCGTCGTCGTCAACGATGAGTTCCTTCAGGCCGAGAAAATCTTCATCAACGTCGGTGGACGCGCTGCTGTCCCCGAGATGCCGGGCATTCACGATGTCCCATTTCTTAACAATTCCTCGATGATGGAGGTTGATTTCCTACCCGAGCATCTGGTCATTGTCGGCGGAAGCTACATCGGATTGGAATTCGGCCAGATGTATCGCCGCTTCGGCAGCGAAGTCACAATTGTCGAAATGGCCTCGCGCCTGATCGCACGCGAAGACGAAGATGTGTCGCAGGCCGTGCGCGAAATCCTGGAGGCCGAGGGGATACACATTCGTCTGAATGCGAAATGTATCTCGCTGGCCAGGCGTGATGGCGGTGTCGCTGTCCGGGTGGATTGTGCGGACGGTCCGCCGGATGCATTGGGTACTCACGTTCTGTTGGCAGTGGGACGTGTCCCCAACACGAGCGATCTGGATCTCGGCAAAGCCGGTGTTGCCACCGACCAACGCGGTTACGTCATCGTGGATGATCAACTGCAAACCAATGTGCCCGGCATCTGGGCTTTGGGCGACTGCAACGGACGCGGAGCATTTACGCACACTTCGTACAACGATTACGAGATCGTCGCCGACAATCTCCTAAATGCCAGCCATCGCCGCGTATCAGACCGGATCCAGGCTTACGCTTTGTACATCGATCCCCCGTTAGGCCGCGGCGGCATAAACGAGGTCGAAATACGAAAGTCCGGACGTCGCAGCCTCATCGCGAAATATCCGATGAGCCGGGTGAGCCGCGCCTATGAGAAAGGTGAGACCCAAGGTTTCATGAAAATCTGTGTGGATGCGGAAACCAAACAGATTCTGGGCGCGGCGATTCTTGGGGTCGGAGGCGATGAAATCATTCACGTTTTGCTGGACATGATGTATGCGAAAGCACCGTACACCGTGATCCAGCGTGCAATGCATATTCATCCGACGGTTGCGGAATATCTCCCCACCCTTTTGTCAAAACTGGAACCTTTCGACTAGGAGGCTTTAACCCTGAGATAAGCGGCTGGCCGGTTAACGCTTGGAGACGCCAAGCCCTTTCACATCATTGCATCGGTCCGTACCTGCCTCCGTTTGACCAACGGGTCAGAACAATCCCGTCTCCATCTCGCGACTAAAGCCGGAAGACCTAGTGCAAGATACAATCCCAGATGATGAACAGGTCCGTCACTTCTCTTCTGGTGTTCGCGCTGGGTTCCTTCTCAGGTTTGGCTGCCCAAAATGATGCTGTTTCGTATGTGAATCCGCTAGTTGGCACGCAGCGTAGCGCGATCGGATACGGTGGCACCATGCCTTTCGTGACGGCGCCATTCGGGATGACGGACTGGACCCCACAGACGCGACAGAACAAGATCAGCGTCACCTCATATAACTATGATGACTCGACGATTTCTGGGTTCATAGGCACTCATCAGCCGGCGATCTGGATGGGGGATTACGGCTATGTCACGATCATTCCGCAGGTTGGCAACCTGCGCACCACACCAGAATCTCGGAAGCTTCCTTACAGTCACAAATCAGAAGCAGCACATCCGGACTACTATCGTGTTTTGCTTGATGCCGGGTCGGGGAAAGAAATTCAGGCGGAGATGACCGCTACTGAGCGCTGCTCGATGTTTCGATTCACCTTTCCAAAGAACGGCGAGGCCCGCGTTATCGTCGAAGCCTCGCGCCCTGGGGTTTCTGGGATGGCGGCGGTCAATCCTGAAGCGCGGGAGATCGCGGGATATAACCCGCATCGGATGGATGCCCACCTGGGACCATTCGAATTGCCCAACTTCAAGGGTTACTTCGTCGTTCAATTCGAACAGACGCCGTCGGAGATGAAAACCTACGGCAGCGAGGCTGCGGCTGAGCTGAGCCGCGGAGCATACGCGGAATTCACCCCCGGCCAGACCATCCAATTGCGCGTAGGTACATCATTCATCAGTATCGAACAGGCTCGGGAAAATCTGAAACGAGAACTACCTGATTGGCGTTTCGAAGCTGCGCAGAGAAAACTTCGCGCACAATGGAACCAGAAACTATCGCAACTTCAGATCGGCGGAGCCGCGGATTTGGACAAGACGCTGATTTACACGGCGATGTATCACGCGATGCTCTACCCGCGCATCTTCTCTGAGTATGGTCGCTACTATAGCGCCTTTGATGACACGGTTCACAAAGGAGAGAGTTATTCCGCTTACTCAATCTGGGACACTTTCCGCGCCGAAAACAGCATCCTCACTCTGCTCGCTCCAGAGCGTGTTGGCGGCATGATCACCGCCCTTCTACAGAACTTCAAAGAGGGCGGCTGGATGCCCAAGTGGCCCAATCCGAGCTATACCAACATCATGATTGCAACTCATGCCGATTCTCTTGTTGCCGAAGCGTTCCGAAAGGGATTTCGCGATTTCGACCGGGAATTGGCATGGCAGGCGGTTTACAAAGATGCCATGACGCCGCCGGACGGAGATATATCTCGCCGGTGGATAGACCGTGAAGAGCACACGCCATACGAAGCGCGGGCAGGGCTCACCTATTACAAGCAGCTTGGATATATTCCCACGGACAAGACCGACGAGGCGGCTTCGAGTACTCTTGAGGACAGCTATGACGATTGGTGTGTTGCGCAAATTGCGAAAGCACTGGGACGATTGGACGACTTCCAGTTTTTTTTGAAGCGTTCCCTAAACGACCGAAACCTCTACAATCCTGCTCTAGGACTAATGAATGGCAGAACCTCGGATGGCAAATGGGCTCCGATCGGCAACGCAGAAGATAGCAATGAAAACAGGTCAGTTTCCGGGTGGACGGAAGGTGACGCTTGGGTCTATACCTGGTCACCGTTGCATGATCAGGCAGGATTGATCTCGTTGATGGGCGGCCCTGAGAACTATGACGAAAAGCTGGATCAGCACTTCAAGGGCGGTCACAACGTGCACAGCAACGAACCCAGTCATCACTACGGCTATCTTTACGACTTTGGCGGGCAGCCCTGGAAGACGCAGGCGATGGTGCGCAGAATTGCGGAAAAGGAGTACGACGCGAGCCCGGGCGGCCTGGATGGTGATGACGATTGTGGACAGATGTCGGCTTGGCTTCTGTTTACCGCGATGGGGTTCTATCCCGTGAATCCAGCGAGTGGAGACTACATGATTGGAAGTCCGATGTACCCGCAGATCTCCCTTACCTTGGCGAATGGAAGGACGTTCCGTGTCGAAGCGAGCAATAACTCCGACGAAAATGTCTACATTCAATCTGCGACCTTGAATGGGAAGCCACTTGATATTCCGGTTATCACATGGGAACAGATTCAAGCGGGAGGGACGCTGCACTTCGTCATGGGTCAAGAGCCGTCAAAGTGGGGCAGCGACTGGAAACCTTCCCTTATATCGGTGAACTAATGCATTCGCAACTCCAACTTGCGATGGGACAAGTCCGGGTTGCGACCTGCTCAGCGTATGGAACCGAGCTACTTCGGGCGCGCCTTCCAATTGACTGCCACCCACGGCTGCAAAATCTGGTGCCAGCGGAGAGATTCGAACTCTCAAACACCTGTTTCTAAGACAGGCCGCTATTCCAATTCGCGCACGCTGGCAACCTGGTGCACAGGAGAGGAAGTTCGAGTCTGGCAAGGTCTACCACCTCGCAATCGAATATCACCGCGCAGACCACGGCGACGCCGAGCTACACGTGAATGTGTTCCTGCTTGAGCCGGGCAAGCCCGGGAGTGACTGGGTTACGCGCCTCACTCCGATGAACTTCTATCCACTGAGCGCGGGCGCGGCGGACAAAGTTCGGGCGGGAAAAACCCTGGCTTGGATGTATCGGGAGGATAAATTCTGGCTGCCTTGGATCCTGCCCACGGTCGCAAAGGACGATCCCGTCTGGCACGAACAAGTTTATTGGCACGGACACATCTGGGCGTCGGCGAACTATATTGTTTGGCTCGGGGTCCAAAGATATGCAGACGGGCCGCACAAGGCGGAGTTTGCGCGGCGAAGTGTTTCGTTGTTCATGCGAAACTGGAACGACAAGCGGGTTTGCTGCGAGAACTACAACAGCACCGACGGTACCTGCGGTGACGAACCGCACTACAGTTGGGGCGCACTACTGAATCTAATTGGGCTCGAGGCGTTCGCAAGTTCCGGGCCCGATTTTCAGCCCATGCCCACGAAGGAGGTCACGCTTACCGAGAACATAGTTCTGCACAATGTGCCCTTCGGTGGCAAGCTGTTCAAACTCGAATCGCATGACGGACACGTCATTGCAACGCCAGAGGTCGCCCGACCTTCAGAGCTCATTCCCACCTCAAATTCGCGGCTGATCAGAAGAAGCGGTGGGGATACCCGAAGGGATTCGAGCACACGATCCACAAGGCAAGGAGCTCTAACAAACACTTCCGCACAATAGGCCATTTGGACTATACGACTAGGAAGTTCTACTGGATTAGGATCGCTCTGTCGGGAAGGTTACCTCTACAAAGGAATTAGCTAAAAAATGAATTGGCTTTCAGGCCGCCGGACTTTTATCAAGCAACTAAGTTGCATGGGGGTTGCTGCCACTGGAATCGCGAGATTTTCGGCTCTGGACCGCTCACTCGACGCCCAGTCTTTGAGTTCTGCAAAGACCTCAAATCTGCCTATAAAAAACCGCCAGCCGCTAGCGTCAAGTGCGTTCTATCCGCTGCCTCTAGGCTCCATTCGTCCCACGGGCTGGCTCAGGCAGCAACTTCAAATCCAGGCCAAGAGTCTCGGAGGGCATTTAGATGAAACATGGGCCGATGTAGGTCCCAATAGTGGATGGCTTGGGGGTACCGGAGAGTCATGGGAGCGAGGACCTTATTTTTTGGATGGTCTGGTACCGCTAGCTTACCTACTCAACGACGTTCAGCTGAAAACAAAAGCACAAAAGTATGTTGACTGGATTCTTAACAACACGGCCCCGAACGGAATGATCGGTCCGAAGTCGAACGATGATTGGTGGCCGCGAATGGTTGCCGTTAAGGTGCTTGCCCAGTACTACGAAGCTACTGAAGACCCGCGAGTGATTCCAGTCTTAGAACGATATTTCCTTTATCAAAAAGACGAACTGGCAAAGCGCCCTCTTCGCGATTGGGGAAAATTCCGCGCCCACGACGAAATTCTCGTCATACTCTGGTTGTATAACCGGACTGGCAAACCAGAACTGCTAGATCTCGCCAAGTTACTTCATCAGCAAAGCTATGACTGGCAGGGACTATTCGCAGATTTCCCGTACAAGGATCCTGTAACCGCCGAATTCTTGGAAAGGCGTCACCGAGGAAACAATAGGCTTGGTGACCTCGAGCTCTCCAGCCATGGGGTGAACCATGCGATGGCTATCAAGGTGTCCCCCGTATGGTACCTGCTGTCCAGCCGTGATGAGGATCGTGCTGCAGTGCAACGCCAACTGGAGACGCTTGACAAGTATCATGGACTGCCCAATCGAATGTTCTCTTGTGACGAGCACCTGGCTGGCCTAGACCCGTCTCACGGGTCAGAACTCTGTTCGGTAGTCGAAGCCATGTTTTCGCTTGAACAGTCACTTGCAATACTTGGGGAAGCGTCGCTGGGGGACAGGCTCGAACAATTAGCGTTCAATGCATTACCCGGCGCTTTCACCGACGATATGTGGGCTCACCAATACGATCAGCAACCAAATCAAGTCGAGTGTAGCCTTCACAGAAAGCCTTGGACAACGAATGGCCCCGAATCTAATCTGTTTGGATTGGAACCAAATTTTGGTTGTTGCACCGCCAATTTTCATCAGGGCTGGCCAAAGTTCACCGCGAGCCTTTTCATGCTTTCTAAAGATGACTGCTTAGTTGCTACTGCGTACTCTCCCTGCGAGGTAAATACCACGGTACGCGGTATACCACTTCATGTGCGAGAAGAGACCGAGTACCCCTTCCGTAGCACGGTCAGAATGACGGTGAATCCGGCCTCGCCTCTCATGGCTGCCATACTCTTTCGCATTCCGGCCGGCGAAAACGGCACAATCATTGAAGTAAATGGCAAGACGGAGCCTAAGTCCTTTGCCGGTACATTCACACAAGTGAAGCGAACCTGGCACCCAGGCGACGTCATCGAAATCAAGTTTCCCTTTAAACCTCGGGCGTCTCGATGGTTTAACGGAGCCGTTGCATTCGAACGTGGCCCACTCGTATTCTCCTATCCGATCGGAGAGAGTTGGGTAAAACTCGCTGACCGAGGCCTGACTGCCGACTGGCAGGTCTTCCCAAAATCTGCGTGGAATTACGGTGTCGCGGTCGATCCTGAAAACGTCGCGAACGTCGTATCAGTTGCTGAGTCTCCGATCACAGAAATGGCATTCACTGCTAGGCCTGCTCCGGTGACGCTTACCGCCAAGGCTCGCCAAATTCCTCTTTGGCGTGCTGAGGATGGAGCAGCAAATCCGATGCCAGCCAGCCCGGTTCCCAGCAACGAACCTGAGGAGAACATCACGCTCGTTCCATACGCTGCGGCAAAGCTTCGAATCACTGCCTTCCCCCGGCTCAGTGAGCATTCACCTTCAAAAAGCTCCTGAGGGGGGCTCTGAAGAAGGAACGGGTCCCGTCCTTGCGGAGGCAAGCGCTCGTCGTTCAGCGACCCACCCCGTCATACGTGTCGCAACTAGACCCTTCAAGGAGCTGCTTGGATTCAGAAAATTCCGTGCTCAAGGTCGATAACACGTTTATCATTCGTCTGATGAACTATCCGGCAACCGACAGATTGGTTGTCCAATTCCTTCTCGTCTTCGCCGCACTGTCGCAAGGAGTCGCGAGTGCGGCTCCGAAAACCATTTCGTATTCCACCGTGCCGTCTCATATCGACGCCTACGACTATGTGGAGGTCACTGCAACAATCGAATCCCCGGATGCAAATAACCCCTTTGAAGATGGCATCTTGACAGGGACTCTCTCAACATCGGATGGGAGCGGCCATTGGGAGATGAACGGATTTTGTGATTCGACCGATGGAAGTATTTTCCGTATACGTTTCATGGCCCCTCGCCCCGGCAGCTACAAATACTCGGTCACCTATCGCCAGGAAGGATTTGAGCGCAGCGTAAGTGGAACTTTCCAAGCAGTCGATGGCCAAAAACGCGGTTTGCTCCGCGTCGACCCCAAATACCCGTGGCACTTCATTTGGGAAGGAACTGGAGAGCACTTCTTTTTTAACGGAACCACAGCGTACTGGCTGATGGGCTGGCGCGATGAGCGAATCATCCAGTACAGCCTTCAGCGGCTTCATCGGCTAAAGGTAAACCGGCTGAGGGTTACGATCGCGGGCCGCGAGGCCGGCTCGTTATTCGGCGAGCCGGTGATGCCCGGGCAAAACTGGACGGTCCTAATTGCCGCCTGGCCGGCACAAAATGCGGACGATCCGTTTCATCCAGGGTTCGACTATTCTCGTTTCAACCTTCCGTACTGGCAGAAGTTCGAAAGAATGCTGAAGTTTGCGCGCGACCTGGATATGAATATATCCCTGGTTCTTGACATGAATGACAGCCGTGTTCACCCCACCGCTGGAAGCAAGGATGAGAGGCGCTTCATTCACTATGCGGTTGCGCGCTTCGCCGCTTTCTCTAACATCACTTGGGATCTTGGCGATGATCGTGAACGTTTCCGTGATGACCTTTGGGAGCATGACACGGGCACTTACCTGGTGCAGCTCGATCCTTACAATCACCATGCCACTGACCACCCTGTGGACGTCGTGGTCAACGGAAAATCCGTTCACCAGGATCGCGCTTCGGCCTGGTTCGGCTTTACTTCTTACCAGGAGTGGTCCCGCAAACAACACGCCGTTATGCTTCAATCCAGACAATTTCAGGAACAAACCGGCCGCATCATTCCCCAAACCAACGAAGAGTATGGCTATGAAGATCATTATCCGCTGTGGGCGGCCCCTGGGTCCGACTCAGCCGATGTCCTGCGCCGAACCGCGTGGGACATTGTCATGGCCGGGGGGTATCAGACCGCAGGCGAGAGCGCGCGCCGTGGAACGAACATCTGGCCGGATATGGGGGGAGGTTGGTTGAATGGCCGCGGAGATGACACCATGACCATGTTTCTTGGCTACGGTCATATGGTGGATTTCATCACAAGTTTCGATTGGTGGAAGACGAACCCCCATGACGAACTTGTGAATAACGGAAATTATTGTCTGGCGGATCCTGGGAAGATTTATGCAATTTACTTACCTCGAGGCGGGGACGTGATGATCCAGCTGAAGCCGGGAAGGTATCGAGCCCACTGGTTCGCAGCTATGACCGGAGAGCGTATTGATCTGCCTCCGGTGGAAGGTTCCTCATGGACTTCGCCCAAGGCTCCGGACCAAAACGATTGGGCTTTGCTGCTTGAAGCCGAGTAGTCAATTCAAAGCCATTCGAAAGCGCCGAGGGAGTTCCAATAAGTACCTCTGGCCCCGAGCAGGTCAACGTTCACCTGCTTGGCGCTTCAACACAGGCTTCCCGTAGTACCGCCCCATTGCGTGCCTGGCCAGTACGGCTGCATTCCCTCCATAACCGGAGATCGGAACACGCAATCTTCGGCAGCAGCATCGGGGCAGGTTTGTCAGAGAGGAGGTGCGGCGCTCTAGTGCACGTTGGGGAGCGAGAGAGCGCCGCAGCCTCGCTGTGTGCAATGGATGGTTCAACCTTAGACCTTAGTATCACCGGAGCCAAGCGCCAGGAGACGCCAGAGCGTCAACCGCATTTTCTGACAAGGAGTGAAGCCCTAGCTTCGACGTTGGACTAGAGGACTTGATACATGTTAAAGCGCCGCCTCGATGATTGGAGTCTCATTTCTTCATCGAGACGGCGTCGGAGACAACCTTCAGGTCTCACTTCCTGGAGGCACTGTGTTTCACTGAACCTCTCAACCATACAGTACTAATATGTGGAGCAGACCTGTCAATTCTTACGGGGGAGGAAATTGAGGCGTCGCCGGGCTTTCCACTTTTAGGACGGCCGCTTCTCTGGTGTGAAACGTCAGCCCGCGCTCCGGTATCGGAGATTGCTCAAATCAATCCGCCGCCTGGCAACGGACAACATCTACGCTATCAGCAACCAATCTCTGCAATTCCGATTCAGGAATGGAAAACTGCGTAAAGCCGCAGTTCAGACAAACCAAGAGTTGCGGAAAGACCCAGACAGTGCGTTTCGTCAGACCTTCGTAGCCAGGGAAGTGAATGTTAATTTCGGCGGGAAACGTCCGCATTTCAGGGAACTCACACCGTTGACAGCTCACCGAGCGCCTCCAAAAAAGCATTCCCTGAGCGTCATGGAAAAGCATATCGCTGCGTGAAAGGTGTCAACGTCAATTTTTGTCAAACATTTTGGACCGCAGACTTTACCACTTTTTGACAATTCGACCTGATCGCTAGCGATTTGAAGGATGGAATTACTTCCTGCCGGTCGTAACGTTTGATCGCATTTCGGGCATGGGAGATGTCGAAGTTCTTGCTCTCGTGAGCGCGCACTCCTTATGGCATGTTTCTTGCTCGATTTGATGCAGCCCCGTCGCTTACAGAAGCGCACCAAGTTGCGCCGACAGATCGGGGATCCGTGCCGCTATCGAAGGAGCATCATCCAGACACACAGGAAAGAACTGATCGCCAGGAACTCGAAAAACTCTTCGCCAATCATGCAGATTTGATGTTGATTCAGGCCAAAGTGACATCCGGCGCATTACTGAATTCCGGCACCGAAATCACTCTTCCTGTCCTGAGGTTGCACCACTCCCTAAAGCCCTAAGCCGCGCTAATCCTTCCCTGCTCGATGTGATACAGCGCAACTACCAACTTTTCTTGTGTTTTGTACCTCAAGGCTACAGTAGCTTCCCCTGAGCACGAGCGAACGCACCTTCCAAGTAGACGGGTTCGAGACCATCGGCCCAATACTCCAGGGCTGCATGGTTTGGCTGTGACGTTTCCTGCTCTGTGCTTAAGATCGGGTGACTTGAGTCGGTCGGGTGGAACTCAATCCATCCCTGCCAGGTTCCGTCAACCCTCTCATCTCCGCAGATGCGGACGACGTACCTGGCACTCCTGCTGATGACCTGGTTGGGATGTTCACGGATGAGCATATTGGGTTGATGACATCTTAGATGTCGTATCGCTGAATTGAGTCACTGCTCGGTTTTGGGCCTACAACCAGCCCCAAGCCACCATCGAGCCGCGACGCATACGGTTCCTGCCGACCGACTACCTCTATGGCCGCCCGGAGAGTCAGATTTTCCCCATGAGGTCGCAGCCGGAACCTCGCAGGGATGGCAGGTTCCCAAGCTTCTACTTTCGGCACGTAACCCCCGACAAAGCGTCTGCGGTCACGGTTCCGTATCTAAGTCCGCACGATCAGGGGCCCAATCTCGTCAGCCGTTCCCGGCTGCCACTGCTCTCCGAGCAACTTGTAATTCATACGAGGAAAGAAGCCATAGCGTTGCCCCATCTCACCACTCAGCAGTGTCATCCTCTCGATGGTACGGGCATTCTTCAGATTGCCCGCGTCGATGTAACGGAAAGGCGTGCGTTGCGTTAGTTCGAAAAAGATCTGCTTCGCCTCGGTATCATCACCGACGACGAATACGTCACTTAACGTGTCTCCGAACCGAGGCGCGTCGAAGACTTCCCACCAAACATTCTTGAACGCACCCACTACACGGGTTTCCGGCAGGCATGCCTGAATCTGTTCCGACCCGCTGGTGTCCCACGGCAGAATGAAGTCACTGTAGTCGTCATTGAAAGGGTTGCTAATGTCAATGAGTAGCTTCCCGCGCAAAGCAGTACGCAATGGTTCCAATTGATCAAACAGGCCATCGCGGATGAACATCGCCGGCAGCACGATTGGAGCGTTCGCAGCCTGTTCATAGCTGTCTGCCGTGATCGTTTTTCGGCGCAAGCCCGCAGCGATTCGTTTTGCTCGCGATACATCACGTGAACCGAGGACCACTGCATGTCCGCGATCGGCAAACATTGCCGCCAGTCGTACGCCCATTCTTCCCGTTCCAAGTATTCCGATCTGCATTACTTTTTCCTCCAGTTAGGTTGTATGTAGATAGATTGCACAGTCGAGCAGACGACTCGCCTCTCCGGAAGAATCGGGTTACCGTTTGGTAAGTGGCGATCCGGTGCGCTGGCGCCCCCTGATTATGAACTTCTGTCGATTTTTTGGACTGGGAGATGTGCACCGATCCCGGCTGGCCCAATCAGACTTCATGAAGCTCGTTACGCAGGGAGCGATGTCGCAACCGAGCAGTTCATTTAGCCCACGCCAACCGAAGTGATCCGGATTTATCATCTTTTGGGTAAGGGCATTGCTGGTAGCAGCGAATGGTCAAGAGACGCAAAAGTAGGGTTCCGCCGCCTCCTACGGAGTGTAGTTTGAGTCACTGTATGCGTGTGCTGGGCGGCGCGTGGACCGCACATGTCATCTGGTATTTGCGTGAAGGTGAACGCTGCTTTACCGAACTTCAGTCAGATATCGGAAAAGTCTCAGCCAAAATGTTGACCAACTGCTTGCGCAGGCTGTTACGCGAGGGGATCATAGTCCGTTTGACCAGGGCGACATCTCCTCCGACTGTCTGGTACAGCCTCACGCCTGTCGGGCAGGAGCTTTGCGCAGCACTCGTCAACGTCATCGATGTCGCACAACGGCTCAAGCGCACTGAAGCCATGGATCAGTAGAGCGGTCTTGCGTTCCCCGCGCTTTCCCGGACAACAATCGAACCGCAGGGATTGCTTTGGGGTGGGGGTGGGGGTGGGGGAGTGTGCTGCTTGGCTTCAGCTAGGCGGCGACTTCTCGGTAGATTGCGTCCAGCTTGTGCTCGATTTCAGCGATCTTCTGGCGAAGGTGTTGCTTAAGGCGGAGAACATGAGGGTCGTTGTGAGGGACCAGCCTGAGGTCCTCAAGCGATTGGAGGCTGCCTTTCAGGGATTCAAGGAGCGCAAAGTTAATTGCTTGTCCTCCGAATTGGGCACCCTGCCGCATGGTAAGCGTTTTCCCGCCGTCGGAACCCTACGATGACATACTGGGAAGGCAATGTACGATACGGTACATCCTGTATTTTCAGAGTAGCTGAAGTTGGTGCGACGTAATATGCACCAACACCCAGTGCATTCCTAAGCTGCCAAGTCCATTCTGGTGATGTCAGCAGGTTCGTGTTTCTCTGGTAAAGGACCTTCGCTGCTAATCTTCGCCAGTTCAGAATTCAACTCTGCACCTACAAGGATCGCAAAGCCCGTCCAATACAACCAAACCATGAGGGCGACGGCAGCACCGAGTGTGCCGTAGGTCTTGTTGAAATTGGCGAAATGCCGGAAATACATGCCGAGAAGATATGACAACGCAATCCAACATCCCACAGCAACCACTGCGCCAGGCAAAGTCGCTAAGAATCGTTGCTTAACGTGGGGAGCCAGGAAGTAGAGGGCTTCAACGGCCAAAATGGTGAATCCGATCGCGACCGACCAGTGAATAAAGGGCCAAAGGAATACGAACACTGACGACAAGTGAATTCTGTCGGCGAGCCACAGCCCAAACCGCGGTCCTACGATCATCACCGCCAAGGCGAGTAGAAACAGGCCTCCGATGATGAACGCCAGGGCAATGGCGAGAGACCGAGTTTTCCAGAATGGCCTATCATCCTTAACGTCATAAGCTACGTTTAACGCCTCTATGGCTGCTGAGAAGCCGCCTGAAGTTGCCCAGAGTGTACCGAGAATTCCAAACGACAAAAACGCGCTGCGGTTGGGGGTGATCACATCTGCCAGGACTCTACGTACCAGCCCCATGCTGTCCGGAGGGATGAAGCGGCCCATCATGCTCAGGGCTTGTCCGAACAGATCTGGAACCGGCAAGTAAGCAACCATCGCCGACAGAAAGATCAGCGCGGGGAAGAGCGACAGAACGAAGTAGTAGGAGAGGGCCGCCGCCATTTGCGTCGTGTGGTTTCGGGTTATATCCACATACGTGCGGGTGAGTGCGGTTTTGATCAGGCCAATCTGCATTTTGTACACCCTACCTTAATAAGGTAGAAACGAACGGGCACGCGGCCGTCGCAGACAAGTGACGTGCAGCCCGTCTGCACGCCTCATTGGACGGTGCTGGTTCGTAAGCTGTTGTGTGACCCCGAGTTCGACGCCCATATTTTCGTGCAACTTACGTCCCGACCGAACCTGGATCTTAGAACCAGCAGCTCAGACCGGGACCTAGCGCAAAATGAGAAAAGCTGCTGGATCGCCCCGGGAGCCTCCAGCGGCTTTCCTGCCTTTGATAAAGGAATGAGGCTTCAGCAATACCTTACCTAAAGGGTTGGTCTGGCTGGTTTTAAGGAAGTGCACAGCGGGTTCAGCAGCCATCCAGAGTTCTAGGCTTAAGCAAGCCTTACCTAATCGAGAGTTCGTTTGGGAGCAATTCATGGGAAAGATCCTCGCTCCTTTTTTCCGGGCGTACGAGCCCGGACAGCCCCAAACCGGACGGGTGGGAATCCCGACACCGAGATGATGGACTGAACCAGACCTATCAATGCTTTGGGGAAAGAGGAACTTCTCTCGTTGCAGCTATAGACTTGTTTGATATCTTGACGGAGATGAATAGCCGGTACAGCCTGCACGACGGATTCTGGGCATCAGCTCTGGGCAGTCTGTGTTTTGAAGGCTTTTGTCGGACATTTTTCAAGTTGTATAGCCCGCTCACCGTAGAAGACCGACACCACCTTCCGGACGTACCGTTTCTGCTGTGCAGCAATCACACCAGTCACGCCGATAGCGCTGTCTTGATGACCGCAAGCGGGCGCAGCTTCCGCAGTTTTGCACTGATCGGCGCCAGCGACTATTTCTTTCGCTCGCGCCGCCTGCGCTGGATGGTCTCGCCGCTCATGAATGTGATACCCATCGATCGTGAACCTGGTCCTAGGTCGCTTTCTTCCTGCTTGTCCACTTGTCGGCGGTTCATGCAGCAAACCGGCGGTAGCCTCATTCTTTATCCCGAGGGAACGCGGTCGCAAGACGGCAAGATGCAGTCCTTTAAGAGCGGTGCAGCACTGTTTGCCATCGAACTGGACGTGCCCGTCGTTCCAGCATACATAGAAGGTACCCACCAGGTTCTGCCCAAGGGACACTATGTGCCGAGAACCGGTCCGGTGACAGTGCGTTTCGGAGAACCCATCGAATTGGCGCGTCCGCAAGCGGGAGAACTTCCGCGCGAAAGACGACGTCGAGCGGTTGAGCAACTCACACAAAGTATTCGAATGCTCAGCTCACCGCGCGGGGCGGAAGAGTTAGCAGCAGATCTGCAGGAAAAGGGCACGGCCGCGCAGCTCCACTAGGGATCACATGGCGCACGAATCGCGACACATGAAGTGGTGGGGTTGGGGATATGAGGGCGCGGAATTTCGCGCCGGCCACCATCCCAACTTTTGGCCGTTCGCCAAGTCAGTCCTCGATATTGAGAGAGACGAATTCATAAGACGCGAATGGAGTCTGGAGTCGATCGCACTGCCGGAAGCTTGCATCGATGAGCCATTCTTAGCCAAACTCCGTGCTGGTCTTGCACCGCGCCAGATAACAGACGACGCAAAGGAGCGAGTCGTCCACTCCTACGGAAAGGGGTTCCGCGATCTGTTTCGCCTGCGCCAGGGCATTGCCGAAGGCGCCCCCGATCTAATTGTTTATCCCGAGAGCGAGCGTGACGTATGTCTTACGCTGCGTGCGGCGGCCGAGCGGGACATCGTGTTGATTCCCTTTGGGGGAGGGTCGAACATAGCTGGATGTCTCGAACGAATGGATGGTAAGCGTATGTGCGTGTCGCTTGATATGCGGCGCATGCGTCGAGTGTTGGGGGTGGATAAGCGCTCGTTTACCGCGCACATCGAAGCCGGAGTCTTTGGGCCGGACCTCGAAGAACAGTTGAAGGCACACGGAATGACGCTGGGCCATTTCCCCGATTCGTTCTTACACTCAACTCTCGGCGGCTGGATCGCCACGCGCTCGGCGGGTATGCAAAGCGATAAGTACGGCAAGATCGAAGATATGGTGATCGCCGTACGCATGGTGACTCCAGAAGGCGTGCTGGAGACGCGTGTGGTCCCTAAGTGCTCGAATGGGATCGATGTCAAACACCTTTGCATCGGCAGCGAAGGGACACTTGGCGTCATCACCGCAGCCACCATGCGCGTCCACGCCCTTCCCGAATCGCGGCAAGTGCGAGGCTATCTGTTTCCTGAATTCGAGGGTGGCATTGAAGCCATGCTTGACTGTGTAAACCGGGAGTGCACGCCCGCGATGGTACGCCTCAACGACCCCGATAAGACGGCGCTTTCGCTAGCCTTTCGGCCGCCGCCCTCAGGCTTCACTAAGATCGCCGGTAGCCTTTTCAAAACCTATCTCCGAGCAAAAGGGTTTGCCCCGCCCAAAGCGTGCCTGATGCTGATTGCCCTTGAGGGCGGTGCGCGTCACGTCTCTCAGCGGTTGCAGCAAGCGGAAGCAATTTATCGAAAATTTGGCGCCGTCGGCCTGGGCGCTGGTGCCGGAAAGTCCTTTGAGGCCACCAAATATGATTTCCCCCACATCCGCGATTTCTTGCTTGACCGCAACGTCACAACCGACGTGAGTGAGACTGCGACCGTGTGGAGTAATATCGCAACGTTGTATCAAGACACGATTGCCGTTTTGCGCGCCGAGATCAGCAAAAGCGGCGTCCGCCCTTGGACTGGATGTCATATCAGCCACACTTATCCGAATGGGGCCAGTCTGTACTTCACCTTCGGCTTCCGGCAACAAAGGGGACGCGAGTTGGAGCAATACCTTCAGGTAAAGCGTGCCGTCCAGCAATCGTTCATCGATCATCGGGCAACACTTTCGCATCACCACGCAGTTGGAACCGAGCACCTACCTTGGCTCGCCGCTGATATTTCCCCGGTCGGAGTGCAGGCCGTTTCTGCCATCAAGCAGAGGCTCGACCCTGCTAACATCATGAACCCAGGCCGGCTGCTGCCATCCTCAACTCCGCTTGAAGATTGGCTGAAACTCGATTCATCCATCATCTCGCGTTGAATGAGATCAGCCTCACCGCCCCCAGCAGCGCCCGAAATGGTGACTCTACGGTCCTGGAAGAACTGTCGCGCCGACGACAGACATGAGATTGGCGAACACTACGGATAACTTCTGCGAGAAGGTGGCGGCGCCGATGAATGGATGATTGTCGATCTGATTTCAGCCGCGTAAAAACCAACGACAGCTTCTTCAACTTGTTACTTGTAAGGGTCTCTGATTTCTGCTTGAATCATCGCATTTTCTGGCAGAATTCGCCGCGGAGTCACCATGAAGATCTATAACCTGACCGGGTCTCTCATAATTCTCTTTTACTTGCTGGCTTGTATGTATTCCGCCCCAACTCAGATAGGACCTTGGATGGGTCTGCTCATCGGAGGAGTTTATTTTATCTTTTGTTGGTTTGTCGCTGGGTTGTACTTGGCCGACCTTCTTCATTTGGGAATCGCTCATCGTTCACTCGACTACAAGGAATGGTTCATAAAAGCCGTCACGATCCTGAATAACGTCTTCGGGATCTACGTCGATCCGATCGCTTGGGTCAATCGCCATCGATTGCACCATAAAAACGCGGACCATGATGGCGACCCTAACAAACTTGCAACTGACGGCTTTTGGAGAACCATGGTTCTCTGTGTATTGCCGTATCGTTGTCAAGAGAACCTGGCAAGTGACGTGATTTTGAAGTCCCGCACTTTTCGGATCGTTGCCAACCCGTTTTTTGCGATCGTTGCCCAATCCCTCAGCTTCTATCTCTTGTGGAAGATAGCGGGTGGCCTAAAGTTTGCGTTAGTGATGTGGTTCGGAATGCGGATCTTTGCGCTGTGGGTAAACATGATTCAAAACTATTGGACCCACACGCGAGACTTTGGATATCGACGCTATCACGATGACGACAATGCCATGAATATTGGTGAGTGGCTACCAGTAACGGCAACCTTCAGCGCATGTCTGCAAAACAACCACCACCACTATCCGGGCCTCTTGCGACTGAGCCACCTTGAATCCGAATACGATTTCGGCTTCTTGACGGTCAAAGTTATGAAATATTTCGGATTGGTCAAGTCGACGACCCGAGGAGAAACGATACCCAAAGATGTTCCGCTTAGCGCACTAGGTTTTTAGAGCGCTCCTTTTCTTGATTGTGAACGGCTCAAACGTTTGTCGCCAGAAGCCGGGCGCAATTTCTTCTCCGTCCAGGCCATAACGCTCCGGCCATTGGTCAGGATAGTAATACGTTCCGAAGATCCTATCGATCCAGGGAAAGTGGATAGCAAAGTTCTTATCGATGCCCTCTTTTTGAGAAGTATGGTGCCAATGATGGTATCTGGGCATTACCAGAAACTTTTCGAGCCACTTCGCATTCGGGCCGAAATTGCAATGAGTCCAGGTGGCGTGAAGCGTAACGAAAATCAAATATGCAAAGATGATCGATTGCGAAAACCCGAACATGAGAGGGACGAGAATAAATCCGCGCACCAGTGTGTCGTCGACGAAGTGCGAGCGTGAACCCGCAATCCAATCAAGCCCCTTCGATGAATGGTGCACGGCATGGAAACGCCACAGAAATGGCACCTTGTGCAAGGCCAAGTGAATGAAGTATTCGGCAATGTCCGCCACCACGACGGCAAGGAAGAATTGTAAAAGCCACGGCATTCGCGCGATCAAATGTTGAAGACCGGGAACGCCTAGATATTTCGTGGCTTGGGTGGCGGGCAATAAAACCAGAAAAGATAGAATCTGTATGGGGAGGTGGGTGGACATGAAGTACACCACATCGAGAATCCACTCGTTCCTGAATGTTCCTTGTTCTGGATATTGCGGCCAGAGTCTTTCGAGCGGCACGTAGATGAGCGCCATCAAAAGCATGTCGAGTAAAAACCAGTCCAGACCGATGGCCGGCCCATTCTGCAGGTTCTCATTGATTTTTACGCTGGACCCTCCCAAAAGCGTTGCCGCGGTGGCCAACAACAGTCCAGTCAATGCCAAGATCTTCTTCTTGCGCAGAATCGCAGAAATCGTCCCGAATACGAGCGCGCCCACTATGAGACATTCAATTAAAAGGCGTATGGCGTAGATTGGATAATGCGGGCGCAGTTCAGGAGAAGTTAGTAGCTGGGGAAAGTGCAGGCACAAGACTGCGCCGAACGCAAGGAAACCAAAAAACGCAGACACCACCCCACTCCACCAACCCGTGCCAAAACCGGTAGATTCAGTATCCCCAAAAAATTGGTTGATTTTTTGTTCGATCACGGATGTCCCCTGGCTTAAGTCTCTCAAATACGCGCGGAATCATGACAACCAAACCGATGTTGCAGAGCGGGCGATCCAAAGGTAACCAGAACCTGAGCCGCTGGCCAGAGGTACTCCGTCATCCCACAACTATCCCCGGGTTGTAAGGAGCGGGTCTAACGTCTATCGCTAGGGGCGCCAAAAGTTCAGTCGAGTTCTCTCGCCCAAATGTTACGAAAACTAATCGGGGGACTTGGGTCGCCGTGCGCCTGCAGCATGATCGGCTCGGGTCCGTGAGCCTTGTAATAAGGCTGGCCGATGTAACGTGTTTCTCCCCTCACGGCAAAATGGTTCTGCACCAACACACCGTTAAACAAGACGGTCACGTAGGCTGGCGTCTTAAGATCTCCGTCCTGGTTGAACACCGGTGCTTGCCAGACTACGTCGTATGTCTGCCACTCCCCCGGCTTACGAGTCGCATTCACAAACGGGATCGCCTGTTTGTAAATGCTGCCGGCCATGCCATTGACATACGTCTGATTGTTATAGGAGTCGAGCACCTGTAGCTCGTAGCCTCCGTCTTTGCTAGCAGTGGCGGCTAGAAAGACGCCGCTATTCCCCCGCGCTTGGCCAGTTCCCGTAACGTTCGCGGGAACGCGCCACTCGATATGAAGTTGATAGTCGCGAAACTTACGTTTGGTTTCGATGTTGCCCGCCGACTTGTTAACCGTCATCACACCATTGGCAACGACCCATTGGGCAGGAGATTTGTCCCCCGAGGAGACCCACTGGTCGAGATTCTTGCCATCGAATAGAACGATGGCGTCCGATGGAGGCGCGCCACACTCGGGAGCAGGAGTCACAACCCGAGGGACAGGGCTCCACACTTCGGTTTCCTCGGGCTTTGGCGTGGGCGTCTGATCCTGCTGGCCCTCTAGCATCACGATGCAAGAAATGATGCTGGTGAATGCGATGGACACCCATATCACAAGACGCATAGTGGTCCAGCATACACCGAATGTTCCCCGATCTGGCGAGAAACATGCGACGAAGTCAGCACAAATCTCCTTTCTCCCGTCGCTGTAAAAAATTTGTTAGTCGAAAACAGACCGCAGTATTATTGCCAGCATGCCTACTCGCCGGAGTTTCCTTATTGCCAGTGGAGTTACCGCACTTGCCTCTACCCGCGTTTTCGGGGCCAATGACACGATTCGTTTGGGCGTCATCGGTGCCGGTCAGCGAATGAAGGGGCTTCTTGACGCTGGCGAAAAGGTTGGGCCCTATCAGATCGTTGCCGTGAGCGATCCCTATAGGCCCCACAGGGATGCGATTACGCAACGTTCAAACGGATTGGCGACCGGGCACCTGGATTATCGCGAGGTGCTCGACCAGAACATTGACGCCGTGATCATCGCGTCTCCTGACCACTGGCACGTCACCATGGCGGTGGATGCGATCAAATCCGGCAAAGACGTGTTTTTGGAAAAGCCGGTGACGCACACGCTAGAGGAAGGCGCCACACTCACACGGGCAGTTCGTTCTAGCAAGCAGATATTACAGTGTGGTATGCAGCAGCGCAGTTGGGCGCACTTCCGCGACGCGGTGGAACTGATTCAGGCGGGCAGTTTGGGACGCGTAGTGCAAGTGCGCACCTATTGGTGGCAGAACTATCAACGAGATTGGGCGAAGACCCCGGTGGACCAGCAGTCTCTTGACTGGAAACTGTGGCTCGGTTCGGCTCCCGATCAGCCATACACCGAAGAAAAGTTCTTTCACTGGCGCTGGTTCTGGAACTTCGGTGGGGGGGCAATGACGGACTTATTCACGCATTGGATTGACATCGTGCATTGGGCAATGAAGGCCGATCAGCCAAAGCGTGCCCAGATTCTCGCGGATAAATACGTTTTTGATCAGTGGGATTGCCCCGACACTCTTCAGGCGGCGTTTCGATATCCCGGCTTCGACGTGATCTATGAAGGTATGATGAGTTCGTCGATTGACGACGGCGGGCTTGAATTCCGCGGAACCGACGCCACCCTAAAACTCACTCGAGGCGGGTTCAGCGTTTTCCGCGAGGGAGCACCGCGAGACCGAAATCCCGTGCTCACGGCTAGCAGTTATCGTGACGGCACAATTGATCATATGGAGAATTTCTTCAATTGCGTCAGGAGCCGCAAGGAACCCAACGCGCCGGTGGAAACCGGAGTTGCCGCGGCGGCCGCTGGACACATCGGGAACCTGGCGTTGAGTCGTGGCGGCCTGCTCACGTTGCCAATCAAAGCCACATAGATCTTTCGCAGATCAGCATGCCCTCCAATTTGACAAGCTCACGGCGGTCTTCTTGAAGACTTCTGCGGTTGCGGACACTTACGTGGCTGCATCGCAATCGGGCGCAAGCTCCCCCAAAAAATCGATCATCGTGGTCGGTGCGGGAGCCTTTGGTGGCTGGACCGCTCTTCAGCTTCTTAAGAATGGCGCAAACGTCACCTTGCTCGATGCTTGGGGGCCAGGAAATTCGCGGGCCAGTTCCGGCGGCGAGACGCGTGTCATCCGTGGAACCTACGGTTCGGGACGCATATACACGCAGATGGCCGCCCAGTCCCTGAAAATGTGGCAAGAGTGCGAACGAGACTGGAATTTGAAGCTGTTCTTCCCCACTGGCGTGCTTTGGATGACGGGTCGCGAGGATTCCTACGAGCAGGACGCGTTGCCTCTGTTGAGTGAAGCGGGCGTGCCATTTGAGAAACTCTCAGCCGTTCAATGCCAGAAGCGGTGGCCGCAAATCAACTTCGAAGGCATCAGGTGGGCGGTGTATGAGCCCGACTCCGGCTATCTCGCCGCCCGACGCTCGTGTGAGGCGGTGTTGAACGCCTTTCTCAAAGAAGGCGGGCAATATCGACAAGCCCAAGCCGTCCCCGGGGAAGTGGAAGCGAATCGGATGCGTGAAATACGGCTGAGATCGGGCGAAACGCTGAAAGCGGACGGATACGTTTTTGCCTGTGGCCCCTGGCTGGGCAAAGTTTTTGGATTTCTGGCTTCGTCGATCCAGCCGACTCGGCAGGAGGTGTTTTTCTTCGGGACCGATGCAGGAGATTTGCGATTCACCGACGTGCAACTGCCAGTGTGGAGTGACGACAGCCACCCTGATCTGCCGGGCTTCCCGGGCCGGCACTGGTTCTACGGCATTCCGGGCAATCACTGGCGAGGTTTCAAGATTGCCGACGATATGCGGGGTGCCGTCGTCGATCCTACAACCCTGGAGCGCAAAGCATCCGAAGAAGGCTTGGCGGCCGTGCGCGCCTATCTGCGACTACGTTTCCCAGATCTCGCCAAAACACCCTTAGTCGAAAGCCGGGTGTGCCAGTACGAGAATTCCACTGACCAAGACTTCATTTTGGACGTCCACCCCGAAGCTGAGAATGTCTGGATCGTTGGCGGCGGCTCAGGCCATGGCTTCAAACACGGACCGGTCATGGGGAAGATGGCGAGCGACGCCGTGATGGAGCGGAAGGCTCCCCCGGCTGAGTTCAAACTCGATCGTCTGCTGGTCAAAAACGGTTAGCTGCTTACGGGCTATTGGGGCAAGTAATTGCTAACGACGTCGACCCGCATCGTCACCGTGCCGATATCTCGTCCGTCACTCTCCGCACTCCAAGTGAGCGTTTGCCAAGTTCCCTTCTGCGTTGCGGGAGCGCTGACGGTAAGTTGAACCGGATAGGAGTCGTGTGCCGCGACCGGGTAGCTCACGGTGTCCGGATTCTGGCTCCAACCAGCCGGGAGAGGGGATCGCAACTCGACCTGCTTCGCTGAATCTGTGTCGTTTCGAATGATTAGCGGCACCCACAAAGTGCCGCCTGGGGCGACCTGCGCTTCTGGCGAAAAAAAATTCCCCAGGTGTTCAATGGCATGCGCTCGCCAGAACATGTGATAAAACCCCCATGGCCCGCCCAGCTCCAAGGCAAGTTTCTGCTCAGGCGGTTGGTATCCGGGAGGTTTGACGTAGCGGACCGGGCCGGGCATGATCCCGTCGAAAATGTCGTTGGTCGCGGCCCCACCGATGACTGACTTGCCGAATATCAAGCGCACCGGATTTTCAGTGAACTCCTTCAATTGCGCATCGGTAAAATCGTTCTGAGTTCTATAAAAGCCCCACGCCTCCGCTGCGATGCGGGAATACGGGACTTTGCGGGAAGGCGATAGGTCGCTAGTCGGGTATTCGGGGCCATTGCCTTTATAAAAATCGGAATGTGTCGCGTCAGAAAAGTAATAGATTTTCTTCGCCTGCCAGGGGCGTAAGCCTTCTCCGTAATTATTGATGCCGAACCGATTTCTCGGCGCCTCCAGCTGTTCGGGAAATGCCAGTGGATCGGCAGCCAGATCGAATGCCTCGGTGGCCAGCACTCCCGCTCCCTGATGGTCCTCGTGGTTCTCCCCGACCACGTAATTCGGCATCCAGGTGAGAATCACCTCTGGGCGGGCGATGCGAATAATACGGACAACCTCGTCGAGAGCTTTTCCGTGCCCCCATTGCTCGAGCGAGTGAAGCACGTCAGCGCCCGGCGTATCTGAACCATGAAGGAACCAGGCAAGCGTGACCCCATAGGACGCCAGCGCATGCCGCGCTTCAGCCTCTCGGATGTCGGCGAGTGCGTTCGCCTGCTCCATACCGGCAGCATTTCCGCCCGAGTTGCCCCGCGTGGTGTAGAGGACAGCAACGCGTTTTTTGCCTTGTTCGATTGCCTTTGCCAGATACGCCGCCACTTCGATGTCATCATCGGGATGGCCGACAATAACGAGAATATCGACTTTGAAGCGGGCATCTGGTTCCGGAACGGGCGAGGCGAGCTGTGAGTTCGCCGGCTGAAACACGAGCAGAACGAGAAGCAGGAACCATGTGTGGGCGACGAGATTTCGCGGGAGGGTTTGTGGTGGTTTGTTTGTATTCACAGGTTTAAGGTTGCCGTTTGAGGATATGTGTGGTCTCTTCGAGTGTCTTGACTGCCTCGTCGGGCAGTCTGCCCGAGGTGTCGGGAGAGAGGTTCAGCAGCAAGTTGCTGCGTCGCAGACGACAATCCTTGTACTCGCTGGCGATCTTGTCGGCGCTCTGGGTAGCGAATCCTGGCCGCCAGAACCAGCTGTTCATGGGAGGCATCGGCTTGTACGGCGGACCTGTGGGTATCCACGCTTCCATCGGCATGTAATAGCTTTTGCCTTCGAATGTCACGTGTGGGTCGTGGCCTTCGGGTGGGGGCATTGTGTCCTCGCCATTGACAACGTCAGTCGGCCAGCTCTTCGGCTCGCAGGTGCGTCCCAGATTACGACGGCTTTGATAGTAAGCCTGGTTCATCACCACGATTCCGCGCGGGCTGAACTTTTTGACCAACTCATAAAGTTCCCAGCGTTGGTCGGATGAAAGTTTCCAGGTGATGTCGAGCAGTTGATAAAACGTATTTGGATAGCGGCTGTGCAATTCGGTAAGCTGCTGTTTAATGAGCCTGTAGTAATCGTCTTTGACCGGAATGTCCCAGTCAAACTTGCCTTCGTTGCGCGGATCGAGAATGCAGTAATAGAACCCATGTTTCAGTTTGTACTCTTTGCAAGCGTTGACAAACTGAGCCACAACATCGGTTTTGTTCCCACTGGCGGCAACGTCGTAGTCGTAATCTTGGGCGTCCCACAAGCAAAATCCCGACATGTGTTTCGCGGTCAGCACGGCGTAACGAGCACCGAGGTCATGCGCGACGCGGATCCATTGGCGGACGTCAAGATCGGTCGGATTGTAAGTGCTTGCCGGCACGCCACCAGTCTCGTAGTCGTTTCCGGTAAAGGTGTTCATACTGAAGTGAAATGAAACGCCGAAATGCAGTTTCTCAAATTCACCCAGCGCGCCGGTAGGTCGAGTCGCGGGCTCGATTCTGTTGAACGAGCCGTAACTGAGGTGCGGCAACAGGAGAGAAGCAGACCACCCGGCTATTTTCGAAAATTCTCGGCGGTTCATTGAGCACTCTTCAGCGCAAAAGCCACGTAAACTCCACCAGAGGGCGATCTCGTGTCCTTTCCCCCGCCCGCTGCAATCACCACGTATTGTTTGCCATCGACCTCATAGGTAATGGGAGTGGCATTGCCCGAAAATGGAAGGGTGGTCTCCCACAACAAGTCTCCTGTGGACTTATCGAAGATACGAAATTTCTTGTCGTAATTGGTTGCGCCTATGAAGATCAGGCCGCCCGCGGTGACAATGGGTCCGCCATAATTTTCGCTACCCGTGTTTTTCATCCCCTGGTCAGCAAGCTCAGGATACTCACCGAGCGGGATCTTCCAGGCATACTCGCCGGTATTCAAATTGATAGCGTTCAGCGTGCCCCAAGGAGTAGCGATGGCCGGATAACGTTGTGATTCGAGGAATCTGGTATACCCGGAAAAGCGATATCTCATCTGCGGCAGCACCGGCTTTCCTGAGAGTTCTTTGCTCTCCCCCTCACTTACAAACAAGACCAGGGCGTTGATTTCTTCGGGGGTCAGATTCGGAAATGCAGGCATGCGGCCTTTGCCCTTCTGAATTCTCTCCTTGATCTGCTCCTGGGTCATTCGGTCACGCACCCCTACCAGCGAAGGGAACAAAGGCGGCGAACCCTTCATGTCGTCGCGATGGCAAATAGTGCATTGACTCTGATAAATCCCCTTGCCACTCGCCTGATCGCCGGTATTCTCCGCCAGCTCGACTGCCCAGGCCATCTCATTGGAATTCACGTACAGGATGCCGGTTTCCGGATCGTAGGCTGGGCCTCCCCACTCCCCTCCCCCGTCGAAACCCGGGAAAATTATGGTGTTCTTGTCTGTGCTCAGGGGAACGAACTGGCCTTCGCTGCGAAAGGACCGAAACTGTTCGAGAGCCCACTGATGCGCCTCAGGAGTGCGATTGGTGATCACGTCCTCGGTAAGTCGCTGGCGCGCATAGGGGGCGGGCTTGGTGGGGAGGGACTGTTCTGGAGCGGCAACTTCTCCTTTGAGATTGCTGGGCGGATATTTGCGGGACTCCAAAGGAAAAATCGGCGTCCCATTTGCTCGATCGAATAGGTAAACAAAGCCCTGCTTACTGGTTTGGGCCAGGGCACTCATCGCTTTGCCATCTTTTTTGACAGTAACCAGCACCGGCGGCGCAGGAAAATCACGGTCCCAAATATCGTGATGTACTCCCTGGAAGTGCCAGATGCGCTCACCGGTTTCGGCATTCAATGCAAGTTCGCAGTTGGCAAACAAATTGTCGCCCGACCTGTCGCCGCCGTAAAAATCGAACGCGGCGGAACCGGTGGGAACGTAAACAATCCCGGTCTTCTGATCGACGGTCATTCCCGCCCAGTTATTCGCAGCTCCGCTTTTCTGCCACGCATCCTTCGGCCAGGTGTCATATCCGAACTCGCCGGGGTGAGGAATGGTGTGAAAGCTCCAGCGAATTTTCCCGGTTTTCACATCGTAGGCGCGAACGTCGCCGGGAAGCGCAGGCAATGTTTCCGGAAGGCGCCCGCCAACAATCAACAGGTCGTGGTAAACAACGGCGGGACTGGTCAGGGCGATGGAGCCGGTGGCAATGTCGCGACCGAGCCCCTCGCGCAGGTCGATTCGTCCATCGGCTCCAAACGACGGAATCGGACTACCGGTTTCAGCATTCAGCTCGTAGACGAAGTTCATCACGCCGACGATAATTCGGCGGTCCTGATTGTCTCGGTCGGCCCAGTAGGCGAGACCGCGGGCAGGTTGCGTGCCGGCGATCCCGGAATCGAATTTCCAGTTGAGCTTGCCGGTTGCGGCATCGACGGCGAACACTTTTTGTGAAGGCGAGATGCCGTACAGCACTCCGCTGACTTCGATCGGACTGGTTTGCAGGCCACCGTTTTCTCCCGTGTCATAGGTCCACGCCACCTCCAGCTGTTTTACGGTCGATCGGTTGATCTGCTTGAGCGGTGAGTAGTGGGTGGCTTCTGAATTTCCGCCGTACACTCGCCAGTCCTGTGAGCGGGGTGCCGCTGCATCTTGAGAATGAAGCGACAGCACTAGAAGAATGGATAACAAACACCCAAACCGAGGCTGAGTCATCGCGCCATTAGAACATAAGTTTGAAGTCGAAATGAATGTAGTCTGGATCGTGACGAGTGCGGCACACCCTACCCAAGTCGCTGTGATCGATCAGAGGGAGGCATTACCATTCCGCTCGTCAAAGAATGTGCCCCGGTTGGCCGGAGGATTAAAAAAACTGTTATCAAGGGTGGTCCAGGTCTCTGTGGCGTCAGTTCGCCGACTCTTCCCGAATAGATGAAACTTGAACGGATCCGTAATCTGATTCTTTTCCACCTTTACTCCAGGGGTCGTTCAAAAAGAGGAAGCGCCGAATTTCTGGCGGTATCGATCGGCGTAGTTGCGAGTCTCGGCAAGCATCCGTTCGTAGTCACGATCCCCGCGTACCTTATCGAAGTTCTTGTCGCGCGCAAACCATGGATAGTTATGGTTTCCCAAGTCAATGGCGCGGCGTAGCCAGGCAAGTGCTTGCGGCTTGTCGCCCAGCAGCGCATACACACTGCCAATCCAATAGGCCCGATCGCCGTCAGCCACGTTTGCAGGTTTCTCGAGGAAAAGATTGGGATCGATCTTATCCCTCTGCCCGCGCGACGCGTACAAGAAAGCCGACATCAAAACCCCTGCTGAATCTCCGCTATCCCGTCCCAATTCAGCAGCGCGCCGCAGGATCGGCTCAGCTTCTTCTGTCCTTCCCTGGTAATAAAGAAACTCACCCAGATAAGCCATCGCCTTGAACTGGTCCGGATGGATCGCCAACGCCTGGCGGACTCCCTGCTCCGCCTCCTGAACTTTGCCAAGGTATAGCAACATGCGGGAGTGCATCCAGTAGATGCGTGGTGTCGTGGGATCCAGTTCCAGACTGCGACGGTAAGCCTTTTCGGCAAGGTCATCGAGTCCGGCATAGTGATAAACGTAGCCGAGCAAATCCCAGGCGAACTCGGAATTAGGCGCCTGGATGACAGCCTGCCGCAAGATAGGAATGGCTTCTTCATTCCGGCCGGCCTGGCCAAGTGCAAACCCAAGTGCCAGGAGGCCTTCGACAGAATTGGGATTGAGATCGAGGGCTCGCCGGGCCGTATTTTCTCCCCGCAGAAGGTTGGCTGCCGCGCTCTCGCGGAAATTTGCGCACTCCAGCAGGTAAAGCATCGCCAGCAACGCCTGCCCGTCAACAAACGATGGATCCATCACCAGCGCCCGCTGCAAGGCCGCTTGTCCGCGCCGTAGGCTTTCCCGCTGCGACGCGACAAAGTACGCGTTCTTGTAGACGCGCCCTTGCAGATAAAGGTCGTATGCCTCCGCTGACTTGGTGGTCGGCGAAGCCAACAGGTTTCGTTCTCGACCTGACACTTCAACTCGCAGGCCGTCTACTACCTTCTGCGCTACCTCGTCCTGAAAGTTCAACAGGTCCGTGCTCTTCAGGTCATAGTGTTCCGCCCAGCGGGTTGCTCGATCATTCGGCTCGATCAGTTGCACAGAGATGCGGATTCGGTCTCCATCGCGCTGGTAGGTTCCGTCCAGTACCGATTCAACTCCCAATTCCTGCGCAGCCTGAACTGGATCAACTGAGCTCTTGGTGTACTTCAAGACCGACGCTGTTGGCCGTACTGCAAGATTCTGTAACGAGGTGAGACGCGTGATGATCGCGTCGGTCATGCCGATACCCCAAGACTCCTCAGCAGAATTTCCAGGGAGCCCGCGAAACGGCAAAACCGCCAGCGTCCTCGGCTTCGCCTTCGTTCCCGCTGTCGTGCCTTCGGTCATCGGCTTCGACCGAATCCAGTACCATCCGCCCAGCCCCGCGGTAAACACCCCCACCAGAATCAGGGCATAAAGAATGGTGCTTGGGGCAAACCTGGACTGATGCCGAACCGGAGCCGTTGCGGTCTTCACCTCACGCACGTCAGCGACGAACCGGTAACCCCGTTTCGGCAGGGTCTCGATGTATTGTGCGGTTTCCCGGTCATCGCGAAGCAGCTTCCGCAGAGTGAAGACGTTCTGCGCCAGCGTGGCCTCCTCGACGAATGTATCCGGCCAGACCTTGGCCAAGAGCTCGTCTTTCGCCAGCGTCCGACCGCGGTTTTCCACTAGGACCAGGAGGGTCTTGTAAGCCTTTGGAGTTAACGGGATTTTGCGCGTCCCCTCCACCAGCAGCTCCTCGGAGGGATCCAACCGAAACGGACCGAATTCATATAAGACCTGTGCTGACTGCGACATACGTAGTTTTAGAGCGATTTCAAGAAGATTTGATTGGGCTTTGAAGACATTGTGCGCCTACTCGCCATATGAAATCACGGTCGCCCACGTGACGCGGCGCCCTAGGCTGCGCCCCAAGTGAGCCGAAATTCTAACAGAGGCGATCGACGCGACAAAGGGAAGCAGGATCGCCTTATGGGCAGGAGGCCCGATAAAACAATGTTCAGCAGAATCACAGCATTCCTCTACGGTGTCGTTTGCTATCTGGCGTTCTTCGCCACGTTCCTATATGCCATCGGCTTCATAGGAAATCTTGTCGTGCCGAAGTCCATTGACTCGGGACCGCACCGACCGTTCACCTATGCCTTGGCGGTAAACGCTGCCTTGCTCGGGCTATTCGCAGTCCAGCACAGCTTAATGGCGCGCCAGTGGTTCAAGCGCGCCTGGACTCGCATCGTACCGGCTCCTGTGGAGCGCAGTACCTATGTATTGTTTTCCAGCTTGTCCTTGCTCCTGATGTTCTGGAAATGGGAGCCCATGGGACGAGTGATCTGGAACGTGGAAAGCGATGCCGGGAAACTTGTACTGTTGACTCTTTATGCCACCGGCTGGCTCACCGTACTGGTCGCCACGTTTCTCATCAACCACTTCGATCTTTTCGGTCTGCGCCAGGTCTGGCTCCACCTGCGTGGGATTCCGTACTCTCCACTTCCCTTCCGGACACCATTCCTCTATCGCTTGGTTCGGCACCCTTTGTACGTAGGATGGTTGCTCGTATTCTGGTCCGCTCCGCTCATGACCGTGGCGCATCTGGTCTTTGCCATCGCAACCACGGCCTACATTCTCCTCGCGATCCAGTTTGAGGAGCGGGACCTAATCCGAATGCACGGGGAATACGCCGAGTATCGCCGCCGCGTGCCCATGATCTTGCCGTTTGGCTCGAGGGGCGGCGCGAGTGCAGGCGTACCACCAGGGATCGCAACCGAACTCGAATCGTAGTCTGACTTTGATCACTGCTCCCACTTCTCAAGGGCGAGAAGTGGGAGCACCTTTCTGGGAAACATTCCTGACGAATGCGGGAGGGAGATTCTGGCGGCTTTTGGGCGCCAGTTTTCCTTGAAGACTTCCTACATGCTGCGATTCTTGTCGGCAGCTCAGGGAACTCCGAGCCCGACATGCGCCGGAACAGTTCTGCTCCACCGAAACGAATTGTCCGACAAGGGGCCTTGCGCTACTACCTAACCTTTTAGTTTGCAGGGTCGGGGACACTAGGCCTTACGGACCTGGGGGCGCTTCTTTTTGACTTTTCGTTCAATCGATGGCTATCGCTAGCGCGAAGCGTCATTCGATAGATTTTGTTCAGCTCCGCAATTTCGGCCAGGGTTTCGGTTGAAAACGGGGCCTTGCCTTCAAAGGTGTGCAGCACGATCCCCTCCAGCATGTCTCCCAACGAAAGATCCTTTAATTCTGCAAGTCCCTTCAGCACTTTCAGGAGACGTTTTTCGATCCTGACTCCGGTTTGTACACGTTCGATTTCAATCATGGGAAGTGCCCAGCAAAGTAGTCATGCACCATGTAGCCGCACAGGTATGGCGAGAGATTCCTCCCGAAGCGAGCCCCAGGCAAGCCAACCACCTGGCCGGGCAACGTGGATCTCAGCATTTTTTCTGGTCCGGCGACAGCGGTACATATGTACCACGGTTTACATGTACCATGGTACACAAAAGCCGCGAACGTGGCAATTTTGGCACCGGAAGCTCTAAAAAGGCAGGAGAAGATGACGTCGATTGGTGGCAGTGCAGGTCTTGAAGATGACGTATTCGTCGCACAATTTGAAAGTTGCCAGTTTCCGGGTGATCAATTCCGACACGCCGATCATCTTCGCCTGGCGTGGATCTACATCCGCAAGTACGGTTGTGATGTTGCAGAGCAGAGGATGCGGCAAAGTATTCAGAGTTTCGCTCGCAGCTTGGGTGCCGCGCACAAATATCACGAGACCATCACCTTCTTCTGGGTGCGCTTGGTAGATGTCGACATTCGCTCGTCTTGCCCACGGGAAACATTTGCGGATTTTGTTGATGCTCATCCTTGGCTGTTCGAAAAGGATCTCGTATTAGAATTTTACTCGCGCGAGTTGCTGATGAGCGACGCTGCGCGACGGGCTTGGGTTGAACCTGATCTAAAGCCAATCCCCCATCGCACCTTTTAGATCTGGCCATATCCGTTACTGGAACTCCAGCATTACGATCTCGGGATTGGAGCCCAAGCGAAGAGGCGGACCCCAGGTCCCCGCACCGCTAGAGGTAAAGACCTGCAGGTTGCCCAGGCGGCTAAGACCGTAGACAAATTGGCGGTACATCCGGCGGGCCATCCAACTCCAGGGAATGAATTGTCCAAGGTGGGTGTGGCCGGATAGCTGAAGGGAAAAGCCGGCGGCTTCGGCGACCTCAGGATGGTCGGGCGCATGAATCAGCAAAACGCTGGCTCGATTGCGATCGAGACCGATCGCGCGCAGGATCGAGGCCAGATGCCCTCGTTGCGTGGCGTTTCTGTAAGGCACGCCGACGATTTGCAAACCGTCAACATCCACCTTCTCGTTGGTCAAAACGCGAACCCCGGCGGCGGCAACGGCATTCAGATACTTGCTATCGTCGCCGAACTGCTCATGATTGCCAGCGACGAAGTACACTCCTTGCGGCGCCGAAAGCTGGGACAAGGGTTCCGCTGCCCGGTGCGCATCAATCGCCGTGCCGTCGTACAAATCACCGGCGATGAAAATCGCGTGAGGTTCTTCTTTCAGGATCTTGGCGATCATGCGACGCAGGAAAGAGCCGTTGCGAACATGTCCCAGATGAAGGTCGGTGACTAGAGCGGCGGTTCGTCCCCGCCATGACTCGGGCAGGTTAGCGAGACGAACCGTCGCGCGGGTGATTCTCGTCAGGCTGGCGTTGAACAGGCCAGCGATACCCACTAGGGAGGCCACGCCGAACAGAACGACGACGAGGCGATGGAAATCCAGGGCATGTCCGAACAATCGAGCAAGGCCGAAGATCAGCCAGGAAACGATGCTTGCGAAAAACAGGAAGCTCAATAGGCCGAGCCAGGTCGCAGCGAGTCTGTACAACCCGCGAACAACCGCATTCGTATATCGGAACGCCAGGAGTGAAGCGGTGATGAAGCTCACCGACATGATGCCGAGAACGATCTTGGCAGGGCTCGCTCCGAATACTCCATCGCCTCGGGAGGAAAATGTCCAAGTCGCATACAAGAAGAAATGGGCCAGAAACAAAACGCACTGAACAATTGCGGCAAAGATGCTGATCCGTCTTTTCGAGGGCATAAGTCGCGCTGGGCGCTGCTCTAAGAGATGAGCGCCGAGCAGCGAACGATTCCTCCCGAGCGTTTAAAACCTTTCGCGAATGGAGATGGCGAGCCGGGGACCGCGAGTAGGTATTCCGCTGGGCTTCTGCCGTGTCACCACCGGCGCGAGATGAGCAAGGCTGCGGCAGCAACGGCAGCCAATCCGGCACCGATCCATTTGCGTTCGCGGCTGGCGCGAAGTTCCCAACTGGTTTCGTGGGCTTGGATGTCGAAGCGGCCGTGGGCACCGTGATCGCCTTCGAGCGGAGCCCAGAGGTTGTCGGGGCGATTCGGATCTTCAGGCTCGCAGGTTTGTTGCGCAGCGTAGCCGTTCTTGCCGAGATAGTGATCCAGCAAGCCGGGGGCGATTTTGTTTCCCATAATGGCTTCGACCGTAGGCCAACCAGCATAGAGTTCGCGCCGGGAGTGGTGCGCAGCCCAGTAAATCGCGCTCGCGCCAACCTCAGGCTGAAATATGGGAGGCACGGGCTGCGCCTTGTGCTTGAGGCGGCTCTTCACCCATCCAAATTGAGGGGTATTCAGCGCGGGCATCTGCACCATGGTGACGCGAACGTTGCTCTTGTCGTGGATGAGTTCGCAGCGCAACGCGTCGGTGAACCCTGCAATTGCGTGCTTGGCCGCACAATAGGCAGACTGAAGAGGAATGCTGCGATAGGCGAGCGCCGATCCGACCTGTACGATGGTTCCACGATCACGCGGCAACATGCGCTTGAGAGCGGCGAGAGTGCCGTAAACAACCCCCAGGTACGTCACTTCTGTGACGCGCTTGTATTCCTCCGCCTGCATCTCCTTCACGGGAGAAAAGACCGAGGCCATGGCGTTGTTGACCCAAATGTCGATGGGGCCGAATTCACGCTCGACTGACTCGGCTGCATTCTCAACTGCCTTGGCGTCGGACACGTCGACGGGCAGCACCAGCGCGCTACCACCGGCGGCTTCGATCTCGCGCTTGGCCGCCTCAAGCCCCGCAAGGCCGCGAGCAATCAGGCCCACTTTCGCGCCCTTTCGCCCGAATTCTCGCGCGGACGCCCTGCCCAATCCGGCGGAAGCTCCGGTGATCACAACAACTTCGTTTTTCATCTCGCTCCTCTTTCGCAGGCACTATATGAGTTCGCGAACCTGGTCGGACAGGGTGGTCAGCACAATCTTCTTTCGATTCGGCTCGCCGCGCGCCAGAGACTCGGCGAAGTGAAGAGCCTGTTCGGCCTTGACTTTGGCCGGCATGGGCGGTTCGAACGGGTCCACCGCGGCCTGCAAAACCGCAGGCCCGGGAGCGGCCAAAAACTCATCGATCGCACGACCACAATCGGCAGGGTCGTCTACGCTGAAACCGATGCCGCCACAGGCGTGAGCAAAGGCTGCGAAGTCGATAGGATGCAGATCCACTCCGTACTCGGGATTCCCGAGGAAGACCATCTGCTCCCACTTGATCTGTCCGAGAGTATTGTTCTTTATGATGACGACCTTAATCGGGAGCTTGTATTTCACGGCTGTAACGAAATCCGCCATCAGCATGGAGAAACCGCCATCGCCGACAAATGCGACGCACTGACGATTCGGGAAGGCGATCTGGGCGGCGATAGTATAAGGAAGGCCGGGAGCCATGGTGGCAAGATTGCCGGAAAGCGTGTGCATCTGACCGCGACGCGCGAGAATGTGGCGCGACCACCAAGTGGCAATCGTTCCGCTGTCGCAACTGACAATGGCATCGTCGCGCAAGCGCCTCCCAAGTTCCCGGGCCACGACCTGGGGCTTCATGGGTTTGTCGGTCCGTGTCGCGCGCTTTTCCATGAGCTCCCACCAGTCCTTCATCCCCGCCTGCGCTGCCTGAAGGAAGCTGCGATCCTCTTTACGTCTCAGTAGGGGGATCAAAGCGGAGAGAGCATTCTTGCTGTCGCCGACCAATCCAACTTCTACCGGATAACGAAGGCCTATACGTTTCGGATCGAGCTCGATCTGAATGCCTCGAGCCTGGCCCGGTTTCGGCATGAACTCGATGTACGGGAATGAACTGCCGACGATGAGCAGCGTGTCGCAATCCTCGAATGCCTCTTGCGATGGCTTGGTGCCGAGCAGGCCGATGCCGCCAGTCGTATAAGGGCTATCGTCGGGCACTGCAGCTTTTCCTAGTAAAGCCTTAACGATCGGCGCGGCGAGCAGTTCAGCCGCTTGCAGGAGTTCGTCTGTGGCGTCAAGCGCACCGCGACCGGCAAGGATCGCGACCTTCTTACCCGCATTCAGGATGTCAGCCGCTCGCTCCAAGTCGATTTGGTTGGGAAGACGTGCACTGTGGGCGCTTATGTCGGAGGTGTGGTGTGGAATATTTCTTTTGGAAGCGAGCTTCTTCTTGACCTCCATTTCCTGGAAATCTACGGGAATGGTGATGTGAGCGACGCCGTGGTACGCCAGAGCGGTGCGGCAGGCCAGGTCCGTAATGTTCTCGACGTGAGTCGGCCCCATGATGCGCTCGTTAAAGACACAAACATCTAAGTAGAGTTTGTCCAGCGCGACGTCCTGCTGCGTGTAGGTGCCGATCAGATCGTGATATTGGAGTCCGGTGATTGCCAGCACCGGCTGGGTGTCGAGTTTCGCGTCATAGAGGCCGTTCAACAGGTGAATGCCGCCTGGCCCTGAGGTCGCAAGACAAACGCCTAGCTTTCCTGTGAACTTCGCATAGGCGCAAGCCATGAACGCCGCAGATTCCTCGTGGCGGACCTGAATGAAGCGGATCTTGTCTTGGTGTGTGCGAAGGGATTCCATGACGCCGTTGATCCCATCGCCGGGAAGGCCGAAAACCACCTCCACACCCCAGTCCGTTAGGGTTTCTATCAGAACATCGCTTGCGTTCATAGGAGTCCTCCGATGGCCAGAAATTGTTACGATGACGTGTTTGAGATGCAAAGCGAAAGCGTACCGAGGTCTGTAAAATCAACAAGTTACCTTTGAACCGTCGCTCGGAGGAAGCAACCCCAGTCAAAACACCCGATCCCTAAAGTTTTGTGGCACTTATGGCTTTCTAGCCTTGGGCCTACCCCCTGGCGGCTGGATTTCCATGCGGACTTTATCTTCGTTACGCGCTCCCCAGGAAGGTCTTCCGATGGCCGATCGCACTCCTTTTTATTGTTATTCGCTCACGGCCCGGGTGATGTCGTATGGGGGGGCGGCAGTGGATCAGGGGTAAGGGCGCGGATCTAAGACCTAAGCTGGCAGCTTGTCCGTACACCTTGTCGCCCTGTTCCTGGCAAACCCGTGACCTTAGCGCCGAAGTCGATGAAAATGGCTTGGGAATGGGGAACCAGTCGGGGGCGCTCTATCGTACGTACGGTCAACCCGGTGCGATGACCCGGATCTACGCGGGACGGCGTTGGGGGGGGACTTTTTCGGCGTGCCGGTCATCCCAGGCAATCAGCCGATTGAGCTCATAGCTAAAGGGGCCGTAAGCCCGGAAGGACCGCTCGTCGAACAGACGCTTGATGCCACAGCCGAGACACACCTGGTAGGTGTGCCCCTGGGCACGAACCGGCCAGCTCATCTTGCGATGCCAGCAGCCGCGAAGGATCAGCACGGCAACGCCAGCAACCCCTGTTGCAACAATTCCTAAAGGGACCTTCCAGCGGGACTTCTTTTCTTCAGACATCAGAACCGGGCACCCAACCTGTGGAGATGCTACTTTGGGCTGATTGTAGCAGCCAAAGCTGGTCGTGAACAGTCCAAACCGGTCACCAAGGGCACGTTCGGGCAACAGAAAATATTGCGGTTGCGCCTATTCCCTTGTAACGTACAACGTACATAGTTGTAGCCCTGTCGGCGGTTTGCGTCGATGGCGGCGAATGGACGGCCCAGGTGTGCGAACCGGGCAAAACAAATGAGTGCAACTCCGAACAATGCTGCACCGGGGTGGGACAGTGCGCGCCCCCTACAACCGGCAGTAGCAAGGGAAACGCAGGTGGCCGACGGGCATAATGCCCTGCAAGGTCTACTGGCGTTTGCCTGCATTCATCAGCAGGCTGCTCGTCGCAAGCGCGAAGCACAGGGTCCTCTTGATTCTCCTCTGAAGTTCTCTCGCGAAGAAGAGCTTGCGCTGGATGAAATTCTGCAACTGGTGGCAGCGCGAGCCGTCGCGATCACTGGCGCGGATGGTGTTGCTATTGCGCTGGCAAAAGAGCGCGCCATCGTCTGTCGTGCCTCTGCGGGAAAGATAGCACCTGACGCCGGAGTACGGCTTGATCCGAACTCGGGTTTTTCCGGCGCATGTTTGCGCAGCGGCGAGATTGTGCGGTGCGACGATTCGGAAAACGACACGCGGGTGAACCCGCAGGCCTGCCGGGCTCTGGGCGCGAGGTCAATGATCGCCGTGCCGCTGTCGGCGAAGAAGCGCGTGATTGGGCTCCTGGAAGCATTCTCGGCAGAGACCTTCGGCTTCAACGACAGCGATGTGCGCAGCCTGAACTTGCTCGGCGAGCTCATTTTGGCAGCGATACGGCCGGAAGAAGAACACCACCTCACCGCGATGGCGCGCGAGGTTATACCCGACGCCGTCGTACAGAAGAAGCCGGAGACCAATCTTCCAGTGGTCGTCCAACCGGCGTCATTTGAGGCCAACCACGAGCTCTCGTCTGTTGTTAGGAACACATCGGCCGATCAGCAGGCAGCGGTGGTAATCTTGCCCGCTCCAAGCCAGGAAACGCCTGCAGGGGTTGCCGTTCCCGTAGCCAGCGAAACGTCAAAAGCGGACGAGATTCCGCCTGCTGTGGATTCATCGACGGCTATTGCCCACGCGAGTGCTGAAGCGTCGAAGTTGGTGGTGGACGAGAAATTCACCCCGTCAGCTCCAGCCGCACGCACTTCCCTTCCCGAAGAGCTTGTAGAGCCTTCCATTGCGGGGAAGAAAATTGAAATTGAAGCGCCCTCGCCGATATCGCGATCCGAGGCAGCGCAGAACAGCGCTGCAGCCGCACCCGCTCTGGCGTTGGATTTGAAGACAGCCACCCTACCAGCGGTGAAGCTCGATGGGGAGGATGCGAAGCCAGCTGTTCCCGAAACTCCGCCCGAAGAGCGTAGGTCGATCCTCAGCATCGCGGTGACGGTGGCCGCTGCGGTGATTGCGATCGGGATGATGGGTGTTCTGATCTGGAAGGCGCAACACCTCGGTCAGCCAATTAGCGCGAGTACGGGAAACACGTCGCAGGCGAGAGCGGAGGAAGCTTTGAGCGAAGCCGCTCCTGCGGTTCCGGCTCCGCCATTGAAGATTGGTGCGACCGCGCAGGTGACCGGGATTCATCACTCCTCGACGGCTGACACGAGCACAGTAGTGATTGATCTTGAAGATCAGGTGCAATACGAGGCGCACACGCTCGACAACCCGCCTCGCGTTTACTTCGATCTGCACGACACCACCTTAAGCGCGACGGTCGCGAAACAGGCGATAGCCGTCGACGACGCATTTTTGAAGCGCGTACGGGTGGCGCAGCCGGTTGAAGGGATCACGCGAGTGGTCCTCGAGACCAAGGGGCAGCCCGACGCCTCGGTTCCCGAGGTGAGCCTGGATAACAATCCCTATCGCTTGACCATTGAGTTCCATAGAGCGACAGCGCCTCCACCAGCTTCTCCAGCCCCGACCACCTTGCCGAAGCCTTCGCCGGCAATCAAAGTTTCTCCCAACAAACCGCGCGCGTCGGGCGAGGCAGGGTCTGACAATGGAGGTTTTGAGGTCGTGCTGGACGCGGGTCATGGCGGATGGGACCTGGGCGCCGTCGGCCGCAAAGGCCTGCTGGAAAAAGAATTGGTTTTTGATGTGGTCGAGCGACTTGGCAGCCTGCTTGAAAAGAGGCTGGGCGCAACCGTGGTCTATACGCGACAAGAGGACTCCTTTATCTCGCTCGAGAAGCGGGCCGAGATCGCCAACCTGGCACGTGCCGATCTATTCCTCTCCGTACACGCAAACTACAGCAACCTTTCCACCGCCCGGGGAGTCGAGACCTACTACACGAATACATATTCCTCGGTGAGAGCGCGCACGCCGGAGGCGGCTTCGTTGCAGCAGGTGGATTGGAGCGGCGTGGTAGATATTCGGGCGAAGGTGAAGGGGGCGAAACTGTTCGCGTCAGATATTCAGCGATCGCTCTACGGCGGCCTGGCCTCAAGGAACCCCGGGCTTCGAAACCGGGGAGTAAAAGAAGCCGAGTACGTGGTGCTTACGGGAACGCAGATGCCAGCCGTGCTTGCCGAAATCTCCTACGTCAGCAGCCCTGCTGACGAGGACCGTTTGCAAAGCTCCGAGTACCGACAGGTCATTGCCGAGGCCTTATACAAAGGTATTGCAAGATACCGGGGAGAAGCCCAGCGCAATATCGCCAGCTTACAAAAGGTCTCGCAATAACCCACCCCTCACGCCAGAAGAGCTTCAATCATCACTTGTTCGCGTTGCACGTCAAATCAGGGGCGTAACGGTTCCGCTCTTTGAAACCAGCAAGTCGGAGTAAACGCTTGCCGAAGCGCACCCCCTGTGCAACACTGCTCACCATGACGCGCTCAAAGGGGGGAGAGAAGGGACACCGCCTGAAGCACTCGCGACCAGCCACCCTCAAGCAGCTTGCGGATTATCTGGGGCTGGCTCCAGCAACCGTTTCACTGGTGATGAATCACGCTCCCGTAGCGGACACCATCGCCGCGAGCACGAAACAGCGCATCTTCGAAGCTGCTGAGCAGCTTGGTTATCGCCCCAATTTCCTGGCACGTTGCCTGCGATCGCGCCGAAGCTTCACCATTGGAGTGCTCACTCCCGAGGTGAGCCATGGATACAACACAACCGTGCTAGGTGGGATTGAAGATCACCTCCTGCAAGCCGGATATTTTTATTTTGTCGCTAGCCACCGATTTCAGCCGGATCTTATCGAGGAGTACCCCGAGCTGTTTCTTCACCGTTCCGTCGAGGGGCTCATCGTGCTGAATGCTCCATGGAAGAAGCATCTTCCAGTACCGGTGGTCACGATTTCCTGCCACCACGAAGTGAAGAACACGACCAGAATAGTACTCGACCACCGTCAGGCAGCAGAACTTGCGTTAGGTCATCTGTGGAAGCTTGGGCACCGCGAGATTGCTGTAATCAAGGGACAATCGTTCACCCCCGACAGCGAAATTCGCTGGGACGCTATCGCAGAGATCGCTGCCAAATCATCGCGGCCTGTCGATGAGGGTCTGGTGGTCCAAATCGAAGATAATTTGGCGACACCCGAGCTTGGATATCGGGCGACGCAGACTCTGTTGGGCGCGGGAAAGCGATTTACGGCCCTGTTCGCGTTCAATGACATTGCTGCGATCGGGGCCATCCGAGCGATTCACGAACATGGGTTGCGCGTTCCCGAGGATGTATCGGTGGTGGGGTTCGATGACATTGATAGCGCGGCCTATCATCATCCAGGGCTTACGACGATTCGCCAGCCCCTGCGGCAGATGGGGAAAATGGCAGCCCAAACCGTCCTCAAGCGGATTGAGGGAAAGGACACGCCGAGCGCGCGCGAGTTGGTGTTCGAGCCGGAACTGATCGTGCGCGGCACGACAGCGGCGGTGAAAGTCAGCCAGCAGCAACCTCCTTCGCATGTCATCGCGACGGCCTAATCAAGAGGCTGGCTGTGGGACTTAGGGAAGAGGCACATACCGCCACTGTTGGGGGGATTTTAGCGAAGTTTCATGAATGCCTAAGTCTCTGAGCCTACAGTAAGCACGGTATGTCGAAGGGAACTGCCGTTGTTGCATCCTCTGGTTTTTGGTAAGTTGGGGATAATTTCACTCCCTCCCCTGGTCAAACAATAGACCACGCGACAGCTTGAAGGGCGAGTAAAGAATGAGTCCACTACAGATTCTGATTGCGGATGATCACGACTTTTTCCGCAACAGCTTGCGAACTCTGGTCGAGTCGCAGGAGGGCTGGCTTGTGTGCGGCGAGGCTGTCAATGGAGTCGACGCTGTCCAAAAGACACGGGAGTTGAAGCCCGGGCTCGTTCTGCTCGATGTCACAATGCCGGAGATGAATGGACTGGAGGCGGCGCGAGCGATTCGTCAGCAGGAGCCAAACACGCTCATTTTGATGGTCAGTCAAAACGATGCAGAGGGGATGGCGGCCGCAGCTGCGGCCGCAGGCGCCAACGGATTCATTCAGAAAGCACGGGTCTCGCAGGACCTGTTCCAGGTAGTGGGAGATCTGGTTGGCTCTCCAGCGAACGGTTTAAGCAATCCCAATGCCGAGAACTTGCGATTGAATCGCGCTGCGCTGCTTACCGCCATTGTCGATTCCTCCGACGACGCAATCGTGAGCAAGGACTTGAACGGGACAATAACTAGTTGGAACCAAAGTGCCGAGCGGATCTTCGGTTACAGGGCCAAAGAAGCCGTTGGCCAGCACATTAAGCTCGTCATTCCTACCGAGCGCTGGTCCGAAGAAGACATCATCCTGGGCTGCCTGCGACGGGGCGAACGAGTGGATCATTTTGAAACTGTTCGCAAGAGAAAAGATGGCTCTCTACTGGATGTGGCGCTCACCATCTCTCCGGTACGCGATTCAAATGGAGAGATCATTGGCGCGTCCAAGATTGCGAGAGACATTACGACACGCAAGGAAGCGGAGAAACAACTGGCAATCGCAGCCTGCCGGCAGCGAGCGCTGTTCCAACTCGCAGACGAACTGCACCGCGCCGATTCCTTGGAGCAGGTGTATGACGCGGCGCTCGATGCGATTAGCCAGGCGCTGCAGTTCGAGCGCGCTTCCGTCCTGTTGTTCGATCACTCTGGCGTGATGCGTTTTGTCCGGTGGCGTGGCTTGTCAGAGGAGTATCGCGCAGCGGTCGAAGGTCATTCTCCCTGGACCGTGTCAGAGCAAAATCCTCAGCCTATCTGCGTTGAAAATGTTGCTGGAGGTGGGCTGGAAGAGGTTCTCGCTCGCGCCGCACAACGGGAAGGAATCACCTCGTTGGCATTCATTCCCTTGGTGTGGAATGACCGGCCTATCGGCAAGTTCACGATGTATTCGACCGACGCGCACCGGTTGGCTCCCGACGAGATTTCGCTTGGCGTTACCATCGCTCGACAATTGGCGTTTGCGATCGAGCGTAAAAGAGCTGACGATCGCGAGCGAATAATCTCGGCAGAAGCGATCGATGCCCGGGCTAAGTTCCGCGCCCTTTTCGAACAAACCCCTGTGTTTGCGGGAATCATGACCACAGAAGGCGTGCTCGTTGATGCAAACAAGTTGTCGCTCGAGGCGTGCGGATACCGGCGGGAAGAGGTGGTGGGCGTTGCTTTCTGGGAAACTCCATGGTGGCGGAATTTTGCCGAATCGCGCGAAAAAATACGCGCTGCCACCCCCATGGTTGCGCAAGGCTTACCCTATCGCGAGTTGCTGCAATACTCGTGGTATGACGGAACCGAACGGCTGGTGAATTTTGCGCTTTATCCGATTCGAGATGATCAAGGTAAGGTTCTGTTTCTGCATCCCACGGGCGTCGATGTCACCGACCTAAAACATACCGAAAATGACTATCGCGAGCTAGCCGAACGACTGGACGCGGAAGTGCGAGCACGCACCACGGAACTTGAAAAGCGGAATGCCGACGTGGTGGCCCAAGCTGACCAGCTGCGGGAATTATCGCGCCGGCTGCTGCAGATACAGGACGACGAACGTAGACGGATTGCGCGCGAACTCCATGACAGCGCAGGCCAAACCTTGGCGGTGATGCAGATGAACCTGTCGCAACTTGTAAAACGGATGCAGCAGAACGCACCTGATTTGGCAGAGGGGGCCGCTGAGATTGAAGAGTTGGCACGCCAATTGAGCCAGGAGATCCGTACAACCTCATACCTTCTGCATCCCCCCCTGCTGGACGAAGCCGGGCTTTCAGGCGCGCTCACTTGGTACACGGAAGGCTTGGCCGCACGGAGCGGACTGGAAATTTCCTTAAGTGTAAGCGAGCACCTGGGCAGACTTCCTAGCGACGTCGAACTGGTTGTCTTCCGACTCGTGCAAGAGTGCCTAACGAACATCCACCGGCACTCGCAAAGCGCGAAAGCGGAGATTCGCATCTCGACCAAGGGAGCCGAGCTGCTGCTGGAAGTGCGCGATTGGGGCAAAGGGATCTCTCCCGAGCGATTGGCACAAATCCAATCACGTGGCTCCGGAGTTGGCGTGCCGGGAATGCGAGAACGCGTACGCCAATTTGGCGGAAGCATGCAAATTGAATCCGCAACACCGGGTACCACGGTGCACTTCAGAATTCCGATTCCGAGAGAACGCCCTTCAGCTCGCAGCTCAACCGCGGCTCCCCTTCAGTCAGTTGTTTGATTCACTTTTCTCAGGGGAATTCACCCGGCGCCAAGCCGTTCCTTTTACCGCCCGGACCGTGCGCGGAACGCTGTCGAGAGTAGCGCCTATTGGCGTGTGTTTACAGGTGACGGAAGGCAGAAGAAGGCCTCTAATCGATGTGCTACGCGGGTCTGTGTAGCCTTTGGCTAGAGGCGTCATGAAGCCGTTTTCAACTGTCCCAGCACACGCATTGCTCTTCCACTTTGAACTTCATCTGGTCAATGCCGCAAAGTTGATCCTTGCCGGCACTGGACTGGCTGCGATTCTTCTCTGGAGCTGCAATGAAGAGGCCTCCTCACAAAGCACACCCCGGTCCGGCAACGCTGCCCATGTCATGCCCGTCCAGGCCTGGGTTCCAACGCTGCACACGGGTGTGCAGGAAGTTCCCTTGATGTTGAGCGTGACCGACCACAAAGGAAACTACGTGGGCAACGTGGTCCAGTCCGATCTAACGATTCTCGATAACAACCGGGAGCAGACGGCCGTTACGTTTTTCGAGCATCAAACAAATTTGCCCCTCAGTGTTGCGATCGTGGTCGATGTGAGTAGCTCAGTGGCCCAAAGATTCATCGCGGAACAAGGCACAATCAAAAGCTTCGTTCGTTCGGTCGCGCGCCCCTCGGACGTGGTTAGCATTTTTGCCTTCAACGAGACTCTGCAGCTCGTCGCCAAGGTAGACAACAATTGGAAGGAGATCGCGCACCGGGTGAAGAAACTTCATCTCAAGGGAAATACCGCCTTGTACGATGCGCTGGTTGGAGCAGCCGATTTCTTGCACCAGGACGGGGCACCTTCGCGCAGGGTGATTATCGTCATCACCGATGGAGAGGAGAACGATAGTGTTTACTCGCTCGATGGCACGATCGCTCATGCTCTCAAAGCGGAGGCTGCCATCTACGCGGTAAATGTCAGCTATCGTGTGGTCGAGGATGAGGAGGCGAAACAGGGGGAGTCTATATTGAAACGCTTGGCGGATGAGACGGGAGGGAACTATCTTCAGGCCGGGGTAAACGGCGACCTCAGCGGCGCGTTTGGCAAAATTCGGCGCGAGCTACGCAGCCAGTATGCTCTCTTCTACAGGCCATCGGACCCGGGGGAGAGTGTGTTTCACCACGTCCAAGTGCTCGCCACCCGCAGGCTGCATGTAAGGTGTCGCTCGGGATATTACGTTCGTTAAATCTGTCCTCCCTGTGACACGAGCATCCGAGCCAACAACGCACCCAATCGCGACCGCGCAACTCCTCTTGACCACGCTGTGTGCAAGACGCGGACGACTCTTGCCGCGCGAACCGTCATTGGCCGGCCAAAGCTCCTCGAATACGCTGGTAAGTTTCGTCCAGCGATTCTGGAAGCACGCGGCTCTCGGCAATGACCGTCATGAAGTTAGTGTCACCGACCCAGCGTGGGAGTATGTGCATGTGGATATGTCCGGCAATGCCGGCGCCGGCGGCACGGCCCACGTTCATTCCTAGATTGATACCGTCGGGTGAGTAGACCTCCCGCAAAATACCTTCCATTCTTTGCGAGAGCGCCATCATCTCCTGAGCCGCGGGTTCGGGCAACTTCTGAAGCTCGTCCATGTGAAGGAAGGGAACCACCATCACATGGCCTGAGGTGTAGGGGAAGCTATTGAGGATGATGAAACAGTGCTCGCCGCGATAGACGATCTTTGCGTCGGGATCAGGCAGCTTGGGAAGCTCGCAAAAAATGCAGCCTTCAGGCTTGCCGTCGTGCTTGGCAGCCGTCGTGATGTAGGCATAGCGCCAGGGAGTCCAGATGTAGTCCATAGATCGGGTGATCAGGCGATCCAAAAACAAGCCCGGGGGAATCTCGTCAGCTTCACCGAGTACCACCGGCTATCTTCACAGAGAACTCGGTTTCTGAACGGGCAAGCTCTGCCCAGAGGCCCCCTGTTTGCCTTTCGTCATGGGGATTCCGCTGCTTTTAGATCCGCCGATGAACTGATCAACTGATCGACCGATTATACGATCACCGGATTGGCCCGATGGATCGAATGGCACGCATATTAATTCTCGGTGGATCCGTTTGACACCCTTTCCGAGCGGTTGTTATAGTCGAAGTTGTTCCCATTGGGATTCGGGTTCGATATTTCGGCCGCTGGAAAGTCTATCCGCCAGGGTAGGCTCAACACTAACTAACTTTAGGGTCACACCAGCAGTTCGCTAAACCAGCCCGCATCCTCTGATACATCTGAGAGGCTATGACCTTGTTCGACGACAGCAACACCCACGACTCCTCCACCGCAACCTTAACTGAACAGCAAATCACAACCGACACGCCAGCCGAGCGGGCCGCAGAGATTCCTCAAGACACCCAGCCTCCTGATGCTCAAGCTGAAGAACAGAAGCCGGTCGAAGACTTCGCTTCGGCGCTCGAGAGCTTCACTACCGAGGCGGAAGAGACGGCTGGAGAAGATCATGTGATCCACGGCACCGTGCTAAAGGTCACGGGGTCGTACGTGTTTGTTGATATTGGTGCGAAGTCTGAGGGCGCGCTACCAGTCGCAGAAGTGCTTGATCACGACGGCAATCCAAAGTTCCAAGCGGGCGATGCGATTGAAGTCATGCGGGAGAAGGGCCACACCGACGAGGGATACATAAATCTATCCTTTCAAAAAGCGCAGCGCCTGCGCGCCTGGGACGACATTGAAAAATCCTATAGCGAAAATCAGCCCATCAAGGCGACGGTGGTCGAGCGAACCAAAGGGGGCGTAACCGTAGATATCATGGGAGCGCGAGCGTTTATGCCCGGCTCGCAACTCGACCTGCGCCCGGTTCGGAATCTCGACGCATATAAGGGACAGAGCTTTGACGTCGCTGTCGTAAAACTGAACAAGAAGCGCGGCAACATCGTAGTTTCGCGCAAGCAGCTTCTCGAAGCCGAACAGAACGAAAAGAAATCCAAATTGATGGAGCACCTGCAGGAAGGCTCGGTGCTGACTGGGGTGGTGAAGAACCTCACCGACTACGGAGCTTTCGTAGACCTGGGCGGCATCGATGGTTTGCTGCACATCACCGACATGTCATGGGGACGGCTCACCCATCCTCGCGATCTAGTCAACGTTGGCGACCAAATTCAAGTCAAGGTTTTGAAGTTCGATCCCGATAAGCAACGCGTTTCGCTTGGGTTCAAGCAGCTCACGCCCGATCCGTGGCTGGACGCTGAACACCGGTATCCCGTGGGGGCACACGTGAAAGGACGCGTCATCAGTGTGACCGACTACGGCGCTTTCGTCGAGCTGGAGCAAGGCATTGAAGGCTTGGTCCACGTAAGCGAAATGACATGGTCGAAGCGGATGAAACATCCGTCGAAGCTGGTCAATGTGAATGATGAAGTGGAGTGCGTAGTGCTTAGCGTGAATCCGACCGAGCGGCGGATTTCGCTCGGTATGCGCCAACTGGCGGCCAACCCGTGGGATTCACTGATCGACAAGTATCCGGTCGGTGCAACCGTGGAAGGTCGGGTGCGCAATCTGACCGATTTCGGCGCTTTCATCGAGATCGAAGAAGGAATCGACGGACTGGTTCACGTCAGCAATCTAAGCTGGACCAAGCGCGTGAAGCATCCTTCCGAAGTACTCAAGAAGGGCGATCGCGTGAAGGCCGTCGTTCTGGCGATTGATTCCGAGAAGCGGCGTCTCTCGCTGGGTGTAAAGCAACTGCAGCCGGATATCTGGGAGTCCTTCTTCCAGCAGCACCGGGTCGGCGACATCGTCCATGGCAAGGTGCTGCGTGTGGCGGCGTTCGGTTCCTTCGTCGAAATTGCGGAAGGAGTTGAAGGTCTGTGCCACAATTCCGAGGCGGTCGATGCCAACGGACAACAGGTCCATCTTGAACCGGGCAGTGAACACGACTTCAAGATCATCAAAATGAGCCCCGAAGAAAAGAAAGTGGGACTCAGCATTCGCGCCGCCGGCGAAGAAGCTTCGCGTACAGAAGTGGAAGCATATAAGCACCCCGCGTCGAGCACCGGATCGACAATCGGAGAGCTGGTGAACTGGAAGCGGGAGAAGGCGTAGCATTCGGTCGAAACTACCGGCGAGGACATGACACCGCGTTCCGAGATTCGGAGCGCGGTTTTGTTTTGGCGGTACGTAGACCAAGCCTCGAACTCGCCGGCAAAACTCAGATCAGCTTAGACTCAAAAGACATTGGGAATGCATCCCGTCTTGCTTCGTCGAACCGACTTCGGCGGCGGGCGGCGCGTTTTCGAGAGAGCCGTTCACAACTTCGGCTTGGGTTTCTGGGCTTGTTTTGTCACGCGGCGCCGATAGGCGGCTTCGGTCTCAATACCGATGTTGCCCACCTCGGTATTAGTAATTTCGCCCTCGGCCGCGCCTTTTGTCACCACCTCATGCCGCGCGGGAAGCACCCCGCTGCCTAGGTTTTCGTCGCGGTGATCATGAAGTAGCTTATGGGCCCCAGTGGTGCGCTCACCAGTGGCAGTAGCACTGGAGCCAGTACGTTGTTCCAGCGTGCGCGCGTCATTGCCCGCTCTCCGAAGGCAACATCGTTCAGGAGGAACTTCAAACTTACCCAGGGGACGTGCATTACTGATGGCGCCACTCGCAGCTGGAGATTTTCTGCCCTGATTTCGGTGAAGCCAAGCTTTCCCAAGCGGGCTGTGAACTGGTCAAGCTGGGCCAATTGTTCGATCACCCAACATTCGCACAACTTGCGGTAGATGCGCCGCTGTAGGCCGCTTAGGCAGCGGCCGGCAAGAAATCCATCAGCCACCGCAAGGCGTCCACCGGATCGCAGCAAACGGTGCGCCTCCGCCAGCAGTACGGCTTTGTCCGCTCCCTTTGCATGACAACTGCTCTCGAGAGCGTAGACGCCGTCGTAGCTGGAGGACGGAAGAGCGCTATCCTCATAGTCGGCTTCAATGACAGAGATGCGATTACCGTATCCAGCTGCCAGGTTCAAGTCACATGCTTGTTCCACTTGCCAAGGAACCCGTGTAATTCCCACCAGCTTCGAGCGCGGTAGACGGCGTGCAAAGCTGCGCAGCGTGGCGCCAAGCCCGCAACCGAGGTCAAGGAGTTGCGGTTCAGCGATACGATCCAATCGTAGCCGCGCGAGCACCTCTAGGTTCATCTGCTCTAGCATGGCTTCGCGACACAGCGGATTCGCACCCCTGCGGTAATAGCCAAAGTGCATGTTGAACTCGCGACTCCATGCGGCGTAGTCTGGGCCCGCCTCGCTGTAATACTGCTCTAATCCGATTTGCGGTGCAGGCTTAGAAGAAGTGACCTCTGTCGAAACCAAGGCGGGATAGGGGGAGGTGGGAGCTATTTTCGATACCAAGGCTTGAGCGCTGTCAGAAGGGCTCTCGTTTCTCATATTTCTGTAGTTTCAGTATAAACAGAAATTGCGGGCTTGCATCAAGAAAATGGCCGGAGAACCAGGGAGTCGCGGCGTCTGTTGTAACCGGTGAGCCGATTTGCGCAGGGAATGAGCGCTGATTCCCGGATGCTGGCAACGGGGTGCGAGCCCTCTTTCATCTAGAAAACGCCTGCAATTGCCCTTCGTTTTGGGGGTTTTGATACCCCTCCCAGAGGCTAAATACCGTAATCTGACCGGAGGTGCCAAAAAGATTACGCATCCTTGGTAACGAAATTTAGCACCTTCTCACGTTGACACGGGGGAACCAGCTTTGTTACCGTTCTCTATCGATCTTCCGATAGGCATGATGAGCTAAGTGCCGAATCCTCTTTGGATTACGGCTGATTGTGATTTAAGGCTTTCTGGTTCCAATCGATGGGTATGAAGCGTTTCGGCCTTGTCCCGCAGGGGAAACGCTGAAGTTAGCCGCCGACGCGACGTTTACGAGGCGGCTCGGGGAACCAGGATCAAATGCCAGGTGCTCTGTGACGAGCGCTCGGGGTTTGACCCGGGGACTCCTGGAAATAACAACAGAGGAATGGATATTGTCCAAGCGCTTCTACATCCTTTTTGTGGCTCGCGGCGAAGACGGGCAGCTGCGCAAAATCCCCATTCCACATCACTACCTTTACGTCGTAGCAGTCGGAGCCTTGATCGGTGTCTTGGGTTTGACCGGGCTCGCCAGTAGTTACGTCCGTATGCTGATGAAGGTTTCCAGCTACAATCAGCTGCGCGCTGAGCGTGAGGACCTGAAGAACCGCTACGACCACCTGGAGCAGGTTTCGAAGGAACGCGATATTCAGGTGGCATCGCTCGGTTCGCTGGCGAGCGAAGTCTCGTCTCTATACGGGCTGAAGCCCGAGCCGGAGCTGATCAAGGCCGCTTCGTCCGACAAGGTTGAAATTTCGCAGCTCAGCTCTTCCTTAGACCGGCTTTATACCCTGAAGACCGCTGCTTTAACCGGTGCGACCACGGCTGGGCTGTCGATGGGACTAACCAAGAACGTCACGACCGCGGATTGGATACGCGCCAACTCCGCACCGAATCTTTGGCCTGTCGAAGGCCCAGTGACAGGATCGTTCGGCGAGCGTATCGACCCCTTCAATGGTGAAGGTGCGTTCCATTCGGGCGTAGACATTGGAGCCGTTTACGGTCAGACGATCGTAGCGCCGGCTGAGGGCATCGTGGAGTTCGCCGACTTCATGGGCGGATATGGACGCGCAGTAATTGTCGATCACGGCCACGGAATCACGACTCGCTACGGACATATGAAGAGCTTCGCGGTCTATCCCGGACAACATGTACATCGCGGTGACACGATCGGCTATGTGGGTGATAGTGGACGCAGCACGGGCCCTCATCTTCACTACGAAGTTCGCATCAACGATGTTCCTGTTAATCCTCACAAATATCTCCGCGTGACCTATGCGCACGTGGGTGGGTTTGCCGCGGGTAGCTAATCACAATTCTTGGTTTTCTGTCCCATCCTCCCGCCATTCGCAAGGTTCCATTCCCAATCCGGGAGTCCCGGTCCAACCACGTTGCTTGCTGTCCGAACTGCGGAGTTGCAGAGCCGACAAAACTCTCCTTGAAGCAACCCACAGCCGCACTTCATCGTCCGACAAGGGACGGAGGTGTTATGCGCATCCTCGCGCTTGCTTTGTTGGTGACTTCAGTCTTCGCCCAGTCTGCCGAATCGCCAGGCAGAGGACCGGCAACCGAAGATCCCTCTGCAAACAGCACAACTCCGATGACGTACCAAGGATGCGTGGTGCGCTCCGGCGGCAAGATCATGCTGACCGATCCCGAAAATCGCGATTACATTCTGGTTAGTAGCCGGCGGTCGCTCGACGGCTATATCGGGCAGGAAGTGCAGGTCTCCGCTGTCCATATCAGCCCCAACGACTCGACATCCGAGGAGCATGGAATCGGCGCACAACAACCACAAAGCCAACCAATGACGCTCGATGTTGAGGACATTCAAAACATCGCAGACAAGTGCCGTTCGCCGAAGAGCACGGATAAGAAATAAAGGGATCAGATTGAGGCCGTCGGAAACCAAGCTTCGGTACACGTCCCAGCAAGTGGGAGACTCGACAGGGTTCGGCTAGCGATTTGGTTCTATTCTCGTTGCTTACCTTGCAATGTTTCTGTCTCGACTGTCGAGCGGAGCTGGTAATTCGAGGCCCATTGGCAGGTCGAATACCCAACCGATCCCGACTCGCCCTCGCTGAATGTCTCGCGATGTTTCACTCTGTACGTGCGCAGCTTCAGGCAAGTGTATCCACTGAGTGTGCCAGGCCCGATTTTGCGTCTGCTAGCTTTCGAGACAACGTCGCGCGCTTCATCCGTTTGAACTTGCGCGTTTGTGAGGCTAATCCCATTGAACCACCTGGCCAGAGGCACGGATTCTGTGATCGCGCGAACATCTGAATCTATAGGTTTCGCGGAGGGGTCGGCCGAAAAACAGTAAGTTGAAGCTGCAGCGTAGGCAAAAAGCACAGCCAGGCGAGAGAGGGACATGGAACCTCCTCTGCCGGGATTATAGCGCCGGGTTGCTGGCCGAAGCGAGTCTCCGTTGTCGCTCGGCCACCCTCGCACATTTCTTTCTAGAGAAAAAGCCCCAACCGGATCGCTGCACGCGATCTGGAAGGGGCCGGGTTAGCGAGGACTCGGGCGCAGTCTTTACGCGGACTTCGGAAGTGCATCCATGCGGCGCTGCATCTCTTCCGGCGACACATCTTCCACATGCGTCGCGACGGTCCAGACATGGCCGAAAGGATCGATGAGATTCCCCGAACGATCGCCATAGAACTGGTCCTCGACCTCCCGGATCTGCCGAGATCCAAGCGAGAGGGCACGGTTGAATACGTCGTCCACATTTTCGATGTAGATCATCAGGCTCACAGGGCTGCCTCCGAAGGCATCGGGGCTGCGATATGGGCCATTCGGCATTTCGTCAGCGAGCATGATTACGCTATCGCCGATGCGAAGTTCGGCGTGCATGATCATGTTGTTGGGACCAGGAAAGCGGAGGATCTCAGTTGCGCCGAAAGCCTGCTTGTAGAAGTCGATCGCGCGGGCGGCACCCTTTACAACCAAATAGGGAGTGATAGAGCGGTACCCTTCAGGAATAGGCTTTACTGATACTGCCATGGCTGGCTCCTTGAGTGAATTCGTGTGGCAAAAAGAGTAGCAGAATCCGGCGTCCTAGGCCTGTCAAAATTTGTGGAGATGCACTTAAGACTTGAGGAATCTGGAGATCAGCGTATCGGATGGTTGGGAGTTAGAAGACCAGCAGGCGCCATGGTCACTTAGGCTATTGCAATCCCGCTACCCGAAGCATGACAAGAAACTGGCTTTTGGTGCGCATGTCGATTGACTGTGAGACGATTTTCCCTTCCCGGTCGAACACGAACGTTTTCGGAATCCCCTCGATCTGGAGCAGGTGGTTCACCCTGCTGCCGGGATCGAGGAGCACAGGGTAGGTCGTTCCCTGCTTTTGAACGAACTCCCGGACCTTGTCCGGATCGTCATCTGATACACCCAAAACCAGCAACCCTTGCGCCTCAAACTGCTGGTACAAGCTCTCGAGGTCCGGCATCTCCTTGCGACAGGGTGGACACCAAGTTGCCCAGAAGTTGAGCAACACCACCTTGCCCTTCAAATCTTTCAGAGTCCAAGGCCTTCCATTCAAATCACTCAGAGTAAAGTTGACTGAGTTGCGCGACTGGTCTTCTTCCTCCAGGCGCTTCATCGCCGCGGTGAACCCCGGTGAATCAAGCGATGCTTTCATGTGCTCATATCGAACCAGGCTGGCGAGCTCGAGATAGGGATCCTGGCTTGTCGGTTTCTGCTCGGAGATTGCTTTCGCGAGCGTAGTCGTAACTTCCTGGAGATTGTCGCTTCCGAAATCACCCTCAGTAGATCGGCTGGCAAGTCCCAGTGCCAAGCGTAATTTGTTTGGGGAGGAGGGCAGTGCCCGAATCCGTAGAGCGAGTTCGCGCTGGGTGTTTCCGCGAACGGTATCGTCAAGGCTGCGAAGCTTCCCAATCTTTTCCGAGATGGGCTTCTCCTCAGATGTCCAGGAAGGTCGAGTGTCTTGCGCCAAAAAAGTGGCGGCTAGAAACAGGATGCCAAGTAAAGCAAGGTATCTCACAAGGCAAGAATATCGCAGGTCTTTCCCGTCGGTGAACCAAACATCCAACAACTTCGTGGATCAACGGTTCGGTCTTACGGCGCGCCGCAACTGGTCGTAAGCAGGTCGCAAATGTCGCCGCTCTGCTGCTCCCGCGCAGCCTGAGAGGAATCTGAGAAACGTCCGAGCGCCCAGTTGTATTGAATGAAACGTAAGATTGAGACCCAATCCATCTGCGCGTGAGAGATGTGATTGGGCTTCGCGAAGGGCGAAATGACGAGCACCGGGGCTCGAGCACCGAGACCTATGGTGTTACTGAGCTGAGGCGGAGCAACATGGTCGTACCAGCCACCGCTCTCGTCCCAGAGAACGATAATCGCCGTACTCGACCATGATGATGAAGCCTTAACGGCTTGAATGAAGTCGTCCAGCCAAGCAATGCCGTTGGCGATGCTTCCCTGCCCAGGATGCATGCTGTGGCCTGGGGAGGGTTGAACCCACATGACCGCCGGCAATGAGGCCGACCTTAGCATGTTTTGGAATCCGGACATGGTGAAGTTCTGAATGTTCGAACCGTTGGCCGCGCTTTGGAAATACTGAAAGGGGTTCTCCTGGGGAACGTAATGCGTACAGGTACCGTTTTGCTCGTTGGAAAACCACTCCTGGTAAAAACCCCAAGGAACGTTTTTCCCAGATAATTGGTCGCCAACACTGGGCAGGGTAATTGGCGGGGCGATAGTAGCGCCATTGCTCTGATTCTGCTGATACAGATTTGCGGTGCAGGCGTCGAGTTGCGGGTAGCCGTAAGGATCTGTGCCTGGCTGCGCAGAGACCATGTAAAGCATGTTGCTCGGCTCACTGGCCATCGCCGAGGCAAAGAAATTGTCCGCCAGCGCATATTGCTGCGCGTAACCCCACAGTGTATTCACGCCAAATTGACGTCCATCAGAAGCGGCACCGACGCTGGTGTTGTCGTAGTAGTCCATCGACGTCGGGCCATTCGTGGCAGCGTATTTGTCCATCGTGCCGGAGTTATAGGCTGCGAGATAACTCGAGCGCGTGTGGTTCAGGTCTGCGGGACTGAGATCTGCGAGCAAGGAGGGTTGAACAGTGGCCCCCGAAGAATCAACCTGCCGGTAACTCGGGGCACTGGGGTCGATTCCATTCGCGCCGCTATAAGTGCTGAAAAGGTGGTCGAAGGATGCGTTTTGCATCACCACGATGATGAGGTGCTGGATTCCTGAGCGGGCGGCACCTCCGCCTGCCGGCGGTGGTGAACTTGGGACACCATTGTACCCAGTTCCGGTGCCTCCACAACCGGACAAGGCGAGAAACAGCACGCCAAGGACTACAGTTGAGAGCCGCTTGTACATGAAAGCTCCGTCCGACGTCAGACAATCGAGACTTCGATTCATGGGGTATTAACAAAGTTGCCCCCCTCCCAGGGTGCGAACCGCAGAATGTACTTCTGAGTTCGGAACAGTGAGTCCGGATGACGGATAAGTGTCTAAAAATGCCCTTTTTGCGCCACTTTCACGGGCGATTTTGCGATCCGCGATAAGAAACAGACCTGCCCGCCGCCAGCGCTCTTGGCCCGATACATAGCCAGATCCGCATTGCGTCTCAATTGCGCAGCATTCTGGCCATCAGCTGGGTACATGGCGATCCCGATGCTGGCCGAGAGGGACAGCTCCCGGGCTTCGACCAATACCGTATCGTTCAGCGAAGTAATGAGGGAGTTGGCAACGGCGCTGGCGGCGGCATCACTGGCGCAATCGTCGATGATGGCGATGAATTCGTCTCCTCCCATTCGCGCCAGGGTGTCGGAGTGACGAATGCGCCCGCGGAATCTTTGCGCAACGATACGGAGCAGTTCATCTCCAACATCGTGGCCAAGTTCGTCGTTTACGCCTTTGAATCCATCGAGGTCGATACAAAAAACTGCAAAAGATTTCTGGCGACGTGCGGCGCGGGCTAACGCCTGCTCCAAGCGATCTTCGGCCACCGCGCGGTTCGGCAGCCCGGTCAGGCCGTCGTGCCGGGCTTCATGCAGCAAGCGCTCGTGCATTTGCCAGTGGTCCCGCGCGAGCGAGATCAATCGCGACGCCGACTGCAACATACTTTGGATGGACTGATCGTCCGCTACCGCGTTCTGCCGCCGGGTGAGCAGGATTAGCATGCCCGATACCGATCCGGAAGTCGAGAAAACCAGAGTGCTATGGCCGGAAGCGAATGTAAGGCCAACCGCTTTCAAAGCCGTCTTAATTGTTTCAATCAGATCCTCGTCCGCAGCCAGAAGATGTGAATTGTCGGTTTTCACCGCATTCTGCAACACTGAGACCATGGTATGCGAATGCTGCACATGTTCGGGCAGGCCGGGTGCAATGAGGAGCGGCGAAGGCTTGCCATCCACAAATGATTTGCCGTCCGGTGGCATGAGAACCATGCAAATGGTTTCGGGTAATTGCTCTTGAATAGCCAGCGTGAGACGTTCCATGCTCTCCGCCAGTGGTGCGTTCCTCGCAATCGTTTCGAGAATTTCGTTACGTGCTCGGTCGAACTGCTGCGCTTTGTTCTGAACGCCTAGCGACGACTGCAATTCACGAGTGCGAGTAAGAACCTTGCGTCGTAGCATGATGGCCCAGAGGACGGCAAGTGCCGCGAAGATTGCGAACAGAACCCCCGCCCATCGGACTTTACGACCGTCCCACCAAGGACCGACTTTCCGGACCGTGATTGAAGTTGGAGGATCAAACGCCAGCGCGAATCCGCTGATGGTGTACGGCACATGCGCCCGATCCAGAACCGCCTGGAACACACCGCGCGCTTCGATTTCGCTCCCCAGTCGCAGAGAGTTGAGATCAGCACTTGCCGGCCCGACGGTGATATCGAAGTATGTGCCTTTCTGGTTCAGCACAAGGGTAAGACCGGCGGCAGCGGGCCGAGTGGCGGCAAGCGTGCCCGGCATGACGACATACTGGGATTCGTGACGGCCTACGTCAAGACTGCCGGTGGACAGGCGTCCGGACTCAGGTAGCACACCGGAACTCACGCGGTTAACCACTGCATCCGCCACTGCGGGCGAGTAGTCTCCATTGCGCAAGAACTTCGTTTGTTCGGCGTGCTTACACCCGGAAAGCAGCGCCAGCACGGTAATGACCGTGGCGACCGTTCCGAGGCACCGTCCTTGGCAGACCATGGGAAAGATGATCCCACAGCCGGGACCTTTAGTCTCTGTACGAAGGTAATGGCGGGAGATTACAAAAACGTTATTGCTGCCCTCTTCCCGGTCGAAAAGTGGAATGCTACTAAGCCCAACAAAACATTGCACTTAGTATTTTGGTCGCCTTACGATTAAGGGGCGCTGGAGGTTCCCCGGCTGCGTTCGGTGAGGTAGTAAGGAAGGGTCAGTTTCCAAGGCCGCATGGAGATGCCGTAGGCGAGAAGGCTTGCGGGAGAAAGCACAGAATAGCGGGGGCGAGCCGCGGCGCGGACAAATTTGTCACTCGTTGTCGGGAAAACTTTGGTTGCACAACCCGCCAGTTTGAGGATCTCACGCGCAAAGTCATACCAGGTGCAATCGCCCGAGTTGGTGGCGTGAATGACGCCTTCAGCGTTGGCATGACAAAGCTGAACGATTGCAGAGGCGAGATCGTCTGTGTAAGTCGGGCAGCCTCGCTGGTCGTTTACGACCTCCACTTGCTGACGAGTAGCGGCGAGCTTCACGATGGTGTCTGGGAAACACTTTCCGCCTGCGCCAAAAAGCCATGACGTCCGCACAATACAGGCCTGGGGCAGGATCTCGACAATCTTCTTTTCTGCCTCAGCCTTCGAGTCCCCGTAAGAATTAATTGGTTTGCGTGCGTCGTTGACTTCGTACGGCTTGCTGTGGGTACCATCAAAAACGTAGTCAGTACTGAGAAAAACCAATCTGGCTCTAGCGGCAGCCGAGGATTTCGCGACGTTTACGGCGCCGAAAGTATTCACCGACGAGGCCAGTTGCGGATTCAGCTCACATCCGTCGACGTCGGTGTAGGCGGCGCTGAGGACGATCCAATCGGGGCGGACGCGTTGAACTTGTGCTTCAACCTGTTCGGGAATGCGAATATCTGCATCGACGCTGCCAAGGCCAACAACTTCGTCGTCTTTCCAAACACGCATGAGCGCCTTGCCCAGCATGCCGGTGGCGCCGAAGATGAGAACGCGCATTGTCGTAAGGATAACGCCGTTTCGGAAGATTCGTTCGACCGCTTGCAGTGGCCGTTCCTGGAAGGCGGTTCCCTAGCGGGAGCCGAAGGGATGCCCGCAGAGAGACGACACATTCAAGTTGTATCGCAGAGTGTAGAACGGGGACCGTAGCGGTGCGGACGGCCCCCGTTCTCGCTGAGATCAGGCAAGGTCGAAGCGGTCCTGGTTCATCACCTTGGCCCAAGCCGCGACGAAGTCTTTCACGAACTTTTCCTTGGAGTCCGAGCATGCATAGACTTCCGCCAGGGCACGCAACTGCGAGTGCGAACCAAAGATCAGGTCCACGCGCGTGGCGGTCCACTTAACCTGGCTCGTCCTGCGGTCTTGTCCCTCGTACACAGTTCCAGCGCCATTGGAAGTCTTCGACGGCTGCCATTCTGTCCCCATGTCGAGCAGGTTGACAAAGAAGTCGTTTGTCAGCGTCTCTGGTCTTTTGGTGAAGACGCCGTGTGTCGACTTCCCAGCATTTGCACCCAGAACGCGTAAGCCGCCAACCAGAACCGTCATCTCCGGTGCGGTCAGGTTCAGCAACTCCGCCTTGTCGATCAACATCTCCTCCGCGGAAAGCCGCTGCTCGCCGCGAATGTAGTTGCGGAACCCATCCGCGATCGGTTCGAGCGGCTCGAAGGATTCAACGTCAGTCTGTTCCTCGGACGCGTCCATACGTCCCGGCGTGAATGGGACTTTGACGTCGAATCCGGCTTCTTTCGCAGCTTTCTCGATCGCCGCATCACCTCCTAGGACGATCAGGTCAGCTAGGGAGACCTTCTTCCCTTTGTTGCCGTTGGCCTGTGAGCTGTTGAACTCCTTCTGGACGGCTTCAAGCTTTTGCAGCACCTTTGCCAATTCAGCCGGCTGGTTGACTTCCCAGTCCTTTTGCGGTGTAAGGCGGATGCGTGCGCCATTCGATCCCCCGCGCTTGTCAGAGCCGCGGAACGTTGACGCCGACGCCCATGCGGTCGAGACCAACTGCGCAACCGATAAGCCAGAGGCTAGGATCTTCGCCTTCAGCGCAGCAACATCCTGCTCTCCGATGAGCGGATGATTGACCACGGGGATTGGGTCCTGCCAGGGTAGGGTCTCCTTCGGAACGAGTGGGCCGAGGTAGCGCACGATGGGACCCATGTCTCGGTGGGTCAGCTTGAACCACGCCCGGGCAAACGCCTCTGCGAATTGGTCTGGGTGTTCGTAAAAGCGCCGCGAAATCTTTTCGTACGCAGGGTCGAATCGCAGCGAGAGATCCGTGGTCAGCATGGATGGCGCGTGGCGCTTCGAGGGGTCGTGCGCATCCGGCATGCTGTCGCTACCTGTCCCATTTTTCGGTCTCCACTGATGCGCTCCTGCCGGACTCTTGGTTAGCTCCCATTCGTACTTGAACAAGTTCTCGAAGAAGTTATTGCTCCACTGGGTAGGGGTCGTGGTCCAGATAACTTCCAGGCCGCTCCCGATTGCGTCCCCTGCTTTACCCGTCCTGAACTTGCTCTTCCAGCCAAGTCCCTGCTCCTCAATACTGGCGGACTCCGGCTCAGGACCCACGTGGGACGCCTCACCTGCCCCGTGGGTTTTGCCAAAGGTGTGACCGCCGGCTATCAGCGCGACGGTCTCTTCGTCGTTCATCGCCATACGGCGGAAGGTTTCGCGAATGTCTTTGGCCGCCGCGAGCGGATCCGGCTTGCCGTTCGGCCCTTCCGGATTCACGTAGATCAGCCCCATCTGCACTGCACCGAGTGGGCTCTGCAGATTACGTTCCCCGCTGTAGCGCTCGTCCGCCAGCCACTTACCCTCGGGACCCCAGTAAATGTCCTGGTCGGGTTCCCAGACGTCCGCACGGCCGCCGCCGAAACCGAAGGTTTTGAACCCCATCGATTCGAGAGCGACATTACCCGCGAGAATCATCAGGTCGGCCCATGAAATTTTCCGGCCGTATTTCTGCTTGATCGGCCAGAGCAACCGGCGTGCCTTGTCCAGGTTCACGTTGTCGGGCCAACTATTGAGGGGGGCGAAGCGCTGCTGGCCTGCCCCGGCGCCGCCGCGACCGTCCCCAATGCGGTATGTCCCGGCGCTGTGCCAGGCCATGCGAATGAAAAGCGGCCCGTAGTGGCCAAAGTCCGCGGGCCACCACTCCTGCGAGTCCGTCATTACGGCATAAAGATCTTTAATCACGGCACTCAGGTCGAGGCTCTTGAATTCCTTCGCGTAGTCGAAGTCCTCGCTCATCGGATTTGACAGTTTCGAGTGACGATGTAGAACCTGCAGGCTCAGCTGGTTCGGCCACCAATCACGGTTGGTACGTGCGGGGGTTGCGCCCGCAAATGGGCATTTGGCTTCCGTTGCCATTGTTTTGCTCCTAATTTGCTATGAGTTCGATTTAAATGTGATCTCGTGGTTGTTGGTTCGTTCCTACCAACTAGCCACGAGCACTGGTTTCTAAGCTACCTGCAGCGTGGGCTCACCCTTGTGCCAGTTGCACGGGCAGAGCTCATGCGATTGAAGGGCGTCAAGGACGCGCAAGACTTCCTCCGGGCTGCGCCCCACCGCCCCAGCGGTCATATACAAAAACTGAATAACGCCCTCGGGGTCCACGATGAAGGTAGCGCGCTGCGCAACCCCAGATAGCGGATCCAAAATACCCAATTGCCCGCAAAGCTCACGCTTGATATCGGCAATCATGGGAAATGGCACGTTCTTTAAATCCGGGTTCGTGTTGCGCCAAGCGTGGTGCACCCACTCGGAGTCAATGCTACCTCCCAGAATTTGCGCGTCGCGCTCTTGAAATTGGTCGTTGAGTTTGCTGAATCCCACGATTTCCGTCGGGCACAGGAGGGTGAAGTCATTCGGCCAGAAGAAATACACCTTCCACTTACCGGAATAGTCGAGGTCGGTGATGGTTTTAAAAGCAGTCCTCGGGTCGGGTTCGATGCCCACCGCCGCGGTCAATGAATACGAAGGGAACTTCGCGCCAACTCCTAACATGCTTTTTCTCTCCGCCGGGGTTTGGTTGTGGCTGACCTCTGTTTGGCGGCGCAGCGCGCACACACTCCCAGCACATCTACTGAAATACGTGTGACGTGAAAACCTTTGAAGGAACGTTTCTTTGTGAACGGCTGCACCTGCACGCTCTCGGGATGGATGTCTGTGATCTGACGGCATCGAGTACAAACCAGGTGGTAGTGCTCGCTTTCGTTCGGTTCGACGCGAAGGGAGCCGTGATGCATGCTCACCTCCCGCAACATGCCACTCTCAAGGAAGGTCCGCACATTCTTATACACCGTCGCCAGCGAAATGGACGGAATCCTTTTTCGCACTGCTTCGTAGATTAGTTCCGGACTGGGGTGGCCCTCGAGGGACATCACGGTTTCGTAAATGACTCGCCGTTGATGCGTGGCAGCCAGGCCATGTTCTCGGCACAAGGAACTAAACTCAGCAGTACTTATCATTGGATAATTATTATCAAACAATAGCCACTGCTGTTTGTCAAACGGGCGGCCGCTTCGAATTCTGCAAGGTCCTGGCTGGTCAGAAAGCTTGGGACGGCCGCTTTTTCATGGATCGAAGAAAAGACCTTGCTCGGAAGAACATCGAGAAGCAGGGGCTGAGGGGTTTCCGCGGGGTGGAGATTTCTTGTCTGGCGCGCCCGACCGCTTGGTTGGCGCTCCATCAAATCCGAAGTGTAGAATTACATTTCCTATCCGAGGTTCCCCTATGGCAACGATTGAAGCTCCTGTACGTCCGCACCTTCATGTCCAAGAGGCCGGGTTTCGCAACGAACCCGCAACCGATTTCAGCCGCGGCGACATCGCCCGCGAAATGCGCCATGCGCTCGACAACGTTCGCGGCCAGCTCGGCCGCGAGTACGACCTGATCATCGGAGGCCACCGGGTTCGCACACCAGACAAGATTGCCTCGATCAATCCCGCCCTCCCTTCGCAAATTGTCGGCATTCATCAGAAGGCCGGCAAGGAACACGTCGAACCGGTCATGAAAGCTGCCCTGGAAGCCTTCGAGAACTGGAGGCGCACATCTTGGGAGGAGCGCATTTCCCTGCTCTTGCGTACCACCGAACTGCTGCGGGAACGTAAGTTTGAACTGATGGCATGGCTGGTGTACGAGGTCGGCAAGAACTGGGCCGAGGCCGATGCCGACGTTGCAGAGACGATCGACTTCTGCAATTTTTACGCCTATGAAGCGCTCCGTCTATCGAAGGCGAAAGCACCGGTGCAGCTTCCCGGTGAACACGATCAGATCGCCTACATTCCGCTCGGCGTCGGCGCGGTCATACCCCCGTGGAACTTTCCCTGCGCGATCATGGCGGGGATGACGCTGGCATCGATTGTTTCTGGCAATACAGTCATCTTGAAGCCGTCGAGCGACTCGCCGACGATTGCAGCGAAGTTTGTCGAGATTCTTGAGGAAGCAGGCATGCCCGAGGGTGTTGTGAATTTCTGCCCCGGCGCGGGCAGCAGCTTCGGCGACGCTGTCGTCGCGCATCCGAAGACGCGGTTCATCGCCTTCACCGGATCACGCGAAGTAGGGTTGCGAATCAACAAGGTTGCCGCCGACGTCGCTCCCGGCCAGGTGTGGATTAAAAGAACGATCCTGGAGATGGGAGGCAAAGATGCGATCGTTGTCGACGCGGATGCGGACCTTGATGCGGCGGTGGAAGGTGTTGCCGCCGCTGCCTTTGGCTTCCAGGGTCAGAAGTGCTCCGCTTGCTCCCGAGCAATCGTCGACGAGCGCGTTTACGACAAGTTCCTCGAGCGATTGAAGTCGCGGGTCGAGCGCATCTCCATGGGCGATCCCGCCGAGAACGCTTACATGGGCGCGGTGATCAACGAGGGCTCCATGAAGTCGATCCTGAACTACATCGAGATCGGCAAGCGCGATGGTCGCGTGATCACCGGAGGAGAGCGCGCAACCAGTGCCGGGGAAGGCTACTTTATACAGCCTACCGTTATCGCCGACATTAAGCCGGGATCGAAACTGGAGCAGGAAGAAATCTTCGGCCCCCTTCTGGTAGTGATCAAATCACGGGACTTCGAGCAGGGGCTCGACATCGCCAACGACACCGAGTTCGGTCTTACCGGGGCGGTCTACACGAGTTCGCCCGAGAAAATTGCGCTCGCCAAGCGCGAGTTCCATGTCGGCAATCTGTACATTAACCGCAAGTGCACCGGGGCCATCGTGGGTGCACACCCCTTTGGCGGGTTCAATATGTCAGGAACGGACTCGAAGGCAGGCGGCCCAGATTATTTGCTTCTGTTTACGCAGATGAAATCGATCGGGGAAAAAATCACATAAGAATGTGGCACAGGCATTCGTGCCCCATCGACCGATTTTCATTGAGAAGCGCGAAGACCGTTGGAGGAAGCACCGCTTGCCGGCACCGGGGCGTGCGCACCAATTGCTGGAACCGTCCGCCCAACGACTGCGGCGATCTGTCGGACCTGCGACATCAGCGCGTCGAACTGGTCGGGAAAGAGGGATTGCATGCCGTCTGACAGCGCCTTGTCCGGATCACAATGCACCTCGATGAGGAGCCCATCGGCACCGACCGCAACTCCGGCTCGAGAAAGCGGTGTAACTTTATTGCGTTTGCCGGTTCCATGGCTGGGATCGACGAAAATCGGCAAATGGCTCAGGCGTTGAACCGCGGGGATCAGACTCAGGTCGAGGGTGTTGCGGGTGTGGTCAGCGAAGGTGCGCACACCGCGCTCGCAGAGGGCCACTTTATAGTTTCCCTCGCTCATGACGTACTCGGCGGCCATGAGGAACTCTTCCAGCGTGGCTGACATGCCACGCTTGAGCAACACCGGCTTGCGGGAGCGTCCGGCGCGTTTGAGGAGTGAGAAGTTCTGCATGTTGCGCGCCCCGATCTGGATGACGTCGGCGAACTCCTCAACCAGTTCCAGCGACTCATGGTCAATGGCCTCCGTCACGATCTTCATGCCGAAGCGGTCACGAATATCGGACATGATGCGCAAAGCCTCTTCCCCCAAACCCTGGAAGGAGTAGGGAGAGGTACGGGGCTTGTAGGCACCTCCGCGGAAGAATTGCGCCCCGGCTCGATGGACTCGCTCGGCCACGGCAAATGCCTGCTCGCGGCTTTCAATCGCGCATGGACCAGCAATGATCGCCAAGCCGGGACCGCCGAAGGTAGCGTCGGTGCCGGAAAAAGTGACGACGGTGTTCTCCGGCTTCATGTCGCGGCTCACGAGCTTGTAGGGCTTGGTGACCTGAATGACTTCCTGCACGCCGGGCATTTCCTCGAGCGCGCCCGGCTCCACCTCACCTTTGTTACCGGTGATGCCGATTGCGGTGCGTTCCGCACCGGGAATGGAATGAGCACGATATCCCAGAGATTCGATTTTGCTGCAGACTGCGCTAACTTCTTCCGGCGTGGCGAGCGCCTTCATGACCACTAACATAGGGGTCCCCTTCAGGAACCAACAGTTTACTTCCCTGCGCCGACACGGAGCAACGGAAGGCATGAAAATGAAGCTAAGAGGGCGAGACCAAGCTGCCCAGTGTAGGTCCACTTGCCTCTGAGCTGACGCTCGTTTAGAGAGACCCGCTCGACGCTCCCGAGGGAAGCGTGAGTCACTTCAGCACTCCGCTACGGCAACGAATTAACGTAGCATGCGCCACCGCTCGGCTGAGATGGGGGGGTGGGGGGACTTAGATTGGGCGAGTTCGTGAAGTCGAACATAGCGCTGATGTCGGGCTGGGCGGCATCGCGCTTGGTGAGCGGCTGTAGCTTGAAACGCGTTTCAATGAACTTCAGGATCGCAGTCGTGTCTATATTCTGGTGGTCGACATAATGCGGCTTCGCAAAGGGCGACACGACAAAGTTGGGCAGCCGGAACCCAGTCACATCAAAATCGCACATGTCCAAAGGTCCGCCAGCGCTCGTGTTTCCGGTCGTACAGGTATCGTTCGTCCCCAAAATGGGTTTGATCCCATCAGGCGAAACCGTTTGTACGGGCGGAACGTGATCAAACAAACCGCCGGCTTCATCGAAGGTGAGAAAGAACACCGAATCCTTCCAGGCACTGCTGTTCATCAGCGCATCAATGATTGACTTTACGTAGGCAGCTCCTTCTTGGACGTGACCACCCGGACCGGGATGTTCATCGAGTCCATTCTGTGAATCGCGATCGATGAAAACCACCTGTGGCAGTGTCCCGTTTTTGAGATCAGTGAAATATTGATCCATGGGAACAATGTTCGTGTTCACGTACTTCGCAAAGACGGGAAACGCTTTCAGACTGCTACCGTTCGGATAATTAGGAACGTAATTCTTCCAGCTGATACCCGCGGCCTGGAGTTCGTCGAAGATCGTGTCTGCGGCGAGTTGCGTGGCTGGCTTGTCTATTACACCTTGCGAGGTTGCCGCCACGGCGTACATCCGATTCGCCGGGGTGTTCGTCATGGCCGGCGAAAACCAGCGGTCTGACATTGCGAACTGGGTGGCCATGAAGTAGTAGTAGGGCAGGTCCTGGTCGGTGTAATAGCCCATCACACGTTGTCCATTGATATCGAAGCCGCCACTAGCGCGCGAATCACCGCCTGCCGCGTTAGCAAAGCCATCCATAGCTGGCGTTGCGGATGTGTGGTCGGAATGGTTCCAGGCATTGTGGCCTTCGTTCCAATAGGCGCTCAAGTCCTCAATGCACATCGAATTCATGTGAAAAGGAGTGAACGTAAGAGTGTGGTCATAGCTGAGTTGCGACGCTGTTGGTGGCGTGACATCAACATCCGTACTGAGGCCTTGACTCTGTCGATAGGCGTTGAGGCTTCCGAAGTACTGGTCGAACGAGCGGTTTTCTTGCAGCATGTAAATGATGTGGTTCACCTGCCCCGAGTCGGGGGGCGGAGTTATAGACACGCGCAACCCACCACAGCCCAAGAGGTTCATCGCCACTGTCAAAACGGCGGCCAGGGTTAGGTTTCGCATGAGTGCCGTTCGATGGGCGGAGACGGGGCCAGAGTTGCCTTTTTCCCATGGGGTCGCAGAGAGGCCTCGATCTGTGGATTAAGCGCGCCGAAAGCAGACGGCAGAATACTTTGCGGGCTTCCACACGATGGAGCGAGCGACTCATCCGGCCTCAATCTCGTTTTAGAGCTCTCCGCGCGGCTGCGTCGCGAAGAATCGGGCGCTGCCACGGTTCCTGAGCGGTACTGCTGACAAGGCTCGCGTTTTGGGGAGAGCGCTCCTCGAATACCTCCTGAATCCGACACGAAGAAAATTCTGGTGCGGCAGGAAGAATTCTTGACAAATGGCTGATATTACAGTAATTTCTGTAGTAACAGAAATTACTGAATATGACTCTGACATCAGTCGAACAGAAGTTCATCCTGCACTGGGGCGAGATGGGGACGCGATGGGGAATCAATCGGACGGTCGCTCAGGTGCATGCCCTGTTGTTTCTTTCACCCAAGCCGCTGCACGCCGAGGAGATCGCAAAGACACTGTCGGTGGCCCGATCGAACGTCAGCACTAGCCTACGGGAGTTGCAGGGATGGGGCGTGGTGCGAGTCGTGCACGTGCTCGGCGATAGGCGGGACCACTTTGAGTCTCTCAAGGACGTCTGGGAAATGTTCCGCATTGTTTGTCTAGAGCGCAAGCGCAGGGAGTTAGATCCTACACTGCATGTTCTGCGTGGCTGTGTGGACGAATTAAAGGGCGCTGGCGCCGCCAGCGCGTACACGCGGGCGCGGCTGGAAGAGATGCTCGAGTTCCTTGGTATTAGCTCTTCCCTCTTCGACGAGGTGATCCACCTCCCGCCTTCGACGCTGAAAGGAATGGCGAAATTGAGGGGTAAGCTAAAGACGATTTTCGGGGTGGGAATGAAGGCTTGAGCTCACACGGATAAATGGGCGAGGGAAGCCTGCATCGGGCAAATGGGGCTGGGACAAAGATTATGATTTCGCTGACATCGGAAATGACGGACAGCAAGGGGTGGCACGCGCGAGGGTGGCTCTTCTACGACGCCGAGTGCGACTTCTGCACGCGAATCGCGAAGTTCGTCGCCAAACCGATGCGCCGGCAGCAACTGGGAGTGGCTCCGCTTCAGGACCCGCGAGTGATCAGCTTGCTCGGAGTCTCTGCAGATGAACTCCTGCTGGCGGTGCGGTATCTCGCACCCGACGGCAAACAGTACTCAGGAGCGGAGGCGCTCGTTCAGTTGGCGCGCGAGTTCTGGTGGGCGCGGCTGCTGGTTTGGCTAGCAGCGATCCCGGGTTTCATGCGGATTTCGCACGCCGCCTATGATTGGGTGGCGCGCCATCGTCAATGCCACGCCGAGGTATGCGAACACCGGTCCATCGAGCCGGTGTGATCGGTGGGAAGCCCAGCCTATGCAGGTTCCCGATCAGAGGTGGTGTGGCGTCCGAGCGGAACGAGCGGAGCCGCCAATCTGCCAAGATCTTCGTGTGCAGCAGCTTTCTCCCGATGGCATAAAGCGGCCTAGAACTGCAGCAGCACCACTCCTGCCGCCACCAGCGTGGCTGCCGCCCATCTGCGTGCGCGAACGTCTTCTCCCAGGACGTATTTTGCCAGGAGCGTTTCTAGGAGATAGCTAGCCGCCGTCGCGGGAACCGCAAAACTCACATTGGCGATGGAGAGCAACGATAAAAGCGCAAAGAACGAAACCGCCATGGCGGCGATGCCGGCGATGACAAATGGATTGACGACCGCTTTCCTCACCATCCATGCCAGGGTTTGCGGACGCAGGTCCTCGACCTCGCCCTGGCGCTTCATCCCGGCAGTATTCAGGACATCTCCGAGGGTGTTGAAAATTGCGATGATTGCGACCAGGAACCATTTCACAACAGATGCTCCGGCGGACCTTTGGTGGTGCGGGTTGGTGTCTCTTCGGCGAGAATGACCCCTCCTGTGATCAGCACAATCCCAATCCATCGTACCCAAGAGATGTGGTCGTGCAGGAGGAACTTCCCAAAGAATGCAACCAGAACATACGCGCTGGCGGTCACAGGCAGAACAAAGCTCAAATCAGCGCGACTGAGCAACGCTAGGTCGCAAAGCATCCAGATCGCGAGGATGCCGATACCTGCTGCGGTCCACGGATTGGCGAAGGCCTTGAGGTAGTCGAAGGGGGAAGCAGAGACGATCCGCCCGACCTGGTGCATGCCATGGCTGAGGGACACGTTTCCTAGCACGTTGCTGGTTACAACGATCAGTACAAGCAGTTGGGTTTTACGATTTCCGTTGGCTTTCATCCCAGGTGCGGCGACGAAGCCGCCTTGACACACTAACAGCTGGAAGGGATTGATTCATCGAATCAATGAGTCATTTGCCCCAATCACTCGGGATTTTGAATGACTCGAACCTTCAATGATTCGTGGCTTTAATTCCTCTAGGCTGCCATAGCGCTTGAGCACTGCTGGTGCGGACACGCGCAGCGATCCTTGCGTCCACTGCCCTCAGCGGCGTCTGAGCAAGCTTGGCTGCAATACTTTTCTCCCGCGGAGACCCGACAAGTGCATTTTGGGTGGGCGCAGCGTTCCTCAGTGGCTTCTGGCATGACGGCAGGCTCCTTGGCTCAGATTTTGTCCCCGAAGGCGACCCAGCTTCGATGCCATTTGCTGCTCAAGCGCCGTCCGCGTGAAGCGACTCAAAGTGGCAATTCTGGTTTCCGGGTCCTCGCCTGCCCGGCTTTTCCGGTGGCCCCGCTTTGCGAGATTCTCGCCGCTCCCGCATTTGCCACGGTCAATCGCAACGCACCCGTTGCGAATGACTAATCCCTTAAAGTCATGGCCTAGGGTGTCGGCATTTGGCGGCGGATTCCGGCATTTGGCGAATGGATGCTCCCGCTGTTCCCGAAGTAACCATGTCGGTATCCCTTCGGCGTTGACCCTGAAAACTGAGGGGAGTACGATCATACAATCCCAGGGCGAAATTGGCGGTAAGTCATAGATGGAAATGAAGATCAACAGGCTCTTGCTGGTCGCGATTTCGCTCGCGGGAGTGGCAGGCGCAGCCTGTTCCGGAAAGAAACCGGCCGCCTCGGTACCAGCGGTTCAGAAAACGCCTCCTCCGCCAATTCAGGCTGCAAATAAGCCTAGAACCCAACCGGGCGTTGCCGTGGCGAACGCTCCGACGCCCGTGGTCAAGCCCAAGGCTCCCCCTCCACCCCAAGCGGAGGCCAAGCCACCTCAGCCCGTCGACCCGGTCACGGATTTAATCGGCAAGGTTGAGAAGCAATATCAGGCTGGTCAGCAGGAATATGCCAATGGGCATAGCGACATAGCCAAGCAGCACTTTACCGCTGCCTTCAACCTTCTGGAGGGAAGTCCAGCCAACGTTCGTGCCGACCAGCGCTTTCAACGCGAGATGGATCGCGTACTCGAGGGCATGAATAGCCTCGAATTAGCAGCCCTGCAGGCCGAGCCTCCAGCCGCGGAAGAAAAATCTGAGCCGGCGCCAATCGACGAAGCCAACGAAGTCTCCAATTACCCTGTTGATCCGAATGTAAAGGCAAAGGCTGCCGCCGAGATCAAGGCCACGCACTCCGATCTTCCCCTAATGCTGACCGACCAAGTCGCCAGCTACATCAATTACTTTTCGAATCGCGGGCGCGAAACCCTGGAGCATGCTCTCCAGCGCAGCGGTCGCTACCGCGAAATGATCGAACGCACTCTCAGAGAAGAGGGAGTTCCGCAGGACCTGATCTACCTCGCTCAAGCGGAGTCGGGGTTTCATCCCTACGCCGTCTCGCGCGCAGGCGCGCGAGGGATCTGGCAGTTCATGGGCAGCCGGGCTCGGGCGTACGACCTGCATCACGACTCATGGGTTGACGAGCGCCAGGATCCCGAGAAGTCCACCCGCGCCGCGGCCCGTCATTTAAAGGATCTGTATAACCAGTTCGGTGACTGGTATTTGGCTATGGCAGCTTATAACTCTGGCCCCGGCACCGTGCAGAGCGCGGTCAAGCGCACCGGTTACGCAGATTTCTGGGAGTTGTATAAGCGCAACGTCCTGCCTAGGGAAACTCGTAACTACGTTCCGATCATTGTGGCCGTCACCATCATGGCCAAAAATCCGGAACAGTATGACCTTGAATCCATCACCCCAGACCATGAAATCGCTTACGACACCGTCAAGATCAACTACCCCGTAGATCTGCGCCTCGTGGCGGAAGCGGTGGATACTAGCGTGGATGAGCTCCAGGACTTGAATCCCAGTCTCTTGCGAATGCTCACTCCCAAAGGCCGATATGACCTCCACCTGCCGGCTGGAAGCTCGGAGAGGTTCCAGACTGCAATCGCGCCCATTCCGCCGGACATGCGAGTATGGTGGCGTCTGCACAAAGTGGAAGGCGATGACACGCTGATGTCGGTCGCAAGGCGCTATCACACGACCGCCCGATCCATCGCGGAAGCGAATCAGATTGAACTCAGCGCTGAGCTCGAAGCCGGCGCAAAGCTCGTGGTGCCGGTTGCTCCCGGACGCCACGCTTCCGGCGAAGGACAGACGTATGCAAAGCGCTTAACGGTGTACCGCGTGCGCAAAGGCGATACCCTGCAGAGGGTGTCAGACAATCTAGGAATTCCACCCACCGTGATCCGCCGCTGGAACCGGTTAAAGGGGGAAAGCCTCGCGGGACGCAAGGTGCTGTATGTCCACCTGCCAATCAGCCCCGGTGCTGCCGCGGTTGCCAGTAAATCGAACAGGAGCAGCCATTTAGCGAAGGTTAGCACCTCGACTCAAGATACCCCGAGCTCATCCGACGAAAAAACGGCCTCTCGGAAGGCCTCAACCCGTCGCCATACGGTCCGTCGTGGCGAGACTCTGTACTCCATCGCCAACAGCTACAACACCACGGTCCAAGCTATCCAACAAACGAACGATCACGTCGCGACCCTGCGTCCTGGTATGGTTCTGATCATCCCACCGCAGCAATAAGCCGAAATTCCAGCAGTCGTTTCCTTCAACGGGTCAAAGCCAATCAAACTGCAAACGCCGCGAGATCGTTTCATGCCCGACTGCACAGATCAAAACAAGTTGCCACTCCGCCCTTTACCCGTTATAATCCGGCGCCGTCGCAGTTTTGTCTTTTTAATTTCTCTCGCGACTTGGGCCGGCCTATGACGGCTCGTCATGTCGCACAATCGGCGCTCAGGCGCCCCAGATTTCGAGGAGGACAGAATGATGTTCGAGGAAACCCTCTACTTGCGTGACGATGAAGCCGACGAGTTCGGTGACTCTGGCGCTTACGGCGACACGCTCGAAGAAGATTACGAGGAAGAAGAAGAGGAAGAGGAAAGCGAACTTCCATCCGCAATGGAAGAAGAGCCTGAGCCAGCGTCGGGGCCCGAGCCGGTCGCTCCCGCGCCTACCGGTGGGGGCGGAGGCGGTGGCGCGCCCGCACGCAAACCCGCCAGGAAAAAAGCCGCCAAGAAGGCTGCGAAAAAGGCGCCCAGGAAGGCCGCAAAGAAGAAGGCCAAGAAGCCTGCGAAGAAAGCGAAAAAGCCAGCTAAAAAGAAGGCAGCGAAGAAAGCCAAGAAAGGTAAGAAATCTGCAAAGAAGAAGGGTGGACGTCGCCGCTGATCTGCTTCTAAAAGGGGAAGCCGCAGCCACGACGCTGCGGCTTTTTCCATTTTCCGAGTCATGCTTCAGGCATCCGGTTCTTAGCGGGCCTGTTGGATATTGGCGAATGCAGGTTCCTGAATGCTCATGCGCACGAGGCGCATCTGCTACCATTCCCCAGCCCGACTGATCTCATCCAACCATGCACGTCTCCGCAATCACTGCCGGCGCGTTGATCATTTTCGTGGTCTTGCTCGACGCCTTTGAAACCATCGTCCTTCCTCGCCGCGTGCGGCGCACGCATTTCCGCATCACCTCCTGGTTCTACCCCCTGACATGGGTTCCATTCGCGCGGTTTGCCAGCCACATTCAGTCGCAGACCCGGCGCGAAACTTTGCTCGGCTACTTTGGCCCGCTCTCGATGATTGCGCTTTTGGGGTTATGGGCAGGCAGCCTAATCCTCGGCTTCGCCTTGGTGCAGCTCGGAGCAGGCGAGCACATCGCAGAATCCTCCATCCCCATCAACTTTCCCATCGTTCTTTACCAAAGCGGTCAAACCTTTTTTACCTTAGGGTACGGAGACATCACTCCCGCCAACGCATTCTCACGTTTCCTTGCCATAGCGGAAGCGGGGATGGGGTTTGCATTTCTCGGTGTGGTGATCGGATATTTGCCCACGATATACTCGGCCTTCTCGCGGCGTGAGATTGAAATCTCGTTGCTCGACGCGCGGGCTGGATCACCGCCGAGTGCCGCAGAACTTCTCACTCGCGCCGTGAGCAGCGTTGACCAGGGAACCCTTGATACCCTATTCCAGTCTTGGGAACACTGGGCTGCGGAGGTTCTAGAAAGTCACCTCTCCTATCCGGTGCTGAGTTTTTACCGCTCTCAGCACAGCAATCAATCATGGCTGGGAGCGCTCACGGTAATCCTCGACGCAACCTCGCTCGTCATCACCGGGATCGACGGCATGAAGACAGAGCAGGCATTGCGGACTTTTAAGATGGCGCGGCATGCCTTGGTCGATCTCGCGCAGGTTGTGAATGCGCAATACGATCCCAGTTCGCCGAATCGGCTTTCAGGTGCGGAGGTGGCCGAACTTCGCAAACAACTCGCAGACAAAGGGCTCAAGCTACGTGAAGGCCCAGAGGCAGATCAAAAGCTCGTGCAGTTGCGTACGCTCTATGAGCCCTATGCGCAGGGAATCGCGCGCAATCTCTTCATTGAGCTTCCTAGATGGATCCGGCATGATCAGATCAAAGACAACTGGCGCAGTGGTCCGTGGGACCGCGTCATTCAGGCCCAGGCACTTGGCCATATCGCCCAGCCACATAGCGGCGTGGACGAGCACTTTTGAATCACCCATTCCGCAGAAAAACTGAGGACGCCCGTCATTATCGCCGTCCCATCGGGGATAAGGAATAAGGCTTGGTACGAACTGCCGCTTGCATTCCGCAACCGGGCAGAATCACGACCCAGGAGCAAAGAGCTTTTGCCGTTCACGACGGCTAGATTAGGCAACCGCATAGGGTTCCGTTTTGAACAGACGAATGCGGCTACTTGGATCCCCGCTTGGTTCTGAGGATCTGGCACCGATCTCCGCGGCAGTTACAGGTGGCAATCAGCGCTGCTCGCGCCACACCGACGTGCCCTCCCTTTACCCTCGAATTCTGATAACATCCCTCGCATTGGGGCTTCGCGGAGGTCTTAATGTCCCATTTCACCCGTCGTGAATTCCTGAAGACCGGACTTGCCGCCGGAACCATCGCCGTCAGCGGTCTTCCGCTCGTTGCGCAGCGCAGAACAGCCACCGACTATGTAACCCTGGGCCGATCCGGAGTCAAGGTGACCCGCCTGGCGTTCGGTACCGGAAGCTTTAGTGGAGAGGTGCAGCGCGCGCTCGGACAGGACGGATTCACCCGCCTGGTTCACTATGCCTACGATCACGGCATCCGCTTCTTCGAGACCGCCGAATCTTACGGCGAGATGCACAAGATGCTAGGCATCGCTCTCAAAGGCATTCCACGTGACAGCTATCAACTGATGTCCAAGGTCACCACTTTCCACAACGGCGTCAACCCGCAGGAGAAATTCGACGAGTTGCGCAAACTGGCCAACACCGAATACTTCGACATCATGTTGTTGCACTGGCAGCACGCGGGCACGTGGCCGAGCGACACCGCCCGCTGGCAAGACGCGATTCAAGAGGCTGAATCGAAGAAGATCATCGTGAGCCGCGGCGCATCGGTGCACGGATTGCCCGCTCTGCGGAAAGTACCCGGAAACAAGTGGCTCGACATTGCCATGATTCGCGTCAATCACAAGGGCAAGAGCATGGACGCGGAGGACTACGCGACGCAGGGATTAGGCAATGTTCCCGAAGTTGTCGATCACGTCAAAGAGGTGCGGAAAGAAGGCATGGGCGTAATCTCGATGAAGCTCGTCGGCGAAGGCACGTTTGGCCGCGAGGACCGGCAGAAAGCGATGAGGTTCGCCTTCCGCGATGCCGGGGTCGATTGTGTTACGGTTGGCTACAAGAACAGCGGCGAGATCGACGAAGCCATTGAAAACGTCAACCAGGCGTTGGCGTAGAACCTCTCAAAGGGGCCTCGGTTGAGCGGAAGAAAAGGGGTCTCAATCGGAGGCCTCCGAAGTCACTCAGAACGGCACGCGGTGCCACACCATCTCAAGCCAGCTCCGAGCGGAGTGGTAAATCGACGGCACTTCGAGCTTACCAGTTCACCTTCATTCCGAATTGAAATTGACGCGGATCGTAGGCGGCGGTCGGCTGGCCAGCATTGGTGAACAATGGGCTGACTGCCGCGACGTTGTATCTGTTCGCCAAGTTAAACATATCCACGATCAACTCCAGATTTGCGCGCTCGTGGATCGTTATGCGCTTGGAAACGCGAAGGTCGTTGAACACTGTCCACGGTGTCAGGCCTGCATTGCGCCCGAGATTTCCATCGAGTTGCACCAGAGTTGGCGTTGCTCCGGTCGCAAAGAAGGCAGGCACGAACTGTGCGATGCACGGCTCCTGCAGTTCGCCGGTCGGCGAGAACTTGGATTGCACGGCTTGTCCACAGTCCGGGTTGGTCGTGGTATTTGGTCGGCCTGTAAGCGACGAAAGCTGCAGGTTATCTCCATTGCCGGTGATGATGTTGAAGGGACGTCCGGAGCTGAATTCAATGATTGGTGCGAACGTCCAGTCGCTGAAGAATGCGCTAGCGAACCTACTGCCGCCGACATGTCCGGTTTGATAAACACCGCTAAACACGAACCGGTGACGCTGATCAAAGAGCGAGGTCGAGCGATCGAGATGTGGGAAGTAGCTGTCCTGCGGCGTCAGCGTAGACTGTAAGTCGGTGGAGTCATCAATCGTGTGCGACCAGGTGTACGAGGCCAGGAATTCGTAATGGTTACTGAAGCGCTTGCGTAGATTGGCGGTAAGTCCGTGATAGACAGAGCTGCCGTTTGAGAAGTTGCCGTCCATGTCGCCGAATGGAATGCAGTTGTTGAATGAGCCGCTCAGAGGATCGCATGCCGCATTGAAGCCTTGACTCTTGAGACCGAGTATCACCTGCTCGGCCTGCGCGACGCAGGCTACATCCCCTACCGCGAGCAGGGCTCCGGCAATCGAAGGATTCAGGCCGCTCGGGCGGAAGAAATTCATGAGCGACGAGCTGACCCAGGGCCCGCCCGGTCCGCTGCCGCAATGGGCATTTCCGCTTCCTACCGTGAACGGGCTGGCAACGTTCTGTCCTGCCGCGAGGGCAGCAAAGAAATTACTCACCATCAGATCGCCGCGAATGGTGTTGGCGTTGATCGGGCGATTCAGATGACGTCCGCCGTTGAAGTTATAGGCAACACTCAGAGCATAGCCCTCGCCAAGGTCGCGTTCGAATGAAAGATTCACCTGCTGGGAGTAGGCATACACAAAGTTCTTGCCTTGCGGATACCCGAATGGTTGGAATCCGAGTGGCAGAAAGGTCGAAGGGTTCAAGTAATTCTGCTGGAGAAAAACGGAACTGGAACTCACGCCACAGTTGGTGCCGGCCGCTGGACAGGAGAACCTCTGTTCGTTGGGAGAGTATTCCAGCCCGGAGAGCGTATTGGGATTTGGTGAGGGGGCACAACCGAAGCCCAGCGTGTTCAGAGGCAGCCCCTGGAAAATGGGAATTGCATTCAGATTCCCAGGTTGTCCGTCGCCGCCGCAACCACTCGTGCCACCGAAGGCCAGCTGTCCGCTGGTCGAGCCGTCGGAAGCGTCCCCGAGGAAGTACAGTCCGAGCAGCGGGTGATCGTAGAAAATCCCGTAGGAACCTCGGAAAACGGTCTTGCCGTCTCCGTACGGATCCCAGGCGAGCCCTATGCGCGGCTGGATATTATTCTTGTCCGTTTGAATTCCCTTCTGAAGACTTAAATAGTTGTACCCGGTTGCGGCTAGCCCGGTAGGCGCTTTGAATTTTGGTGGAATCTCTAAGTCATAGCGAGCGCCGTAGTTCAACGTAAGCCGGCGATTCACGCGCCAGGAGTCCTGCCAGTAGAAACCCATGGGAATGTTCGTAAAGGAGTCGTTGGGTGTGCCGAGCCCTTGCACATAGGAGCCCGGGATTCCGGCTCCGTACGCCTGAACCGGAGAGAGATCCTGGAAGCAGTTGCCCTGGTTGGGACAGACGGAAGAATCGAATCCCAGGTTCGAAGCCGTGACCGATCCGAAGTCGTACACACCACCATAGTTCACCGTGAAAACCGCCTGGAGCGGTATGTAGTTGAAATCAGCACCGAACTTTAGACTGTGTGCGGAAACATTCCAGGAGAAGTTGTCACTGAATTGATACCGCTGCTCGGTGCGTTGGATATAGGAGTAAGGTTCCCGACCGAAGTAAGCAAAGCCAGTAATATTGACCGCGGGAGTTGAACCCGCGGGAATGGCGGTATTGTAAAAATATGAGAGACCGCGCCGCGCGTACTGGAAGCGGAAGTCGTTCACCTTGTTATTGCCGATGGTTGCGGTTTCCTGGGCAACGATGGCCAGGTCCCGATAGGTCTGCTCAGAGGTGCGCGAGTAGGCGTTTTGTCCGAAGGGCTGGACCTGTCCACTAACTTCAATCCCGTTGACCGTACTAGGGCTCACGTTTCCCCGTAACATCAGCCGGTGGTTATTGGTGAGAGCATGGTCAAGGCGCAGAGAGTAGAGACTCGTACCCTCGAAGACCGGAAAATTGCCGATCTGAGAAGCCAAGGTTTGATATGACGCTGGTACGGGCACGCAGGGTCCGGGGGGCGTACAAGAAGTTGGAAATCCTTGCCATGCGGAAAGCGCGCCACCCGTCATTCCCTGGACCATGGCCGTTGGCCAAGCTCCATTGATCGCCTGCCCCGACGAGGCGCCTGCCAGAACTGCGTAGTTAAAAAATTCCGCCGTGAAAGGACACAGCGTCGCATTTGGAATGGGGCAACTCTGAACCGCGCCAAGGTTTTGTGGGTCCGTGAAGAAACCAATCTGAGGCTGGGTCAGCTGCAGGGTTCCAAAGGGCATGCCGATTTGAGAGGTGTTGAACGGAATCAGATCGAAGTTGTTGGCGCCGATGCTGGAAAAACCTGTCTCGTGCCGGCGGGTCACCTCATAGGAGAAATAATAGAAAGTTTTGTCTTTCTTAATGGCCCCACCGAATGCAGCCCCCGCTTGCACACGAGTATAGGCGGGATCTCGGACCGTGCTGAAGGGGTTTACCGCTTGGAAGGCGCGATTGCGGAGGAAGCCGAAGATGTCGCCGTGAAAGCCGTTTCCGCCGGAGCGAGTCACGATGTTAACGACCCCGCCTGCCGCCCGGCCATATTCCGGCGAGTAGCTGTTAGTGATGATTTGGAACTCCTGCACGGCCTCCTGCGAGACGGTTGAGCGCACCCCGTTGATCGAGTTGTCAGTGGCATCTGCGCCGTCGACGTTTACGAGGTTGGAGCGAGCGCGTTGGCCGCTCATGTTCAGGCCGGAAGTGGGGGCGGCACCAGTATTGGGGGCGGCATCGCGCAGCACCTGGGAATCGGTCAACGTGAAGTTGATGTAGTTGCGTCCGTTGATGGGCAGATTGTCAATGCGCTTTTCATCCACCAGGTCCGTGGTGGAACTGCGGGACGTCTCAATTAGGGCGGCTTCGGAACTCACCGTAACGGTTTCCTTCGTTCCCTGAATAGCCAGAGTGATCGGCAGATTGGCAGAGCCCCCGACTGTGACGGCAACATCTTGCACCGTGGATGCGGCAAAACCTGCGGCGTTGACTGTTACGGTGTAAGACGATGGCGGCAATGCGACGAGATCATACTCGCCCGTACCACTAGAGGAGGCGGCACGCTCAACTCCCTTTGCCTGATCGCGCGCCACCACCGTGGCGTTGGTAACCGCCTGTCCTTGGGGGTCGATGACCGTAATGTGCAGATCACCGCTGGCAACACCCTGGGCTAGGACCCGCGAGGGCAGCATTAGCGCGATGGTGACAACGAAGCAGAATCTCTGAATTCGCATAAGCGCCTCCGCACAAGGAGATATCCGAGCAGGAAGATAGGCTCATGCTCGGAGTTGGTGAAGCGTATTTTCAGGAAGCGAAGGATTCCGCAGGTTTTTACATCACTTTATGGTGCGAAAGCAAGCAAGAACGTTATAGCGCTGTTTAGTTGGACGACACCATGCCCGGTTCAGAAGCCACCACGCCGCAGTCAAACCTCTGTTTGGTTTTGAGTGCCCACGCCATCCGCGGCGTGTTGTATGCAATGCCAAAGTGTCCCTGGGCGTCGAGCAGAATGATGCCGCCGTGTCCGTTGACGCGCTCCTTGAGGTAACACATGGCTTCAGGGGCAACCCACTGCGGAAGGTTGCCCGAGGCGACGCGGTCCGCCGCCCATTTTGCGAGCACCAGCTTCATGATCGGCTCCCCCCAGCCGGTGGTGGAAACCGCCGCACTGGCGTTGTCTGCATAGCAACCACAACCGATCAGGGATGAGTCACCCAGCCGGCCGGGAGCTTTGTTGAGCGTACCGCCAGTTGAGGTAGCAGCGGCGATGTTGCCATCCACGTCGAGAGCGATGGCTCCGACAGTGTCGTGGGAGATTGTGTGCGAAGAGAAGAGGTCTCGTCGGTGCGCGTCCGGGTTCTCCTGATACGAGCGCAGGCGTTCAATCTCGCGTGGAATGATGAGGGCTTCATTTCGGCAGAGCGGGATCCCGTGCTCCTGGGAAAAGCGCTCAGCTCCTTCGCCTACAAAATACACGTGGGGGCTCTCGCCGAGCACCTTGCGAGCTGCCCGGATGGGATTGGCGATATGCTCGACGCATCCCACGCCGCCAGCACGGAGAGTGGCCCCATCCATGATCAGGGCGTCGAGTTGGACCTTGCCTTCGCGATTGAGGAAGCTGCCGCGACCGGCGTCGAAGGCTTCGTCGTCTTCCATGATGACTACGGCTTCTTCGACGGCGTCAAGAGCAGAGCCCCTTTTTTCGAGCACACGCCAACCGGCATCGATTGCCTTCTTCACGCCGTTCAAATGCGCTTCGACGAGTTCGTCAGGAATGGCCCACGCGCCGCCGTGAATAAGTAGGACAGGATCCGTCACAAACGCTCCCGAGAGACTGGTCAGTTTAGCACTCGTTCCTTTAAGAGGCTGCGTTCAGCCGGTTCGCCCGAGAAAGGGCGATGGAAAGGCTCTCGTCATTGAATGCCTGGACCGTCAGGCGACAAGGATCATCCCTGCTCTTGTTAGGTCTCGGGCGGAGCCGCCGGATCAGAGGGCGCCGGGGAAGGGCGCAGCCGGCTCATCATCGATGGGATGGTCTCGAATTGGTAGCCTTCGGCCTGGTAGAGGGTGAGCAGCCAGTCGACGACTTTCACAGTGCGAGAACGGTCTGTCCCGAAGGCCCTATGACCGCCGTCGTGAAGCAGAATCACGTCTCCGCCTGAGACCTGCCGCGTGATTTTTTTCTGAATGTATTCAGCCGAGGGTGCATTCCAATCAAACCCGGTCACGCTCCACATGATTGGTTCGAAGCCCAGTTGTCGTGCGGTGCGGAAGACTGCTGGCCGTCGTGCTCCCCACGGTGGCCGGAAGAGATTCGAGTGTTCCCCAACGGCGTCGGTTAGCGCTTCACGACACTCCCCAAGTTCCTTCCCGACGTTCGAAAGTGACTCAAAGGGGAGAAAGGGATGAGTGAAGGTGTGATTGCCAATCACCTGTCCCCGATTCTTGACCTCACTCGCGATGTCAGGACGCTGCCGCACATAGCGACCAATCATGAAGAACGTTGCCGAGACATTGTGCTTCGACAGGACATCGAGCAGGTTGAACGTGTGCGGGTCGTTGGGACCGTCGTCGAAAGTGAGCGCCATCTGCTTCATCCCGCGCGGAAGAGAACAAAATGCGCGCCCGAACCATTGACTTCTAGGAGCCATGGAATGATATCCGGCAGCAACCGCGGCAGCAGCACCCGTCAGTGCGGGAAAGAGCATGCTTGGATTGTAGAAGAAGCAGTCGGTCGGAGGCAGTCAGAAATTTGCAGCCGCTTGCTGGTTATGCAACCCAATCCCAAGTGCTAACTGCTTGTCGTCCCTGTTAACTCCTTCCTCAATTGCGCAGGTTTGCCACTCGGGATATTCTCAAATGTGATCTTCCTTCGCACTCACTTTCATGGCCAAGCTTTTTGATCTTCCCCGCTACATCGCAGTCGAAGGTCCTATTAGAGTCGGCAAAAGCACGCTAGCCACGATTCTCGCCGAGAGGCTGAATGCACAGCGGGTTACTGACCCCGAGCAGCCATCGCTCCTGCGCGCGTTTTACGACGGCGAACCCGGCACCGCCTTTCAAGCACAGTTCGCATTTTTGATCCGGCGATTCGAACAGTTGCAGGCTCTTGACCTCGGCGCCCGTTCGCAGAAGGTGGTCGTTTCCGATTTCATCTTTGAAAAAGACAAACTGTTCGCCTGCCTGAACCTCAACGATCAGGAACTGGAGACTTACAACCGCTACTACAACTACTTCCGCGAGCAGTTACCTACGCCTGACCTAGTCATTTACCTGCAGGCCACGCCTGAGGTGCTAAAGAAACGGCTCAAAAAGAAGAATGCCCCGGGAGAAAAGGCGATCAGCGAAGATTATTTGGAAGAAGTAGCAAAAGCCTACGAGCACTTCTTTTTTCACTACACATCTTCCGACCTGCTCATCGTGAACACTTCGGAGATCGACTTCGTCGAGCGCAACGACGATTTGCAGGAGTTGTTGCGCAAAGTCTCGGCGCCAATCAAAGGAACGCAATACTTCCTGCCGCTGGGCAGCCAGGAAGCGGCCAGCGCCTAGAATCAGGATCATCTGTCACCTGGCCAATCAATTCGTTCCTGTGTGGCGCAACCGCCATTCGAATCCCCAATCGACCAATCCAGGCTTGACGCCCTAAGCTGAATTCCGCCCTTGGGCAAGCTGGGTTCCCATCTCAAACGGCAGAGAACGTAATCCGCGCTAGCCACCGCAAAAAGAGCCTCGACGAGCCCGCGCTAAGGGATTACAATTTTTTTAAGCGGTTCCCATGCCGCTGCACAGGCTCTATCCGCAGGGTTGCGGAGGGGCACTGGAGGACATCGTGAGTCTGACTCCAATTGGCGCTCCGCGTCAGAAGATCAACGTCGGCTCTCTCCGCGACAAGAAGTTCCGTCACGAACCGATCACATGCCTGACCGCCTACGACTACTCCAGCGCACGTCTGGTCGATGAAGGCGGAGTTGATGTTGTGCTCGTCGGCGATTCCTTGGCAATGACCATGCTGGGCCACGAGAACACGCTTTCGGTCACTGTGGACGAGATGCTGCACCACGTGAAGGCCGCGCGACGCGGCATACACCACGCGCTGCTCATGGCGGACATGCCCTATGGCTCCTACCATGTCGGCGTAAAGGAGACACGGCGCAACGCCACTCGCTTTGTGAAAGAGGGTGGAGCGGAGATAGTGAAGGTCGAAGGCGGAGAAAGGCGCGTGCCTCTCATTCGTGAGATCATCGACGCTGAAATTCCTGTCGCAGGACACATCGGGCTCACGCCGCAGTCCGTGAACCGCATGGGTGGATTCAAAGTACAAGGAAAGTCTCTTTCCGAGATCGAGAATCTGATGCGCGATGCCGTCGCTCTCGATAAAGCGGGCGTTGCGTGCTTGTTCCTTGAGGGAATTCCCCGCGAAGTGGCGGAAATGATTACCCAAGAGATCAGTGTTCCAACCATTGGCATCGGCGCGGGTCCTAATTGCGATGGCCAGGTGTTGGTCTTTCACGACATCCTGAACCTGACGTTTGGACCGCCTGCGAAATTTGTTCGGCGCTATGGTGACGCAGCCGCCGAAGTTACCCACGCGGTACAGGCCTTCCGAGCGGACGTGATTTCGCGCCAGTATCCGGATGACAAAGAGTCATATCACCTTTCGGCCGAGACGAAACAGGCGCTGGAGATGTTGCTCGAACGTAAGCGAGCGATGCGGGCGCGGCAGATCAACGCGATCGACTAGAGGTTCTCCCGATAACCTTCCCTTTTGACTCTTTGAGGCTGCGATGGATCCGCTTTGGGCACGGCCAGGAATCACAAAAGTGCGTCAGTGCTTCAGCCCGAGCGCTTCGAGCGTCACCCCATCCGGTGAGTTGGGGCCCTGACTGGGGCCGTTTACCACCCCAAATCCCTCACCACTCCCGCGGGCGCCGTAATCCCACATGTTCCATCCGATCCCGTAGTGCTCGAGCGTGGTGCGAACGTCATGCAGCCAGCGGGCGCGATCTTGCGGATCCGAGTACCGGCGGTAGACTCCAAACTCGTTACAGGTAAGCGGAACATTCCAGTGCTTAGCCCATTCGGCGGCTTGGCCGACCTCGATCGCAACGCGGTTCGCGCCCCATTGGTCGAGGCCGTAGCGCAGCACAGCAAAGCGGTTCAAGGGATCGGGTTGTTCAGCTGCGACTTTCTGGACGTTGCTCATTTCCGGCGGATAGGCAAGCTTGGTTTCGAAATGCCAATAGTTCTCCCCCCAAGTTGCCCCCTGATGCGTGAAGGTATGTGGATCGTAGAAATGGAAGTTGTAAATCACATTGGGATCCGAGAGTGGCGTCATCGCGAGCAGGTTCTCAACGTTCGACCAGTTGGCTCCAGCGGCGATGATGGTGTGCCTGGGCGCGCCATCGCGAATCGCGGCGGCCAATTTCGCCTGCACGCCCGCCCAGCGATAGCGATCGCGAAATTCAGGCTCGTTCAAAACCTCGAAAAACACCGTCTCGGGATCATAGCTGGAGTAGTGACGCGCGAGGGCACGCCAGAAGTCGGAGAACTGCTCGACTTGGTCGTCTTGCTGGACGAGTTTTGCCTTGAAGTCGCTCTCCGGATGCATATCGAGAATCACCGCCAGTCCGTGATCGATGATCATCTTCACCGCTGCATCAAGATAGCCGAGATATTCCTGAGGAATCTGGTCGGCCATATTGTGGCGCATCATGGGCTCGGGGTTGATGCTCAAACGCACGTGATCAAAGCCCATGGTTCTGATCAGAGCAATGTCATCACTCGTGACCCATCCCACAAGATGTTCCTTCGTGTAGCCCTTCGGATCGTATACCTGCGCGAACCATTCACTGAGATTGATTCCGCGACGCAGATGTTTTGCCCGCTGCGTCGCGAGAGAAGGGTTGCTTTGGGCAAGCGATGGTAGGGAGATGAGAAGAACGAACAGAACTAGATTGCGCATGTAGCCCTCGAAGCGATGATGGACCATGTATGGTACCGCGACATGGCTTTCCGTTTGGGGAAAACTTGACGCTCACCAACGCACCTTCGGCGGCGAAAGCTTGCGCCTCAAGCCCCAATGGCGTTAGCTGCTCGCGCCCTTCCTCCCAACCTGCGACCGGAGTGGGTTGGGGAAAACCCAATTGCTATTTTTCGAGCAGATTTCCCAGCGGACCCAGATCAAGGTTCAAATCGGCTGGGGTCAGGCCAAAGTGGTCCGCAAGTTCGTGGATCTTCCTCTCGAGCTTCATCAGAGCCTCTCCCATCTCCTCGACCTGCTGGTCGGTCAGCGAGCCTCCTTGCATGCGGCGAATGGCCTGGCGTTCGAGCAGTTGTCGCAAAAGCTCAATCAACCCCAACACCAGCTTGGCAAGTCCCTGCTCGATGTTCTCTGGTGAGCAGTCAATACGGGAGTCGGTGCCATTTGTAACGCTATCTGCATTTCCAGCGCTGGCGACCCGGGAGTCAGGTTCTGGCATCGAGTTCATCGGCTTTGCGTAAGTTCGAGAAATTCAGTTACTGGCCAAGGCCCGCTGATACGAATGCTCAGACCTGGCGGGACTGCGAATGCTTGAAGACTCCTATTGAACACCGCGATCGAATCGCGATCAAGGAGCGCGAGAATCTTGAGCCCGTGTTGGGCCGGGCGAGTTCGCCAATCTCTGGTTGCGGAATCGGTATGAGCGTAAAGCGTCTTTGCGAATCTATCGAGTTCCTCCGACTGCTTACGCCGTTCGTACAGATATTCCGCACCGGAACTTTGGCGGGTCGCGAGAGGATTAGAATGGACGACTGTGATATCCATCTGCACGGAGGTCCGGAACTTCCCCAGTTGGGCCAAGTACTCACGGGCGTTGGCTCGCATATGCGCAGCGAGTTCCTCCGCCTCCCGCATCAGGGTTGGGAAGCGGAACGGAATGATCGCTCGCGATGCGAAGACCCTGTGCAAGACCTGATGGAACTGACGTGCGGACGCCTTGAGCGGCGTACCGACCCAACTTTCTGCCCCCACACCTTGGGAAAACAGTGCGGCAAGCTCTCCTTGTTCGCATGTCAAAACCGGAACACCAGCGACTCCGGTGCCGAGATTTGGCAGCTCAGATTTTTCCGTCACGCAGTAGAGGAGAATCGGCATTGTTCAGGAGGTTTTGTCGGTAACACGTGAGACGGCATTGATGTGACGCACCGCCGTTTCAATAGACGTGAGAATGACGTCGAGTCCCACATAAACAAGGTCGACTCCTGCAAGCGAGATCACCAAGTTGCCACGCAGGATGACACCCTGGTTCAACACGTGATCGAGAATGTCAACGAGTGCGAGTTGATCGTCTTCGTTCGTGTCGGCAAAGACCATTGTTCCGGATGCATTCATAGTGGCTTCGAGTCCTGAGAGACAAACGAATAGGGGGGCCAAGGTCCGCTGCATTCGATGCGTCGGCAGTCCGCCCATTTGCGCGAGAACCTTTTGAGAACCGATTCCAGGCGCGAACGATTGGTTCGTTTCACGAGCAATGACGTCTGGAAGAGAAGTCCGCGCTGGGCGGTGCCGATACGGCCTGCCGGAGCGCTCGCCTCGGCAGCACTGCTGAGCGCCTCTTGAAATTCCGCCAGTTCCGGTTCCGGTATTCGCGCTACGTTCTTCCTTGGCAGAAGGGCCGCCTTCGCCTGAAGATACTCTTTGCCAGTGCGGGCCTTAGGAATCGAGGCCGCCACGGGCGCGGTCTCGAATATTTTGATTCCCCACTCCTCCGCATCTTCAATACGCTTGAAGTCCTTTCCCATTTCGCGGACGTGCTCGCGAATGTGAGAACGCAGAGAGTTTTCGTGGCGAAACACTGTACCAAACCTTGCCGGGAGGATATCCACGTGTTGCGCGATTTTGCCAATGGCTCTCTGATGAGCAACGCTGGCGGTGGCAAGCCAGTCCAGATTTTCCATGTTTTTCGTGAGCGACTCTTCGAATTCATCCGCAGATACTCGGCTTACCCAGCAGAAAACGCCTTCGCACTCGATGGCTTCGACCGGGCTATGCTGATCGACGCCGACAAGTCGCGCAGATTTTGCGGGCTGGGATTGGGTCACGCCATAGAGGTAAAGAACGCGGGGATCGCGCGATTTCAGCTGAGTTGCCATAAATTTCGGGTGACCTGAAGCAATCCGCGCTTGCCTGCCGGCCCATGGCTGAAAGCCGAAATCACGTAAACGGAGTCGACTGCCAGCTTCTTCTTGAGCCCGGAGAGCACTAGCGCCTGCCACCCTGCCGCATCGTGGCAGCACCCGCATAGTTCCCGTTTCTCCCCGCCACTCTTCGCGGAGAGATTTGGCGCCCGGCTTCGCGAAACCCGTGCGCGACGCACTGTTACTGGGCTATCCCACAAGAGTACCCGGTTCACGAAGGTAGCTGCGGGTTTGATCCGAAGCTCGCGAAGTTCTCGCAGCAGGCGCTCGGTTTCGCGATCGGGAAGGGGCTCGGGCAGCATCACGACGTAACAGTCGACGTCCGCACTGTTAAAAGCACGCGACAACTCACGCGCCCTCACCTCCAGTTCCGCGATTTTGACGGCAGCCTCGCGGGCCAGCGCTAGTTTACGGTGCGAGGCCAGGCTTTTCAACAAAAGGCGCGACCAGGTCAGGATCCGCTCGGGCGTGCGCAGCAACTCAAGTGCATGGCCAGTAGGGGCCATATCGATGATCACTCTGCGCGACTCCTGCTGAGATAGCTCGATGATGCGAAAGATAGCCAGAACCTCATCCAGGCCAGGCGGCACAATTTCCAACAGGTCGGAAAAGAGCAGCCTCTCGTAGGAAAGATCGATCTGCAAGCCTGAACGCCGCAGGGATGTTGCCGATTCAATCTCATCGCGCAACTCTGCTACCCAGGTCTGATAAAGCGCGACAGAATCGAGCTCCGAGGCCCACAGGCCAGGATCACCCCAAACCGGACGGGGGACAGCCGTCACCTCCGTCTGGAAGATATCGTCGAGTGATGGAGCAGGGTCCACGGAACATATCTCAACCTCATCTCCGGAGGTTTGCCGCGAGTGCAGAGCCAAGGCGGCTGAGATCGTAGTCTTCCCAACACCACCCTTTCCGAGCACGAACGTAAGCGGAGCGGAAAGGGTCGGCCATTCTGCAGGCAAGAAGGGCGGCCTCTGACCCTGCGAGGGAGTTTCGGGCTTTCGCCAGCGAACCTGCTTTCTTCCAAACACCGCGTCCGCCAATTGCTTGAGTTGTTGCAAGCCGGAAATGGGGAAGCCGGGGTCGACGCCGATGAAAAACTCGGCGTCCTGGTATTGCTTGCGAAGGCGCCGCTCGGCTTTTTCTGCCGCTTTCGCATTTTCCGAGCAGTGCTCACAACCACCTAAGTCTTGAATGACGCGGTTCAGAACAACACCGCTTAACCGCATCGCTGGATGGGCTTCTGCCAGCTGACCAATGCAGCGTAAGGACTCGTTGAGAGCAAAATCTTCAGCGGTCGTAACAAGAAACAGGCGGGCAGTTTCGAAGACAGCTCTAATCTGTTGCAGCTTTTCGTGCCATTTGCGAATGAAGTCGCTCTTCTGACCTGTCCGAACGCCCCCAAAATGCTGTGCCAGCACCTGATCTCGCTCAGCAGCGGTTTCCAGGAAATTCAGCAGCTTCTCAAACTGCTCTGGGAGACCAAACAATCGGAGCGTGTGTCCGAAAGGGGCAGTGTCGACCACGATGGTGTCGTATTTCCCAGACTCGATCCCGTCATGGATTCCGAGCAGCGCTCCCATTTCTGACATGCCTGGCAAGGCAGTTTCGAGCAACGACGAGATCTCATCCGCGGTGAACAGAGAACCGCGTTCGACTGCCTGGACTATTTCCTTTTTGTTCGCGTCAAGGAATCCCCGGAACAGGCGCTCGGAATCAATTTCCCACGCAGACAGATTGGGCCGGTTCCCCGCGCCAACCGGCTTCGGGGAACTGCCCACGCGGCGCTCAAGAATGTCCGACAGAGAGTGTGCGGGATCGGTCGAGACCAGGAGAACCTTCTTCTTGGGAAACCGGGCGGCAACACGGACCGCGTAGGCGGAAGATGCCGTTGTCTTCCCCACCCCGCCCTTTCCTAGAAAGAAAATCAGTTCTGGCACAACAGGATTGTAAGCTGCGGGCGCGCTAAACTCGTGAGACAGAACGATTCTTAAGGAGCTCGTCCAGGCGCGCGATGAGGTACTGAGGGTCTTCTTCGCCCTTGCGGATCCAGATGTCGGCAATGCCAAGACTCTCGTCTAGCAACTCTCCGTAAGCGGAGAGGATGATGATAGGAATGGACGGGTTCAGTTTGCGAATTTCCCTTGCCACTTGCATGCCGTTCATGTCGGCCATCCAGTAATCGAGGACGACTGCATGCACAGCTTCTGATTTGAATGACTGTATTCCCTGGGAGCCGGATTTCGCGGTGAGGACGCGGTAGCCCGCAGATTCCAATACGGTCTGACGCAGCTGCAACGCAGTCTGCTCGTCATCGATACAAAGGACGGTGGCGGCTCTTCTTTCCATTGCGACGGCGAACACGGGCGTCTCCACGCGACGCTAACCCACTTCTCACCAGATTGTTACAGAATGTCAATTCGATTCAATACAGTGATTGCTGTATCCGCGTTTTGCGGTTCCTGGTCAATGCGCTCCCGCTGCCGCGCGAGCTGTGGATTCCCGAACGACGATCTCGGGTTGAACCGCGACTTCGCGCTGCGCTACGCCCTTGTCTTCGATCCTCGAAATCAATACTTCGACCGCAAGCTCTCCCATGCGGTGTAATGGCTGTCGTACGGTGGTCAAGCTGGGGTGGTTGAACGCTGCAGCAGGGACGTCATCAAAGCCAATGACCGAAATATCGTCAGGTACTTTAAGGCCAGCTTCCTCGAATGCGCGGATGGCGCCGATGGCGGAGATATCGTTGTAGGCAAGCAGGGCCGTAAAGGCTTTCTTGCGGTCGAGCAACTGTTTGGCATAGGGATAGCCCAGGTTGGGGGTCGCGTCCCTTGAATCGAGGCGCACCACGAGGTCTGGTTCGATGGGAATCCCAAGTTCGCGAGCAACTTCGTTGATCGCATTCCACCGATAAGCTGCGTCCGCACTCTGTGCATATCCGTGGAAAACAGCGATTTTGGTGTGCCCAAGCTCCTGCAAATGCTTGAGCGCCAGCTCCGCGGCGTGGCGGTGATCAAGCACGACGTTGGTGACGCCCTCGTTCTCTGTGTGTCCCGGAATGGCTACCACCGGCACCGGCATGGAGTGCGGCATGTTGTAGTCCACCGTGATGATGCCTTCAGCGCCACGCTGGAGGAGCAGGCGGGAGTATCGCTCGAACAACTCACGATCGTGGTGGTGAACGCCCGTCAGAAAGAAGTACGCCTTCTGGCGCACTCCGCTTTCGATCCCGGCAATCACACCTGAACCGTAGGGTTCTCCGATCGCTTCGGCAATCACCCCGATCGTATGAGTTCGACGCTTGCGTAGCGAACGAGCAAAAAAGTTGGGACGATAGTCAAGCTGGCGCGCGGCAGCGAGAATTCTCTGCCGAGTCTGCAAAGGGATATGTTTCGCAGACGGGGCGTCATTGAGGACGGATGAGACGGTGCCTGCAGAAAGTCCTACATACGCTGCGACTGCCTTGAGCGTAACCGCTTTGTCTTTTCCCTTCTTGTCCTTGGTCGTCAATAGTCCCCGCAAAATCGTGAAGATCGAGGATCAGCGGTCAGCAAGCAAAGTGGGGATTATATCCCAAACCGCAAGTTAGCAACGTTATCCTGGTCGCACCTGCAACTGCGGTGCCTTCGCCAAGTGGTATGAGGCAGCCCAAGGTTGCTGGCCATAGCCCTCCCTTCGTCCCGATACTTTGCCCTGGAACATGCGGCCCGATCACGGAAATAGCGCATTGCCAGCATCATGCCAGTGGCCCACCTAATCAAGTCGACATCTTTCGAGCGAAGCAAGTGCCTCTGGAATGAATGAAGGCCAATTCGGTCTTACCAACCCCCGCGGCTCGCGAAATGTCCCAGCGGTTACCGGCCCGATTGGCCTGCAGGTGGAAGGAACCTTCCTATTTTCCTTTCTGCGGCATCAACGGAAGGGGCATCGGAGGTGGCGTCAGCTGCTGTTTCACGACATCTGAGATCTTGTCAGCGTTGGCGAGAAGAATGCTGACTTGCCACATTTGAGCTTCCGTCAAGGTCTGTCTGAAGCCGGGCATGCCGGTCAAACGAATGCCATTAGCGACCTTCCAGTATGTCTCGCCGGGTTCGTCATCGGTGACACCCTTACCGCGAAAAAGATGCGGGGGCTTGGGAAACATTCCTTTGGCGATCGCGCTTTGCTCGGCTCCAGGAGATCCATGGCAAACGACACAATGTTCGCGGTAGATTGTGGCACCGGCCATATACCCGGCGTCATCTGCAGCAATCGGCACGGTCTGCGGCATTTCTTTCTTGATGCGCGCGTGCAATGCCTTTCGTGCCAGCATTCCTTCGAATGGCATGTTGCCGTCTGTAGTAGCGACCGGAGCACTGCCGCTTGCAAAATAGAAATATGCCCCGCCGGCGACCAGCATGACTCCGGTAACCACGCCTAAGATGAATTTCAAGTTGCCTTCTCCCTTCAGCAGCTATGGCTAGAGAAAGCGCAAATTATAATCGTGCAGGTGCGCGGGTTTCTTAAAGTTATGTCAACGGCGCTCTTGCTGCTGACCGTGGCTCTGGTCTCAGCGCTAGTGACCATGCGGCTGGCGGTTCACGGGCGTGAGGTCGAAGTTCCGGACGTTCGCGGGAAAACCCCGTCGGAAGCGCACCATATTGCCGAGGGCCTCTCGCTGGCAACCGAGGTCGACGGCCAGTACTACAGCGCGAGCGTGCCGGAGGGCCGAGTGCTTTCTCAAACCCCCGCTCCGGGCAGGGTGGTCAGGCGGGGATGGGTGCTGCGGCTCGCGGTCAGCGTGGGTCCGCAAAGGGTCGCCATCCCGCAAGTGGTGGGGGAGAGCCAGCGTGCGGCCTCCATCATCCTGCAGCAGCGCGGGCTCGATAGTTCAACGTCAGAGCTAGCGTTTTCCGATGCAGCCGCAGGGCAAGTTCTTGCGCAAGACCCTCCCGCGAATTCGGTCGATGTTGCGGCCCCCAAGGTGAGTCTGCTGGTCGCCAAGGACTCGCTGGCTGCCTATGTAATGCCCAGCTTCGTTGGGCATCCGCTCGGCTCAGTGACGCTGGCGATAAGGGATGCGGGATTTTCCCTGGGAAAGGTAACGGTCGCCCAGGCGACGGAGGCTGTCGATCCCTCTCCAGCTGCTGCCAGCGAAGATTCGCGGGCGCAGGGCCAAAATGCCGTAATGATAGAGGGGGGGAATCCGCCGCAGGCGAACTCACCGAAGGCTGCGACATCCCCGCAAGCAGGTGGGCCGTCTCCTGCTTCAATCGTCGTAGCCCAGCAGCCTGTGGCAGGGCAAAAAATTGTGGCCGGAGCAGAGATCCGATTAGTGGTGAGATAGCCGGCTAGGGTTCCCGCCCGAGCAGCCGGCATAGGGGCTGTGGGTTCGATCTCGAAAGCAGTTTCCGCGGGGTAGCCTCTCGCGCCTTAGTCGCCTGGCTACTCAGCCAAAGATGTTCCTTGTTAGGAACTTATTCCTGAACTTGCCGCTCGGGTCGAACTTCTTCGCAAGAGCCACGAATTCCGGCAGCCGTTCGTATTTGGGCCTCAATTGTTGGGGCGGCATTGTGAAGAGCTTCCCCCAGTGCGGGCGCGGCTCGAAGGGCGCCAGTTCCCGTTCAATCTCGGGTAGAAGTTTGCTCACCGCGGGCCAATCCTGCTTCCAGGTGAAGTGAATGGCAACGCTGTCCCGCTTGTAGGCGGTGCTCATCCAAAGGTCGTCGGCAGCGATGGTACGGATTTCCGAGATCAGGAGATGCGGGCTAATGTTGTCGCGCAATCTTTCAATCGCGAGAATTGCCTCGACGGCATGCTTGCGCGGCACGAAGTATTCGGACTGGAGCTCTTTCCCCGCACTCGGCATGAATCCCATGCGAAAGTGCGGCAGGCGCTCATACCACGGCCCCGGCACTCCCATCTGCTCGGTGCAATTTTCCGGGGAGATTTCTGCTATCGGGTGCAGGTTCCGGGTAGCTAGCTTCGCCCCGAAGAATTGTGGCCTAGCGTCGAATTTGGGTTCGGCATCTTCGCGAACCTTGAGCCAAACTTCATTTACCCGCTGTTTTTGCCAGTCCGTGAACAAGCTCACGCTATACGCACTCGACTCGATTGTGGCAAAGCTCTCCTTTAACTCGCTGAGAGGCAGGTTCTCGTAAACGTACTGCTTCATGGTGAACGTCGGCTGAACGTCAAGCGTGAGCCGGGTGATTACTCCTAGAGCACCCAGTCCGACAACGACTCCGCGAAATACCTCGCCATCTTTCTCGCGCGAGAGCCTCAAGGCATCTCCTGAGGCGGTCACGAGCTCGATCGCAGAAACCTGGGTGGCCAGATTTCCGTTTTTCTCGCCGGATCCGTGCGTGGCGGTAGTGCATGCACCGGCAACTGAAATGTGCGGCAGCGAGGCAAGGTTGTGAAGTGCGAAACCGTGTTGATCGAGAAACGGCGCCAGCTGTCCGTAGCTCATACCAGCCTCAATCGTGACGGTTTTGTTTTTTGCGTTTATATCGACGACTTTGTCCTGCGATCGCACGGACAGGAACTCGGTGCCGGTGTTCGCGATGTCGTTGAAGCAATGTTTCGTGCCGAGAACCTTGAACTTCGTATTGGCCTTTGCGAAGCGACGCACGTCCGCAGTGTCGGTAGCTGAGTAGAGCCTCTCGGTGTCGTATTCAAGATTTCCTGCCCAGTTAGTCAGCTTGTGCTCCTCCCCCCAGGCCAGGATGCCCGAGAACCACGGGCTCGCCGCTGCAAGAGAAGCGAGCTTCATAAAGGTCCTTTTGTTCACGATCGAGTCCTATCTCCCAGCTGCCGTGTGCATTCTAAACTTGGAAAACTTACAGGGGAGCATTGACCGGAGTCAAGGCAGCGGCCTCACGCACGGACGACCTCACTGGCGAAGCGGCACGGCTTCGGGTCGGCTACTTTACTTCAAACGAGCCCTGCACACCGCTGGCAGAATCTGGAGCGACCCACACGTCGTAGGCCCCGGGATTCACCACCCACCGCATCTGCGGATCGTAAGAACCGAGGTCGTTGGCTTTGACGGTGAAATTCAAGGTCTTGCGCTCTCCCGGCCGAAGGGTGACGCGCTCGAAACTCTTGAGTTCACGGACCGGGCGCGAGGTCAACCCGACGCGGTCGTGCACATAGAGCTGAACGACCTCGGTGGCCTCGCGAGCACCCGTATTTTCCACTTCGGCGTTGACTTCGAGCATTCCATCTTGGGAGATTGCCGGTGTCTTAACAGAAAGGCGACCGTAGCTGAAGTTGGAATAGGTCAGACCAAAACCAAAGGGAAAAAGGGCGCCAGAGGGCAGGTCAAGGTAGCCGGTTTTCCAGCGATCCGGAGCCGCGGGACGGCCCGTGTTGCGATGGTTATAGTAGACAGGGATAGAGCCCGTGCTTCGCGGCCAGCTGATGGCCAAGCGTCCGCTGGGAGAGGCATCGCCAAACAGAAGATCGGCAATCGCATTCCCAGCCTGAACCCCCGGGAACCAAGCCTGCAAAATGGCTTGAGTGTGATAGGTGGCCCAGCGAATGTCGAGAGGGCGACCGCTTTCGACAACCAGTACGACCGGCTTCCCTGCTCCGATGACTGCGTTCGCCAGCTTCAGCTGATCGCCAGGGAAATCAAGAGATGAGCGGGAACTGGCCTCGCCGGTCATACCGGCCAGCTCTCCGAGAAACAGGACAACCACGTCGGCCTTCTTGGCGGCGGTCACGGCATCGTCAATGCTCGCGGCCTTGCCGGTGTTCGCAACCCCCCTCACTCCGGTGGCAGACGGTGGCGCCGGCGCAGCCACTCCAGCGGCCAGTCCGCCCTCGTAAGGCGGAATCTCCACTCCTTTGGCGTAGAGAACATGCTCCTTGCCCAGCTTTGCCACGATTCCTTCGAGCGGCGTTACTGCATCTTTGGCTTGGCCGTCTCCCGCCCAAGGGCCGAGTTGAGAAGCCTGGTCGTCAGCCAGCGGTCCGATGACCGCCACTGTCTTTGTTTTGGCAAGCGGGAGAACGTCGGACTTGTTCTGCAACAAGACGATCGACTCCTGTGCGAGCCTGCGTGCAATCTGCAGGCTCTCCGCGGTAAGAATGTCGGTCTTCTCGCGATTGGGATCCGCGTAAGGATGATCGAACAAACGGGCCTGGAACTTAACCCGAAGAACGCGGCGGACTGCCTCGTCGACAACGCTTTCCTGAAGCTTCCCGGAGCGAACGAGCTCGGGGATGTGCTGGAAGGCATTGTCTACCATGTCCATGTCAACGCCTGCCGCAAGCGCCTTAGCGGTGGCATCTGCGTCGTCGGAGGCAAAACCGTGGGCGATCAACTCGTGAACCGCGCCCCAATCACCCACAACGAAGCCTTTGAAGTTCCATTCATTGCGCAAAATGTCCGTCAGCGTGTGGTGGTTCGCAATCCCCGGCACTCCATTTAGGTCCTGGAAGGCGGACATCAGGGTGCCGACCCCTGCATCCACCGCACCCTTAAATGGCGGCAAGTAAATCTCTCGCAAAATCTGTTCCGAGATATCGACGGTGTTGTAGTCGCGGCCACCTTCCACTGCTCCATAAGCAACATAGTGCTTGGCACAAGCCACCACGCTGTCCTGGTCGGCCATGTTCTTACCCTGAAATCCCCGCACCTTGGCGGCGGCAACCATTGCACCGAGATAGGGGTCCTCGCCAATTCCTTCGACGATGCGACCCCAGCGTGGGTCGCGCGCGATGTCGACCATCGGAGCAAACACCCATTTGACCCCCGAGGCAGTAGCTTCTTTCGCCGACACACGTTCGGCTTGCTCGAGCAAAGGCAAATCGAAGCTGCCGGTGCTGGCGATGGGGACGGGAAACACTGTACGGTAGCCGTGAATAACGTCAAAACCGAGAATTAGGGGAATCTTGAGGCGCGAATTCTCGACCGCCGCGCGCTGCACTTCGTTGGCGTTTTCAGCCCCGAGCACACCCAGCACCGATCCCGCCTTCCCCTCGCGGACGGCTTTCAGCGACTCCGGGGTTTTGCCCACGAATTGTGTTAGCTGACCCGCTTTCTCTTCCAGGGTCATTTGCTTGAGGAGAGCTTCGACTTTGCTGTCGGTGTCGACGGAGGTCTGTTGAGCGTATACGGAAAAGGATGTCAGCAGGAATAGGAAAAACAAGAATGACCGGCAGTATGCGCGCATCGGCTCCTCCGAAACGACGTAGTTTAACAGAGCTGCCGGGAAGGACGCCGCGAGTGACAGGTGGCGGGTAAATGTTGTTGAATGCGAAATTAGAGCAGGGCGACTGCAATGGCGACGCTCAGGGGTGAAATCACCATTTCAGCCGCGCCTGCTCCTTGCGCGACGAGTTTTGTCCCCGCCGGCAAACTTGTGACGGCAACCCTCGCGTTCAGCGGGGTGCGTTCCGCTACGCTCAGCTAAGCTCTGGGCAATCCCTCTACAGTCGCTCGGGGCTGTAATGATTGAATTTGCTCCGTTCCAGACGGAAATTCAGAGCGGGATCGCGAAGTTATCTCGCGAGCTTACCTAGGCGAGAATCAAAGCAGGAGGAGCACGCCCGAGAACCGGACGGTCGAGGAGGGTCGACAATCGTAAGATTGACTTCGTCTTACGGATGAACCAAAAAGAACGGTGGAAAAGCGCAAGGAGAATCGCCAACAGCAACGTTGCCCAATACTCGATTGGACTTGTTGGTGCAGCACTCGGCAGCCATTTACTCGCGCTCGAGTCCTCAGACACGAATGCCTGGAAATGAAGATCATCGGAAATAGAAATTGCCGGGAAAAGAAGAAGGACTGCACAAAATAGCGCAACGAGTGCGAATAGAAACCGCTTTTGGCTCCTCGAGGAAGAGCCCAGAAATGACCAGAGGGCCAGTCCCCCAATCAGGACCCAAACGACATTCAGGAGCAGTTCCATGAGTTCCTAGTGTATTACGTTCACGGGTCCAATGCGCGGAATTCTCAGCACGCAAGGACCACGCATAATGGGATGCAGACCCGCTGGATAAAGTCGCATGGAACTCGGGGGAAAACGCGTTTTTCTAGTACCTGGTTTAGAAACAAGCGGCTAATCGTTTCGCCGACCATGGTAAAGGTTTGCCACGGAATAAGTAACGCCAGTGACAAACATCGCATGCGGGATCTCTCCCTCTATCCTTCCCGCGATTCCCATATCGAAGACCAACCGCTGCTTGAGGGTATAAATGGCGGAAGTGAGGAATTGCGCACTTCCCGGAACGCCATGCTGGGCCGCCGTCACACCCGATAGTTCCGCGGTTGCCCCCCATTTTCCGCGGATTGGGTGACTCCAGGCGAGAGCATTGAGCAAGTTGTGCTGGAAGCCTCCCCTTGGCGTTCCCAGGAGGTTCCCGACCAAATTGAAGTCGAAATGACTCTTTCCCAGGTCCTTGCTGGCGAGGAACGTGAAGGAATGATCCGTCTCCCCCGATTCGAGCCCGCTGGCTGCGGTTGGCGCCTTAAGCATGTACATGAGGGAGATCGAGGGCAGATGGTCGGAATCGCGAGTAAGCCTGTACTTGAAGCCAACTGCTGTGTCCCCCAAACCGTGCGTTCCCGAGTCCGCGATCATAGGAGTGTTCGCCAGACGGAATTCGAAGTTCGAAGTCAAACCGAACTTGAACAGGTCGTTGATGTCCTGATGCGATGATGCGGCGTCGATGCCCCATTCGGTTTCGAGAACACCGCGTTGAACGGGTTCTGCCGTCGTCGAAACCGTGGGCCGGTTGGGTACCGCGACGATTTCGTCTTGCGCCCTAGCGGCATTTGACGCCAGGGCAAATGTAATCAGGCAGAATGAGAGAGTCTGCTTCACGAATTCTCGCGATTAGGCTACCAGGAAAGTCGGTCAGGGCTGAAGAGCTTGCTTGACGCTGGGCTTGAGTCCGACCGCCGCCAAGCTCGCGCTATCCCAACCACCACCCAGTGCCTTCACCAGGAGTACGGAAGAAACCAGGCGTTGACCGCGAAGCTGCGTTGCCAGACGTTCATTCGTGAGCAGCTGCTCTTGGGCAGTAATCACATCGAGGTATGTAACCAAGCCGCCGCTGTAGCGTGCATTGGCGAGGGTCAACGCTCGGCTGGCGGCCTCCACCGCTTGCTGCTGCCAGGAGGAAGCAGTGGAAAGCGCATTCAGGCTGCTAAGCGCATCTTCGACTTGTTGGAAAGCCACCAGCGCGGACTCGCGATAGTTTGCCGCCAATTCTTCATACGCCGCCCGCGCATTTTCCACCGCCGCTCGGTTGCGGCCGCCATTCAGGATTGGTTGCAGGGCTGAAATCCCGAGCGACCAGAAGGTGCTCGAGACATTGAGCAGACTTGGTAGGCTTCTGCTCTCCCAGCCAGCGGACCCGCCGAGCCCGATGCTGGGGAAAAGCGCGGCCCGGGCTACTCCGATGCGAGCGTTCGCAGCCGCGGCATTGCGTTCGGCCTCGGCCACGTCGGGACGGCGCTCCAGCAGTTCGGAAGGAAGCAGCATTGGCACCGCAGGCGGCTCGGCAGCCAGGGCGCGAACGGGCGCGACGAACGAAGACGCCGGCAATCCCTGCAGGGCCGCCAGGGCATGCTGGAACTGATCACGCTGCTGCTGCAAGAGGGAAAGCTGCGCCTGGCTGGCGCTGAGGATCGTCTGCTGTTGGGCAACGTCGAGTCCTGAGGCTGCACCTCCGCTATGGCGATTCTCGACCACTTGCAGTCCTTTTTGTTCGTAGTCAATGGCCTTGCGCACCACCGCCATCTCGGCGTCGAGTTCGCGCAACTGGAAAAAATCAGCCGCCACCTCAGCGGTGATGGTCAAACGCACATTCTCAAGATCTGCAGCGGATGCTTGATAGGTTGCGTTCGCAGCTTCAACACTCCTGCGAACTCTCCCGAACAGATCAACTTCGTAGTTGAGATCGAAGGGAATCTGGAAAATGTTTTGCGTGACCGGCGTGGTTGGAGACACTCCGCCCACGGACGCGCGGTTTCCCGAAAGCCGCTGCCGTTCGGCTGAGGGGTTTACGCTCAGCTGGGGGTAGAAATTTGCCGCCGCAATCCGCGCAAAAGACCGGGCTTCTGCAAGCCGCGCCACCGCCGCCTTGAGGGTCTGATTGCTCGCCAACGCCCGTTGCTCGTACTCGTTCAGTTCGGAATCTCCGAAAAGCGTCCACCAGGTACCCTTGGCAAGGGAATCTTTCGGAGCGGCTTCCCTCCACGGGGATGGAGCCTGCCAGTTTTGGGGCGTATTGACTTCTGGCTTCTGGTATTTTGGTTCGCCGGCGAAGGCTGCCGCGGACGCCAAGATCACCAGACATGCGAGGCCGCGCTTCACTGCAGCAGGCCGCCTTGCCGGACTTGCTTGACAGTAACTTGTTGTCCGGACTCAAGCGAGTCGCTCGGGTTAAGCACCACCTGATCGGATGGATGAATCCCGCTGAGAACCTCAATCTCGCGGCCATAGTCACGCCCGATCACAATCGGCTTCAACTGAACTTTCGAGTCGCCGTCAACCACCGCCGCCAGCGTTCCTTCGGGGCGGGTCATCATGGCATTCACCGGAATTGTGAGTCGCGGAACATCCACCTTCAGGGCAAAATGTACCTGTGCATAGGCCCCGGGAAGCAGCTTCCCGCTCGGATTGGGCACATCAATTTCTGTCAGCAAGGTGCGAGACTCAGGGTCAATGGATTCTGAGTTGCGCACGACCTTGCCCGAGACCGAGCCCGCGGACGCTGATGTCAGCTGAACATTTGCCTTCACTCCCGGACGAACCGAGTCGGCATAGACCTCGGGCACACCGACGTAGATGCGTATAGGATCGGTCTGCGCGATGTTGAACAACTGCTGATTCGGACCGGTGTTGCCGGCATTGATCAGCGCGCCCGTGTCCACGTTGCGCTTCGTAATCACCCCTGAGAACGGCGCGTAGACGTGCTTAAAGGACTCCAGCTGTTCCAGGCGACGAACGTTTGCCTCCGCAGCCGAGAGATTCGCTTCGGCCTGGGCATAGTTGCTGTTGCGCTCATCGGTTTCCTGCTGGGCAACCGCATCCATCTTCTGCAGGTTTTCCCATCGCTTGGCGGAGGTTCTTGCGATTTGGACCTGCGCGCTGGCCTGTTCGCGCGCCGCCCTCGCCTGAAGCAATTCCTGATCGATTTCGGGAGTTTCGATATCGGCCAGGAGTTCACCGTGGCGCACGCGGCTGCCGATGTCCTTGTACCACTTCTTCAAATACCCGTTGGTTCGAGCGTAGATGGGGGCTTCGATAAACGCCTGGAGGGTTGAGGGCAAAACCAACTCTTCCTGCGGAGGCTCTGCCTTGGGATGAATCGTCGAGACCGTGGGGACGGTCAGCGCTTCGGTCTCCTTGGCAAGAGCTTTGTGCTCACTGACCCGCGAAGCAATTCCCACGACGGCAGCCACCACAAACAGAACTCCCAGAATTGCGGCAACCAGGTACCCGCGATGTTTCTGCGGAGCATCAGCCCTGGTTTGCCACTCATGGGATACTTCTTTCTCCTCAGTAAATCCTGTCTGCATATGAACTTATTTAGATTCCTTCTCGCGCAGAAGGGCTAACAAATTATTCCTGGGCGGCAGACCGC
>DATNEX010000175.1:0-76204 GCA_035606605.1 Terriglobales bacterium
AATCTGGCCACCAATGGCTTGGGAGGCATCGGGGCAAGCGGCTCAGGAGAAAACGGACAAGGCGTGGGCGGTGCGATCTTCGCGCGAGATGCTTCGCTAACTCTGGTGAGCCCGACCTTCAGCGGCAATGTTGCTTCCACTGCCGCTGACAGTTCCTTCACGCCGACTACCTTGGTTGTTACCAGTCTGGCCGACAGCGGTGCCGGCACGCTACGCAACCTGATCGGCTACGCCAATACCAATGCCGACGCGAACACAATCGTTTTCGCGAATTCGCTCTCTGGCCAGACCATCACGCTCACCAGTGGCCATATCACGCTCTCGAACAGCTTGTGGATTGATGCGTCCAGTTTGCCCGGCGGGATCCAAGTCAATGCCAACCATAACAGTCGAATTCTCTACGCGGCGAGTGGCAGCACCGGCATGGTAGATTCAGTCACCCTGGCTAACGGCAGCGCCGCCGGCACCAATGGTGGTGCCGTTCTTAACCGTGGCATGTTGACGTTCGACCGCTGCAGTTTTGCGGCTAACAGCGCGCATTCGGGCGGGGCGATCTACAATGACACCGGAGGCAACCTCACAATCCAGCGCTGCACGCTCTCCGGAAACCAGGCTGGGTTTGAGGCGGGCGCGATCTACAATCGTGCTGCCTTGTCGCTCATCGACACCACCGTCTCCGCGAACACCACGCCCTCTTCCAAGGTGATCATTTATAATGAATTCGGGGTGCTGAACCTCGCCAATACCATTGTTGCCGGGAACAGCGGTTCAGCGATGGCGGACATCGAGAACCTCGGAACCCTCAACTTCAATGGCATGAACCTGGTAAAGACTGTACTTTACTGGGGCGTTCAAAACGGCCCGCTGCCACTCTCTGCCGATCCTCTACTCGCCCCCCTTGGTAACTACGGCGGCCCTACGCCCACAATGCCACCAATGCCTGGCTCGCTGGCCATCGACACCGGCACGGTCCAGTCCTTTTCCACCGACCAGCGCGGCTATCCGCGGCCAATCGGCCTGCTTGATATCGGTGCAGTAGAAGGCGTGTTCAATCCGGCTTTCCCCTTGTCCGGTGTCACCAAGCAGGGGAACGGTTCGTTCCGATTTAGCTTCAGCAACCTCAGCGGTCCGGGCTACTCGATCCTCGCGAGCACCAACGTGGCCGCGCCGTTGAACACATGGGTGAACCTCGGTCCTGCGGTGGAAGCGCCGCCCGGCACGTTCCAATTCACCGACACGCAGGCGACCAATTACCCGCTACGATTCTATCAAGTGCGTGGGCCATGAAGAATCCTGGCACCGGTCGGGTAAGGGAACGGCGTTGCCGCCGCTCCCTCCCCTCAGAACCGGACGTGAGAGTTTCCTCATCCGGCTCAAGCCGCTACAAAGCCCCGCGTGAGCGGAGCCGGCATCACGACGGTTGCCGTGTCGCCTTTACGATACCGGCTCGCAGCCTCCTGACATTCCGGTCACACTTGGGCCAGTTCTGTGTTCCCAATATGGCGATCTGCCGAGGACGCACACATGGATGAATCCACGTTCATTTGCTCTTCCTCTTATGGAGGTTCCACAGGTTTTCTCGTAACGAACGACCATGCCGGAAGTCGGCCCGCTTGCGCGGCGGAGTGATGTTGCAACTCCTATCCGCCCCATTACAGGACGGCATTGGCTTTCTCCAGCGTTCCGTTGCCCCACACCCCATCAACCTTCCTTGCGGTCGGCCTTCCTCCGAGGAGGAGGGATGTTGGGTTTACCAAGTTTCGCTCAAGCAGCGATGGATGATTTAGCCCCTGCCTACTACACCGGCAGTCCTCGGGGTCCGTGCGCCTGCATGCTGAAAACAAGCGACCTGACTGCGTACCCGTTTTGGTTGGAGCCTGTCAGCGTCTTTGGCTCGTTACATTTGACGATGCTTGCGGCAGTTCACCTGGGTTGGGCGTGTCATCGAGTCTAGCCCTCCGACCGCCTCGACGCTGGCAGCCGCGGAACCGTCCTCGCGGACGACTCCTCACTCATCGAGTGGAGGTGCATTGTCACGGCAGCTTCCGACCCGACCGTTACCAGTCACGCCGGTGCCGCTAGACTACTGCGGACGGAACCGCAGGTTTGTAATGCGTTCTCTCAAGGAGGTTTCATAAACAAACAACTGCTCGAGCGACCTCATGTCGCGCTCAGCAAAAGTGTCAGCAACAGTGCTGGTGCGTGCTGGCTCTTGTTGGGATAGTGTAGGCTTGATTCATGCACAGATTTGGGCCATTTTGGCGCGGTTTCGACGCTTAAAAAAGTCCGATTCCGACCTCCGCCTCCAATACTTTACTCTATTGCTCTTAAATTTGCTTAACTTGCCAATTCCTCGTTTGACAAACATCGGAACCCGAAATGACAAATGCAGATGGCGAGTGTGGCCGCGCAGCGGTTGGGCGACGCAAGACAGCAAGACAGGCGCACACGACCTGCGGGTGTGGGCTCTTTCGATGAGGGATCTTGAACGTGGGAACTGCCGCCGCGTCAGCGATCCGAAGTCTTTGCGGTCTGTGTAGCGGATGTGGAGTATGATATCCGCGACGTGTCGTAATCGCTGATGACGCCGATTTCTCGATCTCTCGACGGCGAGGAATGTTCAGCGCGGAGGTTTGCCTCCAAGAGCCGAGGTCTAATGATGTCTAATCCAAAGCAATTCTTCGCTCCAAGTCAACCTTCTGGGACGGTGTAACGTACCAACAGCAAGAGATCCTCGATGGCGTCAGGGTCGAGGCGACATCGCTCCTGTCCGTTGATAGTTACTTTCTTCCACAAGTCCGGATGCGCTGCTTTAAGATTCGCCTCGGTTATCGTAACCGTCCATGCGCCCAAGGTTTCATCGCCATTCTCCAAGGGTATCCCGTGAGGCAGGTTGAGAGGAGACTCGACCTTAAGAATTGTGTCCTTACCCTGCCAAGTGAGTTTCAAATCATTGCCATCTTCGTACGTGACTCCTTCCTTGAGTTTCAAGAACACATCCACGCGGTTGATCTTGTTTTTTGAGTTGCGGAATCGGAAGGGGAAGTAGGCAGGCATGAGATCTAGAGCCAAGGTGTGGGTAGTTTCCGTGTCCAGTGGATTCAGAAATTTATGCCACTGGTTCGAGAACTCATGTTTGACGCTCAAAAGGGTGACCGAGTTCGTTTGCATGGGCAGCTTCATTCCAGAGGTCGCAGAAGACGGAAACTGCGGTTCAGGCTTCGGCAGGTTCGCACGCTCCAGGGCCTTCTGGCGCAGGACTTCTCCGCCCTCCCTTGCCGTATAACTTATCTTGAGGATTACATCCGTAACAGTGTTAAGATCGAAGGCGTTCGTGGCCTTGAGCATGTCCAGTTGCCATTGGGAATCAGTCCCGGCACCCTCAAATGGTAAGTAACGCTCGTCTTTGAAGTTTAGTTCGAACATACCGTTGTCATTTTGAGCGTGGCTCGTAGCGATAGACTGCAGAGCACCAAAGTTTCTGATGAATCGAGGATCCTCCCCCTCGTTATCGGACTCGTAAGGCCGCTGAGAGTTGGGATCCGCACGAATGGTGCTGCTGAGGAGCGTAAGCGTGGCATGCACGCCGGTGTAAGGGCCGATCACGCACGGGATCGTGAGGTTCACGCTGCGGATCCTCCTCATGTAATGACCTGGATATTCGAGATCATAGAGGGCTTCCGGGAGCTTGAATCGGCAACGACCGATTTCTTTCAAGGCCAACAGAGCTTCTGGATCGAGAGCCGCAAGAGAAACCTGCGTGGTGATCTCGTACTCGCGGCGATTCTGGTCCATGTAAGCCGCCTCCATCCGCTTCAGGTCCAAGGCCAGTCGCTCGCCTGAGAGGAATCCCTTACGAGCGCTGTCCCAGTGGCCGAACTGAATGAAGTTCGAAGCCGTTAGGCCACGCTCGAACCGGTAAGCCCGTTCCGCTCGCTTGGCCAAATCGTAGGCCAGTTTATAGGTCTCATGGAACACCGAGGAGATTTGGCCCGCCATCCAACCGTAAAGCTCCTGATTGGTGTATTTCTCCCGCATGAACTCGTTCACGGCTTCGCTGTTCTCGATCTGCTTGTCATGGTTGAGCAATTCGATCTCGGCAACGGCACGGCGGATTTCCGCTGCAACGATCTGCTTGTCGATTTGGATCAGTTCCTTCTCGGCGAGGCTCTTCTGATGGCGCCAGTCCTCTTCGCGCCGCTTGTGACCACCCATAATGGAACTTTTGGTCGCGAAGTAGGTCTCGTCGGACGCTTGGCCACTCAAATAGCGCGCATAGGCCGCGTTGGCTGAAGAGATGTTGCTGCCGCCGAACTGTGCCGTCACGACTGGGGAGGACCAGCCGGAAGCACCGGCTGTGGCGTTCGGGATTTGGCTCGTCCCCTGCGCCGTTAGCTCGAAATTAAGCGCCTCCCCCTGCTTGTCATTTGCGGCCTTGAGTCGATCCAATTGATCTTTCTCATGGAAGTTTAGTCCGGCGCTCAGTGTATTTTCATAGAAGCGGCGGCGGGCTTCCACCACATCGCGGGTCTTGCGCAAGGCTTCGATCGCGGCCTCAGTCTCCTGGAGCTGTCCTCTCCGTACTTCCCGCGCCGCTTTGAGCAGCGCCAACTCCTGTCCCGTTCGCAGCACCGCCAGTTCTTCGGCGTCCTTCTTTTCCAAGGCTGCAAGCAGTGCTCCGCCCGAAGATTTGAGTTCCTGGCAAAGCTCCACGGCTTTCTGTACAAGCGCTTGGAATCGGTATGGGGGCAGGGGTGCGCTGATATCGCTTAAAACGCTGCTGATATCCAATCCCATCGCTGTGGCCCTAACGAGCAGGGCCGGGTCGATGGGTGGTTCGAAAAGCGGCAGCGGCCTCGCTATGCCCTCGATGTTCAGGCAATGACGGATCTTGAAAAGGCGATCCTCGACGGTGTCCCAGTAGCCGAGCAGCTTCTCGTTACCGGGAATGCAAAAGTAAAAGTCCGTATAACGCCCCAATCCGTCACTCGTGGTGGCGCCAGTCTCGCTTGAGCCGCTGTCGTCAGTGGTGAAGGGAAACTCGTTCTCGAACTCCACCAGAGCGTTCGAGAACTCATCTAACTCTGGCTGTAACTCGGCATACGTGCGTCCCGATCCTTTCTTGATCCGCCGAGGGATCTCCTGTGGCCGGCGACCGAGCAGGCGGTAGGCCAGGACAAAGAGTTGAGTGGCTTCGTTGATGGATTCGATCGTATCCCGTCGGAAGAGCGCGTCGCCCCACTGAACGAGGTTGTCGATGTATTTCATCACCACTGTTTTCTGATAGGCGGTGATGCGAAGGCGGGCGATGAGGTGTGGCTTGAAAGGGTTGTCGCGCCATTGCTCGATCTGCGATTTCACTTTCTCCCGTTCGGACGAATCCGAAGAATGCAGCGCTCTGAGCACGGCTACGATATGCTCTTTCTCGGGATTGCTATTTTCAAAAAATGGCCTAGTTATCCAGTAGCGCTGGGGGGCATCCCCAGCGTCGTTGGTAGTGGGATTGAAGATGAGGTGAAACCAGTTCTGAGCCTCTTGGAATTTCCGCTCTTGACTGAGTCGGGTTGCGATAAGGAGCGGTGCGTGAAAAAATAGTTCCCAGTTGTACACCGAGTACGCTCCGCCCTCAAAGTCAACTCGCTCCAAAGGGTAACCCTCGTGGAAGTCCTCCGCCGGTACATACAACTGTTCGAAAAGTGTCTCTAACTCAGAGGGGTCATTATTGAGCTGTTGGAGTTCCCGGGTAACGAGGCCTGGGACACCCTTCCAGTTCAAATTCTTCATGAAATTGCAAACGAACGGGTGGAACAGATTGTGGAACTGAAGATAGGTTTGAAGATCTTTGATCTTAGCTTCGGCCGTCTGCGGAACAGTTATATTACTATCGGATATTGTATTGGTAGGCGTCATAATCGTGGGCCTTTTAGGTGTGAATTGGCTTTGCCTGGGCTCCGGCAATACCAAGGACCTTGGAGCGTGCAAAGATTTGTGTGCTCCCCGTCGCCGGGTCACCTTTCTCAATGTATTTGAACTCTGATGCTAAGGCGTCATCCTCCACGATCCCGAAGCCGATGTGAGGGTTGGGGAAAAGAATACTTTCAACGTGTGGTTCGCCCACCGTGGGCAGAGCGAGGTAAGTGCGGTGAGCATCTTGATAGGCGAATGGATACACTGCCTTTGCAAATCCTCCAAGCTGCGGCTCGATTGAATAGGGAGGATGCACCAATTCATAACGAGTGGGCGTGTTCCCCAGCACTGGGAATTGTTTCAAAGTGGGATCATAAAACGTCAGGGTTTTTCCCGACTTTTGATCGAACCTGACAAAACTCATGCGACTTCCCTCAGGCGTGATGCGAAGTTGGAAGAGAGTTGCCGTAGTAGGTTCAATCTTCATCTCACTCCCGCACCCGTTGCTGTTGAATGATCCAACGTAGACTAGAAGATCGTCATGCGGTGTGTCGGACGCAAACTCATAACGGTAATGACACCAAATGCTCAACTCAGTCGAGTCCTTGACTACGGAAGTAAATATGTGATCCTGAATCTCTGGTGGGCGATGCTGTCCATTCATCGTCACACTTTTCGACATAAGCGCCTTTTGCGTCGACCGCTTGGGCGACCACCGGTCTTCTCGGTACTCGCTCCACGCGAGTTTGATTTCCCAGAGCATGGCTGGCGGCTTTGCTTCGGGGGGAGCAGACTTCGGGGGCGGCCCCTTGGGCTTCTGGGGTTTTGGAACGAGATCCTCGAAGTTCGGTACCACTGAGAAAGCATGCTCAGGATCATCTGGGCCAATCCCCAGGGCCGAGTAAACGGCCTCCGTGGCTTGTTGATAGGCGGCTAGCCCCTGCTCCCAAACAGAACTCGCCTTTTCATAGGCAGCTTGGTCTTTTTCCCACTGGTCATAAGTGAGCTGTTGCTCCGTCTTCACCAGAGCCGGCCCGGACAAGTCCTGATCCGGGTCCGGCTTGTCCACGAAATTGGCCCAAAACAGATACAGCCGGCGATTCCAGACCACAGGAATGAGGTGTCGGCTATCGATGTCCACATTGATTTTCTCCCATGGAGTCCAGACCCCAGTGCGGACGATGTACTTCCGGTAGTAGTACACGGCAGGCTCGTTACGGGTACGGCCGAAGATATGCACTTCGTCGGTTTTGTCCTCTCCTGATCCTTCGGTGTGGCGGTACACGCCCAAGATATCCAAACGACCTACTTCGTCGAGCTTCTCCAAGTAACCCATTAGGGCGCGCTCTACAGTCACATCCGAGAGTTCATTCTGGAGGAGCTGAGTCTCCAAGTCCCGGAAGAATGGAGTCTTGTCGTCCCGGAGTTCCGGCTCAATCCAGTTCTCTGGATACAAGAAGACCTTGCGATTTGCCTCCCACACCCGGTAGTTGCGCATCCACTTCCAACGATTCTCATCGAGCATGTCCGGGGTCAGGCCCTCTTTGAGGTAAAGATTCAGGAAGCAGCGCTGGATGAAAAGTTGTACCGACGAGATGGCCTGCTTAATCCGCGAGGTCATCATGCAAGCGCACAAGCTCACGTCGATGAGGAAATGCTCGAAGAGACCGTCAGCGTCCTGGATGTTTGCCTTTACGATTTGCGAGTCAGCGAGAAGATAGGCAATCAAGGCGTCCCGCTGCTTCTCACGCAGGGCATCATTAAGCGGTTTGGCGGCGGCCCGCCAGGTTTCGTCGTCGTACTTGGCCTTGACGGACTGAACAATCTCCTGTGCCTGGGTTTCGTCCGGATTATGGATGGCCCACTCGCGGAGCTTGCCTACCGAGACACCAAGCCGACTAGCCAAGTCGAACGCTGCCTTAAGGCGCGTGGGGGCCGCCGCGATCTTGAAAAGGGCGTCCGGCAACCCAAGATCCAAAGTGAGCGAGGCCGCGTCCGCCGGATCCCACTCCGCAAGAGTGGCCAGCCGCTGGGCGGCTTCGGAAGCGTTGGCTGAAGACAGCACGTCAAGAAGCGTGGTCTCTCCTGAGGGAAGTTTGTCCCGAAGAGCAGCAAAGGCTTGTACGGCTTCCCATTGTTTGAACAACGAAGGTGCGGCGCCATCTACTTGCTCAGGGTCGCTCCGTTCCATTGGCCAACCATTCGGGTCGAATCCGTCGAAATCGGTGCCGTGCTCCGTTAGATAAGCCACTTCTTCTGCCCTGAGGTTCAATTCGTTCACAAGCAAGGCGGCCTTGTGCAGGCGCTTGTAAGTAAGAAGGAGGCCCTCCAAGGGAACGTACGCTGCACCGGAATAAAGTTGGCTCCGAGGGATGACGCCTTTCGGAGTAGAGACGCTACTCCAGCTCAACTGCGCTAAACCGATAGCTTCAACCTTCTTATCAGTCTTGGTGTATCGGATCTTCAGATCATAGGGCCGCCCGGCCTGTAAAGGTTCCGGTGAGGTCCAGCGGTGCTCCAGGGGCTTCTCGATGGGCTTGGACGGCTCGGTCAAATCGTCAATGACGATCTGCCCATCGAAGGAAACTTGCACCCCATCCTTGGCTAATACGTAGAGGGTGTACGCTTCATCGTGCTCAGGCACTATCCGCCCTGTCCATACTACGCTGAAAGTCTCGATAGTAAGAGGCGATTGGGGGAGATGATTCTTGTCCCAAAATGCATTCACACCTGGCTCCACCGCCAACACGGTGTTACCACTGAAATCCTTGTCATCGAAATACTGCGCATTGAGGCCGTCGCCTACCAGTGCGAGGAAGTCCATCAAAGCGGTCTTGGCCGCGATGGTGTTGGCAATCTGGTCGCCCACGACAATTGAACGCGCGCTGGTGCCTTCCTGAGCGCGCATAATCGTCAGGGTGTCTACGGAGACGTTGGTCACGCGGATGATTTCCGAGTTATCGAAGGTCGGGAGTTCGTTCGCAGCCCAAACAGTGCAGTTGAATGGAACGGCGGGGAACTTCGCGCCTTCGCCCGTAGCCACACTGAGCGAGGTGCCGCTGGCGACCGGCGATGGAGCAGACGCAACGATCGAGTAAGCAAGGTTTGCGTTGGCATCGACAGATTTGACCGTCTTTTCCAATAGGAGCTTTGCGGTCGCCGGCTCGACTTTTAGGGCGTCGGCCAAGGTCTGCTTCACCAGGCTCCGGCTTAACGACTCCCGCAAATAAGCCAGCAGGAGGGGATAAATGCGGTCCCTGCGCTCCTGGGCACTCAAGTTCACCAGCTTGGTTGCTTCGGCTAGAGGCAGAAAGCCAGCGAAGTTCTGCTCCACAAAGGCGATCTGCTCAGAAACGCTCATTGGTGATTCTCCATTGATGAGCTTAACTGCCTGGTCCAGCCGAGCTGGATCCAACGCAAGGCCCAGCTTTTCTCGAAGAAGATTGCCATCGGGGTCCGGCACCAGGGCTGTCTGGTCCAAAATCTTGCACAAGTCCTCCCTGATTTTCTGGAGCAGGGAGAGTACAGCTTCTTCATCAGGCGCCAAACTCTGGGACGTGCTTGTAATGTGACGGAAGAGATAGTCCAACAGCGCCGGAGAGACACCAGACTCCTGCACTCGGCGGGCGCGAACGACGAACTCTACCGCGCTGCCCGGCGTGAAAGGTAATTCGCGATCCACACGGGCCAAGGTCAACAATGAAACGTAGTCCTGGACCTTAAGTTGTAGTGCGCGAGCCAAAAAGGAATGGCCATATAAACAGGAAAGCGACTTAAGTGTCATGAGGATACTAGGGCCGTCAAGCCCGGTTGCTTCGCGGAGAAGCGTCAGATCGTCGTCCGTCACTCGCAGAGCCGCGCGAAGGGCTGCCGTTTGGCTGGAGAGATACTGAGAGGGATCAGCTAATTCGCCGGTCAACGGATCCAGGTCGAATGTTTTGTCGAGGGGATCGTTGATCACAGCTCGATTCCGAAACAATTTGTCGTAATGACTTTGTCTTAGACCCCCTGGATCGAAAGTGTCCAAGTTCGACCAAAGGCTAAGGAGCGGGGCCACTGCCACTTCCAGTGTGGTTTTCAGCCACTGGATGTGGGCCAGATTCTCTATCAGGGGCCCGTCAATGTCTTTCGAATGGAGAGACCAGGACGCCGCGTCCACCTCGGCCAGGGACCAACCGAGTTTCTTCCAGAGGCGGAGGAATCGATGGATGCGGAGCCATTCCTCTTGCGAAAGCTTCGATGGCCCCGCCAAACGTCGGATCACAGTCTGTTCCAAGTCACATACGCCATCGGGCGCGGACAGGACCAAAAGCTCGTTTGGTAATGGTTCCGTCTGGACAGGATTGATGAAGCGCGTCTTGAGGAGATCGACCAGATCACTAAAAGCCACACCCGTTCGACGCAGGAATTCTGGCACGCGGCCGAGATCCTCACGCCAGGAGGAAGACGCGCCAAGCGGGTAGCCGAAGAATTCTCTAGCCTCTGGGCTTATGCCGCTGGGCAAGGGTTCGGCAACAACAATAGCATACTCTTCCGGCGAGAGCTTAAGGTACTCGGAGGCCAGAACCCGGGCAGTTGGTTCTTGGCTGTCCTCAACAACTTCACCTTCCGGATGGGCTGGATCTTTAGGCTTGCCGTGACTTTGGAATGTCGCCATGAACTGATAGCGGCTGGAGCCCAGGTGCTCCAAGTATCCCCGCGCAACTTCAATGGGGCGATCGAATGGCAACATGAAGGAATGGACCTTCGTCTTGAGTTCGTCGTAGGCGGCTGTAATTACATATTGTGGATTGACCTCCAGTTCCTCCGCGGAAATATCTTCGGTGTTGTTTGCCGTAGTCTTATCGAGCTTTCCTTTGAGGGCGATGTAACTTTCCAAGATTTCATTCACCAGATCGACGGCAGGCAACGGCGTCTCGGTGTTCTCGCACGTGAGCTTGATATGCTGCAAGTCAGGTCTGAGGCTTGACAAAAGGTTGAAGGCCTTCAGGGTATCTTTGCGCAGGAACTGGAGCAGATCTACGAAATAGGCTGCAGGTCCATACACGGACCGGCAATGCCCGCATTCGCAGAAATCCACAGGCCCAAAAAGCTCCCCGAGCGATGGGACTTCCTCCAAGGCCTTCTCCTTATTGCCACCCACAGCGTCGATAGCGTGGTCATAGTAGTTCTGGTGATAAGCTGCCGTTAGCGTCATCGTCACTGCGGTCTTCTTCTCGGCCGCGGCATGGATGTACTTGGCTGTTTGGCCGTCCCCAAGGCGCCGTCCCATGTTTCGCACGAAACCGGACAGGGGCTTAGCCGCAATGGCTGCGGCGGAATGAAAGCCCTCGCCCATGAGTGCCTCCAATTGGTCGTACCGGGAGGCCCCTACAAGCAGGACTCGCTGCATTCGCTTGAGTTGAGTGACAGTTGCGGCCTTGTCTTTCACGCCCTGCATCGCGCCGGCGTTCTTGGCAACGAACTCGCTAATACGAACATTCCTGAAGTCAAAGTCCGGCGTATTGTCGAAAAAGCGGGACAAGTCCCGTCGAATGGGATTCCAATCCTTCCCCTGCGTGAGAGCACTCCTGTAATCGCGCTTCGCCAAATCGGGGAACATACGCAACTCCCGGCGGACGGCCTCAAGGGCGACCGCGGCCTTTTTTTTCTTAGCTCCCTTCAAGCGGCCCCACCGAAACGTGGCTGCTAGTGGCTTCCTGGGATCAAAACCGGGATTTCCCTCCAGCAGCTTACCCACAAGGGCGCCGTCCACCGACGGCCTTCTCGCTACTCCCTCTGCCACATGGGCCGTCGGAAAGACCTTCTGCATCGTCTCAACCAGAACCTGCGCATACTTGTTGAGTTTTTGTCGCCTGGTCTTGCCGGGGATGTCAGGTGGGAGTTCGGGCTTACTCCCTTTGCTGCTGGAAGAGATCAGGAGTTCCCAATTCTTAACCGTAAGACGGATCAGGTCGCGATTGGTGCGGAGGCCCCCATTCCGTCGCCGACCCTGAAGCGCCTTTACGAGCGACCGATTGCCTCCGGTCAGAAGATGCATGCGCAATGCGAACTCGATGTCGTGGACTAGACCGTCATGCTGGAAAAGGGGGTCACGTCGCAGCGCTTCCCAAAACTCCTTCCCCGATCCATCGTGCTCCAGAATGCGCGTCACGAAGGCCTCTTGAGCCTCAGGCGAGGCCCCGCTCCCTTCCAAAAGATTTCGCAATGGAAACTCAGGCTTGTCCTTCTCGCGGAAGAGACGGCTTCCCCGAAGGGCTTCCACGGCCGCCACGATCTGGTCGATCTCTCTCTTGAGTTTGGCCGAAACGATCTTTTCGGCCACGGATCTCTCCAGGGCCTCTTTCAACACACGCCGCGGTCGGAGGAGGAACACGGGCAGGTGCGTGGGCTGACCCTGGCGGAAAGGACCATAGAAGGCTTCCGGCGAAATGTTTGTTTCCTGGCTGTGCCTGTGCGCCAACACCAGGAACACAATGTGCAATGCGGGTATCTGTGTCTCACCCGTCAGGAACCGCACGGCTTCGGGCGCTTCCTTTTCCTTTATGTCGGCGAGACCCTTGTCCTCCAGCAACGGGGTGATTTCTGCCATGTATCGCTCAAATTCGGATGGAGCTGGGCGCTGCCTTCCTTCCACGATCAGGTCCACCGTCTCCACTGCTTTGGCGTTGAAAACGGTGTCCGAGACTGCGAGTGCGGGAGTTTTGTTGTTTCGTGGTAAATTGGCCGGGCGCTTCTTGTCAGGCTGGAAGACGCGCACGATCAGGTCCGCGCTTTTCTTTTCGGCTCGTCCAAACTGTTTCGCAGTATAGAGGATTTCATAGCGGCCTTCTTTGTCAGTCAGAACGCCAAGCCGACTGGCGCCGAGCCCAAGAGGTTCTTCGCGGAATAAATCCTTGTTGTATGCCCGCACAAGCAGACCTGCTGCCGGAACTCCGGGTGTTCCGTCCTTCGCTCCATTCTGCAGCCGGACTTGGCCTTGGACTTTGAATTCTTCGCGCTGTGGCCTGGTTGCCGGACGCGCGGGGGCGGTTGGAGTCTTTGGCTTTCGATCCCTGGTTGTTCGCTCTCGGAGGATTTGGACGATTTCCTTTATGTGAGCGGCGGTTTTCTCATCGAGGCGTCCGGTTTCGCGCAGGCCATGCTTCTTTTGCACCTGCGCGACCACCTGCTCCAAACCTAGACCGAAAGCGGGAACTGCGTTCTTCACCTTCGCAAAGGCTTCTTCGAGCGCTCGCGCTGCTGCTTTCTCACGGGTGCCAGGTTGTTCTGCTGGTTGCGGATTCTCAGTTTCCTTTTGTTCAGCAGTTGCAGCAGGCCGGCCCACCTTTCCGTCCGGTGTAGCAGGAGCGCGGTTGACTCTGATCTGTCGTCGTTTGCTTTTCATAATCACTTCTCTTGTTCTGCGCTTACATCGGCGTACACCGCAATCTGGATACACGTCGATCATCGGTTAAAGGTGGTGATCGGCGTTTTGAAAATCCAATTCGTGGATTGTCATCCGCAGTCTGCCCTACACAACTGTCCGTCTTGCGTCTCATTTAAACCAACCCGTGATTTTGGCCCCAACAGCCTCGCCCAACGCGAGTGGTGTGGAAAGAACGGCTGCTGTTACGCCTGCGGCGGTCGCAAGAGAATCACCGGCCCCAAGAGCACGCGCTGCCCCTTCCGCCCCCCGTCCATGCGCCGCGCTGTATTCACTAACACCCAGAGCCTTTTCAAGACCGGCGCCGGCCAGGCCGCCGAGTGTTCCAATTGCCGCGACAGGATCGAGTGGGTTGAGCAGGCTGACGCCAACTTGAATCTTATCTGCAGTCGACTCCGCCAACGCGACCTGCGCGCCTGCAGCCGCGGCACCGACATAAGGCGCTGCCTCGCCTGCTGCCCTTAGGACAGGTCCTAGCGCACGGCCCGCAGATCCCGCTGCACTGGTAAGCGCTCCGGCCACCTTCTGTCCTGTAGAGGCCCCTTTTATGGCAGTACCAACTCCAGCGACAACTTGGGATTCACTGGAGGCTATCGCAACGTTTTGCACGACCTTCGCCACGGCAGTCTCTAGCTTCACGGCTTGTCCAGCTTCCTTTGCCGCTGATGTGACGGCCGTTGAGTTTGATGCAACTAGGCCGGCCTCGGGGGCGTTGAAGCTGGCGTTAACCGTCACCGCACGTTGTCCGAATGTGGAATGAGCCTGGGTAATTGTTCCCCCGCCATACTTAAGATCACCAACCATCTCAGCTTGCCGCGCAGCTAACGTGGAGTTGCCTGGTACAAGTGGCGGGCTTCCTTCGGGCATGGTTAACAAGTCGATGTTATGGTGGCCGCGGATCGGACGCCCCCCAAGCTGGGTCACGACGCCTGTCGTTTTATTGACAGCTACTTCTGAGTAGATCCGTTCGGCACTCGTTACACCTATTTTTTTAAGATCATTCACAACTAGCGTCGCTTCAGCGTGCGCAGCAGTTCCAAACGGGCTATTGCTTCGGGGATCAAACGTCGGCGGGTGGCTTCTGGAGCGAAGCGTTGCAGAGGCTGCGGTTTGAGATCCGCCGCCGGCCTGAAAACCAGCCTGATTTCTGATGAATGTGTAGATATCTTCTATTGTGTGTCCGCTCTGGCACCCGTCGCGATCACGGCGACCGATCGGGTTGCGCTGGACGAACGCGAACAGGTTTGGTCCATCTCCGATTCCCACTGGATCACAAGAAATCCACTGGCCGAGCCAAGGCGCGTATTGGCGTGCACCAAAGTAATACAACCCTGTTTCTTCATCTCGCGCTTTGCCTGTGTAGCGATAACTCTTTAGGCTAACTTCGGCTGCGCTGCGGCCTGCTTGAAAGGAAGTCGTGCCGTAGGGGTGGTATTCTTCATACGAGACGAGGCTGGCATTTTCGTCAAGCTCGAGGATTGCGGAGCCAAGATGGTTACCGAATTGACAGCGGGCTAGTGATATTGGATTTGAGATTGGAGAACCAGAATCGTGCGTTTTCGTATCGACGAGAGCGATTCGCTGCTTGTTATCCATGACGTGTAAAGTTTGGCGCTCCAAGTCGGGCGTGGTAGCGCCACTGAACTCACAATAAATTTCGAAACCGCAGAGGTAGATGCGTTCATTTCGGGCCGTACCCTTTTCGATGACCTTGCGCATTCGCTGCCCGGCTGAATCATAGACGTAATATGCCCTGCCGCCGCCTCCCAAATCCACCTGCTGCAATTGGTCTTTGAAATCCCAGGCCATCTTCATCGAATTGATGGCCGTTATGCAGCCGTGAACGTCGGTCCACTGGGCGTCAGTGTAGCGATAGGTTTCGATATGTCCGTTGACCGTGGTCCGTGTTAGCCGGTTGCTCTTGAGGCCCGATGCTGCGTCTTCTGGAATCAGGCTTGCCTCGTCGTAATCGTAAGACCGATTCCGTATCGTGTTGCCCGCCTGGTGATAGTGGAGGTTGAAATTCCCAACCTCGTCGTATTCATAGCGCTCGATGTAACGACGCACGGCCTGCAAGTCGTTCGGGTGAGCGATGAAGTCGGCAAGACCGGCAAAGGGATAATCGCGCCGGTTGCCAGATGGTGGATTGAAATCAAATGCCGTCTGCCCGCTGTGCTCGCGCCCCGTCGCTTCAATCAGCCGGTAGATGGCGTCGTAGGTATAGTCACAGGGCGCGTTGTCCGGTGGACCGGAAGAGGAAAGTCTCCTTAGCGAGTCGTCCTCGATGCGGGTGATGTTGCCGCCGGGATCGTAAGTGTAGTGCAGGTCCTGCACAACACCGGGATCTTTGAAAAGCTGCGACGCCAAGCCATTCACGACACTCGGCCGGGTCGTGCGCAGACGATTCAAGCGGAAGGTCAAGTCATCGTACTCGTAGCTCGTTTTAGCCTTGTTCCCGTACTCAATCAGAGTGCGCTGCCCCTTGGCGTTGTAATCAATGTTGGTGACGGGGTGTTGAGTGGCGCTAACTGGCAGCAGAAGATCATCCGGCTCGAAGTCCTGTTGCAGCCAGACATCCAGCCTTTCGAGCAGGTTAGCCTCATTGTATATCGGCTGAGTGACGTTGAACTTCGTGTTGGGCTGGTCGCTGTGCGGAGCGACTTGCTGAATCATCCGGTTCAGGGCATCAAAGCGCGTTGAACTGGTGAACACTTCATGTTCCAGTGCCGCAGCCTGGCTCCAGTCCACCTGACCCTTGTAGTCCACAAGCAATCGGCGGCTGCTACGGAGCAAATTGCCTTTGAAGTCGTATTCCTGACTGCTGACCACCCCAGCGCCGTCGCGGACCTGATAAACCTTGCCCCGGTGATTCGTTGTTTCGGCGTTTTGTGGCCCTTCCTGAATATCGTCGCCGTAAACAGTTTTCTCGGCCAACGTGTTGTTCAAACCGCTTCCGTTGACGAAAAGACCGGTGGGACGCTGCAACGCGTCGTAGCTGATACGGCGCGTGAAGCCACGACTGTCCCAGGCGCGAATCGGTTTCCCGGCCATGTTGTTGAGCATCCAGCGCTCGCCGGCTTCCATGCTGACCTGATGGATTCGGTTGCCGAGCATGTCGTAGTCGTAGCGCATGACGATGCGGCCCTTAGCGTCGATGATTTCGCGCTGGTTGGCCTCAATGTCGAGTTCAACGCGCGTGGGGTACTTCTCCTCGACGATCGCGTTTTTCCGCTCAAAACGGTTATGGGCAATGTTGAGAAAGGTCCGGCCCAGTGTGTCGAGGTGGGCCACGATCGGCGTTTGGCGGTGAATGGCCGCTTTCTTCGCTGCGATCCGCTCTGGATCGTTCGCCGCCAAGGCGACGCGCTGTTCGTACCAAGTAGGCAGATACTCTGCGTCGGACAACCGCGAGAAGAATCCTTTCACGTCCTCATCCGACTTCGGATCGGTCGTGCCGTCGGCATTCAGAACGGTGTCGTTGACATCATATGTCATTTGCTGCCACGGGTCGAAGACGGCCTTTGCCCAAGTGTGGTTCGGGTGCAGCGTAGCAACGATGCGCTCGACGGGATCGTAGAAGAGGGTGGGGCTGACGCCGGTGTCGGTCATCTCGCGCTCTTCTTCATACAGGTGAGTCGCGTTGAAGAACGGCTCGTACTGTCGCACCGGCTTGCCTTTGTTGTTGAAAACAGTGCGGCCCGTGCCGACCCAGCGTCGTGGGGCGTTGGCCGGCGGGACTAGTTCGCCGTTTGCGTCACGGACGAGGTCGCCCGGTCTAATGTCGCCGGTCGTCAACGACACGTTGCCCAGCCGTTTTGGCGCATCGCCCGCTTCGGCTTGTATCTTTTTCTGAATCTCGCGTCCGAAGCCGTCCGAGTATGAGAAGCTGATCTGGATCTTCGTATTCGCGCCGCCTGGATCAAAGAAGTGCGTCTCCCGCGCTAGCGTCGCGGCAAGTGGCGGCTGGCCGCAGCGGACGAATCGGTCGAGGTCATAGGCGATGCGCGTAGTCGCTTTGCCGAGCAGTGAAGCGGCGCGACCGTGCGGATCCGCGATGAACATTTGCAACTCAGCGAGCGGTGGGTCGGCGTCGAAGTTTTCCAGCAGATCACCGAGGTTCTGGCCAGCCTTGCCCATCACCGCCGTCGCCACCACCATGCCCAGCGTATCAAATGCTGTGGCGGCGCGGTTCTGGTTCGAGTCGGTGACGAGGTTGGGTTGCAGAACGCGGTAATCATTTGCTGCTTCGACCGTGTTGCCAACGGAGTCTTCGGATCGCGCGAGGAGCAAATCGAACTGGTCGTAAGTGAGCCGGGTGTAGTTTCCGAACGGATCGATCTGCGCCTGTGGAAGGTAAAAATGATTGCGAGCGTACGCCGCGTCCTGAACAAACGGCGATGGCGGGTTTTGCGGAACGGGAGAAAATACCGGCTGGCCGGAAGGAATCCACCACTTGCCATCCATCGCCACGTAGCCGCCTTGATCGCCGCCCTTGCCTTCGAGCAATGCAGCGGGATTTGGGAGCAAATCTTCATCGGGCTGTCCGGGGCGTTTTCGCTTGAAGACGGACGTGATCAGGTCGGATGTGAGCGCGAGTTTGTAAGTTTCGCCAGGAAGGGCGAGCGAGTCCACAGCTCCAAGTGGAGACAGCGCGGCCAGATTGTCTTTGCGATAAAGCGTGCGGACGTGTTCAATCAGGCGCTTTTGCTTTTTGCTTGTATCTACGGTTTGTTCGTAAGGAATCTCCTTCGCTGAAGTCAGAGCCACAAACGCATTTCGGGTCAGCTCATCGAAGCTGAACCGCGCCGCGTTATTCTCGGGTGTGAAGCCGGTCAGTTCGTAGGTGCGCGCTTCGGCGGGGACAGGGGTACGGTAATCGTTCAACTCAAACACCGGGTTGGTGAAGCGATTTTCCGTGAAGCTGATGAGCAACTGAGTTTGCTTGCCTTTGTCTTCAGCCGTCAGGTTGGGATCGGTTGAGGCAACACGCCTGCCGTAGCCGATGGCAAGAGACTTGAGCACATTACCGTAAGCGTCCACCTCCAGTGTGAACGCGTGGCCGACGCGCGGATCCTCTGGATTGCGCTCGTAGTGATAACTGAGCGCTTCGCGAGCGTGGGTGAAAAAAACCGCGTGTTCGTTATCGCCCTTAGGCTGCAGCCGTTCGATGGAGAAGTTCTGCTCGCTGACGGTGTAGGGAGTTCCCGCCCTCTTGATAATCTTTTCGGATGCTCCTTCCGGCGCATCATCGGCATAAACCTCTTGCCGTAACATCGCACCTTTGAGTGCGCGGCACGCTTCACGTTCTTCATCGAGCGTCAGGTTCGGGGGAAGTATGGTATCGGGAAGGAGCGTGGCTTCGAAGTCGCTCCACATCGGATCCGGGTCACTCTCCTTGGGAGCGGCGTAGTATTCGTGTTCGAGGTGTCTGGAAATCTTTTCACCCTCAATGTACGCGCCGGTGTGGAACCAAGTAACAGTGCGGACGGGCGGCACGAAGGAGGCCACATCAAGATTGGTTGCGAGCGATGAGGTCTCGCCGTCGGGCACAGTGCCGATCTCAGCGGTATCCCACTGCACGACTTTGGCAAAGCCGCGGAATTCGCGTTCTTCGCCGTCGAAGTAGCCGTGGTGATAAGAGTAGCGGGTAACGAAGCGGTTTCTGCTGACGCGGTCGTAGGTCTCCACCCGCTCAACACAATGGACCGGGAACGGCAGGCGTGTGATCCACGGCGTTCCATCCTGCTTGTCCTGGAGGTAGAACTTGGTGGAAGGCGCGTACTGCACCACCGTTTCCGCGCCGAGATTGTTGACCGTCTTGGTCAGCAGATGCGGCTTGAGACCGCCCATCAGGTCGAGATAACGCATCTGCCTACCAACATCGCCCGGCAAGGGCGAAGACCAGACGAGGCAGGCGGTGCCGTTGCCTAGCAAGTCGGTGACCTGGATGGAGGCGAGATTGTCCACGGCGGGAAACGCGGCGAGTACGTGCGGTTGGCTCCAACTGTTGCCCGATTGATTGAAGTAGAGGCGTGGGCCGTCGCCGTGAAGATAAACGATGTCGGTAACGCCGGAGCCGTCGATGTCGGCCAGCCGAATGCGCCGTTGGTCGAACAGGTCGGGCGAATCGAACCACGGGGCATCGTCCATCGTAACCTTCGCGCCGAAGCGGCCATAACCGAGGTTTGGCCAGTAACAGACTTCGCCGTTCCGAATGCGGACAATGTCGGTGAGTCCGTCGCCGCTCATGTCTGCGAGATAAACGGATTGCGTGCCGTCGGCGAAGGTGAGCGCTGGGCCTTTTTCTTCGTCAAAGGGCTTGCGGACGAACTCAGAGGGACCGAACCCATCTTCGGCGAGCGACGGGTGCCAGCGGAACAATTCGTCCTCGGAGATGAGGATGTCGGCGTGGCCATCGCCATCTAGGTCGATGAATTTCAGGTTGGGATCGCGCGTGTCGAGATTGGGGAAGGAAAGGAACGGCCGGAAGGATTCCCAGCCGGAGTCGTCCGTACGCTCGTAGAAACCGCGCACGGGGCCTTCCATGGTGACGACATCCGGTTGACCGTCACCGGCGAGGTCCATGAATTGGGCGCGGCCCGCCGCGAGACCGGAACTGGGCTTGGTTGCGACAAGTTCGACAGGGGCGAAGCGGGCTTTGACTTCGTCAGAGCCGTTGCCGTTGGGCTTGGGCAATGGACTGAGGTTGCGTTTGTAGAACCAGGCGTCGGCCTCCTCGGTGAGGATGCCGGAGAGCCCTTCGCCGTCGAGATCAACCCATTGATAGGCGTTCCCATCGAGTCCAGAGGGGAGGTTTTCGAGGCTGTCTGGTTCGACGGTCTGAATCTCCTCCTGGAGTTTGGCCTCGCTGTAGGTGAACTCCACCGGCGGCAGGGATTTCTTGAAGTAGCCGGTGCCGGCCGGTTGGCTTTTATAGCCGGTTTGGGTGACGGAGAGCAGGAAGGAATAGATCGGATTGCGGGCATCCGTCGGATTATCTTCGTACGAGTACTCGAAATCGGTTGAACGTACCAATCCGTCGTAGCCTACGATTGTGCGTCCGCTGGCGTCCTTCGTGTCCGGGATATGATGGAACATCAAGACCCGTTGGCAGAGCCGGTAGGTGCGAACCTCGAAGCCCGCGCGATACGAGGAAAACGGGTCGTTGCGGACGGGCCACAAACCAGCATCGTTGGGCGTCGGGACTGCGGCATCGTGTTCGCCGTAATCGAAAACGACTTCGAAGTACCAGTTGCTGGTTCCGTCGGATTCGTTGGCGCCGGGCGGACTGGGCCAAGATTCCGCTTCCGAGAGTTTGGGCAGGAACGGGGTGCGGTTGCCGTAACGAATACCTTTGAGGTAGCGATTGGCGGAACGTGGGTCTGGCAAACCTGACGGAGCTTTACGGTTGGCCTCGTGGGCTTGGGATCCGTCAACACCGTTGGAATCCTCCTTTTTGTACTCGTAGGCGATGACGTTGCCCTTGTCGTCGTGGCTCTCGCAAATGAGCCAACTGAAAATGCGTGCGGCATCGGCAGGGTCGGCGATCCGGCTCTCGGCGGTTTTTCCATACCAGGTGGTGATATTGTCCTTGGAAATGGAACGCCAGAAAACGTCTGTCGCGTCGGCCACGTTGGTCCAGCGCTCGATCCGCGCAAAGAGGCTCTCGATGCGGGGGCGGTAGCGGCGAACGCGGTAGGTTTCGTTGTCGATAATGCGCGGATCCTCATGAATCTCCAGCTCGCCGCTGACGCTTTTTCGCAGCAGCGGCACAAGGTCTTCCGCGCCGGAGAGAATGAAAACGTCGGATTCGTCGGCATCAAAATAACGAGGAAGGCCTTTCTCGGTCTTGCGTGTGATGAACGGGAGTGAGAGGTTCCAGCCGAGACCGAACGGACCATTCCCAGCGCCGGAATCGTAAGAAACCGAGAGCTGCGGCCCGAAACGTCTGGGACTCGTGACAATCGGCACGCTCATCGACCCGGTGCCGGTCACAGGGTTGGCCGCAAATTTCTCGCCCATGCCGCCAATGGCTCCGCCGCCTTTGGGCAGACTGATACTTGGAGGAGAAGGAGCTTGGTCAGGCTCCTTGCCAGCTTTTGCGTTCGGCTCAGTCCGGTTGATTGCCACAGCTCAAACAGGAAAACGAAGTTGTTAAGAAATCGAGACTTCCGTGAACTTCCAGCAAGCACTCAAGAACAAGAGCAGGTGTCAATGACAAGTTATTCACAATCGAAACGAGCGATTCACCATCGGTCGAGGTATAATCTCGGTCGCGTCGAGAATGGTCGCTATGGAACTCCTGCACGATCGAGACAGCGGACACCAGAACGGACACCAAAATGGTTAAAACGAGTTCAGTTCAGTTAAGAACATTTTAGTTGATTCTCCAATGAAATCGGCCATTTTTACCCCGCAAACATGGCGATAAAGGGTCGATTCCGACTCCCGCCTCCAATACTTTGCTTTTCTCCTCTAAACTGGGGTTATCTCGCCAATTTCTCATTTTGACGAACCCATGGAACGTGCTACCTACCCACCCGCAATGGGCCTTTTGACAACGTCCTACGCGCCTTTTCCTGCCTGATTTGAGGCAGGGCGAGGGTTGAAAACCGACCCTCGCCACCGGATACAAGAGTCCAATTCCCTTTCACCCGCTCCATTCATTATGAATCTTTCACGAAGTGGTCTCCGTCTCGCAATTATCTCAGGTAGCAGTCTCGGAGCAACGCAGTGGAATCTACGGAATTACCATCCTCTTTTCTAATTTTTCTAATTGACTCAACATCCTCTCAAAATGTGAATATGTTTAATGCCAATTCCTGAAACGCCATCCGATTCTTCAGGTCCTTTAGGCGAGATGGACCAGAGGAGCTTCTTTCCGTCTCGACGCGCAAGCTCGCGTGTGAAGGATTCAAAAAGACCGTGGGCTCCGTTAATCAAAATGGACGAAGCGACATGAAAGAAAATGGACGCGGTCGCGGCGCAAAGCGCAGGGGTGGGTCGAGGAAACGATTTAATCAGAAGGACCCCGATCCTCCCTCCTTGAGATTTGCATCGAGTATCTTCGCGACTCGCGAAACCATCTGTTGCGAAGACTCCGCCTTGGCCAAAAGAACTTTGAATGCGTCCGTCTCTCGTGCCTTGATTCGCTCCAAGAGCATGTCAACCATCCACGAGGACTGCATCGCGCCTTTTCGATTCGTGCCTTTAGTATTCTCAAGCTGGCTCGCACCCAAAACAAGCTTTGCGGCTTCTTCGTCTGACAGCTTCGGAGCACTCGGATCGCCAACGAGGACGTAAGAGCCACACAATGATAGCGCTTCTTCAATGAACTGTTTTGTGATGCCGTTGGTTTCTTTGGTGAGTGCCTGTTGCAGGAGGTTGTAGCAGCCTTGAGTGCCAATGAGACCCAACCCCTCAATAGCGCCACGCTTTGAGGCCTCATCGGTTCCGTCGAGTAGTGTGCCCAGTTTCGTTACGACACCAGAGACATCATCAATCTTTGTCAAACGCCCTAAGTCGCGTGCCGCCCCTTCCTTCAGAATAGAGTCCTCCCCTGCGAGTATAGCCAAACATGAGGCGACCGTTCTGTTGTAGCCAAACCGATTGGTGGCCATTTCCTCACCGACGCCACAAAGATAAACCCAGTCAGAACCCGATTTCTTAAAACAGAGGCGGGTACCCTTTGGAATGCGAAACCTTGAGCCCTCTGCGGGACACAGTCTGATTTCGCTTCCCTCAGCAGTACATACGGCCGGAGTAAGAAAACCGGTTACGCGGCCTTTGCTGCCCGCTGCGAATGATAGTGTATCCCCCGGGCGCTCTGTGAGCATAAGGGGATGGCCGCTTTTTGAGGATGCGAAGCTGATTGACCCGACTATGTCAGCTTCGCTACCTACGTCGAAATCGACTTTACGTCGTGTTTCCAAAGGCGGCTGAGGAGCTGATAACCTCGCTTGAGTCGGCAAAGGATCAGGGGCTGCAGCCTCTACTCCTGCAGCAGTTGATGACGCTTTCGGATTATGGGACATGAGCCACCAGACGAGCAGACAGGCTGCTCCAGCGGCAAGAACTGCCCTTGTGACTGTCGGCATTTTCATAATAACCGTTGTTTGCTTAACGCTGCACAAGTGGCTGCAATCGGTTTGATCAATTTGATGACACGGTCTGATGTTTCTTGCAGTCTAAGGGCTTTTCAGCAAGATCGCATTGCCGAGAGCTGACGGTTTGCTTGTATTCATCGCCTTGAAATTCCGTGCGCGTTTTTGACCTTCGGAAATTTCCTCCTTCGACATTGTGCCTTCAAGTGAAGCAACCTGCTTCTTCGCATACTCACTGCCCTGCGCGGCTGCCAGCAGCATCCACTTGTAACCCTCTGTCTCGTCTTTCGGCACGGCGCGGCCTTTGCTGTAGCAAAAGCCGAGATTGGACTGAGCTGAGGCGAGGTTCTGCTCGGCAGCCTTGCGAAACCACTTCACCGCCTCTGCCTCATCCTTCGGTATGCCCCGACCATAGAAATAGCAGGCGCCCACATTGAATTGGCCTTGGGCGTAATTCTGGTCAGCCGCTTTCTGATACCATTTTAGCGCCTCCACTTCATCCTTCGCCACGCCTCGGCCATGCGCGTAACAGAGGCCCAACGATATTTGAGCTTCGGCGAAATCTGCAGCGGCGGCTTTGCGAAACCACCTCAACGCCTCTAACTCATCCTTCGCTACGCCCTGTCCTTGTTGGTAGCAAACGCCCAGATTGTTTTGAGCCGAAGCGTTATTCTGATCGGCAGCCTTTCGAAACCATTTTATCGCCTCAACTTCATCCTTTGCTATCCCTCCGCGCCCAAACAAGTAGCAAGAGCCAAGATTGAACTGGGCATCGGCAAAATCCTGTGCGGCAGCTTTGCGATACCAAGTCACTGCTTCCGCTTCATCCTTCGGTACTCCTGTGCCCCAGAAGTAGCAGACGCCCAGATTGAATTGGGCGGCCGCAAAGTTCTGTGCGGCGGCTTTGCGATACCAGTTCACCGCCTCCCGGTGATCTCTTTGCAGGCCAAGATTTCCAAATGCGAAAGCAGCACCCATCTTGTACTGGGATTCGGCGTCACCCTTCTCAGCTTTGGTACGGAGATTTGCGAGGTCAGCATCACTTGGTTGAGCGGATATGTGAACAACGATGGTAATCAGGAGCAACAGAACGGCGCTTTTATCAATAGGCATAAGCGAGAAGCGATTTCTCCTGAACTTCATTTGTCGCAATTTAACCTGTCGGCGTGCATCGGATGTCAAGTTCGTTTTTCGCACCAGGGCCATGAAAGCCATGAAATCATCGTGGTAGTGGACGTGCACAACACGAGCGAAATCCTCTTCAGTCTCTGCGCCAACACCGACCCGGAACGCGCAGCGCCGCCACCAGTTCGAATTCGCGCGTGCACCTGCCTGCGTTCTTCAAGGAAAAATGGTGTTGCGTTCGTTTGCGGCGAGAGCAGAATGCAATCCTGTTCACAGAGAGTCGTTTATGTGCAGGCAAGCCGCATTTCAAGGTTGGCTTGACGCACCGACCGGCAAGTTTCTTGGTTTGCCGACCCTTGCGCCGGTACTGAGCTGTACTTCAGTCAGACGGCTCGCCCGTTTCACTCCCCTCAAACCCAGTCCGTCTCCTGCGATGCACGATTCATTTCAACCCAAGGCAAGGAATTGAGCATGCCGATCTTTACTCAAATCATGAACCTCATGCAGGCCAAGCTTTGCGCGCGCCTGGTCCTTGAAAGTGACACCGGCGCGGTCGCATACCACAAAGATGGCACCTGCTCGCCCACCACGGAGGCTTTCTCCAACGCGGAAATGGAGGAACTTCTCAGCGAAATTCTGACAGAGGATCATCGCGCCTCTTTTGAGGCAGGGTCTCCGGTGCACTTTGCACATCCTCATAATGGCAATGCGGTTAACGTAATGATCAGCCGGTTGGAGGGTAGATTGCGGATCTCCATTGACCTGCCCGCCGAACCCTCGCCTGCAAGGACGGGAGTCCCGCCTTCGTTGCCCGCCAATCCTTTCATTCCTCGGACCGTCCCTTTCAGTCTTCGCTGGTCAGATACCGGAATACGTTTATTTGCGGCCACGTTCGGAATCGTTCTGGGCTTGGGGACATCCGTTGCGGTTTACTCTGGCGCTGGCAAACAAAGCCTGCTGGGTCGCATGTTCAATCTCGACGACGTGCAGGCGCTGGTGCCCGTCTCGATCTCTTGCATGTTCTTTTGGGCGGCGACGCTCTGCGTCTTGCGTTGGGTCCGCGTCAAACAGGCCGAGGGGATTTCCAGCCGCAGCCTTTTGCTCGACGAAGTAAAGGCGCTCTCCTCCGCGCGATTGCCTGACTTGGCGAGAGAACTTGACCACCCCGCTTGCCATGCGAGCCCGCTTCTACGTCGCGTGCATGCGTGTATTCGACAATGGCTTATCCGCCCAAATCTTCAGGATGCCGATCTGGTCCTGCAACAACACGTCCTCACCGATGAAGACGCCGTGCGAAGCGGCTACAGCCTGGTCCGCATTTTCGTTTGGGCTTTGCCGGTCCTTGGTCTGATCGGAACAGTGATCGGTATCTCCTTTGCTGTGGGTGGGTTCGGGCAGTTTCTCGGGGGGAACGTTGACGATGTGACCACCATCAAACGGAGCCTGGTGAATGTGACTGGTGGTCTGTCCTTCGCCTTCCTCATCACGCTTCAGGGCCTGCTCACGTCTTTGCTAATCATGCTTCCGGCCTCTGCGCTCCAAACCCGCGAGGAACGGCTCTATGCCAACGTTCAGCGCGACATCTCGGACCTCCTCCTGCCGGCCTTGCAACGTGCAGTTCCGGAACCCAGCCTCGCCACCGATTCGCGGGAGCAAAAGGCATTTCGAGAAACTCTTCAAAGAATTGCAGAAAGCGTCATTAACAAAGTTGGCGAGATCAGCGTGCGACTAGTCAGTCAGGTTGATCAAGCTCAGTCCCGCCAAAGTCAGGAGATTGAAACTTGGGCACAGAAACTCCAGACCGAGTTGGAAGCCGGCGCAAACCGCCTTGGGGAAGTCGTTGGAAAGCTTGGAAAAGACCTGGAGACGGCCAGCACCGAGTTCCTCGCACGCCTTTCCCTCGTTCGGGATTCTTGGGACCAACATACCACGACCTTGCGTCAGTTGGTGGACGGTCAAGCGAAATCCAATTCAGAAATACAGACGAGCCTTGTAAAAGCTACGTCGGACCAGACGGAAGCCGCTAAATCCATTTGCAAGAGTCTTGAGGGCTTCACCGACACCACCAAGACGGTTTTGCAGACGCAAACCACACTCCAAACTGCCATTCAGCAACTTTCGCAGGCAAAGTTCGATGAAACCCTTCGAGCCGTCATAGCGGCGCTCAATGGCATCTCTCAGCAAGCAGAGAGTGCATCCGGGGCCGTTCGGGGGTTCGCCACCACGACCGTACAGGCACTCGAATCGCAAAAAACGCTTCAAGAAGCAATGCGGCAACTGCACGAGCTAGGGTTGACGAGAACCCTTACTGAATTCGGCGAGGCTCTCAAGCAGGTCTCGAGAGTTCTGGCAAACTTCCAAGAACCTATTGTCTTCCAGGCAGTACGTGCAAGTCGGGTATTAGGAAACAGCGATCGTTCGCCCGATAACGTTCTGAGCAGTTCGGAAGACGTGCAACACCGGTAAAACCTTGTATGAGACGCATTGCGTTAGCAGTCCTTGGTTTGGGCGTCGGGGTATACGTCTGGTTTGTGTACTTCCACGATCGTTCAGTTCGGCCATGGCACGAAGTTCAGCAAAGCAATAGCGTTGAAGGGTATCAAGGCTTTATCCGGAATTACCCAAAGAGCCAGTTCAGCCAGCTTGCCTCCAACAATCTCAATCAACTGCTGCAAGAACAAGCCTGGCTGAAAGCGACCAATGATTCCACTATCGAGAGCTTCCGGCGATTTCTCCAAACGTACCCAAAAGGCCCATTCAGCACACTCGCCTCGAACGAACTGGCGCGATTAGCCTGGTTAAGAGCGACCGATGAGGGGTCAGTCGATGCATTCAGAGAGTTCCTTTCGGCGTTTAGTTATTCGTCCTTCGCAGAGCAGGCCAGGACCGCGGTGATGAATCTGTTTGTGAGTGAGTGGGCCACCATCCGCCTTTCTCTGAGGGCCAGGGATTATACGTCTTTTATCGCCAAGCAGCCCCCGACCAATTTGATTGCTGAGGCCGAATTTATGCTCCGCGTACTGGATGAAGCCGCGAAGCAAGGAATGTCAGACCTACAGGCAGCCAAAGCCAAAGTCGTTCACTTTGAAAAGGGAAAAGGCAACTGTTCATTCAGCTTTGATGGCATGGTCAGAATGGGGAATATGCTGGTTCAGGTCCTTTCTCTCAACCAGAGCCAACCTCTTGAGTTCCTTTCACAGCAGGAAACATATACAGCAGGCGAAACGGTCCGCTTGGTTTTGGGGACGAAGGACGGGCCGTTTGGACCAGACCGCGGAGTGGTAGCTGTATTAAAGGGCGACAAATGAGAGCACATGCCCTACACGATAGAGGAGGAAGACTGTGAAAGCTTCGAAATTGCTCTTAGTCGCATCGGCAGTTGCCATACTAGCAGCCATCGTATGGCAGTGGAACTCTGTTCGGAAGCGAAACAGGATAATAAGACCCACCGATGAACCTACCCATGCTTTGTCGTCGCGTTCGACGTTGCCTTCAAAGCGGACTGCACAACCTTCCGGAGCAGAATGGAAGCAAGTTGCGTCCTCAAGCAATTTGGCAGATGTCGTTACCTTTCTTAAAAGTTATCCGCAATCAAAGTTCAGTGACGAAGCCTCTGCTCGATTGCTTTTTCTTTGCCTTCAGAAGGCTTTTGCCACGCACTCTCAAGGAATCTCGAATCCCGAAGGTCGTCAGATTACCGCGGTTGTATCGGCTCTGCTGAATTCAACTGCAACAGAACCTCCGCTCACCACAATTGAGATCGGAATGGGGTTGGAGATATTGGCCGCGGCTCGTCGTTGTCAGGAAGGCGCGGGTGTCTTTAGCCTTCCAGATGTTATTCCGGTCGGGGACGAACCCGTGCCGGTAAAATCGGCTCTCGCTTCCAGTTCGATGAAGTCTAGCGGTTCTATGACAATGGGTGCCGAATACAAACTGAACATCGAGGGTACAATTGTCGCACCAAGCACTCGCTTTCGGTTTATTATCGCCGGGCGGGGACGATCATTGCTTCCGGGACGCGGCGATCCCCTTAATCTTCAAGCCCACCAAACTATCGAAGCTAGAGCCGGTAACTTTCTGGTCTCGGCTGACCTTCCAGGCGAGTATATCCTTCTAGGACAACTCACCGATTTGTGGACATCTTCGCCCGTTTGTCCCATGGGCGAAGGCTCGATTTTTCGATTTCGAGGCAAGGTAAGCGGCTATTTCCAGGGCATCACCTTCAATGGAGACGAGCAGTTTCCGCTGTCGTTTGTTCTGCTTCGGAAAGGTGGCCTCACGTACCTCTGTGGGCAAGGAAGCATCACGACCAGCGATGGCCGGACCCTTCAGTTGCCGACAGGGAGTTTTCCAGTCCTAGATAAGCACCCTGTAACTTCTGGCACTAGTGAGACAACTCAGGCCAGTGCGCAGTTGGATAAGCGAAAGACGGGTTCTCAACTGCTTTTGGCCGCGAAGGCAGGGGATTTGGAGGGTGTGCGGGTGGCCCTCAAGGATGGCGCGGACATCAACGTTTCCAATACCAGCGGCGAAACCGCTTTATTTCTCGCAGCAGACCAAGGCCAGTTGGATGTCGTCAAATTCTTTCTTGAGAAAGGCGCTTTAGTGAACACCAAAGACTCGACATATGGAGCAACGGCCCTGTGCATGGCAGCACAAAATGGTCATGCGGAAATCGTCAAACTTCTGTTGGCCAATGGCGCGGAAGTAAATGACCAACTCCGCGATGGACGGACGGCACTCTGGCAAGCGGCTAACAAAGGCCGCACTGAAGTTGTCCGCGTTTTGCTTGAGAACGGCGCTAATGTGCAGATGAAGAGAACGGCGGACGCTGTGACTCCCCTCATCATCGCCGCTCAAGACGGGCATACTGACGTTGTCAGGTTGCTTCTGAAAAATGGTTCCGATGTTAATGCAAAAACGAAAGGGACCGGAGTCACCCCTTTGATGCTAGCCGCGGGGGATGGTCACTTCGATCTCGTCAAGCTTTTGATCGAGAACGGCGCTGACGTAAACAGTGTCGCCACCACAAACAAAGTGCCTGCTCTCTGGATGGCCGCGCAGAATGGCCATACGGATATCGTCGAACTGTTGTTGCAACATGGCGCTGATTTGAAAGCTGCCTCGGCAGATGGCCTGACCGTTACTGACGTGGCCAAGACAAATCATAATGATGCCATCGTGAAACTGCTTGAAAAGGCAACCACGCATCAGACTACTCCCGTCGCTAGTCTTCAAGATGATTCCGGCCGGACGCAGCATCGGCCTGGCGAGATACCGGTTGGTGTCAGAAACAAGTTCCTGTCCGCAAGCGCGATCGACTTCAACAATTTGCACCGCGCGCCCAACGCAATTGTCAACAATCCGGGTAAAGAAGCGCCCCGCCGAAACATCTTGGCCGCGCAGTCCGAAGACAGCAACACACTCGTGGTTTACGTACCTGAGGATCGCACAGTCGAGGTTTCGTTGGACACAATGCCACCCACACCAAACATTACGTGGTTCAATCCACGGACGAGCGAATTCACCCCTGCGGTCGCAGTGGTGACCAGCACAACAGCTCAATTTCCAACGCCCCGCGACGGCGACTGGATCCTTTGGATCCGAAAACCACCGATTAAGTGACTCTCGAACTAAAACAGATGAAAGCCATTACTCTTCCGTCAATCCTAGTCTGTGTTCTCGGCCTTTTCAACGGCTGCAGCAATCCAGATCGCGATTACGAGAGAGCTTTCCAAGCGGACGACATTATCACGTATCAGAACGTACTGAATCAACATCCAAGCCATCCACGAGCCCGCGAAGCCCAGGCGCGGGTAGGCTTGCTGCTCTGGAAGCAAGCCAAGGATAAACGAGAGCTCGAAGTAGTGAGAAACCTTATACGCACTTACCCAAAGGCCGAATTCACTCCCGATGCGGAATCATTACTGGACGAGTTATCGTGGCGCGCCGCATGCATCACGAATACAGAACAGTCCTATGGCAAATACGCTAATGAATTTCCCACAGGGAAACAGCTTGCAGAGGCAAAATCGAGAATTGAGGACATCGCTTGGCAAACCGCATTCGACATGGAGTCCGTCGAATCCTTGACTGCATTTCTGGGCAGGTTTCCTCAATCTGCACGGAAGATCGAAGGCGAACGCAGAATCAAGCATCTTGAGAAACGGAAGTACGTAAAAGTATTCGAGACAGACGATCTTGAGGAGTTCAAGAAACTCGATAACGGGACTCTGTATAAAAGCCTACAGGCTGCATTCGGAGGACCTCCGCTCCTTGTTGCTGCAGAGAATTCGAGTGAGAGAATTGCTGGCTACCTCATTGAAAAGGGCGCTGATGTGAACCAGCGAGCAGCAGACCTATCAACCGCGCTGCACATTGCAGCGCGTGCCGGAGCGATGGGAATCGTTAAACTACTGCTAGCTAACACAGCCGACCTAAATGTTGAAATTAAAAGAGGGTCTAGTCGTGTCCAAATTGGAGAGGGTGGAACCATGACCCATTACACTCCGCCGCCAACGGCAAAACCAGGAACCCCACTCCACTGGGCGACATTCTACAATCGTCCAGAAGTACTGCGCTACCTTATCGACCAAGGAGCTAAAGTTAATGTCGATGATGGGTACGGGAACATGCCCATCCATTTCGCGGCGCAGTCGGGAAGCATGGAAATGATCCGGGCGCTCCTCAAGGCTGGAGGCGATTGGAAACCAAAGAAGAGCTATGGCCGGCAGAAAGCTACCCCGCTCCATTATGCGAAGACGGTGGAGGTTGCCGAGTTTTTCGTACAAGAGGGCATTAGCGTCACCACCGACAGCGACTTGGGTCAGCCAATACATTCTGCGGCGCATTTTGGGCACACTAATGTCATTGATTATTTCCTGAAGCAAGGAGCGCAAATCAACGCCACATGCTCATGGAGCGTCGGTGGTCTGGATTCCGTCCGCGCCACTCCACTTTGGATTGCGGCTAGCAGCGAAACACCCGAGGTGCTCGATTTCCTAGCCAGCAGAGGCGGCGACATCGGCTACAAAACCGCGAATGGCGGTTCTTTACTCCATGCTGCTGCCATGGCAGGAAACGTGCCCGTTATCAAGCATCTCCTTGACCAGAAGCTGTCAATCGATGAAAGGGCGGACTTCCCGCACGGGATGGCGTTGGTGCAAGGATGGAAAGACATTACAGCTTTAGGTGTTGCGATCCATTATGGTCAACTTGGTGCTGCAAAAGCCTTACTCGAAGCCGGCGCGGACGTAAATGCCAGGTTTGAAAAAACTTGGGACCCGCTGGCAGTCGGTTTCGTCGGCCGTAATGTCGAAATGGTAACGCTCCTTCTACAGCACGGCGCACGTCTTTCGTTCCCCTTCACCGAAATCGATACTCGCAATACGTCCGACGAAATCAAAGCCTTGTTGAAAAAGCACTTTGCGAAAACAGAAAACAAACGCACAGAGGCCGAGCGATGATCACGGACTATGAGAAAGTGGAGGAAGATTTTTCCCCCAGTTGGGAAGTCGAAGTGCTCGCTCATCGCACCCGATTCCACCGCGCAGGGGCCCTTAAGGTTCTTTCGGCAAAGCCCACGCACAGGAGACAAGGTGTCCAAGCCTGCCCCCGTATTGTACGAGGCTCTGAACAGAACGGATGAAGCTGAATGAAGCACTGAAAGGAACACTAATGAAAACGAACATTTTGTTGAAAGCGCTCGTAGCAGTTTTTGTTCTCGCGAACGCTACTCTCTGCGCCCAGGTTGCAGATCCAACAGTTCCCCCTGAGGTCGAGAAGGCTTTGCTTGGTGAAGACTGGAGCAAGGTGGTTGAACTGTTGGCGAAGGTAGATGGAAGCACCGTGTCCCCCGTCCTGCGCCTAATCAAAGGGCACGCTTGCTTAGCGTTGAATCGAAATAATCAGGCCATTGAATTATTTGCTTCGTCAGCGAACGATCACGATCGGCAAGAGTGGCGCACTTGGTCTCAAATGATCGCCGAGAAGTATCCAAAACAGGCAATTGCGTTGTACCTCAAAGGCGATGCATTTGCCCGCTCAAAAGAGTGGAAGGCGGCCGATGAGTGTTTTGAGAAGGCATTGTATCTGAACCCTCAATGCTACTTGGCGTCGAATGCACGGGGAGTCGTAGCGCACGCAGTCGGTAATAGTCTGCAAGCACGCACATACTTTCTTCATGCAACAAAGATCAAACAGGATTTCGCGGACGCGCATTTTAACCGTGGAACATTAAATATTTTACTTAATTCGGTAAAAGCGGACTCTTCATTCGACGAAGCGCGGCGTTGTACAAAGGACGCAGATTCGTTGCTCCTAAAATTAGGACTCGGGTGCGTGCGTTATGGCCGCGGAGAGTATGCGGCAGCCCGTGAAACGTTCGACAGTTTAGCGTCCGATCCCAACTTTTATGCATTGGCGCAGCGAAATTCAGCAATGACAGAAGTCGCGAATCTCAGAGTTGCTTTAACTAAAGCAGTAAAGGTCGGTACTTCGTTGGAGAGATTAGAACTTAAGGACGATGGCGGGCGTACGACAGCTCTTTTAGTGAGCGCGGACAGGATGCCTAATGACCTACCCGAGGGGACAATTGTTGTGGTTACTGGCCCCGACGGTAAAGAATACATTGTGTGGGTGGAGCCCTTGGAAGGCAAAGGAGAAAACGCAAATCCAAATTCCGCTTCTCGAGTTACGATTCCTCCTGAACTTCTTCCGCCAATTCCCATCACCGTTCCTGGAGTCAGTACGCCGGGCATTGTTGCTTCGACAACTGGGCCTGGAAAGAGAGGCGGACGTGGAGGAGGTATTACTGGGCCACCTTCTTGGAGACCTCCGGTTCGGCCGGGGCAAGATCAGCCTCCACCAAAACCACAACCGGCGCCAGGGCCGAAGCGCGGAGGGAAACCCACGCGCTCTACGTTGGCCAGCGAAATCGAGCAGTTGACATCACAGGTTAATAGCCGAGTCGCGCCATCTCAAGCGAGCGCTGTGACATCCCCATCGGCAATAGTTCGACCAGGGGGTGCAGACTCGGATGTGAGCGGTGTCACCGTGAACGTTGGTTCTTGGGGTGTGGTCAGTGTTTACGGCCTGCTTTACGCAATGGACGGAAGCACAAACTCTATTAATTCTCCCCAATAGTTGTCATGAGGGACTCAATCCTACTGATGATCATATGCACTGCCCTTGTACTCCCTCGGGTGTGCGAAGGAGCGGAGGCAGAGATTCGAGCATTTTCCCTGCGAGAAGCCAACCGTCGTGCCGCAAACGGCACAGGAACGCCTGAACTTAAGAAGCTTGGCGGTATTACAAGATTCTGTGGCATGGTGTTTGATCGTCAAACTAGGGATGTAATTCTGGTTGGACGAACTCGTTCTGACTTTCCTGAGGCGGACCTTGATGATCTTGCCGTGGCCTTACGCTCTCGTCTTTCCGGCGCTCAGTATCCTCGCGTAAGCATCGACATGGTGGAGGATACGCCGAAGACAGGCAAACAGGAAGTTCGTTTCGACGGAGGGATTGAACGGACCAAGTTCGGTGCGGATTTTCTTGAGAGCGATGTCATCCTCAAGCGTTATAGTCTTGATCTCCTGCAACAGGTTCAAGGCATCAGTCCCTACCTGAAACTGTACGAGGGCGCGACTCGAACGCGACTGGCCGATCAAGGCCACGACGTTCGGGAAGTGAGATGGCTTTCCGAAAAGGAAGGCAAGGAGGCTGTGCAAAAGCACAGCGGCAAAAATGCAACGGAAAGCGCCACAGTGCAAAGTCGCTTCTGGTTTCATGTCCGGACCAACGATTCCTTCATTGTCGAGAAGGACGACGTATACGTAATCGAAGAGCTTCGCCTCGGTGTCCAGGCGGAAACCATGCTGAATCAAGGAATCAATGCTTCCGGCAAGAAGGTGGAGCAAGGCAAGGATGAGCTGGCCGACGAGTTCGCGCGGCAATTCTCGGCCAATTACCAGAATGCATGCGGCGACTATCCGCTGCTCAAGCGACTCAAGGTGTTGTTCGATCTCGTCTGCATTGCCGAGGGCATAGCTCACTTGGGAACGGACCGCCCCAATCTCGACACCCTTTTGACCATGCATCAGATGAAAGCCGAGAATACCCCTAAAACTTATCCACTTCTTCAAAGGGTGGGAGAATTCCGCAGCAAAGGCGACGCGACGGTGCTTGTTCAGTTGAGCGGCGGGATCGATCTAGAAGCTATTCTATTGGCCCTCGAAGACGGAGACGTTAATGCCCTGAAATTGGCGGTAACAAATTCGCGGCCAAGCCGCGATGCATTGAGTTGGGATCTGCCGTTGGATGAATGGAAGATGCCAAATGATGAAGCCGGGATCACGGCAAGGAAACAAAGTCCTGCGACAAAAATCAAACCCAAGGAACTCGGTTTCGGTCTTGCGGTCCAAGAGTTTTTGTTTGATCCGGCGCGACCGGGAGACACCGTCTTCAGGGACTTTCCGCCGTTGCCGGGGATGAAACACGCCAAGGTGCAGAATCCGCAATTCAAGAAGCTTGACCGCATGGGTGCGCAACATGAAGTGGCCGATAAGGTGGGCGGTGTTCTTCTAAATGATGTTGCAAGGGTTGAGGGAGCGATCGGTTCTGGCGCAACTCTCGGCAAGGGTAATTTTGCGATTGTCGTTAACGGTGATGACTGCGGAATCGATGAGACTGCCTACAGACAATTCGTGACCTCGCTTTGGGCTGTCTATTTTGGGCGGGAGGATCCCGGCATCTCGATTGATCCAATCGCACACGGAGCGATAAAGCAACTGGTGCGCTACATCGGCAACGTGAAGAACCTTGATTTGGGACGGGTGATGCGAGAAGCGGATTACTTGATGAAGCAATGGGCTGTGGGGACGGAACAACCTTCGATAGCGACTTTCAAGACGCCCGACGACTACGCTAATGAGCTTCGAACTCTTTATCTGGGCTCGATGAGCCGCTTCTGGTTCGTACCGGAAAACATGAAGTTTAAAGTCACGCCGGATGCACTCTTTTTCCAGAGCGGCAACATGACAGTTAAGACCGAGTTTCTGATGAGCAACGCGGAAGGGCGCGGCGCAGATCCCGCCAATGAGCGGTTTGCCAAATGGTTGACAGAAAACTATCACGGTCAAGTCATCAAGCGCTATCCCATTTACCACGAGCTCTACGACTATGCCAAGCTCGTCGCCTTGGCGAAGTATCTCAAGGAAAGTGGTGTTCCTCTTTACTGGTTCCTGATGGCCAACAAAGAACTTGTTCTCACCGAAGACGCTCCGGGCAGCGTTCCGTCTTTGTTCAAAGACTCCAAACACTTTCAGGACGTGAAAATCGAGGGAGGGGTTAATCTCGTTCAGAAGGATGTCAAAGCAAAAGGCTACATCTTTGACGAAGCTACGAAAGAGGCCATCCGGGTGGCTTCCATGAAGTCTGCCGCTGACCGTGATGCGGCGTCCCGGACGCCGGAGCGTCCAAAATACGTTGCCAAGCCTGTCACACTTGAACTTGGAACAAACCAATACTACACGGCTCTCCCCCAACATTCCTCCAGTTCGGGCAAGGATCGTCGAGGTATCCGCTACCAGACCGACATTTCACTCCGTACGGAAGGATACGAAATTACTCCGAAGGTGTTGGCGGCCTTGCAGCCCGCCATCCGCCAACGGCACGTCTGGAACGATCTTCGTGACAAGATCGATGGCCTGATGAAGGGGAAGTCTGAGGCGGAATTCGAGGCAGCCTTCGAGAATGCACTGCAGGCGGCACAAGCGAAGACTGGGGCGGCGCTGCGGAAGTTGGCACTCTTGCAAGGCAAGTTCTACCCGACCGAACCAGAGTTTGCAAAAGATGCCGCGTTCGCCCTAGAGGACAAGGACCAGTTTGAACTCCTCGGGGACCTCCTGGTGTCCTATGCCAAATACTACACCAGCCTGGATCTGGTCCGGGTCTTCGATCCAAACCGCGCCAATCAGCCTGGTGATTTTGGTGACGGCTGGCGACTGCTTATTCCTTACCGGCTCCGCCCGGCCAGCAAGACGGCCGCGAAGGGCTACCAGCTGCCCTCCAAGATGGAAATCGTCAACCTTATTACCGACCGGCGTGAGGTGCTCGACTTCGCAACTGACACAAATCAGAACATTGGCTACTTTCCAGCTACCAACAGCCCCAGTGAGTTTATCGCCTTGTTCGTCTTGACCGACGCAAGCTTCCGTCTGGTGGACAGGATCGGCTGTGAGTTTCAGTTCAATCATAATCTCAATCTTACGGAGATGCTCTTCACCGAGGATCATAGTATCAGCGTCGAGTATTTGGAGAAAACCGGTACTGCGTTCGAAACTTCACCGTATCGAATCGTGCCTGAGAACCCTGAAGCTCGTGTCACTTTCCGAAACGTCACCCTGCCAAAACGCATGAAAGTAACGGATGGGTTCGGTGCGGATCAGGTTCTGGAATTTACGGAAAAGAATTCGCCGGTTGGCTGGTATCCCCCAACAGCCAAGACAAACAGGTTTAAGACTCTCGCTCTCATGAGCGATGCTTCGTATGTTCTCGCAGACGGCAAGGGCAACGAGTTTTCCTTTGATGGGGGAGGGCATTTTACCGAAATGGTAATCGGCCAAGATGAGCCGATTGTCCGCAGTCTGAAAATGGGAAAGAACCGAATCACCTTCAGATATCGGCTCGATCCTGCCGGGAACATTCTGATCGCCAAAGCTTGGGTCGGCCAGGATGAGATCGGAGCGAAGCCACTATACGTAATCAATTACGACTACGATCTGACCGGCAGGCTCGCCAACCGCCAACTGCTCTTCGCCAGCGGAAAACCCATTTTCGGGCAATAACAATATGATTATGAAACTGACGATGCGTCATTGGCACAGGCTCGTTCAATCTCCTCTGGGAATGCGTCATACATGACCGAATCTAACATCTAACGAACAAAAAAACTGGTATCTCATTAAAGAAAGGCACCATGATGAAAACGACTAGGTTGATACTCTTTTGTTTCACAGTGACAGTACATTGGTGCGCTCTTGCGCAGGATAATACGTCGGAAGGCGCGCGGATAGTTGCACAATTAAGATCGGCCGCTGAAAAAGGAGACGTAAAAGCACAGTTCCTCCTTGGAATTCGGCACAGCAAGGGGGACGGCGTTTCGTTCGACAGGATCGAAGCATACCGATGGCTTCACCTCGCAGTGGAGGGAGGAAACTTGGAGGCCATAATGCCCCGCTACGACGTTTCGCAGGGTATGAGCCAGAAGGAGATAACTGAAGCAAAGGAGCGGAGTGGCAAATCGTCAAATCTTTCCCAGTCGTCCAGAAGTTCTTCCGATTCGTCCGGCAATGGCACGTCGGTAGGCGGTGCAAACACACAGCCTTCATCGGGCCGCTCTGGTTCTTCGACTGTCATCGCCACGAAAGGCTTCCTCACCGAAAAGGACCTTAAGGTCAGTCCGGGGAAGACTGTCACCTCCGTCGTCGGGGCGGACGTGATTACTGCCGTCTCGGTCAAAGGCGGGAACACAGGGCTCAAAGATGTGGAAGGCAACAGAACCGAAACGACCACTGATGGCACGCGGTATACCGTCGCGACGGGGGAAACCGTGGAGAGTGGGGAGTTCCCGTCGGGCAGATTTATTGTCATTTCAGCGGGTTCCCTGAAAGCACAAACAGAGAATTCCATCACCGTGCAGTTTGATGACAACTCGACTCGAACCTGGCAAATCACTCCGACAACGCCAGTTTGTGATGAGAAGGGCCAGCGCTTGGGAAAGAGCGAGTTGACCAATGGAATCCTTCTGGCCGTCCGTTGGGAAGCGCAGGGAAGACAAGCACTCAACTTGGCGACACTCGGAAACGCGTTGAGTGTCCGACGCGGTGGTCTTCGCTATAAATTTGCGGAGCCGGATGGCCGGCTAGTACAGCCGACCGCGCCTGTAGATTGCGCCTGCAGCGCTCGGTAGACTACTGAAAGACTTGAATCGCGGGAGCGTGCACTATGACACGCAGAAACATAGTTGCAAACATCGTGAGTATGATGTCGGTCATTCTGGCATTCGCATTTTCGACCACTCTTGTGCTTAACACCCACGGGGAATCAATTTTCGATGTCGTCACAAGAGGGAACCTGCAAGAAGCGCGCGCAATTATTCAGAAGAATCCAAGGTTGGTCGCCCTTCAAAGGGACGACGGTTCAAGCGCCCTTCACTTGGCCGCAGCATACGGAACCATGGCTATGGTGAAGCTCCTGATAGAATGCCGTGCAGATCCAAATGCCACCAACAAGATCGGAGGCACTCCACTCCATTGGGCAGCGTCAACGGGAAAGACGAAAATCGTCGAGATCCTGCTCACTAATGGAGCCAACCCAGACGTCAGAGATCTCAATGGGAAAACGCCCTTGCACCAAGCTGCGTACAATGGCCACGTTGAGATCTGCACGAATTTGGTAATTCATGGCGCAAATGTCGAAACACTGGGACAGTCGGGGACGACTGCGTTAGAACTTGCAACGCAGGAGGGGCACCAAGACGTAGTAATCTTTTTGATCAAACAGGGGGCTGGCATCAATACGACGAACGCGTTTGGCGCAACGCCGTTACACGCGGCCGCGCAGCATGGAAGGAAGGCGATCACAGAACTGTTGTTGAGCCGCGGTGCGGGGATTGATGCCCAATCGACGAGTGGTCAAACCCCGCTACATATGGCGGCAGGGTACGGCCATCTTGATGTGGCCAAGCTCCTGCTGGAAAAAGGTGCGAAAGCCGATGCTCAAGATAAGCTGGGACGCACTCCGCTTTGGTGGGCACGAGAAAACGATCATTACGATGTCCTGGAATTCCTCCGAACGTGGCGTGCGCAATGAATGCATTATACGAGAAGGTGGAACGGACTTGATTCTATGGCCAGACGCAACCAAAGCCAACCAGTTGATCATTTTGACCTCTTGCCGTTCATTGCGATTTTGATGTGCCTGCTGGGAACATTATTGTTGGTGACGATGTCCATCGCCGCCATCAATCTGGGACCTGGCGCCGGCGAGGGTTGGATACCGACATCGGACACAAAAAGGATGACGCAGACTCCGGTATTATTGGAGTGGGATGGGGAGCAAGCTATTGTTCATCGTAGTGAAAAGCGACAGCCCATTGAAATGGGCACCAACTTGAGAACTTGGTTTGTTCGCAGCGGGGCATTTGCCAACCCGGACATGGTCACGCTGTCTACGGAAATGGAGCAACGCCGTTCGTCGAATTATCTCCTGTTCGCCGTGCGCCCCTCAGGGTTCTGGAATTTTCAAGTTTTGGCCTCGCGCTTCCGATCCAATGGCATTCCGATCGGCTATGAGCCGATCCAGCAGACGACGCCGGTCAGATTGAAAATGAAGGAGAACTCGCCATGAGACTATCGAGAAAGTCCCGGATTACTGAAACCCCAACTCTTGTCCCTCTTGCTGACATGTTGACAAATACAGTCGGCATCATGCTTTTCATCTTGGCGTTCACCATTTTGGCATCGGGTGGCGTTCTTATCTCGAAACGGCTTCCTAGGGAGCGCACGACAGACGCCACTCCAGCTTACATTGTTTGTTTTCAAAACAGAATTCTTCCCCTGGACGCCGAGATGCTCGACGAGCGCTTGGCTCAAATTCCGTATCCCCAGAACGTTGATGGCATTAAGGAATGGGTAAACCGAGTTGAAGCGACTCGAATGGATAATCAGTTTTTTGTAGCGTCAGGCCAAGCCACGATTCGCGATGAGGGGGATGGTTATAGGTGCATCAAAGGGCGCTCATTTGATCCGAAGTCTGGCAGTGGCGAGCCCCCCAATGCAATTACGAACCAGTCCTCTCATTTTACTAACTATATTCTTTCGCGACTTGCTCAAAAGACAAATGTTTTCGCCTATTTCCTCGTGTACCCTGACAGCGTGGAGGCGTTCCGGGCCGCCAGAGACGCGGTTGCAAGCCAATTTCAAATGGAATCTGGCTGGACCCCTGTTCGCAAGAACAGGCCTGTGGTCTTTGGTGGAGGCGGAGGAATAGCACCTACGGTCCTTTGAGAGTTCCGAGGGAAAGGGACAATGCTCAGACATTTTATGAACTGCCTGACAACAGAATGCGGAGATTGGTTGATAAAATTCAGGAGAATATGAACCCACGAACATCGCAAACCCGTTTCATCGTCGCCGGGAAGGTCTCATTTTGCACTTTTGCCATCGCGCTTTTTTGTTCATGCGGAGCACCACCAGAACAGCGTACGTCGGCACACTTGCTAAAGGGAGACTTTGCTTCAGCGCTTCAGGATACGACGAAGTGGGCACGTAAGCACCCCGCCGATCCCATTCCCCATTTCGTGGCGAGCGTGTGCTATTATTTTCTAGAGAAATTCGACGCCTGTTCGGCAGAACGTCAGACGGCGCTGGCCTCCAAAGATAACGTAGCCGCCGTGATCATCTGGGTGCGTGGTGTTGCGGAAACGAACGGATCGCCGATTTCCCACTTTTTGCTCGGTGTTGCTGCGGAATTGCGTGAAGAGGAAAGAGAGGCGTGTGACAGGTATCGTGAAGCCTATGGTGTCGGCAAAACCAATCATCTTTACCATTATTGCCATCTCGCCGCAGATCAAACCCTGCATTGGGAAGCCTTGGTACCGGAAGATCAGCCTCTATCCTACAAAGGGGAGATGGAGCTTGCGAACAAAAGTTGGATACCGACCAGAGACTTTCAAGTCACTGGCGGAATTGTGAGCACTCTGCTCGGCGATTGTACAAACACTGCCACGTTTGGAACCTGGAGACCAGTCGTGACCAAACAGACTAACCAACGGGTATCTTGGGCGGCGATGCTCAACAGCGGAAGGATCCTGATCAGAGCGGAAGAGGATTCCGAACCCGCAGGCACCAACCAACTCGACTTGGTTGTGACCTGCGGATTTCGCAAGGCGGTATTCGATTATTTCGGACGCTATTTTTTGGTCGAACTTGACGCGCAACAAGGCGAGACCTATCCACTCATTCCGGTGCCGCACTACATGACGGACGACGAAACCTGGTCGGGAAAGCTGGTTCTCGGAACGGAACTCACCATTGCGCCGGAACAATTCACGCCCTTGCGTTCATTTGGAAAAAATCGAAATGCGGTGAGTGTTCACGAGGACGCAGCACTATACAGGGCTGACTCAAATCCGACGGCGTTCGCGGGTATGTATATAGCCGGTGGACACCGCCAAGCGCTTTTTGGAAATCTGCGATCAAATGTCAAATCTGGTAAAATGTCTGGCCCCATCGTTCGGGCCTCTCGCCTTTAGAAAGAGGCCTCCGATGCGATGCCCTTTTTTAAGGGATTAAATAGCGGGTCGGGTAAGGGTGCGGCGTTGCCGCCGCTCCCTCCCCTCAGAACCGGACGGAGACTTTCGCCCCATCCGGCTCAAGCCGTTGCGAAGCCCTGCATGATCAGAGCCGGACCACGCGACCAGACTCGTGGCCTTGACAATACTGGCTTGCAGCCTTCTGACCGTGCGTCGACACTCAACCCAGTTGATCTGGTGTGGGTGTCTGGCCCTGCCGGAGGATGCACACGCGGATAAATCCGCGTTCATTTGCGATTTGCTCCTGTGAAGGTTCTGCCCGCTTGCTTGTCAGGAACGACCCGCTGGAAGTCAGCCCGCTTGCGCGGCGAAGTATTCCGACTTCTATCCGCCCCATTACAGGACGGCGTTGGCTTTCTCCAACATCCTCTGCCCGCCACCCCAACACCCCAACAGCGCTCCTTGCGGAATCACCTGCCTCGAAGGGGCGGGATGTCGCGTTTACCATGTTTCGTTCAAACGTTCAAACAGCATTAATGATGACAGCATTAATGATGATTTAGCCCCTGCCTCTACACCGACAGTCCTGTTGTCCGTGCGCCTGCATGGTGTCGGCAAGCAACTTGACTGCACGCCATTTTGGCTGAAGCCTATCAGCGTCTTTGGCTTCTTTCCGTTGACGATGCGTGCGGCAGTTCACGTGAGTTGGGCGTGTCATCCCGTCTAGCCCTCCGACCGCCTTGACGCTGGTAGTCGCGGAAACTTCCTCGCGGATGCTCCCTCACCGAGAAGGTGGAGGTGCATTGTCCCGGCAGCTTTCGACCCAACCGTTGGCAGCCGCGCCGATGCCGATAGACGCTGCGGACGGAACCGCAGGTCTGTTCTCATGGTCGTTTCATAAGCAAACATCTGTTTGAACAACTTCATTTCGCGGACACCAAAACGGACACCAAAATGGTTACAACGCGTTTAGTCGAGTTAAGAAGATTTTAGTTGATTCCCCAATGAAATTGGGCATTTTTGACCCGCAAACACGGCGATAAAGGGTCGATTCCGACCCTCGCCTCCAGCCACGTAGACGCCCCAGTCATGAATGGTCCGAACTCCTGAACGGGCGGCCGTCCGCTTCGATCGCATTCGGCGATGGAACCTTCGGGAATGGAGACACGTCCGGGTTCTCGGCCGCGGGACTCGCGTGCCCATTGTCCAACTTCAGCCGGACGTACTGGTTTACGGTGGTCAGCAACGGCTCAGCCACGAGGGCTTCGAAGACCTTTCGGACTTGGTCGCCCACGATCGCAATCGACTGCCTGTAGGGGCCATGCCGGAAGTCAACCGAGTCATCAAGGTCAAGTAAGACTTCGCTCGTGTCCTCCAAGCGCAACTTGAACGTGAGCCGCAGGGTGCCGCCGGGTGGACGGACCGGTGTGGAGACCGGAGCTGTCGGCTCCTGGGTGGTCGGGGTGGAGATGACGGCGACAGGTGCCGCGGCCACCGAGGCTTCGGTTAAGACAGCGGTGGCGCCGACGACCTGGTCGACCTGGGTGGATTCAGGGTTCATATCAAGAATTCGATTTGGGCAGCCTCGCCCTCGGCTCGCTCGGCCGTGTCGGAAAGTTCGGAAAGCTCGGAACGACGGATTTGGTTGTTTGGAGACATCACGGGAACGCCTAACTTTTGGAACCCAAGTCCGCACCACCCAGCCTGATGTTTGCCGTTGAGTCCCGGTACGTCCTTGCGCAGCCGGATGCCATGAATCTGTTCGACCAGGTCCGTGACGCGGCCCGTGTAATCCTTCCGGTGCGGCGTGCTGATGCCGAGTTGTCGGCACTGCTGGGCGAAGGCGTCGTACGATTGAGTGACGGTCAGCCAGGTGCCCTCCTGAGGGACCAGGCCGCGCACGAATTCCTCCATGCGGTCTGGCTGCGGCTCTGTCGCCTGGGTCAACAGGTCTGCCTGTTGACCGACCAGCCACCGAATCAGGGCCACCGCGGTTTGTACGGTCTTGGCGCCGACCAGGGCTTGGGCGTTACCGGTGCCGAGATGCAGCAGCAGGGTCAAGCGCAGGGCCTGCTCGTGCCAGGACCCGAGGTGACGATGAGGCTCAGGCGCGGCGAGCGAGACGAGTTCCAGCGCGAGTTCGTCCAAGTTCCGCTGGGCCTCCGGGGCTGGGCGGCATGTCATGTTGTTGCCCGCATGGCGCCAGCTGAACAACCGCTGGATCCACTCGGCCCAGTGGTCAGCCGCAGCAACCGGGGTTGCCTCGGCTGCGGACTCGTCAGGCACGGCTGGCTGATGGTCTCGCACCACTAAGAACTTGCCGGCGAGCCCAGACCTCACGGCCGACCGGTCAGTCAGAAGTCTGTTGGCATCATCGGGGCTGGCCACCATTGTGACCGACACCGACCCGGCGGTGCTGCACGGGCAGGTGCGAGACCAGCCTGCGACCAAGAGTTCTCGCTCCCGGGCGCCGGCCTCACTGACCCAACGGTCAATCGCGAGCGCGGCGCCTCCCGGGCTAAGCAGGACGGCCGTATGGCCTGTGGCCTCTATGCTGGCCGAGTCAATCGTGACGACGGGCCAGCGGGCCAGTTGGAGGTCGGCCAGGCGCTCATCGAAGTACCGGAGGTCAGCCGGTTGAGTCGGGATACGCTCAATGTATTCATTTCGTTCCCGCGTGAGCCTCGCGGCCTCGCGGTCCAGCGATTCAGCATCGTGACCCAACAGCCATTCGACCTGCGCCCGCTGGGCCGATATCAACGGCGCCCAGACGGCCTCCACGACAGCTTGGTATGCGCGGCTGGCGAACAAGACGTTGAGGCACGCGGGCACCGGGTGGCCGGGCCAGGGCTCGAACTCGATTTGGTTTCCCACCGCAGCACCGAGGGCTCCCAGCATGGCCATGACGGCATGGCTGGGAGGCACCGCGTAGCGATGAGAAAACGTGAGCGCCATCCCGCGCAGGGGTTGCGGAATTGAGCCAAGGGGGAAAGCGTCACGGGGCGTCATGGGGATGCAGTCGTGAGGTTCTGTGTTCTCAGCAGGACGGACTCTAATCGGTTGACGAACACCATCGCGTGGGTCGTCACGGCCTCGATGTCCTCGCTGGTGATGTGTTCGAAGACGTGAACCTTACCCCCGATGGCAAGTTGCCCGTCGATGACGAAGCGCCCTCGGATGATGAAACGATTCCAGTCTCTTGATTCCCTGAGCTCGACGCCCCAGCCGAACCAGAGACCCTGAGGACGCGGCCTAGCAGGCACGCACCTCTCCCAGAAAGCTTCTTGGGCCGGTGTCGCGCGGAGGACCTTATATTCGAACGTTACGGCTTGCTGGTGACGCGTCACAGACAACCGGGGGTATTGTTCATAGAGGCGCTCCCACGCGGATTTGTCGGGCGGCCTGTAGAGCTCGGGGACGATGAAGTGCTGCCGATGCACCAAGAACTGGTCGGGGTTGGCATTCAGTCGTGGCCAAGAGGTAGACGGCTTAGAGCTTGAGGACATCGGTGGTGGAGTTGGTTTGGGTCGCGGGTCACAAGGTCGCCGCGAAGGAGTTTCGACAACACGATGTATCCTCGTCGCCCCCGGGATTAGCGACGCGGTGCGGGAGCCCGGCCATGAGCTGCTGGACCGCCAGCCACTGGGCGAGTGCCCAGGTCGCCCGGGCGATTTCGGATGACAGGTGCCCAGTTGACTCACAAGCCAGATGCATCGAGAGGGCGAGCCGTTGAACCTGCTGGGGCCAGAGGTTTGATACGCAGGCTCGCTCCGCTGGGAGTTCGGACAGCACGTCCTGGGTCGTTCGGATGGCCTCGTCCAAGATTTCCAATGCCTCGGGGGTGGGTTCAACCACGGAGGGTTTGTCGGTGAGTTGCGAGTCAAATAAACGCCTCAGCCATGGGCCCCACCTTTCCGGGAACTTGGAGCGCCAATAGGCAGGAGGAGCAGCATGAGGCGGGACCGGCTCTTCGTAGTCCGAGACAAAGAGAAGCACGCCTGCGAGGTTGGTCGCGCGAGGACCCGAGCCGAGGAATCGTTGCACTTCGGACTGAGGGGCCACGACGACATCTGACTTGGTGGGAGCCAGACTAGGAGCACGGAAGCGCCTTGCAGCCGACTGCTTTTTGCGCGCCGAGGGCTTCGCCCAGTTGCGCATGTGCTCGGACGCTTGGTGCGGGTAGGTCAGCAAGAAGGTTTGACAATCGGAAGCGCCTACTAGGTCCCAAATGTCGTCGTATTTGGTTTCGAGCGCCACGATGGGGCGGCGAGCGAGCCAGAGGTTGGCCAAACGGGTATCGAAGGGCGTAGGTTCCGACTGCCGGTCGGGTGAAAGCTGTGCCAGATGCTGGGCACGCTTTCGGAGGAAGCACGCGACTTCTTGTTCGAGCCACTGCCGAGTCTGTCCCATCAGTCCCCTGCATCGGAACGAGTTGTTCATCACGAGTGGGTCAAACGCATCTTCGACCAGTGACTGGGTGGACGATTTCGTTGTGGAGAAGACGACGTTGAGCAGCGCCGGGAACTTCTGCCCCGGCCGAGGCATAAAGTTAACAGTCGGCCCGACCGCAGCTCCGAGAGCACTGAGGATTGCCAAGACGGCCACACCGGGTGGTGAACCGTGCTGAGAGGCTACGTGGACAGCCAGTGTCTTGAGCGATTCGGGCATCGCGTCGAGGGGGAAGAGGGGAGAGGAGTTCATGTCGGGAGTCTAGTTGGGTTGCGGACGTTATTCGTCATACGGCCTGTCGGGCCGGGATGGTCGCGGTCGGTTGAAATTGGGCGGCGGCGTTCATCGGGTCGTCAGTTAGCGGCCACGCCGAGGCTTTCGAGACTGAGCACCGGCGGAATGCCGGGCTCCTGTCGAGGTAATGCCAAAGTGTTCAGCGCGATATCGAGGCGTCCCAAGAATGCTTCGAGGTCGTCCACCAGGGGCATGAAGGGGTCGAACTGCGCCAGCGGCAAATCGGTTGGCCATTCATATTCGTGGTCGCCGTCATGGAACTGCGTCCCGAGCAGGCCAAGGCATTCCCGGCCGGAGACCGTCACGACGACCGCCCACCGAGCTGCCAAGAAATCCGGGGCTCCGGCAGAAGGGGGACAAGCTGTCGCCGTGAATTTGTGGACGAGCCGTGACCGAAGCAGGATGGTCTGCTCGCTGGTTTCGACGAACTCTGGGAATCGCCGTAGCTGCACCACCAGCTTGTCCCAGAGCCGGGGTTGAGGCTTGAGTTCCTGCAGGACGAGCTGCACGGGACCGACGAGGCACATCGCCAAACGATTGTTCATGCTGATACGGTCGCGAAGGGGTTCGATGATTCGTCTGCCCGTTCGTTCTCAATGGTGGCATTCATTTTCAGGCAAATTGTAACACGCCACTGACGGCAGTACAAGCGCGGCGGATAGGACATGACGAGGCTTTGCGAGCCACGAGTGAACAAACTCCTGATGGATTGCCAAGAACCTGACCGAAACGACGGCCCGACGGCCCAAAGCCACCCTGGTGACTTTGGTGACTTTGGAAGGGGCTTTTTCATATAGACTCTGAATTTTGATTTCGTTCTTATAGATAGGAACCGGGTCTGGAAGTCACCAATGTCACCAGTCATGATTCCCGTTGGTTTATCGAGAACTGGATGGCACCCCCATGAGCCGTCTTCGAGCTGGCACGGAATACCGATTCGAGATGGGGCCAGAGCTGTCGAAGCCTTCTGCTCAGCCCTCTGGTCGTGATGGACTGATTGCCGAGGTCTGGGTCGGCTGCGATGAGCTTGGCCAAAAGGTCGGCAGCGGTCCCGTTGAAGCTCTTGTTCTCGTCAATGAGGTTCCGGAGCGCCGCCCCGATGGCGTCGTTCTCCAAGCAGAACACGGCCTTCTGGCTCTCGCTACGCCGTAAGGATTTGATTGCATCATTCTCGCAGCCCAACCCGCGCCCAATCCGAACCGCCAGCGCGGCATAGTCCGGGTGCCGGAGGTTGAGCCCCGGGGGAATCGGGCTCCTGTCTGCCAGTGCCCGGGACAACGTGTGGGCGATGAACGAGAGACCCGCGTCGCGATTGTCCGCTATCTGGTCGGAGAGGGCTTTGTCGCTGGTCTGGCCGGTCCGCCGATTGAGCCGCACGACAATCAGCCGGTCGGCCAGCCCGGGGTCTTCTGCGAAAGCGGGGTTCGCGCACGTGAGAATGATGTGGGAGTTGGAATGAAGCGTTATGGTTTCTCCGTCGGTGAAGAGCTTGCGTTTCACCGAGACTCCACCCGTCGACGCCGAGGCAACGGCATCGGCCAGCCAGCTGATGCGGGAATCAGCGTTGTCGAGCGTGAAGAGTCCGCCCTGGTCAACGGCGGCCCAGAAATCGCCCTCCTTCTTCTCGTCTGCCTTGGCCTCGTGGGGCGGAACGCCGAACAGTTGGGCAAGCCCGTTGGCAATCCTGGTCTTGCCACTACCGATGTCGCCGACGAGGGCCAGCGGGGGCTTGGAACGCTGCTGGCTTGGCAACGCCAAGGCCCAGAGCTTTAGGGCCAGATGGTCCAGGGGGTCGGAAACGCTGACGTCGCGCAGCAACGCGCAGGTTACGAAAGGGTCGACTGGCTCCACCAGGCTCCACGGCTGCAGGGTCTTCCCGCAGTCGAACAACACCTCGTCGGTGCCGTTGTCCACGAGCTGAACCTCGCCGGCCTTGACCCTTATGATTTCCCCCACTCCGTTGCTCAAGTATATCGCATCCTGGCGCGCCGCCCAGAATCGTTCAGGCAAGATGGCATTCGTTTCCGGCCCCGAGAGCGCGGCGTCCTCGATGGCCCGGAGGATGAAGGTGAACAGCACGTCGGCGCGGTTAATGTTCAGCCAGCTGGCCAGCCAGGATTGGAAGCCGTCGGACTGGATTCGTTCCAGCGATTTAGACCCCTGATTGAAATACATCGCGGTGGCGAAATCTTTTCGGTCCGCGTGAGAGTAAAACTTCCCCATGTGGCTCAACTCATTGACGACCGCCTCGGCGATGCGAACCCGCTTCGACGGCATAGACAGGTTCCTGTTGAGGAGTATCAAACTGATAGTCGCGTGAATGTTTCCAACGACGAAGTTCACAGACGCGGACGGTTGAGGCAGGGCGATGATTCCCTCGCGGACGGCCGAGCAGTCCGCGACGTTCTCGACCACGCAAGGGTTCGGTTCAGGATTTTGCATGTGCATTACACGGGAGGATGGATTTCAGGAACGGGAAACGGTCGAGAGTTGCCTCATTGCAGGCTTGGAGGAACTCGTTGAGGTCGTGGCAGGCGACACCGGTGGTTTTCTCCACTTGGGTAAAATCGAAAATGTCCACCCGGGCAGCGCCCGCCGCCCTGAGTTGCCGCTGCCATTTGGACGCACCCGCGTAGCCTGCGCCGTCGGCGTCGACGTGGGGGAAGATGCGCACCGTTTTCCCTGCAAAGTGCGGCAAGGCTTCCTCGTGGATGCTCGGGCTGGCCGACATCATCGCCACCGGGGCGCAAGCCGGGTAGACCATCTCTCGCAAAGCCAAATCGTGGCAGGCCAGGAAGTCAGGTCCGCCTTCGACAAGAGCGATGCAGGGCGACTCCTTCGCCTCCAGGATACCGACTGGCCAAGACTTCCGGCTATTCTTAACCGTGTGGGGTTTCCGCTCTCCTAGATTTCCGACAGCCGGGAAAAGCAGTCCGTCCAGCCGACGGTATTCCAGGATGTTTCCGCTCTGGTCGGTGAAGCCCCATACCGGGTAGTCAAACCATTGCCCGAACACGAGCACGCCTCGTTGCTGGGCGATGAGAAGACCTGCTGGGCGAATTCCCCTGAGTTGTGCGACCTGCAAAAGCTGCTCGTAGGTGCCGGGCCGGATGCTACATCGGAGAGGCTTCGGACGGGCTGCGGGCGCTTGCCAGAAAGCATCCCAGCCGGGAGGGCATGTCGAAACTGGCTTCCCGGAATCGCTCTGGTCCGCCTTGACGCCGCCCTTCAAGTCACCCTTGGCCTTCGCCTTGTAGGCGTCATCAAGTTTGTGAGCCAGCTCGTCCGGGCTCCAGGGCGGTCGGCAGCGTTTGTTATACTCAGCGAGCACCTGCAAGGCATCACGCCGCTCCAGAGGAAATCTCCTCACCAATCGACATGCCACTTTGAAGGTCTGCTTGTGCCCATTCTGTCCGCTCACCGCTGGCGACTGTTGCGCGAGAAATTCGCGGGCGCGTTCGAGGACCTTCATTCTGCCTCCTTGCTTGCGCCCCGGATGGAGCCTCCACACGCTTCGAACAACGACTCTCGCAGTTCCTGCTCCCGGTCCGGGTGGTCTGCGATGCACTGCTTGATGAGCTGGCGGATTTGGGCCAACTGGTGGGAGAAGTCCGCCGCGGTTTCCTCGCCACGGCGCGGCGCTGTAGGCGTCGCGTCCGACTGCCCATCGTCCGGCGACTCATCGTCCAGGGTGGTGGCCTCTGGCGTCGATGGTACCTCGTTCGCTTGGGATGCGGCCTTGGGCTTCCGCTCTGCCGGGTAATGTTTCCCGTCTCGACCCACCCGTAGGGCCTGACGGTCCTCTCCTGCTGGCTTGCGGACGGCCGCCACCAGCTTGTCGCTTACCGCGCAGATGTCCGCGACGCCGCGGTCACTCAGGTCGGGGAATTCCGCGAGAGCGAGTTCGACTGCTTTTCGCTTGTCCTCGTTGGTCCGCGGGAGCCCATGGTGGGCGTTGGCTCCGAGGGCGAAGCGGATGGCCTCCTGGCAGGTCCCATCCGTGATTTCGACCGGCACCTGCTTCACCCCCGCCGCTAGATAGGCGGCTAGGCGGTGGAACCCGTCGACGAGTAGGTAAGCATTTTCCACCCGGAAGATTCGGAGAGGCGGGAACTGGTCCCCAGCTTGGATGCGCTCCTGGTAGACCGTCACGGCCTCCTGGGTCTGCCCGGCACGGGTCTGGAGTTGCTCGCACTTGGAGATTTGTTCCAAGGCCCAGGATACGGAAGTGACGGAGCTCACGCTGCACCTCCTTCGTCGCACTGGGCTGCTGCAAGTCCACGGAGATACTCCATCAGCGAATCGTAGCCAATTAGCCGGATGCCCCGCGCGGCGCCGCGCTTGCGTAGGCTAATTGACTTAACCTTCCCTTCCTTCGCCAATTGAAAAAGTGTCGTGCGAGAGAGCCCAGAGTAGGGGCACAAGTGCCCCGGCTTCGGTAATCGCACCCACTCGGGCCTGGTAATGAAGGCCGTTGCGGTCGCCGCACCGGCCAGAGTTTGCGTTGTGAGATGACCGCCAACGCCAGCGGCATGAATGTTGTTTAACATTCCCGGATGGTATCGAACATCAAGGGTGCTAATTGGGGAGCCGCGTGAACTTTTTTCTCCCCAGTTTAGGGAATATCCGCGTCTTCAGTCCGATTGCCTGCCTGGACGGAGAACTTCGCCTCGAATCCAGTCACCGGGAGCTTCGCCTATGCTCACGATGCCAGAAGCGAGAGCATGGAGCGACGGGAGGGTAACGACATGCGATTCGCGCGGCTCAGGCGGACGCCCGCTTGACCGCCGGGCCATTTCACTTAGACGCAGCCCCAGAGCATCCTTGCAACGGTCTCGCATCTGGGCGGATTTTTCGAATGGACTCTCTTCCGGAGTATTGAACTTCCGGTTCGCGACCATCCACACGTCATGGTATGTCCAATCGTAGTGCGTAACGAGTGGCCAAATTTCCAGCAGCCATGTGTCGAGTTCCAGGCACTTGCAGGTTGCCGTTTTGGGATCGCCGGCGTTCTTGTGGTACGCGGACTTCGCTCTTCTGCCTCCAGCGCCGATATGACGCAGTATGTCGAGAAGAAGGACTTCCGGAATCCCGGACAGGTTTTCAACAGCACCAGCAAAAGCGGCCTTCGCAATCACGGGGTCAGGATGTTCAACATCGCGGCACCGCTTGCCCATATAGTATTTGAAAGAAGAGCCGGCCGCGGCTCGCCACTGGACGAAGCGTCGCAGCCAAAACTCGTGGCCTTCTTGCGGATTCTCGAACCATTCTCGGAGAGGTTTTCGCCACACTTTGAGAGCAGCTTCAGAGTCCCAACCCTTGGTAATCCCATCCGCTCGGCGCTTCTCATGCCAGCGAAGGACCATCTCGGTGCACGTTCGCTTCTGCGCGAGCACATATGTCGAATACTCCCAAAGCAAGAACGGCGGTTTGCTGTTTGCCTCGAACTGCCCTGCGAGCACACCGGCGCAGTACGCCGGCACTGCGACGCATCGAAACGTGAGTTCCTGGGAATGAGGACCCCTGCCCGATGTCTTGAAGGACGGAGCCAGATGGAGGAGAACACTTGCCGCGGCCTCTTCGAGTTTGTTCTTTGCGAATCTCCCATCGAGCTTGGGAGAAGGCCGGAGCAATCCATCGCGCTTCGGACCGGGGACAGCTGGCGTCGGCGTAGGCGTAGGCGCGGGTGCTGTTTTTCGCTTACGTTTGAGGGGTGTGCCGCCAGGCAGGCGCGCAGTGGTTGAACATTTTGACATTGAGGTAAGGGGTTTGAGATTCAGTTCATGCTGGTCTCGCGCACCGCCGGCTTCCGACAGCTCGGCGGTGCGCGACGTGGCTACCGGATTAGTTCGGTGACAAACCGTCGGAAGTCGTTTTCCTGCTCTGCGTAATCCTACTCCTCAATGACGCGCCGAATTTCAGCAGCCGATGCACCAGGCTTGTGGGGTTCGATGCGCTTATGCACGAGGGTGAATGGCCGTCAACGATTTGCTCCGGCAATGTATCCGGTAACGATGCATTAGGTGCCAACGGCAGGGCGTGGGCTTCCGGTCTGTGCACAAGATGGTCGGGTGCATGTCTCTTTCGGTTCCGTCCGACCTGCTGGGACGAATCATCAGTACCTAACTGCATCCGGACCCAAGCGACAAACTCAGCACTTGCCCCGGACAATTCGGCAATCCAACGGTCGCTATATCTAGGATATGTTTGCACTACGATTTGGACTACACGATGCATGTCGACATCAGTGAGCGGCATTCCGTGCGCTCTGTTGCCTTCTAACGCGAACCACATTGCATCCTTCCATGTTCCCTGCGTCACATAGACAGTGGCTTGCTTGGCTTGAACAGCTCGATAAGCGGCCAGCCGGTGGAAGCCGTCGACCAAATAGTGTATGCGGCCAATCCGAACGATTCGCAGGGGGGGAAACACGTCATTGGCCTTCATACACGCTGTGTAGTACGCGACTAGTTCCGGAGACTCAGCAGCACGTGTGCGGAATTTCGCGCACATGTCGATGCGCTCCAGCGTCCATTCGGTTGTGGAATAGAATGTCTTCCTGATGGGCACTTTGATTTGACTGACTGATGCAGGAGCATCGTTAGCTTGATGGTTCATAATTCTGATGGGTTGGTTTTGGGGGGCCGCTGCCGTTACTGATGAGTCGGGCGAATCCGCCGACAAGGCGGGGTTCACTCGGGTTACTGTGAGGTTTGTTCCTTTCATACTGACTGAACTTCCAGTTTCTCCAACGCCGCCATCAGGGCGTCGCGGCGAACCAGGATTTTTCCGCCGAGGCGGATATACGAGATGCGGCGTGCCTTTAGGTCGGTGCGCAACTTGCGAACCGACACACCGATGAAGGCAGCTGCCTCTTTCAGGGACATAATCAAAGGCGGATTCACACGAATCGCCTTCGTCGTCACCGAACCGGGTGACGAGGGGTCTGGATGCTCCATGTACTAATTCTTGGGGGTTTGCGGCCATTTGCCGACGAGGAGCGGTGCCTTCTCGTTGAAGGACCTGTCTCCTCATGGCGGCTTCTTGGCCGCTTGCAAGACCCGTGACCAAAGTGGTCGACGGATCTCGCCGCTTGAAAGCCGTCCTTTCGGACGGCAGGGGGGAGGGTAGGGGCACGGTGTTCACCGAAGCTCCCATCTATTCCTTTCCGGTCTCGCCAACCGAGACGCGAACTAACTTATCAACTGGCGCGAGTCGAGACTAACACTTCCATGCTTCCAAACCGCGCGTGGCGCTCGCTACCGCCACTCCGGCATCCTCAGCTTTCTGCTCTAGGTTGGATTTTCGACGCCCGGCTGTTTTGTCTCATCGACAACTCCCGGCGGATTGAATCCGAGGATGCCAATGTCGCTTTAGTGAAGCCAATGTCAAGTGTACGTGAACCTGCCTCCCGTTCTTCAGTCATGCATCCTAATGGGTTGATGGGTGATGCGTTACGTCTAAACTCTCGGCGAGTTCCCCGGGGAATCTACGATGCCGTGCGTTTCTTCATCGAGTTGCATGGAGGGGCACTATCTTTTCTGAAGCTGCCGACGGCGCCGGGGTGAGCTCGTAGAACTTCTTCGCGTCGGCTGGCCTCACCAACGACCTGTAGTGGTCGAAAAGCACGGTGTGGTCCTTTTGACCCAGCATCGCGCACGTCTTGGCGGTATCGCTGTGCATCGTGTAGTGGTAGCTGGCCGCGCTGTGACGCAGAGCATTCGGCGGCCACGGAGCGACTAAGAGACTGTTCCCAGTGATTGCCAAGGCGGCATTCGATTGACGTAGGGCCGGACAGCTCCGTCCGTTGACGTCGAAGCACATAATCGAAGCGTTGGAAAAATCGGCGGTTTCGGCCATATCTGGAACCATGAACACTGAGCCAATTCACCCAAACGACGTAGCGATTATGAGCCTCAGCAAATTCTGCAAGGACGTCGGGATTTCTTCGACGACGGCATGGCGTTGGCGTAAGCGCAAGTTCCTTCGGACAGTAAATATTTGCGGCAGGCAGTATTTGACCCGCATAAGTCTCGATGTGTTTTTACGACGAGCGGAATCGGGAGAACTTGCGGGTAGGACTTCTGTGCCTCGCTCCAGAAAGGGCGAATTGCGCGAAAGCAGTCACTGATTCGCCGCGAGCTTGATAACTTTCCGCAGCTGTTCGGCCGGCAGGCGCGCGTAAAACTTTTTCGCATCGGCTGGCCTCACCAACGACCTGTAGTGGTCGAACAAGACGTCGTCGTCCTTTTGACCGAGCATGGCGCAGGTCTTCGCCGTGTCCGAATGGAGCGCAAAATGGTAACTGGCCGCGCTATGCCGGAGAGCATTGGACGGCCAGGGAATCAGCCCATGAGCTTTGGCCGACTCGACTGCCTTTCCGTCCGGGCCGATTTCCAGACGGTTGGCAATCTCAAGGAGCTTCTTCCACCGCCGTGGAAAGCCAAGCGGCCTTACCGGACCATTTTGGTCGACACCGGCAGCGAGAAGCCAGGCACGACAACATTTCGGGATGCTGACCACCCGGATGCGCCGCTTCTTGGCAATCTGTGGGCTGATGGTGACCTGATTCGCTTTCAAGTCCACCGCCGCCCAGTCTAGCCGGGCGAGTTCATCCGAACGGATACCGCAAAATAGTCCGAGCGCCACGTATGGCAGAAGCTCCAGTTGCGGATTCAATAAGGCCGCGTTGAGCAGCACCGATGATTGCTGGACCGTCAAGATGGCGGGGTCGGTGTCTTCCACGACCGGGTTGGTGACCGCCGCCAGCGGATTTGCCGCCAGGTATTTTTGGGCAACCGCGTGCTTGAAGAACCCCATCAGCACCGTGCGAAAATTCCGCCGCGTTTGAGCCGACCAGGATTTGTCAGCGAAGAGCCAGTCCTCAATGGCCTCAGGTTGGATGTCTTTGACGAGCTTTGAGCCAAAAGTCTGAGCAAATACCTGCAACCGATGCTTGAGGTCTTCGAGCGAACGTGGGCGAAGACCTTTTCGTTCTTTCGCCTCCCGGTATCTGTCGACTAACGCCTGGGTCGTGATATCGCCAGCCGCCGGGCGTGCGTGCTTGACGTAGAATTCCGCGACGGTCTTGAGGGCAACTTCACAATCGGCTTTCCGTAGGACCGCGATGGCGTCCGCGGCATCGTGTCGTTCGGCGTCGGTGAGGGCGAACGATTGGATGCCGCTGTTTTGCCGCTGAACGAACATCTTCTCGGCATACGCTTCGGCTTCTTCTTCGGTCTTGAACTGTTTGAGGAGGCGCTGACCGGTGATGGATTCGGGAACTTCGACGCGATAGGAGTAATTCCCACTCGGGTTTTTCAACGGGCGAATCCGGATGCCTCGGTGAAGCCAGAGAGCCGTCTTCTGCCGTTTTCGTTTCGGTTTGTCGGCGGTGTTTTGGTCCGGTCCGTCCACCCTTCTACTATCGGCGTAATCTTTTCTTAAGACAGAAAAAAGTGATAGGAAAGTGATAGGCGACTCACAAAACCAGCATGGATATTGAGTGTGTAACGGTTTCGTAAACCGTAGGTCGTCGGTTCAATCCCGACCACTGGCTCCATTCGGTAAGATAAGGGTTAGACACACATCTGGAGGGCGCCGATTTTACGGCTTCCAACGCCTAGAGTGATTGCCAAAAGTCATTTCCGAAATGGTGGGCGGCGCCCTGCTGGGCGCCGCGGCAAACCGGCAGGTTTGCCCCACCATTTCGGAAATGACTTTTGGCAACCAGTCTATGCAACACCGAAACGCATGAAAACCCGCTCGTCACCGTCTACCGCCGACATACGCCAAGTGGAAACCCCGCCTTCATGGTGGCCAACTACGCCAACGACAAGCGCCGTTTCGACTCCTCGCGGACGAAACCCCCGCTCTTGAAGCAGCGGACAAACTCGCCTGCCAACTGAGCGAGCGCGAGTTCTCCGCCGTGTATCGCGACCGGGCAAGCTTGTCGAGGAACGAGGTTTACGCGTCCTTCAAGATTTCGCGCGCCGCATTGTAACCGCAAGCACCCATCACGCCGCCGCCCGGATGCGTGGCGGCGCCGCAGAGATAGAGTCCTTTCACCGGTGTGCGATAGTCGGCGTAACCCGGCAAGGGCCGCATAAAGGCAAGACTGGAGAGCGACATGGCGCCTTGCATGATGTTGCCGCCGGTGAGTCCGAAGGTGGATTCGAGATCGGCGGGTGACAGGACCTGATAGCCAAGGACAGACTTGCGGAAGTTGGGCGCGTAGTCGGTCATGATATCAATGCAGCGTTCGGCGTAGCGCTGCTTGTTTTCCTCCAGCGTCCCCGCATCCGGCGCGAGCTTGTAGGGAAAGTATTGGGTGAACATGGACATCACATGCCTGCCTTTGGGCGCCACGGAATCGTCGAGCGAACTGGGAATGGTGGCTTCGATGACCGGGTTTTCCGAGATGTAGCCGTACTTGGCGCAATCGAATGCCTTCTCGATATACGTGCGATCAGGACTGATGTGAATCGTGCCGTGGTGTTGCGGTCCGACGCCATTACCTGGGAGACAGCTGAAGTTTGGGACCTCGGAGAGCGCCAAGTTGATTTTGCAGCTCGCGCTGGAGTAATCGAGATGCTTCACCGACTCGACGAATTCGGAGGGAAAGTCATCGCCATTCATGAGCCGCAGGAACGTCACGTGGGCGTCCAGGCACGAGACCACTCTGTCAGTGCGATACTCCGTGCCGTCGGCCAGCGCGACGCCACAGGCCCGGCCATCCTTCACGAGGATGCGGGAGACGGCCGCATTCACTTTGATTTCCGCGCCGCGTTCCTTGGCGGCGGACGCAATGGCATTCGAGAGAGCGCCCATGCCGCCGCGCACATAGCCCCAAACACCGCGCACGCCGTCGCATTCACCCATGACGTGATGGAAGAGCACGTAGGCCGTGCCCGGCATGGAAGGCGTGGCAAACGCGCCGATGATGGCATCGGTTGAAATCGTCGTCTTGACCTCCTCGGATTCGAACCAGCGGTCCAGAATGGGATTGGCGGCGCCCGTGAGGATTTCGAGAGCCGTTTGGCCGTCGGCGCCCAGCTTGCGGAAATCCCAGGCGCTCCTAGCCAGTCGCATCAAATTGCCGGGCGCGTTCGACCACGGGTTCGGCGGCGTTTGCATCAGCATCGGTTCGAGGAAGGCGGCGACTCGCTCGAGCATGGCTTCGAACTTGGGCAGGTTATGGGCGTCCTTCTTTGAAAACTTGGACACCTCGCGATGGGTCATAGCCTTGTCCGGTCCCATGAGGAGAGAACGGCCGTCGGGCAAGGGCGTGAAGCTCGACGGACTGCGAGGGATCATGGCGAAGCCATGGCGCTTCAGCTCAAGGTCGCGAATGATCTCCGGACGGAACAGGCTGTTGACGTAGCTTGCCGTGGAGACTTTGAAGCCGGGCCAGAGTTCCTCGGTGACGACGCAACCGCCGACCAGTTCCCGCTTCTCCAGGACGAGCACTTTACGGCCGGCGCGGGCAAGATAGGCGGCGGCGACAAGGCCATTATGCCCTGCGCCGATGATGATGGCGTCGTATTTGGAGTTCACGAATTAACAGGAGGCAACAGAGGTAACAGAGACGGGCTCGCAGAGCAACGGCGCAGGATCAGGCCTATTAGAGTGTGTTTGGAAAATGTAGTGGGGCGGACGTCCCGCCTGCCATTTTGCCATTTTGGGCCATCTCGCAGTCTTTTCGCGGGCGAGACGCCCGCAGGCCACAGGCCAGAGGCCTGCGCCACTATTCCCTTAGCTCCTGCCGAATTCACCGAGCGCGCGCAGGTATTCCCGATCCCAGGCAGCCGGGATGCTCTCACGCGGAGAATAAGGCCCCGGCTGATAGGCGCGCGAGGCAATGCCTTGCTGGCTCAACTCGCACACGTGCCAATCCTGGCGGTTGGTCATGTCCCAGAACTCGATGGCGTCCTCCGGATGAAAATCAGAGCGACCGAAAGCATCGGGATGAAAAAGCCAATCGCAATAGATCGTGACTCGCTGCGGAGACTGCGGCCAGATTTGATGCACCATGACGTAATCCGGATGCAGGCTTAGCAGCATGTTTGGGAATAGGGAGTAGTAGAACACGCGATGATGATCCTCAGCTTTGATGTCGCCGACGGGCAGCGCGCAGGCGTTGCCGCTCAGGGTCAGACTGTTGCCCTTGGTAATGGGCATGAAACCGCCGAGGAACGGCCCTTCGAACAGATCATTCTCAGCCGCATCGTAGGGCGTCAGCTTCGACAGCGCCGGATGCACGAGAGGACAATGGTAGCACTCGGAATAGTTCTCGAAGATCAGCTTCCAATTCGCGCGCACGTCATACTCAATTCGGCGCGCCAAACGCAGTTTCGACAGATTCCAATGGGCAAATTTCCCTGCCAGCGGCGCAAAAACTCTCTCCAGCGGTGTGGCGTCTTCCGTCAGGTTCACAAAGATGAACCCTTCCCACAGCGCAAGGCCGACGGCCTTCAGCGAGTGCGTTGCCATATCGAAACCTTCGATCTTGTCCATGTGCGGCGCGCCGATGAGTTTGCCGTCCAGGCCATACGTCCAGCCGTGATAGGGACATTGTATCGTCTGGCGGAGTTGGCCGCCCTTCTCCTCGCACAGTCGTGTCCCGCGATGGCGGCAGACATTGTAAAAACCGCGCACTTCGCCGTTCTGAGCACGCAGGAGAATGAGGCTTTCGCCAGCAACTACCTGCACGAAGTAGTCACCTGGATTCTCGAGCTGACTCTGGTGCCCGACGCAGAGCCATTGAGTGGAGAAGATTTGCTCCTCTTCCTTCGCGAAGACCTCCCGGGAAACCAAGTACCGCTGCGGCAACGTTCTGGCGCCGGCGGTGAACGTCTCAGCGGTTTTACGAAAGGCGGGCATTGCTTTCGCTGGCATTAACGTGCCAGACGTTAGCAGGAATTTCACGGAGAAAACAGAGCGAAATCCTCTGTTCCCTGCGTGTCCTCCTGTTTAACTTCGCGCGCAAATGCATCCTTGTTGATTCCTGATCTGTTTTTCCCGTGTTGAAAGAACTGTTTCGCAGAAAGTCCGTTGAGCGCATCCTCAAGGAGGCCGAGAGCCAAAGGATGGAGGCCGAGCACGGCGGTTCGCTGAAGCGGATGCTTCGGGTGCGTGACCTCACTGCTTTTGGAATTGCCGCCATCATCGGCTCCGGAATCTTTGCCACCGTGGGACAGGCGGCGTCGAGCGGCGGCCCGGCGGTTTCGCTGCTCTTCATTTTCATCGCGATTGCCTGCGGCTTCACGGCCTTCTGCTATGCGGAGTTTGCTTCCATGATCCCGATCTCGGGAAGCGCTTATACTTACGCCTACGTGTCGTTCGGCGAACTGATTGCCTGGGTCATCGGGTGGGATTTGCTGCTCGAATACGCCATCGGCAACATCGCCATCGCCATTTCGTGGTCCGATTACCTCACTGGCTTTCTTTCGGGGCTGGGGATCCACATTCCCGCATACATGACGATGGACTTCCTCACGGCGTGGCGCAGGCATAACGCGGTGGAAGCGTTGTTGGCCAAGGGACAAACGCTGGCCCAAGTTTTCGCGCAACAGCCGCAGTTGCAGGATGCGTACAACGCCTGGATGAGCGCACCAGTCCTTGGGCCGGTTCATTTCGTTGCCGATATTCCCGCGTTGGTCATCGTGGTTGCGGTGACGGCCTTGATTTACCGCGGTATCAAAGAGAGTCGAAATGCCAATAATGTCATGGTGGCGATCAAAGTCGTGGTCGTGCTCGCCGTGATCGTAATCGGATTCTTCTACGTCAATCCTCGGAATTGGTCTCCGTTTATGCCCAATGGATTGACAGGAGTCATGGCCGGAGTGGCCGCGGTCTTCTGGGCGTTTATTGGATTCGACGCCATTTCCACCACCGCCGAGGAATGTGAGAATCCGCAACGGGATGTGCCCAAAGGAATCCTTTACACACTGATCCTCTGCACGATTCTGTATGTGCTCATTTCCCTCGTCCTCACCGGCAGCGTGAACTACAAGGAGCTAAGCGTGGGGGATCCGCTGGCCTACATCTTCAAGGAACGACTACCCTGGTTCAGCGGAGTGATTGCCTTCAGCGCCATCTTTGTGATCGCCAGCGTATTCCTGGTTTTCCAACTGGGACAGCCGCGCATCTGGATGAGCATGAGCCGCGATGGGTTGCTGCCTCCAGTTTTTTCCCGAATCCATCCCAGGTATGGGACTCCCGCTTTTTCGACAGTCGTCACGGGGCTGCTGGTTGCGATCCCGGCGCTCTTCCTCAACCTCAAAGAGGTGATCGAGTTGAGCAGCATCGGAACTCTGTTTGCGTTCGTTCTGGTTTGCGGCGGAGTTCTGGTCCTCGATAATTCACGAAATCGTCCTGCGCGACCGAAGTTCAAAACGCCTTACATCAACGGACGCTACATTGTCCCCTTGCTTTATCTTGGGGTAATTCTTGTCACCTACTGCTGCTTCAAGAACGAAACATGGGACAGCTTGTTAAGCATGACGCCCCGATCGAACGAAGCCGGGCAAATGGAGTCAGGACTGGTCCTGCTCAAGCACAAACTTCCGATGATCCTGTTCGTGTTGGTGGCCACTATCCTGGCCGTGTTGTCATTCTTGAAACGGCTCTCGCTGTTCCCGGTGCTCGGCCTGCTGGCGTGCGTGTATCTGATGACCCAACTGGGAATTACGAATTGGGCGCGGTTCGCGATTTGGCTCGTCGTCGGTCTGGCGATTTATTTCTCCTATGGCCGCAAATCCAGCAAGCTTGTGGGCGAGACGGACTGATCTGCATGGACTCCCACGCATTGCTTTGTCGCCTCCAACAAACCGGCCGAGTGAGAACCCTGGAGGCCACAGCGGTCCCGTTGTCCGGGGGCGTTTCCAGCGAGATTTGGCTGGTGTCCGATGGGCCAGAGCGCTTCGTCGTCAAGCGGGCTCTGCCCAAGTTGAAGGTACGGGACGACTGGTTTGCGGATCCTGCGCGGAACAGGATCGAACATGATTGCCTTGCCTACCTGGATCGGATCGCTGGCGGAAGCGTGCCACGCATTTTGTTTCATGATGCTGAGGCCGGCTTGTTCGCCATGGAGTTCCTCGACGAGAGATTCTCGAATTGGAAAACCGACCTGCTGCACGGCGTGGCCCGGGACGGAGATGCCGTTCGCGCAGCGCAGCTCATGGCGACTATTCATGGCAAGTCGTGGGACGATTCAGAAGTGCACGGCGGATTTCAGACCTGGACGAACTTCTTTGCCCTGCGAGCCGAGCCGTATCTGCTCACCACGGGCTCGCGTCATCCGAAGTTGAGGAGCCTGTTCGCGGAGGAGGCGGAACGCCTGGGGCGGACGGCTCTGGCCCTGGTGCACGGCGATTTCAGCCCGAAGAACATTCTTCTGAACCGGGAGCGGCTCCTATTGCTCGATTGCGAGGCAGCCTGGTTTGGGGATCCCGCATTCGACGCAGCGTTCCTCTTGAATCACCTTCTTCTGAAAGCACTCCACCAGCCTTCGTGGCGCGAGGATTATCTTCGACTCGCCTTGGTTTTCTGGTCGGAGTACCGAGCAGGTCTTGCGGCGCGATTCGATGAGAATCTGGCCTCGCGGATTGGGCGCCTGCTCCTGATGCTGATGCTGGCGCGAGTCGATGGCAAGTCGCCCGTCGAATACATCGTCCAGGAGCCGAAGAAGGAGTTCGTGCGCGAATTCGCCGGTAGATTGCTGCCGGCGAGCGCATTTGCGATGGAAGAAATTATCGACAACTGGCGAAGATGCCTGCCGACGCAATGAAGATCCGAGACATCGACGCATTTCAAATCTTCGACTCCAGGGGCAACCCAACCATTGAAGCCGTGGTCACGCTGGATTCGGGCGTGCGCGGGCATGGTCTCGTGCCCTCGGGCGCTTCGACGGGCCGCCACGAGGCGCTGGAACTGCGCGACGGTGACCCGACTCGGTTTCGTGGCCGCTCGGTGTTTCGCGCCGTGGAGCACATCCGACAAGAGATTGCTGCGGCGCTCGTGGGATGGGATGTGACCGATCAAGTCGGGCTCGATCGTCGGCTGAATGAACTCGACGGCACGCCAAATAAGTCGCGCCTTGGCGCGAATGCTGTCCTCAGTGTCTCGATGGCGGCGGCGCGAGCGGCGGCGGCGGGACAGGGAAGGTCTTTGTTCGATTACCTCGGCATTGGCACGGGCACTCTTCTGCCGCTTCCCGAGATTCAGTTGTTCGGGGGCGGCAAACACGCGAATGGTCGTGTTGATGTGCAGGATTTCATGATCGTCGCCACCGGAGCGACGACCTTCGAACAGACGTTGGAAATGACATTCAACGTGTTTCACTCCGCCGGGGATCTGCTCAAGGAGCGGGGACTGCTCGCGGGCGTGGCGGACGAAGGCGGTTACTGGCCTGTCTTCGACCGTAACGAAGCTGTTTTCGAGGCGATGCTTGAAGGGATCGTGCGCGCAGGATATGAGCCGGGCCGGCAAGTCGCCATCTCGCTCGACATCGCGGCGTCGGAACTATTTCGTGATGGCCATTACCACCTCGGCCTTGAAAGGCGGTCCTTATCCTCAACCGCCTTCGCTGAATTGCTGGCCTCCTGGGTGGACAAGTATCCCATCCTTTCCATTGAGGACCCGATGGCAGAAGAGGACTGGGAAGGCTGGGCGCGGGTGCGAAAGCTCCTCGGTCATCGCATCCAACTTATCGGCGACGATCTCTTCACCACTCACCTCGGTCGAATCCAGAAAGGAATTGCTTCCGGCGTCGCAAACGCCGTGCTGATCAAATTGAACCAAATCGGCACGTTGACCGAGACCGTGGAAGCGATCCGCGCCACGCAACGCGCCGGATGGCTGCCCGTCATTTCAGCTCGATCAGGGGAAACAGAGGACGCCTTCATCGCCCATCTGGCCGTGGCGACCGATGCGGGACAGATCAAGGTCGGCTCGTTCTGCCGCAGTGAGCGGATGGCGAAATGGAATGAGTTGCTGCGCATCCAGCGCGAGTTGGGCGCGCGGGCTCGCTTCCTCGGCAGCCGGATTTATCAACAAATTCTGCCGGCACCCAAGTGATCCTTTGACCGGCATCGTCGAATCCTCCTGCCATGGCGGTTTCCGAAAGATGGCAGCTGTCGCCAGGAGTTTGGATCGCCTAATTCGACAGCGTTGCAAACATTGTGCTCTTGCCCTCAAGCACACGTTGCAAGAAGGCTAATCGCGTGTCTTCGGGCCGCAGGCGAAGCGCCAGGGAGAGTATCTCACTTGCGCGACGAGTATCTCCCGAGGCAATGCAACCTCGGATAGCCAGGCTCGCATAATGACCAACAGCCCAATCTGACTTTGGGCCGTAGGACTGTAACAGTGCATGCACGGCATTAATCCCCACGAGCCGCGCTTCGCCGGCGCGCTGAATATCCCCGCTGGCGATGAGCAGCCTCCGAACTTCTTCGTGAGTGTCGGAACGGATCGTCAGCGGCGCCGTTTCCGCATCGGTGCGGTTGAACAGGCACGGACCGGTTGGCGGAGGGCTTGCTCCAGTCCTGCCGGAGCACCTCCAGGCGATATGCCCACGGAGTTCCTCATTGGCGGTCGAGAACCTTCCAAACAAGGAGTGCAAAGCCCTCTCATCAATCGACGCCAGTGCGCGTTGTTTTGCAACAGGCGCCAAGTCGGACTGCCACGTGCGCTCATCGAATTGCCAAAGCTCCCGGGCGTTCGTGCCGATGTAGAAGGCCCGCGGCGCCTCATATTCGAGCGTTGGAAAGAAGTCGGATTGAATGGGGCCGGGACCGGCGATGGCAAACGCGGTATTTTGCGACGCCAACTGCCGGGCCCATAGAGCTTCAGGAGAATGGATCCCTATTAGATCCAAATCCCTTCGTGCGGAGGGTCGCGCGAACAGCCGGCTGAAAACCGAAGGTTCGCTGGGCCAGGGCTTCAACGCGCCGAGAAGAATAAGGTCCCCGCTGCCTGAGTCCCAAATCTCCATGTGCTCAAACACACTGCCGAACGTGCGCAGCACCAGGTTCACAATGCCGTCATGCATGTCGTATACGTGGAACCATTGGGCCATGACGCCGCCTTCCTTCAGCCGGCTGGCGGCCAGCGCGTAGTATTCACGGCTGAAGACGCTGCCCACGCCGGCCATCCACGGATTGGAAGGCTGACTGACGATGACATCGTACTTCTTCGGGCTGAGCTTTAGAAGGGTGCGCGCATCTTCCATCCAGATCCTGGACACGGGATTGGTTAGCACTCCACCGTTCCATTCCTCGAAGTATCGCGCGGCACGGACCACGGGCTCGCAATTCTCAGCGATGATCAGTTGCTCGACGGGGTGAGCGAGGATAGCCCGGCCTGTGATTCCGCTGCCCAAGCCCAGCACGAAAACGTCCTTGGCGTCAGGACATGCGGCCATCGGAATGTGCCCGAGAAGCAGCTGCGTGCTCAAATCCACTCGCGACGAGGCATCCGTTTTGCCGTTCAACCGTAAGCCCACGTCGGCAGGCGTTCCAATCCCGTCGCCTTGCTCGACATCCACCGTCGCGTCAGGAGCATCCTCGTAAAATAGGATTTGGATGTGGGCCTTGCGGAGCGTCATTGCCTCATGGCTCACCTCAGCTTCCCGGGCGCGGAAGGCCCCGGAACTCATCACGTGACGCCATCCTTCATTGCCCACACACATCAGGGTCACCAGCAGCGCGCAGACGGCCCCCGAGCACTTCATGAGGCGGGATAACTGCGCTCGCCAGGAAGCAATCAATCCGGCCAATGCCAATCCGAGGGCGAGAAACAGAAAGGCATTGCGCAGCCCGAGTTTTGGCATGATGACGAAGCCCGTCAGCAGCACTCCGGCCACCGCGCCGATGGTGTTCCAGGTCAGCAATCGTCCCACTTGTTCCGCCAGTCGGGCAGTGTGTCCGGAGACACCGCGGATGAGCAACGGCAGGACGGCGCCAATCAGCGCCGCCGGAACGCCCAAAACAACCATGGCAAGGGCAACTGCCAGGAATTGATGGAACACATAGCCAGTGGTGCTTCGCGCCAACCCACTCCGCAGCACGCGGTAAACGTCGACCCATGATTCAATGCGGATGACGAGCAGGCCAATCCAGAGCGCCGCTGCTCCCAGCAGGATTGTCACGAGCCTGGCCCCGTGCACCCCGCGCCACCGCCGAGAGGCGACGACCCCGCTGCCAAGCGCAATTCCAAGAATGAAGGAAATCAAGACGACGGCGAACGATTGAAGCGATGAGCCGAACAGCATCGCCATGGACCGTGACGCCAGCACCTCCAGGCCCATGGAAATGCCGCCCGTCAGCGCCACAAGAGCGCCCGCCCATCTCCACTCGGCTGCCTCACCCTTCAGAACCAGCGGCGCGAGGCGCTCTGGCGTTTGGTGCGGGTCCACAGCTCGACTCAGCAGCAACGCCACTGCGGCAATGCACACGTTGACGAGCGCTGTGAGTTGCAGCGCGGCCACCATTCCCCAGCTCTGAACGAGATAGAATCCGGCGATGGCCGCGCCGAATACCGCGCCCAGGCTGTTGACGGAATAAAACCGGGCCGATTGCCTTCCGCTTTCCAAGGAAGCCCGCTGTAGAAACACCGCCAGCAGCGGCAGCGTGCCGCCCATCAGAATTGTGGGCCCAATGAGCAATGCCAGGCTGAGCCCCGCCTTGATGGCGAGCAGGACCAAACTGTGCTCCAAAACTGCGCCGCCAAGCGCCACGAAAACCTTATCCGCCGCGGAGTAGATGGCTGGGAAAAAGAACGCATACAACCCGATGGCTAGCTCAACAAAACCATACGTCCGCACGGGTTGCTGGAAGCGTTCCGACCGTGCCCCGAACAAACGGTTGCCCAGGGCCAGGCCGCCCATGAACACGGCAAGCACCACGGTTTGCGCGTAGATCGTGCTGCCAAACATTTGGGCCAGGTATTTCGACCATACGACCTCGTAGATCAAAGCCGTTGCGCCGGAGCAAAAGAAAAGGATGAGAACAGGCCAGAGTCTCTTCGAGCGCCGATGCATACGAGGGCCTTATCGGAGCAACCGAACCTGCCTTGAGCCCAGCGGCGCACGATCAAGAGCATTGGTAAACCGCAGATGAACGCAGATTAGCGCAGATAAGGCCAAAGCTTTTCAGAGAGCACGTCAGCGATGGTCGGCCTTCATCTTCAAGCGCGTCCATCTGCGGTTATCCGCGTTCATCCGCGGTTCAATGGAATCAGTTCGTATTTACGCTGAATGGATTCGGCTGTAGGCAAATCGCTTCCAAAACCGCGCGGCCCGTGGCTGAATCAGGGCGATGTCCGACTCACTGGTCGTCAATGAAATCTACTTGAGCTTGCAGGGCGAAAGCACGTTCGCCGGACTGCCGTGCGTGTTCGTGCGGTTGACGGCGTGCAACCTGCGTTGCTCCTACTGCGACACGGCCTATGCCTTCACGGAAGGCAGGAAGATGCCCCTCGCCGAAGTGCTGGCTGAGGTGGTGCGGCTGGCTGAGCCGTTTCAAAGCCGAAAGCCGAAAGCCGAAATCCGCGATTCCCGCCTTCCTCTCGTCGAATTGACCGGTGGCGAACCGCTTCTCCAGCCCAACGTGCTGCCGCTCATGAAGCGGCTTTGCGACGACGGCTTCACCGTGCTGCTGGAAACCAGCGGCGCGCACGACATCGGCCCGGTTGACCCCCGCGTGCGGCGCATCATGGACCTGAAGTGCCCCAGCAGCGGCGAAGTGACTCGCAACCGTTGGGAAAACATCCCGCTGCTCCAGGCGACGGATGAAGTGAAATTTGTCATCGGCACGGTCGAGGACTACGAGTGGGCGAAGGAACAAATCCGCCAGCATCGCCTCCCCGCGATTTGTCCCCTGCTCTTTTCCTGGGTCACGCCGCTCCTGCCTGGGCAGCAGGACAAGTCGCTTAAGCAGGTCCCCGCCGGACAGACTCCGCTCACGCGCCGCGAACTGGCGGAACGGATTGTGGCCGACGCATTGCCCGTGCGGTTTCAGGTGCAGATGCACAAGGTTGTTTGGGAGGCGGACAAGCGGGGGGTGTGAATCGTTAAATCGTTGAATCGTTAAATCGTTGAATCGAGCAATGGGCGCCAAACGTAAAACGTGAAAGCGAGGTGACGCCGGAAGCGAAACCGCCATCCCTCGCTCTTACGATTTACGATTTACGTTTTACGCATCACGATTCAACGATTTAACGTTTTAACGCCTCCACGTCCTAACGCATGACCTCGCGCCAAACCCTCGCCCTGTTGCGCCAATTCGAGTCGCGCAATGTCACGCACGTCGAAGCCGACGGCTCGTGGCCCATCGTTTGGGAACGCGCAAAGGGCGTTCATGTCTGGGATGCGGAGGGCCGCAAATACCTCGATCTCACGGCGGCTTTTGGCGTGATGGCCAGCGGCCACGCTAATCCGCGCGTCGTCCGCGCCGGCCAACGCCAGATGGGCAGCCTTCTCCACGCGATGGGCGACGTGCATCCACACCCGCTGAAGGCGAAGCTGGCGCGCGAGCTGTCGCGAATCACGTTCGAGCGGTGGCCAGGAGGGTCGTTGCAGCAGAAACCGCTTCGACGCTTCAACGCTTCAACGCTTCAACGGGGCAAAACGATTTTCTGCAACTCGGGCTTCGAGGCGGTCGAGGCCGCACTCAAGACGGCATTCCTGGCGACCGGTAAGCACGGGGTCATTGCGTTCGAGGGGGGCTACCACGGCGTTGGTTACGGTGCATTAAACGCCACGCATCGCGAACATTTTCGCGGCCCGTTCCGCGCGCAACTCGGGCAGTTCGGGCACTTCCTCCCGTTTCCGGAGTCGCCAGCCGCCCTGCCTCAACTCGAAAAGGCGCTGCAAACCCTGTCGCACCGGCATCGTATCGGCGCGATCCTGGTCGAGCCGGTACAAGGTCGTGCCGGGATCCGAGTGCCACCGCCGGAGTTCCTGCAGTTGTTGCGTGCCTGGTGCGACCGGCACGGCGCGTTGTTGGTGCTCGACGAGATCTACACGGGCTGCGGGCGGACGGGCCGGTGGTTCGCCTGCGAGCACAGCGGCGTCGTCCCCGATATCATATGCCTCGGCAAGGCACTGGCCGGCGGCTTTCCTCTCTCCGCCTGCGTCGGGCGTGCGGATGTGATGGACAAGGCGTGGCCCGAGTCCTGCGGCGAGGCGATTCACACCAGCACGTTCCTGGGGCACCCGGTCGGCTGCGCCATGGCGCTGGCCCAGATCGAGGAACTGCGCCAGCTGAAGCTCGTCGAGAAGAGCGCGCGGCTCGGCGACTGGTTGCTCAAAGCGCTCCAATCTGAAATTTCGGATCTCAAATATCGAGTTCTCGTCCGCGGCCTTGGCCTCATGGCTGGCCTCGAACTCCGCCAACGCGACGGCTCACCCGCCACAGCCCTGGCACTGTCCCTCGTGAAGCGATTGCTCCGCCTGGGCTTCATCGTCCTTCCTGAAGGTGAACATGCCAACGTCATCAGTCTCACGCCGCCGCTCACGATTACCCAATTACAACTTGGGGCCGTCGTGCGGGGACTGGGAGAAGAATTACGGAGGCTCGCGTGACGCTCTCCGAACTGCGTCGCGTGCTCGCCGAGCGCGGTATCCAACTGACGAAGTCGCTCGGGCAACACTTCCTTCACGACGCCAATCAACTGCGCCGCATTGTTCAGACGGCCGAACTCACGGCTGTAACGCGAGTGCTTGAGATTGGGCCCGGACTTGGGGCGCTGACCGAATTGTTGCTTGCGAGCGGGGCCGAGGTTTTCGCCATCGAGAAGGACGCGAGGCTGGTGGCCGAATTACAACGACGCTTTGCAGCCGAATCGCGCCTCCGGCTGCTTCATGCCGACGCACTGGTGTTCCTCCAAAAGGAGGCTCGCGACTGGCACGACTGGAAGCTCGTTTCGAACCTCCCGTATTCCGTGGCCTCGCCAATTCTTGTCGAGTTGGCCTTGCAGAATCGTCCCCCCGAGCGCATCGTGGCGACGCTCCAACTGGAAGTCGCTCGGCGGCTCATGGCGGGAGCGAGCGACGACGACTACGGTGTCCTTTCGTTGCTTGTCCAGCTTCGTTACGAGCCGCGCGGTCTGTTCAAGATCCCCGCAGGCTGCTTTTTCCCGGAGCCGGACGTGGCGTCCGCGTGCGTCACTCTCGTCCGGCGGGGACGCGAATTGTTGCCCTCCGAACTGCAGGGGCCGTTCTCGCGCGTGGTGAAACTGGCATTCTCGCAGCGACGAAAGATGATGCTCAAGCTCCTGAAGCAACAATGGCCCGCCGAAAAGCTCGAGGCGGCTTTCGCAGCTCTCGGGATTCCTCCTCAGGCGCGCGCGGAGTCGCTGAGCCTGGAACAATTCGTCGAACTGACCAAGCAATTGAAATCGTGAGCATAGAACGGCCGCAGGCGTTGTCTATGAACGAAGAGGTTTTCGACGTGGTGGACGAGCAGGACCGTGTCATCGGGCAAGCCCCGCGCAGTGAAGTGCACCGGCGCGGGCTCAATCATCGCGCGGTCCACGTGCTCATCTTCAACCAGCGCGGCGAAGTGTTTCTCCAGAAGCGCTCAATGGAGAAAGATTGCTTCCCTGGGGCATGGGACTCCTCGGCGTCGGGACACGTGGATCGGGGAGAGGATTACGACGCCTGCGCATTGCGCGAGGTGCGGGAGGAACTGGGCGTGCAACTGGTGGCGGTGCCCCAGCGACTCTTCCGCGTCGCCGCGTGCGAACGGACCGGGCACGAGTTCGTCTGGGTGTATCAGTGCGCGCACGAAGGTCCGTTCGAACTGCACCCGGAGGAAATAGAGCGGGGTGGGTGGTTCACGCTGGAAGCGGTGGATCGGTGGGTAGCGACTGGAGCGGGGGAGTTTGCGTCGGCCTTTCTGCTGATTTGGGAGCGGTGGCGTGAGGAGCATGGGACTCATCGTTAACCGTTAAATCGTTGAATCGTTGAATCGTTGAATCGTTGAATCGTGGGAGAGGCGATGGGCGGTTTAACGGTTTAACGATTCAACGGTTTAACGATTTCACGCCTTAACGCTTCATCCTCCGGCTTTTCGGCCTCCCCGAATCGCTTTGGAACTGGAGCCGGGCCGGAGTAGACTGCGGGCCGGGCCGGGGACGTGAGTTGCGGCCCGGCTGCACATGAAACTGTTTCGCTGGGAAAACGTACGCCAACTCCGCGAGTTGCTGCGGGAAACCGCGCCGCCGCCGGACCAAATGGCGCTGCGCCTGCAAACGGTCGAACGTGACGTGATCCTGCCGGTCAAGGCCGCGTTCATCCTGATCCTCATCTACAACCTCTATTTCTCCAGTTGGTTCGAGAACGTGGCGTTGCCGCAAACCGACGCGCAACAGGCGGTGCAGAGGTTCTTTCCGGTCTACCTGCTCCTGAACATCGTCGTGGCGGCCGTGTTGCTGTTCTTCCACCGCAAGATGACACCTGTGGTGGTGCAGCGTTTCATTTTCGCGTCGAATTTTGCCGATGGCGTTTTTCTCGCGGCGCTGGTGTTCATGACCAATGGAGTCGAGAGCGTCTTGTACTGGTTGTTTCTGGCGCTCATCGTGCGCAACGCGGTCAGTTGCCCGCTGGCGGTTCCGCAGTTGATTCTGAACTTCTCCTTCAGCCTGCTTTACCTGGCCGCGGGTCTTATCGACTGGTTTCTGGCGAGGAGCATTTCGGATGTGGATGAACTGCGGCTTCCCGGCGACGACCCCGCAGTCTTTCCACTCGAAACACTGCTGCTCCGGTTGTTCGTCCTTTGGCTGGCCACGGCGTGGGGCTACGCGATGCAGGTCTTGTTCGAGAAGCACCGACGGGCCGTCGAGGAGGGACAGGAGTATGCCGTGCGCCAGGAGCAATTGCGCTCGGCCGGCCGGCTCGCGGCCAAGATTGCCCACCAAATCAAGAACCCGCTCGGCATCATCAATAACGCGGCTTATTCCATCCAGCGTGCCCTCCAGGAAGGCAAGCCGGTGAATCCTCAGCAGGTGGAGATTATTCGTGAGGAGATCGAGCGCGCCGACCAGACCATCACCAAGCTCATGGGTTATTCGCAACTCGCAGAAGGTCGCGTGGAGCGCCTGCACGTGGCAGAAGAGTTGGACAATGCCATCGCCCAGGCCGTGCCGCCAGCAGCCAAGTATCCAGTGGTGGTCGAGCGCGACGTGGCGGCGGACCTCCCCGCCTTGCTAATGCAAAAGGGGCATCTGGCGGAGATCTTCGTCAATCTCATCCAAAACGCCCGGGAGGCGTTCGTTGGGGGGAAGGGCAAGATACGCGTAAGCGCGCGCCTGGGCGAAGACCAGGCGGTGTGGGTTACCATTGCCGACGACGGACCAGGCATTCCTAAGAGCCGTGCTGAGAAGATCTTCCAAGCTTACTACACAACCAAGGAGAAAGGCACGGGGTTGGGTCTTTCCATAGTGAAGCACAATATCGAGCTTTATGGGGGGACGATACGGGCAGAATCTGAGCTTGGAAAAGGCACGCGGTTTGTCCTACAATTCCCGACCCGAACGGTAGTGAAGCCGCAATCATGAGCGCCCAGTTGCCACCAGTCCTCGTCGTGGACGACGAGAAGAACATGCGCTTGTCCTTGCAGACGATGCTGGGTGACGAGGGTTACGAGGTGCGGGCCGTCGAGAGCGCCGAGGAGGCGTTCGCATTAGCGCTGCAAGAGAAGTTCCTGGTCGTGATCACGGATGCCCATCTTTCCGGCATGAGCGGGTACGATCTCCTGGGTCGATTGCGCCAGGTCCGCCCGGAGTTGCCGGTGATCATGATCACCGCCTACGCCGAAACGAGGCAGGCGGTGCACGCGCTGAAGATTGGCGCCACCGACTACCTGCTGAAGCCGTTTGACCCGGACGAAATGAACCACGCGGTCGCCCGCTGCGCAGACCGTTACCGGCTTCTTCAGGAAAATGCCCGGCTTCGCCGCCAGGTCACTCCGAACTTCGACGTCGACCAGATCATTGGGGAATCGCCCAATATGGTCGAGTTGCGCATGCTCATCAAGACGGTGGCCGTCTCAAACGCGACCGTCCTGATCCTTGGCGAAAGCGGGGTCGGCAAGGAACTGGTCGCCGGCGCGGTCCACGCGTTGAGTTCGCGACGCGAGGCGCCCTATGTTCGAATCAATTGCGCGGCCATCCCGGAGCACCTGCTGGAGAGTGAACTGTTCGGCCACGAGCGGGGCGCTTTCACGGGCGCACTAAAGCAAAAGCTCGGCCGGATGGAGGAAGCGGATGGCGGCACGGTGTTTCTGGACGAGATTGGCGACATGAGCCGCCCGCTCCAGGCCAAGCTCCTGCGGTTCCTGGAGGATGGCTCGTTCACCCGCGTGGGCGGCAACGATGAACTGCGCGTCGACGTTCGCCTTATCGCCGCCACCAACCGCGACATTGTCGAGGCCATCCGCCAAAACCAGTTTCGCGAGGACCTGTTCCATCGGCTCAACGTCGTGCAACTTCGGCCGCCGCTGCTGCGCGAGCGCGGCAAGGATGTCCTATTGCTGGCGATGCACTTCCTGCGTTTGTTCAGCGCCATGATGAACAAGTCCATTCGCACTATTTCTCCCGCCGCACAGGACAAGTTGCGCGCTCATCACTGGCCCGGGAATGTGCGCGAACTGCGGAATGTGATGGAGCGCGCGGTCATCCTGGAACCCTCGGAGGAGATTCAGTCCACCAGCCTGCCGATGTTCCAAATCGAAACGCGGCTTCGCAAAACAGAGCTTCCCAGCGTGCCCGGCAATCGGGCCATTGATGAAGTCATGTCCGAGTTTGAGAAGGAGCTCATTCTTAATTCGCTCGAGCAAAACCGATACAGCCTGACCCGGACTGCCGAGCAGTTGAAGATCAGCCGCCACGCTTTGCGCTACCGAATGCAACGACTCAACATCAACACCGGCCCTGAGTCCGAAGACGACGCGCCTCAGTCCGCCGGAAAGGAGGCCGCGCCATGCACTTGATACTGCCCCTGCTCGCACAACTCGAAAACGAACACGAACGGGCCATGCGCGAAGCGGCCTTGCGCCACAACAGTCACTGGTGGGGTAACGACACGAGTTTGATCCTGGCGGCAGGAGTCGCTCTCGCCGCCGTATTCTTCTTCTGGGCATTCTTTCTGCGCAAACGTCCGGAGACCCGCGGCGGCTCATTGGTGCTGGAACGAGCCAAGCGGGAGTCACCGGAGCGTTACGGCTCTTCAGGCCGGCGTCGCCGGCGCAAGCGCCGTCCCGAACACCCGGAGAATCTCCCGCGCAATCCCACGCTGGCGGAAATCGGCGGGCTGCCACCGCTGCGGCCCGAGGAGCCCGAACCGCCGGGCGCGGACGGCACGACACCGTCTCCAGAGCTCCAACGCTAGGGCCGCTGTCCATGGAGGAAAGCCGCTCCATTACTCGCAAGAGCACCTCCAACCTCGCGCTCGCCTTCATTCTCCTGCCCAAGGCCAAACGCGAAGGGATGACCGCCCTGTACGCGTTCTGCCGCGAGGTCGATGACGTGGCAGATGAGGAATTCGTGCCTGCGGACAAACGGCGGGCCCGACTCGCGGCCTGGCGGGCCGACATTGCCCGGGCTTGCGCGGGGCAGACTCCGGAATTCCAGGTCAACCGCGAACTCCGCCCCGTCATTGCCGCCCATCAACTTCCCTTTGCGCTGTTCGACGAACTGATCCGAGGCGTCGAGATGGACCTCGACATCAAGCGCTACGAATCCTTCGAGCAACTCGAGCATTACTGTTATCGAGTCGCCTCGGTCGTCGGCCTCTTGAGCATCGAGATTTTCGGTTACACCAAACCCGCCTGTCGCGACTACGCTGACCACCTCGGCAAAGCTCTTCAGCTCACGAACATCCTTCGCGATGTCCGGATCGACGCGGAACGCGGCCGCATTTACCTGCCGCTCGACGAATTGCTCCGTTGCGCAGTGACCGAGGAGGAGATCCTGCGGTTCGAGTACACCGATCGGTTCCGGACGCTGGCCGCCAACGTCGCCGAGCGCGCCCGTTTTCACTACCGCCGCGCGAGAGAGTTGCTGCCGCCCGAGGATCGGCGTTCGATGACGGCCGCCGAGCTGATGGGCTCGGTCTACTGGCGCCTGCTTCGCAAGTTGGAGTCCCGTCGCTTTGACGTCTTCGGTCCGCGCCCCACGCGCCTGAGCCGGGGCCAAAAGCTCCTGCTCATTTTCCGCACCTGGTGCCGCCAGTCGGTCGGCGCGCTGAAGCCAAATTACGGGACGCCGTGAACCCCGGATTACCGTTTGCCGATCGCCCATTTCCCACATGAACAGGAGGCGACCCCGCCAGCCTCCAATCGGGAATCAGAATTTGGAAATCAGGAGCTGGACCGCCCGCGGCGCCTCGTGGTCACCGCCGACGACTTCGGACGTTCCCCCGGTATCAACGCTGCCGTCCTTCGCGCCCACCGCGAAGGCATACTCACGGCAGCAAGCCTGATGGTGAATGAAACCGCTTGCGACGAAGCGGTCGCGCTCGCGAAGGAAGCGCCCGATCTGGGCGTAGGCCTTCATCTCACGCTCTTGCGCGGCCATTCTACGCTTCCCCAGCAGCGAATACCCGGGCTCGTCAACGCCCGGCGTGAATTCGGCGACAATCCCGCCACCGTCGGCGCGCGATACTTCTTCCAACGCGCGCTTCGTTCACAGCTCCGCGATGAAATTGCCGCGCAGTTGCAGAAGTTTCGCGCCACGGGCCTGCCGCTCGATCACGTCAACGGTCACTTGCACATGCACCTGCACCCTGTGGTCATCCAAATCCTGATGGAGCACGCCGCGACCTGGGGCATTCGACGGCTGCGGCTGACCTGCGACCGGCTCTGGTTGAACCTGAAAGTGGCCAAAGGCCGGCTCGTCTGGAGACTGGGCCACGCTGCTTTGTTCCGTTGCTTCTGGTGGGTGGTTCACCCGCTGCTCCGCCGCAAAGGCATCCGGCACACGCGCGCCGTGTTCGGCCTGATGCAGGACTCACGCGTCGATGAACAGTTCATCCTCAACCTTCTGCCCCGTTTGCCGGCCGGTGATTGCGAACTTTACTCCCATCCCTCGTTGGATCAATTTCCGCACGAGTTCGAGGCCTTGGTCAGTCCACGCGTGAAGAACGGCATCCGCCAACTTGGCATCAAACTCATCCGCTACCAGGATTTGTGAACTGCGCGGAATTCAGTCTTCTTTCGGGCTTCGGCCTTCAGATTTCGGATTTGCTGTCGGCTCCGTCCGATGCACCGATGTGTCATCCGAGGCTGACTCACCTTGACCAGGCTTGACTGGGCTTGCCTGCTCGTTGCCGCTCAACGTTCTGGGCTCCCGCTCAACTTGACGCTTCGACTTCCTGGCCGGCTTCTTCTTTCGCTTCTTCTCCGCGCGAAGCACTTCCCTCATCTGGGACACCTGCTGGACGTGACTCAGCCCTTCCAGGAACTCCTGCCGGTTCCCCTGGCGATTCTCCCGCTGGAGCTGCTCGCGCTCCAACCACCAGCGGTCCCGTTCGAGATCCAACTTCGCGGCCCGATGATCTTCCCGGCGCATCGCGGCCACTTCCCG
>DATNEX010000181.1:0-6995 GCA_035606605.1 Terriglobales bacterium
TCCGGCTTCTGACGATTGGTCGAAAGTTAGCAGGAACTCTGCCCATCGCTCCTCGTGCGCGTGCCCGTTTTTCGCTCGCGCAGCCGGTATGGTCCAGAGCCGTCGCTGCAGATCGATTTCCGACCAGCGCATCGCGCTTACCTCGCCACGACGTTGGCCCGTAAGCAGCAACACTAAATAGATTGTGCCGAGCGGATAGCCATTAGCCTTGGCCGCGTAGACAAGTCGCTCAATCTCGTCATCGGATAGGACTCGGTCGCGCGCGCATTCCTTCGTTGGCATTCTTTGTCCGGCGACCGGGTTGACGTCGATCATCCCCCTGTTGAGTGCCCAGTTAAGCAACTTCTTGATCGCGGAGAGGGCGCGATTGGCGCGATACGGCGTGCCGTTCGCAACCAGTGCGTCCAACACGCGGACAATCTCGGCGCGACGTATCTGGTCGAGACGGCGATCGTAGAGCGGAGCGAATTTGCCGAGTATCCGCTCGGTTTCTCGCCAACCCCTGTTTTTAGGCTTGGCATATAGAGTGACAAAAAGTGCTACGGCTGCCCCGAGCGTTATCGACTCTGGGGGAGGGGATTCGTCGTAAATTCCCGTCTGCGCGTCGCGAAGGATCTTGCGCGCTTTGGTGCGTGCGTCTCCCAGTGCAAGCACTGGATAGGTCCCAATGGTGAAGCGGCGTTGTCTTCCTCTAACTCTTGCAATCACAAACCAAACCTTGCGACGGGTTTGGTAGACGCGAATACCAAAGCCGGGCAGGGTAGTGTCCCAAACCTCGAGTCGTCTCCGTCCTTCTGCCTTGAGATGCTCGACCGTTTTTGGCGTTAGCTTTCGCTTCATGCCGAGTTAATGACATCAAAGCGTCTCTCTGTCAGGTCTCACCCTGTTACAGGAGCATGGGGTTTGAATTGAATGCTTCGAGGTTGAAACGGCGCGTGAGGGTGAAGTTTTTTGAGTAGCAATGATCCCACGGCACTACCACGACGACCGCGATGACACACATCGATTCAAGGGGCGTTGAACGACGAGGTCGTTGATTGGATGGAGCATGCCACCGACCGGGCGGGTAAGGTCCCTGGCGAACCTGGACAGCCCATTGATCTTTTGGGAGCTTTCACGATTCGGGAAGATGTTCCGACCTTTTTTCTCCGAGTTCGCTGGCTCCGATCGACGTCGATGATTTCGTTCCGCACTTGGGACAGACGACCTCATTCCCGTGAATTAGCCATCGCGAGAGGCCGTAGAATTTATGTCGGCACTTCGGGTTTGGGCACTCGAAGGGATGAAACAGCTTGTCAAAAAAACTGAACATGATCTCCTGCCACAGTGGCTCGGCTCTGACAGTCTTTAGTGTAAATGCCGGTTATTGGTTCACTTGTTCACTTGGGGGGTTTGCCGCGTCTTTCTTGATACCTATGCGCAATGTGGTGGTGACGGCACAAGCTTTGGGTATTCTCATATTGCATGAAAAGCGACTCCTCACCTTGGTGAGGTTCGATGTGATCAACGTGGCTGGCGGGTTCGGTTCGACCCTCAACTGCACATTCTCGGCACTGCGGCTCCGTGGCAAGCCTGTGCCTCTTGATCGCCTTCCAAATGGGCGACCTGTACCACGAGGCCCATTCCAGCTCACGTCTGTCCCGGCGGGACCGATCACGTTCCAACTTGGGGCTGATGCTGTTCTGGACCATGAAAACCTTCATCAACGCTCCACCATCGCTGCGATAAACCAGCTTCAAATGCGAGGGAAGATTGAGGGGATATTGAAGTGAGTCGCGGGAGCAGGATGTGAAAATTCGCACCAACTTGGGGAAGCAATGAAAGCAGGGTGAACTCGGACAAAAATAAAAGACCCGAGGCTGACCTCAGGTCTTTCGTCGAATTAGGCGCTTCGAACTCGATTAGGTACCCCAGCCTTGGCAGCGGCTTGCTCGACCGGCTTGTAAGCGTTGCGCGTCAAACCGACGTACATTTCCCCGAGCTTCGATAACTCGGCAACGTAGGCCTCATAAGCCATTCTTGCGTACTGAGACTGGATCTCGATAACCTGTGGTAATGACTTTGCAGCGAGCAGCTGTTCGAAAGCGCGGGTGCCGTCCTCGAACGACTTCTTCGAATAAGCGGTGATCTCGGCGGCAATAGCCTGGAATCCCCTGTTCGCCTCACCGAATGAGCTAACAGCGGCGTCGAAGCCGTTCTTGCTCGCTCTCTGAACCTCATCATTAAACCTTTGAGCATCCGACATCTAATTACCTTTCGTATCCGGTGCGCGGGATCTTGAATGTGAGCATCATATGGGGTGCTATGTTGCACTGCACAATAGGGAGGGCTAATTATGTTGCGATAACGCGATTTCATAGGGGCTATTTGATGGGGAGTGTCCAAGCCTGTGGAGGAGACACGTGCCGACCTACCATATCGTTGTAGAGAATGCGGCAAGTCGTTCGAGCGCGCCGAAACCATCACCGAGCACGAGGCAGTGTAATCCGGGAAGCTGAGGCCTCGTTGCGCAATGTCCTCAGCAAGAGCTGCTTAATTTGAGTATCTGTCCACCAGAAACGAGCTATGCCGAATAGCCTTTGGGCCAGCCTTGTTTGCATTTCGGTGGATCGCAGCAGAACGCCGTCGTCACCCAGCTCCATCTCCACCTCTTCAATGATATTGGTAAACCTCGATAACGCTTTCGGGCCGAAAGCGATGCGCTCGTCCATCTGTCAATCCTCGGAGTTATGTACCTAATGCAAGGCAACGCCGATTGCGGTGAGAAGGTTCATTGATGATCGCAGGGCGGTGTACCGTCGATCGCTTACCATGGTCTGAGCGCTGGTCGTATTTTTGCAGCAGTGCTCTCTAACCTGCTCGCAAGGCTAACACTCTGCATGCGCGCCATCTGGTGCAATCCTAATGTTGTAGCGTCGATATACAGAAGGGTACCGGATTTGGACTCGTCATCGATATCGCAATAGGTGTCGTCGGCGCGTTAATCGGCAGTTGGTTATTGCCGCCGCTAGGGGTCCACTTGGCGTCGCGGTCCCCGAGCTTGGAACGCCTGGCGTCAAGACAACCCTTCGCACATTCCCAACCTGGATGACGCTGCTCTGAGCTTGAGTGAGCGCCAACTAGGTCCAATCAACGGCGGCCCCATAAATCTGCACTCAGCCACGATTCAGCGGGCGTTCTTTCGTTCTGCCAACCTTTCGGCAGGCGATCTTGAGTCTGCGGACCTGTCGGGGGCCAACCTTGCCTATGCTCGCTTGGACCGAGCCAACCTCAAGGGTGCCAATTTGCAAGGTGCGGTCCTTGACTATGCGGACTTTAATGGCGCGATGCTCATAGACGCGAATCTCAGTGGGGCCGGCTTGCAGCATGCCCAAAACCTTACCCAGGCTCAGATCAACGATAGCACCTGCGACGCCGCGACCATCCTGCCCCCACACCTAGAGAACCCGGCATCGCGCTTGGACGTGGTCAAGCAAGCTCGAACCGCCGAACTGATCCAAGGCACTTTTGTCAGCAAGATAGTATGAGACGCCTGATTTTGGCGACCAACTCGTCGCCGATGCGGGTGGAGTGCCTTCTCCCACTGGTCCTCGTTTCAGGGCAACTGGCCCCGCTGTCCACAGCATCTGTGGATAAGTGTTGAGGGTATCGGCAAGGCGCTTCGCCAAGATTATGATTTTTTGAGTGATAGCGGGGAGGACGAGGGATGGCTCAAGAGCTGATGGTCGACGTGCATGGACCTGAGATTTCGGTCTTCGTTCGCGGAACCTGCCTCAGGATGACGGCTCGGAAAAATAATGCATCCTGGCTGGTTTGCACGGAATTGCGAGCTGATGACCCTGAGGCAATTTTCACGCGTGATGAATTCAAGGCGCTCGCTTGGGCCGCCGCTAACGATAAGGCCCGCGAGATGGGTTGGATTGTCTAGTCGCCTTAAGGCTCCTCTGAGATCGATAAAGAACCAGATTTGTCCGAGCGCGGGTCACAAATGGGTAACAGCTAACCGTGCGATTGAATGAAATGGATTGTGATGCGCTGAAACGGTTCAACACTGCGATGGCTTCTGAAGCAATTCTTTGTAGGGACGGAGTGCGTCGTGTCGAAACAGAATCTTCAGCGTTGGCGACTGACTGAAAATCCGCGTGTCGGTGGTTCGATTCCGCCCCTGGGCACCAGCCTTTTCAATTTCAAATCAATGTGTTGAAGACAGATAGGTTTTCGCGACGATAGGGCCTATCCACGCGTGGGTAACATTTTGGGTAACAGCATGTCACCGTCGGCAGATCCGTCAGCCCAAGAGCAAAGAAGTTTTGGTCTCGCAAGTCGGAAAATCTGGTCGTTGGTTTAGGCGACGAGGAGCAGCCTCATGTTCCATGCAGCTGCGAAAGCCGCAATCGGAATGATCAGCCTCTTAGCTTCGCTGCCTTTGTTCGGCGCCGAAATGAGATTTAAGACGATGAAGCTCCCGCCGAACGTCGATGTTCGGATTGAGGGCTCGACTGCCAGGATAAGAGGTGATCGATTAGGAATCGAAACAATCTGGAACTGCTCGTGCACAAAGGGTGGGGGCACTTGCACGATTCAAAACAGCGAAGGCGTTCTTGTCTGTCGCAAGGGAGCCGCAGATACCTGTAAAACCGACTGTTTCCTTTCCATGGATTTAGGGGGGCTTCTAGGTTTGCCCCAGAACTAAATCGGTAGTCTCGGCCTCCGGAATCATAATCCGCGTGTCGGAGGTTCGATTCCCTCCTCCGCTACCACCTTTATCTTCCGATTGTCGGCAGCAGCTGTTTCGTCGCGCGCAAAGAGGAACAGCCCGCTGGGTTCACCATGCACCTCAATCGACATCTACCCGCGCTTGTCGCCTGCGTGCAGTACGATCTCATCGATGAGGGTCCGGAAAATCGGTGCGGCCTTAATTCTTAGGTCCGAATCGGAGTTGAGAGTTTCTTGAAACCGTTCAACTTTTTGCCGGAAAAGCCCCTTAAAGTCGGGTCTCGTTTTCAAAATTGGCCTGGGGAACACAATGGTTTTCTGTAGCTCGGCCTTCTCACTTTCGAGGCGAATGAGAGCCTGGCGAAGGGCGGGAGTATCTGTCCCCGCGGCGATGGCTACCACAATGCGTTCTATCTTTTGCTTAAGTTGTTCGATCTTTTTTTCGGCGTGCGCGCTTGCTCCGGTGGAAGCCTCCTGCACCCGCTTCAACTCCAAGTGAAATTCGCGGACGAATTCGCTTAGGAGCTCTGGATTGAGCAAGTGCTTTTTAATGCCGGATAGCACACGGTGCTCGAGTTGATCGACCGAGATCTGACGTGAGTTGGTGCAAGTGCCCTTCTCTCGATGAGTTGCGCAGCCATACTTGCCGGGCCGACCGACTGTGAACGCGCCACCACATTCGCCGCAGAAAAGGAGCCCAAAAAAACGGTGAATCTTCGCGCAGTCCAACTCCTCCTAGGCACACAAAGATCGAGAGTACGGTCCGTTATCTAGGGATCGAGGTGGACGATGCGCTTGAAGTAGCCGAACAAATCGATGTCTGAAAACCGAGGCAGAGCAGACATGCTCTGCCTCCTAATCCACGGCCGCTTTGTGCCATTAGCGGACGCTCACGTTGAACCCGCAGACGCTACGACACTCCGCACAGCCTACCGGGAAGAAGACGCTATTTCCATGGCGCGCTTTGCGGAGCAGTCGTGCACGCATCCCCTGATGTGTTCACAGACTGGCGGGAAATCCCACTTCGGATCTTGTCTGAACGACGGTCAGTTTGATGAGATTCCAAACAAGGTGACAAACGCTCGGGCAACTGCTCGCCGAGTCGGGTGAGCGTAAGTTCGATGATGTCATACGACATTGTTTGATTCTCCTTATCGCAGGTATTTCGACTCGACGTTCGCTTGCGGTGTGTTCGGTCCCACGTTTTCGCCAGCGCCGCCGATAACAATCAGCAGAACGATCCAGATTGCCGCCACATTGCCAAAGGCCAAAATGGACCTTGAGGCTTCGTCCATGTTAGCCATGACGAGTTCTCCTTTCCTTTTATTCGACGCGCTGAACGTGGCGTGAAGGCCATAAGGAATCGAGAGGAAGCGAAAGGCTGCGATATAGGAATCACATAAACGAAAAATCTTATTGTATGCATGGAAGGCAGCGATAGCGTCGGTGGAAGATCGACGGGCAGCAGCTCTTCTTACCCAACGCTAAACCCACAGGGTTGAGCCGCCGTGTGATTGGTCTCGCGAGTGTCCGCTTTGGGTCATTAGCGGACATTAGACAACGGATCAGGGATGTCCGCTTTATCCCCAGAAGCAGACATGTTCATCGTCGGCATCAATGTCTGCTAAGCGCCACAAGCGGACATTCTAGTATATCGCCGCCGGCTGTGCTTTCACCGGGCGGCTGGGCCAGTCAGCCTCCCGACCTCAGTCTCAGCCACGCTGTCCGGAACCTCGAGAAGCTGGGAATGGATTGATATTCGGCCCAGGCGAGAATTCCGTCGTTCGAGGGCTCCGCTCGCTCCATCCCCGCAATCGCCGGATAAGGGCGGCAATATTGATCAAGCAATGGCCCGGCGCGCTACCCACTTTACATGCGGATTTTGAGACGATGCCGCCAGAGCAGCCGCGAAATTCCCGCCTTCCAGAACCCCTGGTGGGTCATGCCAACGCCGGTCAAACCAAGTGAAAGCGAGGATCAATGATGTCTTATGATCTCATCGAAATCACTCTAAACCGAGTAGGCGAACAACTGCCCGACCGATTGTCACCCTCTTTGGGTTACGGGAGCACGTCGTCCAGCAATGCAGAACGCTATCTCAATCGCGTCGAGGATTGCTCTCGCAGGGCAGTCATCGCCGAGGATGTTGATCAATGCTCCCACTGGCTAGAAGCTGCAGCACGCTGGTTTTCGCTTGCCCGTGAGCAAGGCAACCCGAGTTTTAGTGCTCAAGCCGCCTCACGATTGAGCTTCTCCTCCGCCAGCTGAGTGAGCTTCTT
>DATNEX010000003.1:0-110128 GCA_035606605.1 Terriglobales bacterium
ACCGGCTGCTGGTGCCATACCTGCTCGATGCCATTCGTGCCTACGAAGAGGGGGTCGGCTCGATCGAAGACATCGACAATGCCATGAAGCTCGGCTGCGGCTATCCCATGGGGCCGTTCACCCTGCTCGATTTCGTCGGCCTCGACACGACCTACTACATCACCGAGGTGATGTACCACGAATTCAAGGAGCGGCGTTTTGCCTCGCCTCCGCTCTTAAAACGTCTGGTAATGGCAGGATGGTACGGACGCAAAGCGGGCAAGGGCTTTTACGACTACTCGGACCCGAATCACCCGAAGGCGAATCGATTGTGAACTTCATGTCCAGAAATTGACTCAGATGAAAACCGATTCCAATCAGATAATCGGAATTGCGAGCCAGCCAAGGAAGCGCTCCGGCTGGATCACCGGAGTCGTGGTTATCCAGGCCATGTGGATGCTCGTACTGGTTGCTCTGTCGCTTTACCTGCTCGTCCTGGCCCGATCACCGGCCATCATCAACGACCCGGATGGCCCCGCTGTTGCGCACGGACTCAGGGTTGGAGCGGTCGCCATAGCTGTGCCCGCCGTTTTCGCAATTGCATCCTCGTACGGCCTGTGGAAGGGAAAGCTCTGGGGATGGTGGGTGGGGCTCGTGAGCAATACAGCCATGTTGGGGATCCTCATTTACAGCATGACGGATGAAAACACCATCGATTGGGACATGGTCGGAGTTACCACGGCCTCAGCCGTGTTGCCGATACTCTTGCTCGTCCCCTTCGTAAGAAAGTTCTACTGGCACGGAGGAGAATCCGCGTAATCCGCGGCTATGAATTTATGAACTTTGAAAACATCCTTTTTGACAGAAAGAATTCAATTGCCTATGTCACGGTGAACCGGCCGAAGGTGCTCAACGCGCTCGATATGTCCACCATGGACGAGTTGCGCACGGCGTTTCACGAGATCAAGAGAGACGTGGGTGTACGGGCTGTTATTTTGACGGGTTCGGGAGAAAAGGCCTTCATCGCGGGGGCCGATATCAGCGAGCTGGCAAAGAATGATCCCGTCACGGCCAAGGAATACGCGCTGCGTGGTCAAAACGTACTCAACTTGATTGAGAATCTGGGCAAGCCGGTGATTGCCTGCATCAATGGATTTGCGCTCGGAGGCGGCTGCGAGATCGCCTTAGCCTGCACGATGCGCCTAGCGAGCGACAACGCGAAGCTTGGCCAGCCAGAGGTTAAGCTCGGGATCATCCCCGGTTATGGCGGCACGCAGCGTTTGCCGCGTCTCGTGGGCAAGGGCATTGCTATGCAGCTGCTTCTCACGGGGGAGATGATTCCGGCCAAGGAAGCTCATCGGATCGGCTTGGTGAACGAGGTCACCGCCCCCTCCGATCTGATCCCGCGCGGCGAAGAGATTGCGCAGAAGATCATTGCGAATGCTCCGCTTGCGGTTCAGTACACGATGGAGGCACTGAACAAAGGTATCGAAACGCCTCTCTCCGAAGGCCTGTACATTGAAGCGGCGCTTTTCGGTTTAGCCTCAGCGACCGAGGACAAAAAGGAAGGGACGGCTGCATTCTTGGAGAAGCGGCCGGCACAGTTCAAGGGACGTTAACTTCTTCCCCGGGATCGACCCGGCTCTCGCGGATTTCCATTTATCATTGTCATCCAGTTTCTTCATGAGCGCAGATAGGAGAGACATCATTTCCCCAGACAGACACCCCGCGACGGGCTCCGACACCGGGAAGACCATAGCAGAGCATGTTCGCCGTAAAACCCGCGCGGGCAAGCTAGACGCGTCCGGCCTCCGTTTCGGAATCGTGGTGTCGCGATTCAATGAGTTTATTACCGATCGGTTGCTGCGCAGCGCCTACGACGGGCTACTTCGATCCGGCGGCGAAGACAAGAACATCCATATTGTTCGAGTTCCTGGTTCCTTCGAAATTCCATCCGCCGCGCGCACCCTGGCTAAAACCGGTAAGTACAACGCCATCGTCTGCATTGGCTGTTTACTGCGGGGAGATACCGCCCACTACGATGTCATCGTTAACGAAGTCACTCGCGGCATTGGCCAGTCCGCCCAAGAAACGGGAGTGCCCCATGCCTTCGGGGTCCTCACCTGCGACACGCTAGAGCAAGCGATCGATCGCGCAGGCCTCAAGATGGGCAACAAAGGATTAGAAACCGCGATGGCAGCGATTGAGATGGCGAATCTGACGAAAGCACTTACTCAGCCATCAGCACTCAGCAAGTCTGCGGCGGGTCGTCGGCCCTCCGGCGGAGGCAAAAGCAAAGGCAAACCCAAAGCCCTCGCCACCCGAGCGTCGTCGGCAGTGCGCAACCGCAGGGGGGGACGAACCACGAAGGCTCGCCGCAAGTCCCGTTGAACGCCTGCGATGGGTCCCCTTCCTGTAGACTGGCATTGTGGTAGCGGCCGAGAGGCGAGCTCGTCCGGCTTCCTCCAGCAAGTAATGCGCCAACAGCAGCTCCTATGGGTACCCGTCGCAAATCCCGCGAACTGGCACTGCAAATGCTCTTTCAAGCCGACGTCGGTGGGCAGACACCCGAACAGGTGCGAAAGACATTCTGGACGGGTCGCGGCGAAGTTGATCCGGAAGTTCAGGGTTTTGCTGAAGATATCTTTCGCGTAGCGCAGGACCATGTTGCTGAGATCAACCAGCTGATCGAATCTCACGCCGAGAACTGGCGCATGGACCGCATGGCCGCGGTGGATCGCAATATCCTCAGAGCAGCGGTTGCGGAATTGCTCGGGTTCCCCAAAACCCCGCGCGCCGTGGTAATCAACGAGGCGATCGAAATTGCGCGCAAATTCTCCGCCCCCGAGTCGGCGCAGTTCATCAATGGCGTTCTCGATAGTGTAGGGAAAGAAATTGAAGCGAAGGCGGCGAGCTGACTTAGGGGACCACAAGCAGGTCCGGATTGCACGTCAAGGGCACGGTTCCCGTTCCAGCTTGTCCACTCGCGATCACGCCGGCAGGATTGGACACCGTGATCGTGCCACTGCTTGATGTGGCCGCATTCACGGCTAAGATGGTGAACGTCCCGTTGTTCCCGCCGTCCGACATTCCGGTCAGGACGAGCGTTTGCCCCACCTGCGGAGTCGCTCCATTCTGCAGGCTGTAGGTAAAGATGGTATTGGTGCCGCTCTGCTGTGCCGACGAAATGGTAAGCGACGCGATCGCCACCTGGGTTGCAGGATTTCCCGGGCCAATGCACAGGCTCGCGTTGGGAAAACTTAAAGCGACTTGCTGCAGATCGAGTCCACTCTGGGTGTCGATCACGTGAACCGAATTGTCACTGGCTCCCACCAGTAGCAGGTCCCCGGCATGACTGACGCCGGCACTCAAAGGTATGGCGTTTCCAGCCAGCGAAATCTGCGACGAAGTCCCGGAGGCGACGTCGAAAACAACGATGAAGGGGAAGTATGCGCCGGTTCCGGTCTGCGCAAGTATGTAAGCCTTGGAAGTGTCCGGGGAGAGAAAAAACTGCTTGGCCACGAAATTTCCCGTTCCGAGGTTGATCACGGGTCCAAGCGTACCGGTGATGTTCAGGAATCCTCGCGGTGCGGGACACCCAATGGCGTTCGCTGTTGCCGAACCGGTAATGCCCACGGTCACGGTCTGCAAGCTTGGCGGGGCCAAGGCCAAAAGCGACATGCCATCCGACAGCGGCTGAAGGAACTGCGCGGAGAGACTTACGCTACCGAGGGCGCTCACGCCGTTGGGGCCGCAGGTCGGCAGAAATTCCGACTGCCCTCCTCCCCCAATGAAACCTACAGTGCCATTCCCGATAAAAGCGGTATCGCTCGCCGGCCCAGACAGCGGAACATATTGCGGCGAATCCACCTGCGAGTAGACCAAGATGCAACCGTTGCCCCCGCCCCCCGGGCAGGGCGAACTGGAGACGATGTAGGCCTTCAGGCTGTCGGGAGAGAAGGCGGCGGCAGAGGCGTTATGAAAGAAAATTGTTGAAACCGTTCGCCCGCTGGTGTTGCAGTTTTTGCAGATATTGATCCGGCTCGGAGAATCGACGGTGTCGGACAATATCACCGTTGAACTGTCGGGCGAAACCGCAAGCACTCGACCTGCGGCACTTCCCACCTGGGAGGCAGAACCGCCGGAAAGGATCATCAGGCCTTGCGAGTTGAACCCGGTCGAATCCACTCCCAAGAAGGAAATTCCTGTGCTGCTGCGACCGAGCGAAAAGCTATCGGGGGTGGACGGAAGGTTTACCGGGGCTCCAGTTGAAAACTGAGACGTTGAGCTTGCCTTGGTGATCGGAATAATCCGAGTTGTGCATGACAATGTGGTTCCAATGCACCCCGAGGTTGTGACGTACGCAGTTGGGTTCGGCGGCGCCGAGCTACTCGTCACTTGGAATGTGAGCGAAGTTGTCGGATATACCGGCATCGACGGAGTGAACCCTCCGTTGCAAGTCGGTGGTGTGCAAGCGGCGATGATCGCCCCTTTCCCGGCGGTTGAAGCTGCAATCGTTCCGACGCTGCCAAAAACGGAACTGGACCCTCCTGTAACCGTGACTGACTGTGGAGAGGAAGAGGCCCAAGTCAATGGCACGCCCGTCAGGGTCATCCCAAGGGTGTCCTTCACGTCAGCGTTCACGGTCGCCGAGCCAGGCGAGCCCAGGGAAAGAGACGACCCCGGAGCAAGTTGCAAGGATATGGATTGCACCGGACAGGTTGTAAATTGCAAAGGTTGTGAGTTCACGCCGGCCACGGTAGCGAATATGGAAGCGCTCCCCGGAACGCCAGCGGTTGCGATCTCCTGATTGATGGGAGCAGCAGCACTGGGAGAGGAGAGCACAACCGCTCGGCTCGGACCCTGACCAGGTAACGTAGCTGTTCCCCAGCTGAGCGGTCCGACGGTCATAGTCAGATCCGTCATTCCACTCGGACCGCCAAAGGCAAACCCCTCGTATAGAGTCGTTTCCGGCCCGGAAGGCGCGCCGCTCGAAAAGCACGCCGTGCTCAGTGTCGGCGGCTGCCCAGGGACCTTCTGAATGACCACTTTGGTCACATGCTGGTGCACATACACCGTCACCGGAGGGCTGGAAACGCCATTGGCGATGGCAGTCACCAAAGCAATGCCGGTTCCTCCCGGAGTACACACCACGGGCGCAGCCAGGGAGTCCCATACTCCTCCACAAGCTATGCCGGAATTCGAGATGGTCAGTATGCTCGGATCACTCGATTGATAGGTGAAGGTTTCGATTACAACGTTACCTTGGCCATTCCTCGCCGAAGGGCTGAAAGTCAAGATTTTTCCGAGTTCCACGCTGGCCTTGGGGCCTGGAGCTAACGACACGCTCGCGGGAATGGGACTGGTAACGACACGAGTTGGGGTGCCACTACTGCACGAGAGAAGGAAGGCACAACCTGCTAGCAGGCACACCAGGGATGTGGCGGGAACCAACCTACGCATGAACCCTTCCGCAAAGAAATTGGAGCTTCTCGGAAAACTCTCAGTTTAGAGGCTGCAGCTTTTTTCAGCAACCGCGGCGCACGTGGCGCGCGGCGAACTGGCACATATTTGTGAGATGCAAGAAACCGCTCGATAGTTCTGAAGGGAGAATTGCCCGCCCCTCAGGCAGGGCCGCCGGCTCGGGACAGTCGTCGGGATGGTCGATGGACCTTCCCTTAGCTCAGACTTTCGATCACCATCGCAATTCCCTGCCCGCCACCGATACAGGCTGTCGCGAGCCCGTATTTCTTTTTGCGCCGGCGCAACTCGTATAAGAGGGTGATGATCAGGCGGGTTCCGGTGGCACCCAGGGGGTGTCCGAGGGCAATCGCGCCACCGTTCACATTGACCTTCTCACGGTCGAGCGAGAGATCGTTTTCCACGGAGAGGTATTGGGCAGCAAAAGCTTCGTTCACCTCGATGAGATCGATGTAGTCCAAGGTAAGCGCGGCTTTTTGCAGTGCGATCTGCGTGGCCGGAACCGGGCCGCTACCCATGATTTTCGGATCCACTCCGGCCATGCCCCAACTGACAATGCGGCCCAGAGGCCTTATCCCGCGCTTCCCCGCTTCCTCGAGCGGCATGACCACCACAGCGGCAGCACCATCCACAATGCCGCTGGCGTTGCCGGCGGTCACTGTTCCATTTTTCCCAAACGCCGGACGGAGCTTCGAAAGTCCGTCGAGCGTGGTTTGCGGCCGACGGTGATCGTCTTCCGCGAGCGACTCTCCCGTCGTCTCCCCTTTGGCGTTCTTCAGTGCAACCGGGACGAGTTCTTCCTGAATGCGGCCCGCCTGGTAAGCACTTTCGGTGCGCTGTTGGGATCGCAGTGCGAACTCGTCCTGCATCTCGCGCGTGATACCGTGCTCTGAACCATATAACTCAGCGGTATTGGCCATGGAAAGGCCACAGTAGCTGTCGAGCAGGGCAACCATGAGCGAGTCCTCTAGCTTACCGCCCGGCGCAAGGGTAAACCCGTCGCGGCCGCGAATGACAAAAGGCGCCTGCGACATTGCCTCCATGCCACCGGCGAGAACAACGTTTGCCTCTCCTACCTGGATCATTTGCGCCGCGCTGACGATGGCTTGCATCCCGCTCCCACAGAGGCGATTTACCGTCAAGGCCGGAGTGTCGATGGGCAAACCTGCGCGCAGGCCAACGTGACGGGCGCCGTAGAGAGCATCCCCAGACGTCTGTTGTGCATTGCCAAAAACAACGTGTTTGAATTCGGTGGGCTGAATACCGGAACGCTCGATGGCTCCCTTTGCCGCGATCGCTCCAAGTTCCTGGGCGGTGAAGTCCTTGAGCTTTCCGCAATAGCGGCCGAACGGAGTGCGCGCGCCGCTGACAATCGCAATGTCACCAGGCTTTAGCATCTGGGAGATCTTTGGAGTCCAGGAGACAGTCTAGCAGCGAAGATCAGGGACAGTCATGGGGACTATGCCACGGCAGCAGCCGTCATCGCGGCGGTAAGCGCAGCACTCTTTCCCGGACCTTCGGCAACTGACTTTTCAAGGCTGCGCTCAGCCCGGTTGATGAGCTCGGTGACAATATCAACGGCATCGAATTCCTGCTTGATGACCGCTTCTGCAATTCCCGCATTGAACTGGGTAGCGAGCTGCTTTTCAGGGGCGGCAGAACCCATTACTCGGCGCATCTTCTCGGCAACCAGAATCGCTTCCTTCTCCGCCGTCTCGCCGAGCACGATGGCGATGGCATTGGCAGCGTAGCGGAATGCCAAGTCATTCTGCCGGACATTGGCAGCCACCACCTGCCCCAGGCGTTGCATGGTGCTCTCGGCAGCCGCTTCGCCTTGTTCTTTCGCCAGGGCTGCCCGCTCCCCAAAGCGCATAATCATGACCGACAGTGCAGCGCTTTGCTGTTTGGCCCGCCGTACTTCGCCGAGCAGAAGGTCCAGATAGGAAGCTCGCTTCAGCAACCCAGAGTTCTCATCCGTTACGGACAGGTTCTTTACCAACCGACGCAGCCCAGCATTGTTGAGCGCAATGCCGCCCTGATCGGCGATCATTTTGAACACCAGGACATCATTCGGCGACCAGGTGCGAGGATTGTTGCTGAGCAACAGAAGCACTCCGAGCTCGGCGCCCTCCCCGAGCGGCAGCGCGACACACGATCTCACGCCTAATGAAGCACAGATCGGCGTGAAATCCCGTAGTTCCGCCGAGGATGAAATCTCGGTGCAGGCCAGTGCCCCGTGGCTTACGACCGAATCGTGAACTCCGCAAACTAGTTTGTCGAGGAGGTCCGGTTTCGCCGCGATTCCAACTGCAAACTCCTTTAGCATGGTGACGCTCAAGCCGGGCTTGCGCAACGCAGCTACGCAACGGTCGAGCGACCACTGGGTCCCGATCTCGACCGCCATCGTGTTCAGAACACCCTCAGCGCTGTTCTCGCGATTGAGCTTTTTCGTGATCTCTGAGACCCGAGCAAAGCCGCTCATGTCGTTGTCAAAAGAGGCAGTCGCGGCCGGAGATTCAACAATGGGGCGAACCTGCGCCGGGGACCCCGACCCGGGCTGAGCATTTCCGTACTGGGGCATCAGGCCGGCGCTCACATAAAGCTGCTGCAATTCAGGGTTGCGGTCTTCCTCGTGAGGGAAGAGTTGCTGTATCCGCTGCAGGCGCTCTAGCGCCTTGTTTCGCATTCCATACTGCACAAGAATTTCTGCCTGGACCATGAGGTCTTGCAGAGTGCTTGATCCAATTGACTTTTCCTCAGTGACCTTCGCTGGGGTCACTGGTGCAGTGCCTCCAAGGCGCGAGGAGATGACCTTAAAGCGATTTTCGTCAATTTTCCCTTTGAGGGCCTGTAACCGTTTCTGATGGCCGTTTTCGTAGGGATCGATCTCAAGCGCGCGGTCGAGCGCTTCGCCAGCCTTCTCAAACTTGTTCTCATTGCAGTAAAGCTCGAACAACCGCAGCAGGGTTGCACAGTAATCGGCTTCTCGGTTTGCGGAATTGAACTGCTCGGCAAGAAATTCCAGCATTTCGACCGAAGCCCGGTGACCCGCCACGATGTCCTGCATCATGGCAAGGAAGGCCCGACGCTCTCCTTTGCGCCGCTGAAAATGCTCGAGTTTTTCGGCCATGACTACGGCTTCACGATCGAGTTGAGAATCGAGGAATGCCCCAATGAGATCTCGGACCTGCTCAATTCGCGAAGGATTCTGTTCGAAGATCTGCCAGACCAGGGGTGCGGCTTCGGTCAGGCGGTTTGCGCTCAACAGGGCGCGTGCGTACAAATCGCGGAATTCCGCCGACGCGCTTCCTGCTGCCGCGAGGGGATCGAGAACGAAGATCGCCGCCCCCACCTGCTGTTGCTGCATTAAGCTCCGGGCGTAACCGATCGCGATGGTTTCATCCATCGCGTCTTCGGAGTAAGCACGTTCGTACCATGGACTCGGGTCGCCCCCTGCGCCTTCCGCCATCTGCGCCAGCTGCAGGAATGCAGAGGCTGCCTGCTTGCCATCGCCAACTTCTGAGGAAAGCTCACCCAGTCGGACGATGTTTCGCTCGGAACCCTCGAGGGCAACCACTTTCTTCAGGATTGTCAGCGCGTCGGTCTTCCGTCCTTGTCTTGAGAACTCGTCGAAAACGCTCTCATAAGTTTCAATGGCAAGCTTGCGGTTGGACTTTTCGAGCAATTCGGCGAACCGCTTCTTCTGTTCCAGGCTGGGATTGGCGAATCGCGCCAATTTCTTGTAGGTAAGGCTTGCTCGGATGCCATCCCCGGAACTCAACTGCCGTTCGAACAAATCCCCCAACAACCGCACCGCATCGGGAAGGCGCTGTAACGACAGACAGAGGTCAGCTGCCATCTGCCTGACGGTATCGTTGGCCGGATCAAGGGCGAGAGTCTGGAGAAACTCTTCCAGGGCTTCAGCCGGCTTCCCTTTTTGGAGCAGTTTCTCGCCGCGCTCTACCCGTCGGGCGATCTCCTGGCGGTCCGCTCGTTTTGGGGTCTCAGTCATGGGATAAGCGGTTTCGGGAGTAATCCAACCCCGATTCTAGGCAGGGCGGTAACCGGCATCAACGCAGGACGGGTGACCACGATTACCAAGGTCATCCTGACCCCACGGCAATTACCCTGGTAAGCCCCCGCCAGTGGTTTCTTCTGCGACCTTTCCCCACTCCGCCGCTAACCTGGAATTGGCGCCGGGGTGTGCTTTCGCCGCCGCACTATGTTCGCCGCAACCCTCTTCTTCGCAACCGACATACCGTGGTTCATTTGGCCCATGATTGGGGCGGTTACCGGAGTCTATTTCTTTTACAAGGGTTTCCGGTTGCTCCAACGCAAGCGGCTCATCGTGAACACTCCTGCTTCCAAGATCCGCAGCGCCTCGATGGGCCTAGTGGAGGTCAGCGGCCTCGCCACCGGACCTTATGTGGTGACCTCTCCGCTTCGCCAAGTCGAGTGTTACTACTACCAGAGCACGGCCTGGGAACTGCAAGGGGGCAAGAACAAGCATTGGGTAAAGGTGGCCGATGAGAGCCTTCACGTGCCCTTCTATGTCGATGACAGCACCGACAAAGTCTTGATCGATCCACGCGGCTCAGAGATCGATTTGCACTGCGACTTCCGCGAGGAATACCACCGATCGGTTTTGTACGAGGGACCTGAGATGCCCTCATCCGTGCAGGATTTTCTTTTGCGACATGGCGTTGATCCCGACAAGCGTATCAAGGTGGAAGAGCACTGCATCAAGCCGAAGAATTTTCTGTTCGTGCTGGGCACGCTTTCTCAGAATCCGGGCGTGGATGCAAGCGTTGCTCCAGCCTGGGCCGAACGAGTAACTCAAAGATCGGAGCCGCCAGAGGCGAATGAACTTGAACCAGAAGTGATTCGCCTTTCTGAACCTGTTGGGGCCGTGCCCGCAACCGCTATGACGCAGCAACAAAAGATTGCTGCCGCGCTTTCGAGGGCGGGAATCTCAAACCCAATCTCTTGGACGAGGGCCTCTATCGCCGCGCCCGCAGCGGTCGACTCGGCTAAGGCGGTAAGAACGATCGTAGCCGAACCGGCTGTTGAAGACCTGGGAGGGTATGATCTTCATCCTCCCGTGGTTCTCATGAAAGGCAGCCATGAACCCACGTTCTTTATCTCGTGGAGAAGCCAGCGCGACGTGGTCGCGTCTCTCGGCTGGAAATCGAGTCTGATGATCTGGGGCGGACCGGCCCTGACCATCTTGTGCGTTTACATCTTGCTCGCAGGTTTCGGTCAGCTGTAAACTCCGCGAGCAGCCGGAGGACTTTATGGTGCTCGTCACTACTCTTGCTTTTCTATTCGCGCTCGTCGCATCGATCGTATACCTGGTCACGATCTATAACGGCATGGTCGCGCTGAAGAATGACATCGACAAAGCTTGGGCGAACATCGACGTGTTGCTCAAACAGCGCCATGATGAACTCAACAAGCTGCTTGACACGACGAAGGGATACATGGATTTCGAGCGAGAGACGCTGACCAAAATTATCCAGGCGCGCAGCCAATATCAGCAGGCAGTTACCCTCGATCAAAAGGTGCAGGCCGACCAGACGATGACCTCTGCCCTGCGCGGATTTTTTGCGGTCGCGGAGAACTACCCCGAGCTCAAGGCGAACAACAATTTTCAGACTCTAGAGAAACGCATCTCGGAGTTGGAAAACCAGATCGCCGACCGGCGTGAGTTTTACAACGATTGCGTCAATACCTTCAACATCCGCATTCAGCAGGTACCAGACACCTTGGTCGCATCGTTCATGCACTTAACCCCGCGCACGATGTTGAAGATCGATGAAGCCGACAAGGCTGACGTCAAGATGTCGTTCGGGGCAGCAAACTAGAGCCCGTCAGTTCTTCTTCCGTTTCCAGTCGAAACGCCGTCCGACGATGCACTTGAGAATCAGGTGATCGGTCGAACGCGTTGTGCCGACGCCTAGGCCGGCATTGAATTCCCACTGCGGACCAAAATCCACATCGATCGCGGGAAAAAACTGCTGTTCCTGCTCCCGGAGTGGATCGAATCCGGTGAGCGGACCGTATGCCGCGTAATATTCCAGTCCCCCGGCAATCCGCTTTGTGAAATTAAAGCTCACCTTCGCGTTCGGCGAGAACTCAACGCCGCGATTTACATCCGGGCCATGCCAGGCGCGATCGAGCGTGGGATTGAAACTGAAATACCACCTTCCGAGTTGCCGATCCACGATGGGGCGGATTTCCCAACTCCACGTATCTGGCGAGAACTCACTTCGCTGGTATCCAATTTCGTTGGACAGGCTGACGCCCACGGGCCAGTGCCATGACTCGGGAACTCGGAACCTTGGCCGGATGTGGTCGCCCACCCAGTACCAGTGGCCGTCCGGCTGAAGGCTCGTAAAAACGTAAAAACCCGTTTCGAACCAGGTTGTGAATCCTTGGGTGATTTCGAGCGTTAGGTGCACAGCGTGGTGGGTTGGCAACGTCCCGTCGGTCGTGGTTTTGCTTCCTTCGGCAGTGAAGTTCGTATGCAGTTCCACCATGGTGTGCGCTGGCGCGACCAGGTCGGCCCCATAGACTTGGATTTCATAGTTGTCCTGGCCGCTCGCAGCCCCAGCGTAACCCAGCCCCAGCAAAAGCGAGAGCGCTGCCCACAAACCTTGAGGTCCGAAACGCATGTTGCTCAGATGCTACCAGCAGAATCGACCGCAATTGCTGGAACCTGCTGGCTAACTCCATTGTCCAATGGCAATAGACACGCGTGCTCGAGAGGAGTGAGTGGGTATGGCTTTCTCAACAGCAGGCGGTAGTCCGTTTCAAGCCGAGATTAATATCACGCCGATGATCGACGTGTTGCTGGTGCTGATCATCGTCTTTATGGTGGTGGTCTCAATGTCTCAGGAGAAAGGACTCCAGGCTCAGATTCCGCAACCGGCAGAGAAACCGTCGAGTCCTGCTTCGGTTCGGACTGTGGTCATCCAAGTTGCGTGGTCGGGTGACCAGAGAGTCCCGGGGCTGAAGATCAACGAAGAAAACGTCACCTGGAACCAGCTGCACGACCGGCTCTTCGATATCTTCAAACAACGTGCCGAGCGCGTTGCTTTTGTGAAGGGCGATGACGACGTGGATTTCCAGTACGTGGCTGAAGCGATTTCGATCGCGCGCACCTCAGGGGTGGAGCGGATTGGATTGCTAACAAGAACTGGGACGGAATCTCCATAGGGTCGCCCCTTTTTGCAGCTACGGAAATCTTGCTTGCCCTGAATTTTCTGCCAGCTTGATGAGAGCAAACGCTTGTTTCCGGATTGCCGCATCGACGCTGTCATCGCTTGCGACATTGCGAAGTATCGGCACAAGGGCCGGCAGATCGCGCAAAGCGTGACGCTCGGCCTTGCCGGTCATTGCCTCCAATGCAGGAACCATTGCTCTTCGGTTGTGAAGCTGCAGGTCGGCCAGCTTCCGCCCATATTCGAATGTCTGCGATAGTTCTTCGAAAACCGAAGTCAGCTCTTCGACATCCGAATCCGCGGAACGGCTGTAAGTGAACTGGTTTTTGACCGACCCATAACGATAGGCGAGCGTATAAACATTGTTCGTGCCGGGCGAGCTCTGCGGTTCTCCGTAGCCTCCTCCGAAGTAGTTCAATCGCTGCGTCAGGTTGAAAGCGATGCGGCGCGTTCTATCGGTCACATGAAACTCGGTCGTGTACCGGACTCCTGTCTTATCGAGACCCTCAGGCGCAGAAACGTAGGTGGCGGTACCGGAAGCATCGATTGCAATCGAGTAGTACGACGGGTCCGCGTTCCACTTCAGCGCACTGAAGATGATGGTTGGAAACTGGCCGGAAGTCTTCAACTGGAGCTGCGGGTTTTGTGCGAAGAGCACCCCCGAAGATCCGAGGAGAAAAAGCATTGCGACGGGAAGCGTCTTGAGTGCGGGTGCCATTAGTTTTGGTAAGTCTCTCTTCCTATTCTGGTTGGATGCAGCGATTGGACCCCCACCTACCCAGTAGCTTCTAGAGACTTGGTGGCCGAACCCGGATCCGGTCACCTAGCCCTAACCTTGATCCATATCGGCGTGCCCACGAAGCCAAAGGCCCGGCGAATCTGGTTTTCCAGGAATCTCTCGTACGAAAAATGAAGTTTAACCTGCCGATCGGTAAAAAGGATAAAGGTGGGTGGAGCAACCGCAGCCTGGGTCAGGTACAGAATCTTCACTCGCTGCCGAACCGGAACCGCGGCTCGATCGAAGTCCACGTGCTTCAAGAAGCGGTTCATTTCGCCAGTCGTGATGCGCTTCCGCCGCTCCGACGCAACCTCCTGCAATAGAGGGAATACTTTCTCGACACCCTTACCGGTGGCAGCGGAGACGAACACGACCGGGGCGTATTGAAGGAACTTTAACGCGTACCGCAGCTTTTGCTCATACGCCGCCCGGTCGGCGGGGTGCTTATGCTCCTGAATGCGAGCCGCACGCGACTGACTGATGGCCTTTTTCTGGCCGCTGATGACCAGATCCCACTTGTTTACGACAATGATTATCGAACGGCCACTCTCGTGCGCGTAGCCGGCTATCGATGCGTCGAGGGCGCTCACCCCTTCCGTAGCATCGACCATCAGCAAGGCAATGTCCGCCGATTCGAGATGCTTCCGCGCCATAACCACGGAAAGTTTCTCCGCCATCAGGTAGGTCTTTCCCTTGCGTCGGATGCCGGCAGTGTCGATAAAGCGGAACCTCTTGCTATCGCGTTCCACCATCTCATCCACCGCGTCGCGGGTAGTGCCGGGAATGGGAGAGACAATGGCCCGATCCGAATGGGTAATCTGGTTCAGAAGTGTGGATTTGCCAACATTGGGATGGCCGATGATGGCCACGCGAATCTCGGTCGGCGCTTGGCTCTCGACTGGCTGTTCCCCGCCTTCGTCCTCCCCCAGGGGGCTTACGGAATCCTCCTCCTGCGCGGTCGGAGCGAGCGGTGCGAGAGGGGGAGGCATGTCCTCTTTGGTGAAAAAGTTGAGCGCTTTGAGCCCGGCGACCACCGCGTCGAGCAGCTCATCGACTCCACGCCCGTGCTCTGCGGAAACAGGGAAAATGTCATGAATCCCGACCCGATGAAAGTCGTCGGCCACCGTATCTTGCTTCGCCGAGTCGACCTTATTGACCGCCAGAAACAACGGTTTCCCTGCCTTGCGTAAGAGGCGGGCAAGCTCGAGATCGGGAGCGGCCAGCTCCGTCCGCCCATCAACGACCATGACGATCAGCGCAGCCTCCTGCAGCGCAATTCGGGCCTGGCGAAAGATCTCTGAAGGAATCAGATCTTTCTCTTCGGGAATGATTCCGCCGGTATCGACCACGCGGAAGTCGTGACCGCTCCAGTGGGCTTCGCCGTAGAGACGGTCGCGCGTGATCCCCGGCTCGTCTCCGACGATGGCGCGCCGCGATCCAACCAGCCGGTTGAACAGCGCGGACTTGCCGACATTAGGCCGGCCAACAATGGCAATGAGCGGGAGTTTGGACATGAATCTTGCGCATCGCGATGCGCTCGACCGGACGGGCCGCCCGTCCTAGATGGTCTGTGCTACTTCAACCTCTCAGATTACTATAGAGAATCTGTGTCCTCGAGTTTTCAGCCCGCCAGTTCTGCCGCGCCGGGCGGCACGCTTTCACTCTACAAGTTCTTTTCGCCCGGCGGACTGCTCTCGCGCACTCATCCAGCCTATGAGTTCCGCCGCGGGCAATTGCAGATGGCTCAAGCCGTCGAACAGGCGATTGAGGAACGCCGGCATCTGATCGTTGAAGCGGGTACGGGTACTGGAAAAACCCTAGCCTACCTGATGCCCGCTATTCGCTCCGGCAAACGTGTGATTATCTCTACAGGCACCAAAAACCTGCAGGAACAGCTCTTTTACAAGGACGTTCCCTTCCTTGAACAGGCCCTGTTTCCGGGTGGCAATCGCACCCTGAGCGTTTGCTACATGAAGGGGCGAAACAACTACTTGTGCCGGAGAAAACTTTACGACCTTACCGATCAGCCAGTCCTGAACGGGCTGGACGAAATCGAACAGTACCGTGCAATTGCGGCATGGGAACAGACCACACGGACCGGTGATCGCGCCGAACTCGCAGATTTGCCCGAGACGAGCGCGCTATGGCACAAACTCGATGCTCGCGCCGATACCTGTACCGGCCAGAAATGTAGTTCATGGGACAAGTGCTTCATTACCGAGATGCGGCGTCGCGCCGCGGAAAGCGACATCGTGATCGTCAATCATCACCTGTTCTTTGCCGATCTCGGAATCAAACAGCAAGCCGAAGGCGCCCCCGACGCAGGCATCCTTCCCGACGCAGGGGTCGTGATCTTCGACGAGGCGCACGAATTGGAAGACGTTGCCGGCAGCTATTTCGGGATCTCCGTCAGCGCAGCGCGTTTCGAAGAACTCTGCCGCGATATTGAGAATTTTCTGCAGCGGAACCGGAACCACATCGCTTCTTTTTCCGGGGCGATTAGAACTTTGCGCGAAAGGTCAGCGTTGTTTTTCTCACTGTTACCTAAAGGTGAGGGCCGATTTGCCTTCGAGAATCGGCATGAGTTCCTGGAGGGGAACGGAGACGAGCTGGTTGCTGTCCAGCAGGCGCTGGTGCGCATCGCATCCGAGATCGAAAACATGCCATCCAAACCCGAGGAGGCTTTCTCCTTCGCCCGGCGCGCCCAGGAACTTCATGTGCAGCTCGCCTTCGTTCTCGAGCATGAAGACCCAAACGTCGTCTTCTGGATTGAGCGCCGCCGCTTCGCTCGCGAAAAACAGCACATCTCGCTGCAGGCCACACCCATTGATGTTGGCCCGGTCCTGCGCGAAGCGTTGTGGTCAAAGCTGGATACTGCCGTCCTCACGTCGGCAACCCTGGCCGTCGGCGGCGCCTTTGACTACATTCGCAGCCGTCTTGGTGTAGATCATGCGCGCGATGTGGTTCTGTCTTCGCACTTCGACTACCAGAACCAGGCGCTATTTTATGTTCCGCCCGATCTCCCGGATCCGCGCACCTCGCAGTTTTCCATAAAGGCTGCGGAACGGATTCGCAAGCTGTTAGAAATAACGCGCGGCCGCGCCTTCGTGCTGTTCACCAGCTACGCCCAGATGCGCGAGATCCATCAACGCCTGCTCGGAGAAATCGAGTTCCCCATGCTCCTTCAGGGCGACGCTCCGAAGAGCGCGCTTCTCGAAGAATTTCGTGCCACGCCGAATTGCGTTCTTTTTGCGACTTCCTCGTTCTGGCAGGGAGTGGACGTGCAGGGCGAACAACTCAGCTGTGTCATCATCGACCGCCTGCCATTCGCCGTTCCCTCGGACCCGGTGGTGGCGGCGCGAGTCAAGGCAATTGCTTCCGCTGGCGGAAACGCATTCTTCGAATATCAGGTGCCTTCGGCAGTCATCACTCTGAAACAAGGCTTTGGACGCCTTATCCGCTCGCTGCACGATCGTGGTCTGGTTGCGCTTCTCGATAACCGCGTTCTAAAAAAACAATACGGCAAGGTATTTGTCGAAAGTCTTCCGAATTACAGCCGCACGACAGACTTGCGAATGGTTGAAAGCTGGTTCGGTGTAGGGGAGCAGGTCTAAAGTCGTTTCATACCTCCGTGCTCGCGGCCTTTTGGTCGAAGGGCGGCCGGCCGTCGATTCAGGATCTCTCTGCCGATTTGGCATTTTTGTCGAGCGGAATTCCTACATCATTCACCATCCTCGATACTTCGGTCTGGCTTTACTTGTCTGGACTGTGGTTCCCGGGGGCAGCCCTGCTCCTGGGGGCACTACCGGTGCTCGGGCGAATGAACGCCGAACGCCTCAAAACGCCGCAAGCCACCCCCTAGCGGCTCATCGCGAGCATTTCCAGTTTCGACACCTCCAGGCGATACAATAAGTGGGTCGCTTGCGGACTATTTTGGGGGCTCATGTACGAAGTCACGGTCGAGGACACGTTTGCCGCGGGGCACTACTTGCGCAATTACAAGGGCAAGTGCGAAAACCCGCACGGGCACAACTACAAGGTGCGGGTAACCCTGGCCGGCAGAGAACTTGACAAGGCAGGTTTGCTGCTCGATTTCAAGGACCTGCGCGAGGTTATGAAGCATGTGATCGAGCGCCTCGATCACCAGATGATCAACGAAATCGTGCCTTTCACAGAACTGAATCCCTCGGCCGAAAACCTGGCGAAGTACTTCTTCGACCAGACGAATGGTCGCCTTCGGCAAGTGACAAATGGGCGCGTGCACGTGAAGGACGTGACGGTATTCGAGACCGACACGACGACCGCAAAGTACAGCGAATAGCACATGGGAAGTTGGCATTCCGCCCTTCGCCAGGCAGCGATGGACTCAATGTCCAAGCCGAACGCCAGTGCTGACCGCCAAATGTTTTCATGCAGATCACTGAGATTTACAAGTCGGTCCAGGGTGAGTCCACCTATGCCGGTTTACCGTGCGTTTTCGTGCGCCTGACCGGGTGCAATCTGCGTTGCGTGTGGTGCGACACCGAGTACAGCTTTTATGGCGGCAAAAGGATTTCGCCAGAGCAGGTCTTTGAACAGATCGTAGACCTCAGCCCAAAGGGCGGGCTTGTCGAGATCACCGGCGGAGAACCCATGCTGCAGGAGCGAGAACTGGTTCCCCTGATGCATCGTCTTGTCACCTCCGGCTACAAAGTGCTGCTTGAAACCAGCGGCGAACGCGCGTTGGATCGCGTTCCCCCGGATGTAATCAAGATCGTGGACGTGAAATGTCCAGGATCCAATGAGGGCGACAGCTTTCGACCCGAAAATCTGGAAGCCTTAACGCCGCGAGACGAGGTCAAGTTCGTTCTCAGCGATCGCGCGGACTACGAGTTCGCCCGCGATTTCACCCAGTGCCATCAGTTGGCCGAACGCGTGAACGCTGTACTATTCTCACCGGCGTTTCGCAAGGAAGCGGCTGGTACGCGGAGTGCATCCAATTGTTTGCTGGATCCGCAACGGCTGGCGGAATGGATCCTCGACGACAACCTTCCGATCCGGCTTGGGTTGCAGATTCATAAACTGATCTGGGACCCTGCCCTCAAGGGAGTGTAGGTTGAAGCAATCTTCTAGAGCTCGCGCCATCGTGCTCATCAGCGGAGGAATGGATTCCTGTGTCTGCGCCACGCTGGCAGCGCGAGACTACGAACCATTCGCCCTCCACATCAGCTACGGCCAACGAACCGAAGAGCGGGAACAAAGCTGTTTTGCCGCCGTTTGTGATCGCCTGGGGATTCACTCGCGGCTCTTGGTGCGAAACGAGGCCCTCCGGGCCATCGGTGGCTCCGCCCTGACGGACAACAATATTGCCGTTCCCGACTCCCGCGACATTGGCCATGAGATTCCCGTCACTTACGTTCCTTTTAGAAACGCGCATTTCCTGTCCGTGGCAGTGAGTTGGGCAGAGGTGATTGGGGCATCTAAAATATTGATAGGCGCCGTGGAGCAGGATAGTTCGGGTTATCCGGATTGCCGGCCAACATACTACGAGGCGTTCAATCGGGTGATTGCCGCCGGCACAAAGCAGGGCTGCATCGAGGTTCTCACGCCTCTCATCGCCATGCGCAAGGCTCAAATCATCCGGCTCGGCCTTGAATTGGGAGCACCCTTGGATTTAACGTGGTCATGCTATAGCCGGGAAGACCGAGCTTGCGGAGTCTGTGATAGCTGTGTCCTTAGGCTACGCGCCTTCCAAGAAGCCGGTGCTCTGGATCCACTTCCTTATGCTGCCGTGCCGCAGGTGGTTTGAGTTTGTGCCGTCTTGGTTTGACGGAAACCTAGGAGGTCTTGATGAAAGGCTCAAAAGCACTAATAAGTAAAGGGTTGCTGTTGGCAGTATTTTGTGCGCTATGGGTTGGCACTGCCGCCGCTCAATATGGAACGATACGCGGCACTTGCAGGGATGCCCAAGGCACCCCCATCGTCGGCGCGGAGATGGTTTGGAAAAACACAAATGATGGGCGCACCTACAAGCTGAAGACTGACAAGAAAGGCTCGTACTTCTCGCTGGGCATCGAACCCGGTGATTACCAGGTAACGCTCAGCAAAGATGGCCAGGTCCTTGACGATCAGAAGGGCTTACACGTGGGTCTAGACGAGTTCGTCTACGACGTCGACCTGAAAAAGATCCAGCAGCAAAACATCGAGGAGACTGCGAAGAAGCAAGGCAAAACGTCGGCGGAAGTACAACAGCAGGTGCAGCAACAACAGGCGGAGTTGGAAAAGAACAAGCAGTACAACGACAACGTGAAAGTGGTGAATGAAAAGCTCAACGCAGCCAAAGCCTTAATGGAGGCAAAGAATTACCCGCAGGCGATCTCCACATATCAGGAAGCCGCCAACCTCCTGCCTGACAGGGATGTGGTCTGGTTCCGGCTGGGTACTGCATACGCCGAGTCGGCCAAGGCTCAGCCCGATGCGAGCGAAAAAACCAAACAATACACTGAAGCCTACACCAATCTTCAGAAGGCAATCGAGCTGAACAAGGCTGCGTCGTCCAAAGATCCCGCACAGGCACTGAGGGATAAACAGAATTTGGCCGCTTACTACGACAATCTCGGCGCAGTCTCGGCCCGCCTTGGAAAAGTCGATGAATCGGTCAACAGTTACGAGCAAGCCGTGCAGCTGGACCCTACCGGCGCCAGCCGTTACTACTTCAACGAAGGGATCACCCTCTATAACAATGCCGGGGATGAAGCAACCCGGAAGAAGGCTGTTGCAGCCCTCGATAAGGTGCTGGCCGCAGATCCCAACAAAGCCGATGCCTACTTCCTAAAGGGTGCAACTTTGTTCGCTATGTCGACTCAGAAAACCGACGGGACGCTCGAACCACCAGCGGGAACCAGTGAGTCGCTCCAGAAGTACTTGGATCTACAACCTTCCGGAAACTATGCGGATCAAGCCAAGGGCATGTTGTCAATGCTCGGGCAAAAGGTAGAAACATCCTTCGGAACGTCAAAAGCCAAAAAGAAGTAAGCCCGGCCATCGGAACCGTTTTAGGGCAGCTTCGGCTGCCCTTTTCCTTTTGAGAATGACTGCGTATTACGAAGGTCCATGAACCAGCTGTTCTTTCTAGAATGCTGGGGTGAAATTAGCTAAAGTGAGAGCGAATCTTCCTCCCTCACCGAGGCGCATTTGGCCGCAACCGGCACCGCTCCCATTCAAGTTTCGCTTGATCCAGCATCGGCGGCTACCTCCCCCGATGAACTGTTAACCGCGATGTTAGGGGCGAACCCTCGCATCAGCGACTTGATTTTCTCGCCCGGACGATGTCTGCAAGTGCAAATCAACGGACATTTCGTTGCCCTCGAGGGTCCCGGTGTCGCCCCCCTCACCGCGGATGACACGCGGCGTATCGCCTCCCAACTCATCGGCAATAATAAGGCTGCTGTCGCCATGCTGCGCGAGCAGGGATCCTGTGATGTTTCCTACGCCCTGCCTGGGGTCGCGCGCTTCCGCGTCAACGTCTTCATTCAACGTGGAAGTTGTGCGGTGGTGATGCGGGTTATCCCGACCACAATCCCGACTCTGAAGTCGATTGGCGCGCCGCAGCAATTTCAAGAAATCGCGCTGCTTCGGGATGGGCTCGTACTGGTGACTGGTCCGCGAGGATCGGGAAAATCCTCGACTTTAGCTGCTCTGGTCAACGAAATCAATGAGGGCACAATTTCCCACATCATCACCATCGAAGATCCCATTGAATTTCTTCACCTGCACAAGCGTTCGACGGTGCACCAACGGGAACTGCATAGCGACACGCCGAGCTTGGTCCATGCCATGAGAGCGGCCCTGAGGCAGGCGCCGAATGCCATCGTAGTGGGTGAGCTCAAGGACCGGGAGACAGCCGAACTCGCGCTGCAAGCTGCCGAAACAGGTCATCTCGTTTTGTCAACCCTAACCACGATGACCCCAGAAAAGGCAGTGGAGCGTATCCTTGGATCTTTTTCCGTGGCGGAACAATCCAGCATTAAGGAACGGCTCGCCCGCACGCTGCGAGTCATCGTCGGACAGCGCCTGGTTCCGCGGCGCGACGGAGAAAGGCTGGCGGTCTTTGAAATCGTGGATGGCCAGTCCCCGCTACTAGCCTTGCAAACCGATAATAGCGGTCGGATTCCCACCAAAAAAAACTCAGCACGGATTGACGCCGAGCTCGAGCACCTGGTTCGCTCCGGCTCTATCACTCACGAGGTTGCTTTAGCCCATGCGGCTGACCGCGCCTCGCTTTCCACGAAACTCTCTTCTCCATCCAAGCCTCGCGTGCGATAAACTCTTTAGGTTTTACGTCCTGGAGGGTTACTGATGAGCCGATTCTCCCGCCGCGGTTTTCTATCTCTGACCGCCTCTGCCGCAGGAGCCACTCTTGCCGGCAAGGCGATTCTGCTCGATCCGACTCCCGCCTGGGCCATGCCTCAGGCCGTGGCTCCGAGCGACCGCGTGCGTTTCGGAATGATCGGCATCGGAATGCAGGGTAGCGGATTGATGAGAAATTCCCTCCAACTTCCGGGCATTGAGTGCGCAGCCGCCTCGGATCTCTACGATGGACGTCATGTTTTGGCACAAGAAATTGCAGATTCAACAACGCTGCCCGTCACGCGTCGCTATCAGGACTTGCTCAGTAACAAGGAGATCGACTGCATCATTGCCGCCGTGCCCGACCACTGGCACAAGCAGGTCGTCGTGGACACGTTGAGTGCAGGTAAGGATGTTTACTGCGAGAAGCCGATGTCGCACAGTCCGGCCGATGGACTGGACATGGTCGCGGCGGAAAAGAGAACGGGACGAATTGTGCAGGTCGGATCTCAACGCGTGGGTTCAGCACTTCTCACCAAGGCCCGGGAACTGGTTCATGATGGGATACTCGGGGACCTGATGATGGTCGAAGGCGTTCTGGGTCGCAACGAGCCCAACGGCGCCTGGCAATATCCGCCCCCACCGGATCTGTCGCCTCAAAACCTCGATTGGGAGACATGGCAAGGAACTGTTCCCAAGGTCCCGTTCAACAGCAATATCTTCGCCCGTTGGCGCTGCTGGAAAGAATACGGCACCGGCGTCGCCGGCGATCTGCTGGTCCATCTCATGAGCGGCGCACTGTACGTGCTGGGTTTGAACGAACCACCCAAGCGCGCCATGTCGTCGGGCGGGATTCTTCGCTGGAAGGACGGCCGCAACATGCCGGATGTTCACAACACAATCTTCGAGTACGGAAACATTTCCATCGTGATGCGCCTGAACCTCGGCACCGACATTCCCGAGGGGTACCGATTCATGGGCTCGAAGGGGATCCTGGATGTCAACTCTGACCAGCTCACCTTTACCTCTCAGACGGGTAAGGACGAGGGCCCCAGCGGGTACGTCGGGAGTTTCCCGAAGTCCCTACGTGATTCCTATTCCAAGCGGTGGCATGAGGAACATGACATGCCGCTCGAGCGCGAGAAGGTAGTCGAGGCCACGACTTTCAAGGGAGCGAATTACAACGAGGTCAAGCCGCACCTTTGGAACTTTTTCCAGGCGGTAAAGTCAAGGAAGCCGGTCATCGAGAATGCCGTCTTCGGACATCACGCGGCCTTGGCGTGCCATATGGCCAACGAATCCTTCTTCCGCAAAAGCGCCGTGTACTGGGACGAACCGTCGAAAACCATCAAAAGTTAGGTTACGACTGGCCCAGGGCGCTACAGTGGAGACAATTCGTCTTCGTGCTCCCGGGCCTCGTTACCGGATTCGCTGCCAAATCTCTTCTCCAGGTAGCGCCGTGCAAGGTCCTTCCCCCCAAGCCCAAAGGCCAGGGCCATGCCGAACATCAGCGCGCCGAAGGTCATGCCGAAAGCGACAACCACGGTACGCGAACTGATGCTCAATTCTTCAAAAGCCATGGAGAGGACGAACAGAATGATCATCGTCCGCACCGCCCAACTGATAATGCGGGGCGACGGCAAGTTCGCGTTGACGGCGCCCAGCAGCACCGCACGGGAGAAGAAGCTCGCCGCGAGCAATCCGAAGAACAGGATGAAGAGCGACACGACCAGTCGTGGCAAGAATTCAAAGAACGTCGCAACATGCTCATCGAATCCAGCGACGCCCAGCACACTGATGCCCACCAAGATAAACCCGAGCCATGCGATCCAAAAAACGAATCGACTGACCAGTTCGGTGAGCGAAGGCAGTGCGGCTCCTCGCAGCAGTTGCGTGGCGCCGGTATGTTCCGACAATTTGTCGAACCGGGCAATCTTCAGAATGCTGCGTGCGATCGCTCGCAGCAGAACTGCGATCACCCAGCCCACCAGCACAATGACCAGCATTTCGAGAACGCGGGGCAAGAAGCGCGCAAAGCCTTGCACGATTTCCTCCGCCGCCCTTGTCAGTTCATGAATGAAGTTGTTCCACATAGAACCTCACTTCCCGCCATCCCAGAGTTGCAGAAGGGAAGGCTTTTCGGCCTCGAACGCCTGGCATACTTTCTCAAGATTGTTCTCAATTTCTATCTCGGATGCTTCCCGGTTTTCTTGCAGGAAGGTCAGAGCACGCCCGCGGAACAGCGGGACAAGAGCCTGCACAACGTGATCGCGTCCAATCACGGCTCGATGGTAGGCGGCGGCAAATTCGTAGACTGTTCTTGCCCAGAGCGGGCCGAGTAAGACAAATTCGTTCTCCGGGACCGAAGCTAACCGCTTTAATTCTTCGTGAGTTGGCGCCGACAAGATGGAATCAAACACGGGCTCCAATTGCGAAATCCCGAAGGTGAACATCTGATGCAAGCGCTTGCGGTTTAGGCGCATGGGCTCAAGGCTCACGGCAGGCTGACAACCGCTGCACGGCGCCGGCAGCGGCTCTCGCGCTCCTTGCCAGGCTGCGGGATAGCAGTCCAGCGAACAAAACAGCAGGCCCGCGGTCTCCCGCATCGCCTTAACCAGGTCCGAGGGCGGCGTCTCTAACCTGCCTCGCGTTCCGAGAAATGATTGCGAAATCTTGTATCGACCGACAATGGCGGCCAAGGTAAGCCAAAGCTCCGTACCATGACGTCCCTGCTCCTGGGCCCACACGTTCTGATTGAGGAAATTCGTGCCGAGATTGCTGGAAAACGCGTAGTCCGAGGGGTAGGGCTCGCGCACGGAGCACCCGTATAGCGCTCTCGTCAGCGGGTAAACAAGATTTCGAATAAGAAGACCGTCGAACTTATGGCGGCGATAAACCGGGAGCACCAGATCCATTCCTTCCTGGACTACCGGAAGGAGCAAGCGCTCGATCCATTGCGGTTCTAGGCTGGTTGATTCCGGGGAAACGACCGCGCAGGCTTTTGCCTGCAGCAAATCTGCCGCCGCCAGAATGGTACGGAGAGCCGTACCGCTCGCAGGCGGACCTTCATACTGCGTGCTGATGCTGTGAAGGGTGCGCAGCGCAGGAAAGTTCGTACCGAATGTATCGTTGATCGACGCCGCCCGTACCAGGTCACGCGTGCCATCACGAGAGCCCCCATCGGCATTGATGATCACGGAGCGGGCCCGGGGGAAATACTTCAACAAACCAGCACGCACACCTTGGACGGCCTGGCCGACGGTGCGCGCATCGTTGTGCGTGGGCACGCCGACCAGAATGTCCACTTCGCCAACATTGATCAGTTCGCGAATGAACTCGTCGGAAAGTATGCTCTCGTCGGGCAAAAGCAGCTCCTAAGTTCTAGCTGCCAACTTCTAGAGATGCAAAACCTTGCTAGAAGTTTAGGAGCTAGGGGGGCTCGCAGGCTAGACCCTGCGAATCTTGAACCAGTAAAACTGATAGGGTCCCATGGTCAACAGATACGGCAAGTCCCCAATACGAGGGAACACGTTCCTGCCGAACATCTCCACAAGGATGTTCCCCTTGTATGCCTTCAGGTCGAGTTCGACTGCCTGCGCCGAACTTGAAAGATTGTTGACCACAAGAATGGTTTCGTTTCCCAGCTTTCTAACGTACGCCAGAACCCTGTGGTTTGCCGGATATAAGAATTGCATCGATCCGCGGCCAAATACCGCGGTCGATTTCCGAACCCTGATCAGCCGCTTCATCCATGCCAGCAGCGAATGGTCGAACCGCTTCTGGGATTGAACGTTTACGGCGTGGTATCCATAGACCGGATTCAGCATGATCGGCGAGTAAAGCATTTCGGGATCAGCCGGAGAAAACCCGCCATTCCAGCCGCCGTCCCATTGCATGGGCGTGCGCACGCCGTTGCGATCGCCTAGGTTGATGTTATCCCCCATGCCGATTTCGTCGCCGTAATAGATGATAGGCGTCCCTGGCATCGACATCAGCATGCCATTCATCAGCTCGATGCGACGGCGATCATTGTCGAGAAGCGGGGCCAGTCGGCGGCGAATTCCCAGATTCAGCCGCATGGCCTTGTCTTTCGCATATTCGTCGTACATGTAGTCCCGTTCGAGATCGGTAACCATCTCGAGCGTGAGCTCGTCGTGATTTCGCAGAAATAAGCACCACTGGCAGTTGTCCGGAATTTCCGGAGTTTGCTTGAGGATTTCCGTGATGGGTTTTCGATCTTCGAGCTTTACCCCCATGAACATCCGTGGCATGAGGGGAAAGTGAAAAGCCATGTGAAATTCATCGCCATTGGCAAAGTAGGCTCGCAGATCTGCCGGCCACTGGTTGGCCTCGGCCAGCAGCATGCGCCCGGGATACTCGCGATCCATGCGCGCCCGAAGGTCTTTGATTACTTCATGGGTTTCCGGAAGGTTTTCGCAGTTTGTCCCCTCGCGCTCAACCAGATAGGGAATTGCGTCGAGCCGGAATGCGTCCACTCCCATGTCAAGCCAAAATTTCATCACGCTCCATACCTCTTCGCGGAGCGCAGAATTGTCCCAGTTGAGGTCCGGCTGATGACTGAAAAAGCGGTGCCAATAATACTGCTTGGATACGGGGTCCCATGCCCAGTTCGAAAGTTCCGTATCAAGGAAAATGATGCGTGTGCCTTTGTACTTAGTATCGCTGTCACTCCACACATACCAATCACGCCGTGGATTACTGCGCGAGCTGCGCGATTCCTGGAACCACGGATGCTGGTCGGAGGTATGGTTCAGCACCATTTCGATGATCACCCGGATTCCTCGCTTGTGTGCCGCGTCGAGAAAGCTCCTAAAATCATCCAGCGTGCCGTACAGGGGATTCACCGAGCGATAGTCGGAGATGTCATAGCCATCGTCGCGGAGCGGCGAGGGAAAGAACGGCATCAGCCATACCGTATTGATGCCGAGCTCGTGCAGGTAGTCGAGCTTTTGCGCTAGGCCGCGGAAGTCGCCGTTACCGTCGCCACTGCTATCGTAGAACGAGCGGACGTGGACCTGGTAGATTACGGCGTCTTTATACCAAAGTGAGTCTTGCTGAGCTGGCAACTCTCTTTCCCCGAATTCTGGTGTGGGGCGAACATTCCTGTCCGCCAAGAACCTTCCCCAAAGTTGTGGCGCCTGGAGCTGAAGCTACAGAGTACGGCAGATTGCTTTGGATGCGAACTGCTATCCGGCAGTCTGCCACTCAATGCTAAGCCAGTCGGCTGAGGAAATTTAGCAACCAACATAGTTCACGGCGTCCACGAACACCCACAACGTGTCTCCCGCGACACGCCCAATTCTCAAGCAAGGCGCTCCTTTTCAGCAATATACAGTCGGGTGCGGAATGTGCACTCTGCTCAGACGTACCTGGGAGGAGACATATGCAATTGTTCATAACATTCCTGACGGTGGTCGGAGGGCTGGCATTTTCGATCGCAGTTGCGCTGGTGGTCGAAGAGTGGATCTTCGGCCAGGTTTTCCGAGTTTTCTTCAACCGTACCTCGGCGTTCCCTTCACGCCTTGCGCTTCAGCCGATCAGAATCAACTCACAGAGGCATTGAAAGGAAGAGAGTCATGATTTTCCTTAAGTACCTGCTGCTCTTAGGCGGAGCCGGGATGATTGCCGCCGCGGTCGCCATACTTTCGCGCGACCTCTATCGGATCTCCAAGCACAGACAATTGTTGGCCACCTCGGCCCCTTCGATCCCCCCGGCACCTGAAGCTCGCTGGCGCGCAGTTGTGGCACTTGCGGTGCTCGCCTGGGGTCCAATACTTCTGGCGGAAGGAATTGTGGTCGTGCCGAGCGGGGCGGGCGGCGTCCGGGTAAGCCAGACCAGCGGGACTGAGCCGGGCACGCTATATCCGGGCACTCATTTCGTGACCCCGCTTGCTGAAGGTGTGGTTCTGTTTGACACTCGCGACCAACTCTTCACAACCGGTTCTATCGAGGACGGCAAAGACAAATCGACAAGGGCTCTGCCGGCGCTTAGTGTCCAATCTAAAGAAGGATTGTCGCTCGGTCTAGCCATCACCATCCGCTACCGGCTCGACCCGAAACATCTTGACTACATTCAAGCGAACCTGCCGCAGCCGGTCGAGCGGGAAATCGTGCCGCCCGTGGTCGCCAGCGCTTGGCGCGAACTGGTTCCAAACTATACGGTTCGCGACGTATTCGCTACCCGGCGGGAAGAGATCCGCCAAAAAGCAGCCAGCGTAATCACGCAAAAGCTCGCCGCAGACGGGATCATCGTCAAAGAAGTGATGTTGCGGGACATTCAGCTTCCTCCCGAGTACGCCAAAGGACTTGAAAACCTGCTTTTGAAGGAGCAGCAGAACGATCAAATGGGTGTGCAGACTGAAATTCAGGAGAAACAGGTTCGCATTTCCGAGCTTGAGGCTGAGGCTACCAAAGCCCAACAGGTCAAGCAGGCGGAGGGTGCGGCTCAGGTGCGCGTCCTGCAGGCCAAATCCGAGGCCGATGCCATGCAATACACTTTGCCTCTCAAGCAGAAGCAGATAGAAGAAACCAAACTGGAGGCAGAAGCTCGCAAGGAAGCCACGGTACAGAATGCCGAGGCCAATGCGCAGGCAACTATTAAAAACGCCGAAGCCATGGCGCACGCCAAGGTGATCGACAGCAAAGCTGAGATGGAACGCCGTAAGCTGCTGGCCGAAGCTGAGGCTGAGAGAATCCGCGTCACGGCCGCGGCAGACACCGAGCGCATGCGAAATGAAGGCGCGGTCTTAAAGCAGAATCCGCTGCTCATCAACAAAATCGTTGCAGAGAAATTGTCCGACAAACTGCAGATCATGATGGTGCCGGCAGACGGCAAGTTCTTCTTCGCCAACGATGTGCTCAAGAGCATGAATATGGCGAATCGCACGAGTGAGGTGGACCAGACGGAAGAGAAGTAGAGCAACATGCCATGCGCACTGGCGTTCCCCGAAGTTCGAGCTTGAGATTCTCGGAGGCAAAGAAGTTAATTACTGGGTGTCTGCGGAGCGTGCACCATGTTTAGGGATGACCACCGTCATCAATACGAGGCAGTTCACGCAGGTTATAATTCGCGCATCCTCGAAATGCTTCCGCCGTCGCGCACCTGTTGGTTGTGCTGTGTCTGGCTCTTGCTATCGCAATTGTCCTTTGCTTCCGATTGGAAAAATCCCGCCGCCCGACTGGCCGAGAAAATCTCCTCCGCGACCGGCCCCGGCGTCATAGCTCTCGAAATCACCAACCGATCGTCGATTCCAGGTGCCGACGTCGAGCAGATTCGTCGCCTCCTAATTTCTGAACTGGCAACTTCCGGCGTGCGGGTTTGGCAACCGGATCAAGCAGCTGCAATCGCAAGAGTGACGCTTTCGGAAAACCTGAGCAGCTACGTCTGGGTGGCGGAAATCCAGCAGGGATCAGCCGAACCAACTCTCGCCATGGTGGCGCTGGATCGACCTGCGTCATCTGCTGCCTCGCAAAACTCTCCCCTGCTAGCCCTGCGCGTTACCAACCTCATGTCGCAGCCTGAGCCAATCCTCGATGTAGCCGTTCTCGACGGGAGCCCCCGCCGGGCGTTGCTGTTGAGCGGCACGGGCGTATCCATCTTCGACTTAGAGGATGGCCATTGGGTCTTGGCACAAACACTGCCCATTGTTCATGCCAATCCTTTCCCCAGAGATTTGCGGGGAAGAATCCTGTTGCGAAAAGATCATCTTTTTGACGTCTACCTGCCTGGGGTTGCTTGTCGCAGCTCCGAAACAGGTTCCTTGACCTTGATCTGCCGGCAAAGTGATGACCCCTGGCCCCTGGCAACCGCTGATTTCGGTTTATCCGGCTTTTACACTCCCGCGCGCAACTTCTTCACCGGCGTGCTCGCGCCGGGGATCGGTAAGCAGAAATCCGGTCCGCCGTTTTACTCTGCCGCTGCCGTTCCGAAGGGGAACTATGTCCTCTGGGTGCTCAGCGGAACGGATGCTCAAGTCCATTTGCTCGATGGCATCAATCAACAGACAGCTAGCAAAGTTCACTGGGGGAGCGACCTTGCGGGAATCCGCGCAGCGTGCCGTTCCGACTGGCTGGTGCTTGCAACTTCGCAGGATGAACAGGGGGACTCTGTCCAGGCATTCGAGTTTTCTGATCGCGAACCGCTTGCCGTCAGTCAGAAGTTGGCGATCAATGGACCGGTTGTGTCGCTGTGGTCTCAGCAAATGGGCGAAAGCGTGACCGCCGTGTACCAGAATTCAGAGACCGGAAACTATGAAGCGCTTCAGCTTACTCTTGCTTGCGGCCAGTAGCCTATTGTGGTCGGTTGTCGCGCTGGGCGCGACTCGCCCCCACTATGGCGGTACTCTGCGCCTTACTCAACGAGAAACGCCGCAGGCGCTCGATCCGGTCAGCCTGGTGCAAGCTCACTCGTCTAACATTTGCCGGCTGCTCTACGACACACTCATCGTTCTTGATAATCGTGGCCAAGCGCAGCCGTCCCTGGCGGTTGCCTGGCAAGCCGAGACCGGGAACCAGCGATGGCGCATTTCCGTTCGCAACGGTGTCTCTTTCACCGACGGGACTAAGCTGGACGCTACCGCGGTTGCGGCGTCCTTGCGGGCCGCAAATCCGGATTGGAAGGTAATGGCGGGTACAGATACGGTGGTCATCCAAACGGCTGAGCCACATCCGTATCTTGCTGCCGAACTCGCGCTCCCCCGGAATGCGATCATGCACGGTGGCCAGCAGCCCAGTGGGACAGGACCATTCTCCGTAGCCCAATGGACTCCCGGGAAGCATCTGAGCCTTGCAGCAACCGAGCAGTTTTGGAACGGCCGGCCATTCGTAGATTCCGTTGAATTGGACTTTGGCAGGAACGACCGCGACCAGCTGGCTTTGCTGGACCTTGGACGGACCGATGTTGTCGAGATCGCACCCGAGAACATACGTCGCGCGCGGGCAGATGGGCGCACCGTCGTCAGTTCAAGTCCGTCGGAATTGCTCGCTTTGTTTTTCAGTGCACCTCCCCAAACAGACGGGGAAGTCCATTTGCGCAATGCCCTCGCTTTAAGTCTTGACATCACGGCGATCAACAACGTCGTGCTGCAGGGCGGTGGCGAACCCACCGGCGCACTCCTGCCGAACTGGCTTTCCGGGTACGGGTTCACATTCCCATTCCAATCGAGTCCTGAACGGGCGCGGCAGGAACGTGCTTTGGCAAAACAGAGTGCTCCAGTCCTGCTTGGCTACGATGCCTCTGATCCCATCGCGCGCACCATTGCCGAACGGATCCTTCTGAATGCGCGCGATGTGGGAATTACCCTGCAACTCACGCCTAACGGTCAGGCGGGAGTGACTCTTACCCGAATTCCGTTATCGTCTATGGACCCGCAGACTTCGCTTAGCGAAACGGCCAAGACGCTGAAGCTTCCAGTGCCTAACTTCCTGGGTGATTCTGTGCCCGACATCTATTCGGTTGAGCGAGAGCTACTGCGATCTCACCGCATCATTCCTCTGATTCATTTGCGTAGCGCGATCGTCGTCAGCCCCAACGTCCGTCAAGTTACTCTGTCTCCGGATGGAAGCTTGCACCTCGACAACGCGTGGGTTGAGGCAACGAAGCCATGAGCTTTCGGCGACGATTCCTGATGCTGTTCGCCCTTACCGTGCTGGTGTCGGTAGCAGCAGTGACCGGCATCGTTTCGGTAATGGCGCGCCGCGCCTTTGATCGCGCCAATGATGAGCGCACGGCAGCCCTGGTCGCGCAGTTCCGCCGTGAATTCACTCGGCGGGGGGACGATGTTCGCAGGAGAGTTCAGGCGGCGGCAGCGAGTTCTGCCGCCGATCGAATGGCGGTAGCGGCGGCACAGAACTCACCGGACTACAGCAGCTTCCTGGACGACGCTCAAGTCCTTGCCGAAGCGCAACGGCTGGATTTCCTGGAGTTCGTTGATGATCGGGGAACCATCATATCTTCCGCCCAGTGGCCGGCTAAATTCGGCTACCGCGAGCCGCTGGTTCAGCAAAGCCCGCCTCCCGACGCATTTCTGAAGCAGGAGGAAACCCCGTCCGCGGTGGTCTTTGGCTTGTTCGCCGTGAACACGGTCGCAGCTGGCGATCGCAAGATCTACGCCATAGGCGGTACTCGTCTGGACCGGACCTTCCTCTCATCACTCGATCTTCCGTCCGGTATGCGGGTGATGTTATATGAAAATGTCTCCGGGCCGTTCTCTCCCGACCGCCTGATTGTGACCGGCGATCCGGTGCAGAACGCCCAGGCACTCGCTCCCCTGATTCAGAAAGTGCACATCACGGACCATGATGCGAGTTCGGTAGTACGTTGGGATTCAGGTGAGGATGAGACCGTCAATGCATTTCCCTTATCCGGAGAAAAGAATCAGACACTCGCCGTCCTTCTGGTCGGCAGTTCCCGGCGCATCTACGCTGAGCTGCGCACGGAAATCCGTTCGGCTGCGTTATTGGCGTCGGCTGCCGGGCTCGTGCTCGCAGTGCTGCTGAGCAGCATTGCTGCCGTACGTGTCACGAACCCAGTCGAGGAACTCGCACGTGCGGCGCGGGAGGTGGCCTCCGGGAACCTGAACACACAAGTCGCTGTGCACACGAACGATGAACTTGGAGTCCTGGCGGATGCGTTCAACCGAATGACCCATGACCTGATCGAAAACCGCGAGCGCTTGGTGCAAGCCGAGCGAGTGGCTGCATGGCGGGAATTGGCGCGCCGTCTGGCGCATGAGTTGAAGAACCCTCTGTTCCCTCTGCAACTCACGGTCGAAAACCTGCTGCGATCTCGCGAGCAGAGTCCACAGGAGTTCGAGGAGACCTTTGGCGAAAGCGCGTCTACGCTGTTGTCAGAGATCGCCAATCTCAAGTCGATCATTCATCGCTTTAGTGAGTTTTCCAAAATGCCGCAACCGCAACTGCGGGACGTTTCCCTTAGGGAGGTCGTTTTCGGCGTCGCTCAGGTTTACGAGGCACAGTTCGAGAAAATGAACATCGTTTGTCGCACCGAGTCTGCCGATCTCAAGCCTGTTTCCGCCGACCCGGAATTGCTCCACCGCGCGGTCTCCAATCTTGTGTTGAATGCCATCGATGCCATGCCCCAAGGCGGGACACTCACCCTCAGAACTGCAAGGAACGACGACACAGCAGTCATCGAGGTAGCTGACACGGGCCGTGGCCTTACCTCAGAGGAGTGTGAACGACTGTTCACGCCGTATTACACCAGCAAGTCGCACGGCACAGGACTGGGTTTGGCAATTGTACAGTCGATCGTCAGCGACCACGGCGGCCGTATCAGTGTGAAAAGTCAGGCGGGACAAGGGACGGCATTTATCATCGAATTGCCCGTCTCGGGAGAGACCATCCCTACCGCCGATGGCACGCATGCCTAGGAGAATGCTTTGGCGCGAAAAGCCTCTTTATTGATCCTTGATGACGAACCCGGCACGCTGGCGTCCTTGTCGCGCGCGTTCCGCCTCGCCGGACACGAGGCTACGGTTTGCGACAACGCGAACAAAGCGCTGGAACTTGCCAAAGTCGATGGCTTCGACCTGATCTTCTCTGATGTCGTTATGCCCGGCAAAGACGGCCTCGCGTTCCTGGAAGAATTGCGCGCCGGCGGAGTAACGACGCCTGTGGTCATGATGTCTGGACAGGCGCACATCGAGATGGCGGTTCGCGCAACCAAGTTGGGTGCTTTAGATTTCTTGGAGAAACCAATCTCGACCGAGAAGCTTCTGCTGACCGTCGACAACGCGCTCCGCCTCCAACGGTTGGAATCAGAAAACCGGCGGTTGCGGCAACGCCTTGGGGATCACGAAATCATCTTCACGGGCGAGGCAATGAAGAAGGTGATGGCGCAAGTCGATCGGGTCGCCCCGACCGAAACACGCGTCTGCATTCTCGGGGAAACCGGAACCGGCAAGGAACTCGTGGCCCGTGCACTACACGAAAAAAGCCCGAGAAAACTCGGGCCTTTCGTGGCAGTCAATTGTGCGGCGGTTCCGGCGGAGTTGATCGAATCAGAGCTGTTCGGTCACGAAAAAGGCTCCTTCACCGGTGCTACGGCTCGCCATGTTGGCAAATTTGAACAAGCAGATCACGGAACTCTGTTCCTCGATGAAATCGGCGATATGCCCTTACCCATGCAGGCCAAGCTTCTGCGCGTATTAGAAGAAGGCGAAATCGAGCGAATCGGCACAAACAAACCCACCCCCGTCGACGTTCGCGTAATCGTCGCCACCCATCGCAATCTCGAGACCCAAGTGCGCGATGGCAAGTTCCGGCAGGATCTTTTCCACCGAGTTTTTGTGTTTCCGATCAATCTGCCGCCCCTACGCGAGCGCAGCGAAGATATCCCTGCTCTGGTGTTGCACTTTGCTGCGCAGGTGTGCGCTCAAAATGACTGGAAGCCAATCACCTTCACCTCTACAGCCGTGGAAGCTCTGCAACACTACGCATGGCTGGGCAACGTCCGTGAACTGCGCAACATGGTTGAGCGACTCATGTTGCTCGCCTCCAGCAACGAGGTCGAAGCCACCACGGTCGAATCGGTGCTATCACCCTCAACTGGACAAGGAAAGGCTGCGGGAGGCTCGGGTCCACTCGCCACCCGGGTGGAAGAGTTTGAACGTGAGGTGATTCTTGCAGAGCTGAGGCGGGCGAACTACCACATCACCAACGCGGCCAAGTCACTGGGCCTGGAGCGTAGCCACTTATACAAAAAGGCCGAGCAACTGGGAATCGACATCCGCCAGAAAAGACGGGAAGAAGAGGCTCTCGACTGAACTTAGGCTAGCAAAAGAGCTCGGCTTTTTTTCCACTCCCATGCGTTGCAGACAATCGTTCTCAGGTCGGATGATTTCGGTTTCCAGGCGAGCGCAGACATCAGTTTCTCGGGACTCGCACACAGCCTTGCAGGATCACCCGCTCGACGGGGCGCAATTCGCACCGGGATTTCTTGTCCGGTGACTCGTTCAACCATACGAATTACCTCGCGCACCGAGTATGCCGTCCCCGTGCCAATGTTGTACGCGTGCATGCCTGCAGATTCAGGAATTTTCAAAGCTAGCAGGTGCGCTGCTGCAATGTCCGACACGTGTACATAGTCGCGAAGGCAGCTACCATCTGGCGTTTCGTAGTCGTCGCCGTAAATCTCAAAGCAAGAGCGCTCGCCGGCAGCCACTTCGAGCAGTAGAGGAATTACATGCGTCTCGGGCTGGTGGTTCTCGCCTGCTTGTTGCGTCGCTCCGGAGGCGTTGAAGTATCGGAACGCCGCGACCGTCCAGCCATAGGCGGACGCGTACCAGCGGAGTATCCCTTCGAACATCAGCTTAGTCTCACCGTAGGAATTTACGGGTTGCTTGGGATCATCCTCTCTGATTGGCACCGATTGGGGATTGCCGTACACGGCTGCCGAGGATGAGAATACGAATCTGCGGACACCAAAATCACGCAGCGTTTCTAACAGTGCAATGCCCGACGCCACGTTCACGTCAAAGAAAAGGCCCGGGTTCGAAACCGACTCAGGCACCAATGCCTTGGCGGCGAAATGAAAAATAGCATCGATCGGACGCCCCTTGAGAACGCTGGCAACAGCGGTGCGATCCCCGCAGTCGATGCGATGAAACTCAGCCCCGCAAGGAACCGCCTCCGGATGCCCGGTGGAAAGGTCGTCGATGATGACTACTTCGTGCCCGGAATTCAGGAGTTGTCGGCTGCACACCGAGCCCACATAGCCTGCGCCGCCGGTGACCAGAACTCTCGACATCAGTAAGCTCCTCGTCCGCGAATAACCCGCGCTGGTGTAAGCCACAGCAATCTCAAATCCATGCCCAAAGTCCAATTTCGAACATATTCGACGTCCATGCGAACCCGCTCCTCATATGAGACCTCCTGCCTTCCGTGAACTTGCCAGTAGCCTGTCATACCGGGCCTCACGGAAAGCAGCAAATCCCGGTACTCACCATATTTTTCCAGTTCGGGGGGAGAGATCATTCTCGGTCCTACCAGGCTCATCTCTCCGCGTATCACATTGAAGAGTTGTGGCAACTCATCCAGACTGAACTTTCTGAGAGTCGCCCCCAGCCGGGTGACGCGCGGATCCGATTTCAATTTGAAGTTCTGGTGGAAGGCATCACGCAATGAGGGATCACGCTGCAACACCTGGTCGGCGTCGCGACCCATGGTGCGAAACTTGAATGCATCGAACTCGCCGCGGCATCCGAGACAGCGGCGCCGAAAAAGAATCGGCGTGCCTTCCAGCAGAAAGACCAGTGCGGCTACGGCAACAAACAGAGGAGAAAGCAAGGCAATCAACAGAGACGCACCCAACACATCCATGGCGCGCTTCGCAATGCGTTGTCTGGCCTGGATGCCTGGACGCGATGAGGTCGAAGACCTCCGATACAACACGCCGTTTCCCGGCATTCCCATCGATCTCAATCGGCTCGCACCTAGGCGGCTCTTCCCCTCGAGCCGTTTTGGCCGCCAAACTTCGTCCACCATCGGTGCATCCTTCCCCATGCCGGTAAATGACGCGAGGAAACGTCCTGCCATATTTCCTCGGCCAGTTGCTTCTCGGCAGACTGGCTGGTGCGCCATCGGGCAACCCCGAGCACAAACGCGGCCCCGAAAGTGAATGACAGCACGGAGCCCACCAGAACGATCAGAGTGCGAGGCGGGAATGACTTTCTTTCAGGCACCATAGGTGCGTCGAGCATATTGACACTCGGTGTTTCCTTGGCTTCCTGGATCTTCGCCATTTCGTATTCCTGGGTCAGTAGCTCGTAGACGGTCTCCTGGATCTTGTTCTCGCGATACAGGTTTGCCCAACGCACGCCAACCAATGGGAGCTTGCGAATGGACGGGAATCCACCCGGAATATTGCCTGCATCGGAGCTAAGATCGGCGCCGTTGCCGCTCATCTGTTCCACTTGGCGCTTCAGCGATGCGACCCGTGCCTGCAGCGTCTTAACGCGAACATTGCTGTCCGTGTAGATCTCTCGCAAACCTTCCAGTTCCGACTCCGCGGCCACAAGTTGCCCCTGCAGGCTGGCTTCGCTGTCGACCATCGCTTTGGTTTGATCGGGAACGTTTAAGGTACCGCTCTTGCTGGCAAAGTCACTAAACTCTTGCGAGGCGTTGTCCAAGGTTTGTTTGACCGACTTCAGTCGGTCTTCGAGAAAAATGCGTTCCCGGCGTGCCGAAGACGTTGACACCTTTGCAACCAGACCATTCAGGGCATCGACGTAATCTTGCGCCATCTGTTGCGCGCGCCGCGGATCACGATCACTCACTGCGATCGTGATTACTCCGCTCTTACGATCTTCCTTGATGGTTGTCCTCGCGGCCAGCTCTTTGCGGGCATCTTCCCAATATTTGAGGCCGTACAGCTTACGCAAGTCGAACGTGGCAATGAGCTGGTCCTCGACCGTTGGCCCCTGCAACATGTCCACGAATAGCGCACCTGAGCTCTTGACCCCGAGGAGATCTCCGGCAACGCCTCCTAAGCCTCCGCCCAGCGCCGAACCAATACCCGAACCATTCGAAGAGCCGCCGCTATGACCAGCCAGCGCAGCAAGCATGGCCAAGCCCGAACCAGATTTTTGATCCGGTGGCATAAGGCGGGCCGTCGACTCATACCGAATCGGCAAGATCAGAGCGACGACCAATGCGAAAGCGATGCCGAACAGGGTCACCCTCCTCAGGAATCGGCGCTCATGCCATAGCAGGCGTAGCCACTCGACGCGACGCGATTCGGTGAGTTCAGGTTCGGAAATCGCATAGCCGCTACCCGGCGCAACGTCCGGTGCGCGTTCTATGACCTTGATCGGGTTATGATTAGGGCGGCTCAAACCTAAGTATTCCCAAACACAAAAGTCCGCCTTCTCACCTTACGCGGCCCGCAGGTGAGCAGCCGGAAGAACACTCAGTTCAGTCCAAACGAGGGGAAGGTGATGAGCGCATGCTATCTGGCAATTCACCTCGCTTGAATCTATTTGGATGGCTTGCAAGCTGAGCTCAGTTGTCCCGATCCAAGTAGCTGCTTCGGGACTCGAACGGTTCGTCTTTCCTTCTCTTCCAGAAACTATGCTGCATCCTCTTCCAGGGCATGCACATCGGGCCGCGTGCCGGTGCAACCCAAATCGGCACTAGCTTGGGCTGCGGGATGAGCGATGGCTTCGGCGTACGAATTCAACAGAGCTGACACGGAGTCGGACCAATCGTGATGGCGTTCGACATACGCTCTCGCCGACTCGATAATGCTTTGTCTCAAAGCTACATTGTTCAGGAGAAACTCAACCGCGGACGCAAACCCGGAAGCGTCTTCCGCAACCAGGAGGTGTTCCCCGGGCACCACTCGCAAACCTTCGCAGCAGATGGACGTGGCGACCAAAGGCACACCTAAAGCCATAGCTTCCAACATCTTATTTTGAATTCCAGCGCGAATTCGAATCGGGCAAAGAGCTACCCAGGCACGACCTAGATAGGGCCTCACATCCGGCACGGAACCGATAACTCGGACATTGTTCTTACCATCCAGTCGCCGAACGCTGCGGGGAGGTCTACTACCCACGATTTCCAAGCGCAACTCGGGATGATGCGCTCTTAGCCGTGGCCACACGGCCTGAGTGAAGTAAAGTGCAGCGTCTTCATTTGGGAAGTAATCAAGTTTGGCGCAAAAAACCAGCAAGTTGCTCAGTGGTTGGAACTGGCGAAATCTGAAATGCTCCAGGTCGACTCCGTTCGGAATGACGTCAATCTTGTTTCGCAAACCAGGCGGGACAGGATAGGCCTTCCGGTCCGGGGACGACGAAATCACGACCCGGTTGAACCGACGTGAGGCTTCCGCCTCAGACCGCGCGAACTTTCTCGACTCCATCCAGGAAAAGAACTTGAGAAATAGGTTTTTCGTAATGCCACGTCGCCTGAACTCGAGCATGGAAAGGCAATCCACGGCGTCAAACATGGCAGGCACTTTCCCGAGAACCGGTTTCACCATCGATAGAGTTTTCAAGTGCTCAGCGTGGAGCAGATCTACCTGCTTGGCTTCGACGCGGGCTCTCACGATTGCGCGTAACCGCGGCGAATCGAAGTAGGCACAGCGCAACGATTGGCTGGAAACAAGAGCCCGCAAACAGTTCAGCAGCGACCTCCAGCGAGGCAGGCGAACGATTTCGACGCTGCGGCAATGTTGACTCAGCTCCGATATGGACCGTTCGTCCACCTCGCTGGTTGCCAAACAAACCACCGACACCTGATGTCTCTGGCAAAGACCGCGTATGAAATTCAACGGGCGTGGGCGAATCGAAGATGGGACGTTGGGAACGACGAAGAGTATTCTCATGGCACCAGGAATCCGAAAGTCGCCAGTACGATAACGACCGCCGCCCTATCCTCTCTTAATGTCAACCGATGGGAAGGTTTGACTGAGATTGCATGCCGCCAGCAAAAGCCCGAGTAGCGCCCATGGAAAAATGATCACAGTCATCACGTGCATGCCCCCTCCGGCGGCAGCGGTAGCGAAAAAAGCCTCCTGAAAGAAGCATTGCGCAATCCACACCAGCAGGAACACGGAACCAGCCACCTTCACCCAATCATGGGAATCGCCCAGAGGATCTCCCGCAAGCCGCAACTGCGATCGGATCCGCAACATCGCAATGATCAACCACACCAACACTGCCAATCCAAGTACACCTGTTTCCGCGGCCACAGTGAGGAACTGGTTGTGGGCAATGCCTCCAGCCGCTTCTCCTTCATAGCTGCGGTCAAAGAACTGGTAATTGCCAGCTCCGACGCCGATAACAGGATGGGTAGAAAACAGCTGCAATGCGGTTAGGTAGTAGTAGATTCTTTCAAAGCCATAGACTTCGTCCGGATTAAAGAAATGGGAGGCAAGCCCGACCACGCCGGAAAGGACGATAACCACGACGGCGGCGGTTGTCAGGAACATTCCCACCAGGGGAGAAACTCTCGATCGCAACCAGGAGGCGGAAACCAGCAGCAGCCCGCAGATAGCCAGCAGCCATGTCGCTCGCGAAAACGTCAGCACCACCCCCAGCAGGCACAGCGGAGTGAGGAGAAGGAAGAGTCCATAGTGGCGTAACGTACGGCGCCCAAACAGGACGCCGGCATAGAGAAAAGGGAGACACAGGGCACTGAGCGGCTCCACCGAGGAATCCCAGGGTTGGCCCCAGTATGCACGGGTGGCACCGAGGATGTTATAGGTGCCACCAAAACCAAGGACCAAGCCTCCAGCAGTCAGTAGGGTACCGGTCGCGACCGCCATGCCGACGGCTATCACCACATTTTCTATGTGCTTCCAGCTCTTGACTCCAGCAGCGACAGCAAAGGGAACGCAAAGGGTTCCCGCAAGTAAGATCAATTGCGAGGCTTGAGCGGTAACCCAGGACACGTCCGAATGGGGGAAGGCGTAAGTCACCTGCGGGTCGGGATGCAGCCGCGACCACAACATGGAGAGAGGCGCAACTACCGCCATGCCCAGCAACGGATTCCTGAGCGCGTTCGCCGGAAAAAGTCGACGCGGCGACCACGAATCACTACTGACCAGCCAGGCCAGGAGAAATATCAAGATGGCAACGTTACCGGGATAAACCCGCGATAAAGCTCCGGATTCGAAGGGAGAATAATTCAGCAGCCCACAACTTAGGATTACAACGCCAAGACCGCTCATCGGACTTCTAAATTGGGCCAGAATTGCGATGCTTCCAGCAGCGGCCAGCCAGGCCAAGGGGAACTGAATAATCAGGACATCGACCATTACGGCAAGCGCCGCAAGCAGGAAGCCGAGCTTCCACGACCAAGAGGGCGAAAAGTTCAGTGTGTCGGGAATGCTATTCACTTGCTTCTCAGATCTGGTCTTCGGCTGGCGGTATTCCACACCGCGGCGGAATGCGTTTGGGTTTCATTGTTTACGCCGCTGCCGTCGAGTTCGCAGAATCAGCTGCTATTCTCCGCATCCAAAAGCTTCCCGGCCAACGCAACCGTCGGTTGTAAGAACTGAAAGCTTCTTCCAACAGGTCCGGATGATTGAGGTGCATGAGGCTGGCTGCCCAAAGCACCTCGAACTGCGCGTTAAATGTCAAAAACGCCTGAAGAAGGTATTGCTCGGAAAAGAACCGTCGTTGCTGAGTTATTAGTTTCCGGGGATATTCAGCTGGTAGAAAAATATCGTGCACATGAACAATTACGCCCGGCTTGAGATTCGGCAGTATTTCCAGGAATTCGTATTGCACATCTCCGCCGGTCCTTAGAACGTGACTGGTATCCAGAAACAAGATGTCGTTCTCTCCCAGTTCTCGAAAGACCGTCAGCGGGACGTCTTCCACTTTACTGGCGACAAGTCTCGAGAGACCGGGGAATCCTGCCCTTAAGATTCGGTTGGGAGATGGCTCAAACGCAACCAGTTGGCCCAAAGGGCTGCCGTTGTTTTCATTGTCGAGGAGAGCCTGTGCTGCGAGCAGGGTAGAGTTTCCGCAGCCCACCTCGTAAACCCGTTGGGGCTTGAAGTGGCGAATCATGCAGTACAGGATTTCGCCATCGACCGCCTCAAAGTAACCGTTATTGACGTAGTACTCTGGCGAGCGGGTTTTTGAGCGGGGAAATCGCTCATATTCCGGTCTGTAGGTATGCTTAAAGAGGCCGAGTAATTCAACCTGTTCGGGCTCTCGCATGTTAATTCCAGTGAGATTGGATACTTTGGCCCAGGTGACTTCCCTAAGCCAGCGGGAATCGGGAATGGGTGACTCGAAATAGTTTGGCGTGATGTGAATTCCCAGCATTTCCCATAACCGGAAGGTCTTGCTAAGCAATGACCTGACGATTGCCTGGAAGATAGGCTTCATGCTTTAAGGCTAGGAATTCCGGTCTCCCTCATTGTTAGAAGGCATAGCCGGCGAATCGGCCCCGATCATCAATGCCGCTCAGGGAGTGAGCGGCTGGCGTGCAAAGCGAGAACAAATTCTCGGAAGTGCTCGCGATAGTTTCGATAACGGAGTGCACGCGCACTATATGTCAGTAGCCGAATCAGTCTCACGATCGACCTGCTGATTGGCGAGAGCCGCACATAATTTGAAAAAAAATATTCTTCGCTCTTTGCATTCTCGATGTATCTCTGAGCTCGCAGCTTGGCCCCTGAAGCGCTGCCCTTATGCCAAATCTTTGCCTGCGGGACAAAATGGATCGAGTGACCAGCACGCCGTACCTTCTCCGCCATGATCAACTCTTCGAAGTCCAGGAAGGTGCTCTCATCGAATAAACCTGCACTGGCAAATGCTGATGCCCGGAAAAATAAAGCGCTTCCGGAGACAAACTCCACTTCTGCGGGCTCCCTGCCGGTCCAATAAAAGACGTTGCGTACGATGGGTGTGCGGGATACCACGCGTCTGAGCGCACTGAATGTGCAAATTTGCGTGACCAGATCTAGTTTTCTGCGTATAGGCCACTCTCGTTGCGGATTGCGCCGATCGATGGCGGGGCCCATCAGAGCGGTTCTAGGATGCTGTTCTGCGAAGGCGACAAATGCCGAAATCGTATTGGGCATGACTGTCGTGTCGTTGTTCAGAACGAAGACGTAATCTGCTCCGTTCTTCAACGCGAAATGTATTCCCAAGTTATTGCCCACTGCGAAGCCTAGGTTTTTGTGGGTTTCGATTATCGGCACTTGGGGACAAGTTTCTTTGAGTCGCGCGACGGAGTCGTCTGTCGAGCCATTGTCCACGACGAGGGCGCACCAGTTTTGATATTCCGTCCCGAACAGCGAGGAGATGCAGTGCAGCGTATCTTGCCAGCCATTCCAGTTCAGGAGTACGACATAGACGAGCGGCTCTACCGATCGCGGCTGGACGGCAAAGCCAGACGTCACCGATTGACGCTGGTGCCGCCCCGATGCGTCAGCTGTGACTTGGTTGCCACTCACCGTCTTAAACGCTGCAAGATCGGTTGGTTTATAGCCCTTCACGTATCCCCATTCTTCCAATGAGTCCGTCCCAGGTGCCCAGAAGTAAGTTGCGGAACTTTTGCGGTCGCTCTTTTTCCCCAAGAAAACATTTCAGCGTGTCGCGAACTGCAGCCTCCATCGCCTTTAGGGTTAAATAAGGAAGGCTGAATAGATATTTCCGAAAGACAACGACGCGGTTTCGCGACATATAGTACCTCCGTGCTGGGCTGTGATGGCTTGGCCAGAAGCGGTAGCCGAAAACGCAGGCTGGCGTTGTTCGCCCAGGGGCATGCACGAGAACTGCTTCGCGCGACTCGGCAATCAGGTACCCGGCGGCGCGGATCCGGAAACAATACTCGATATCGACCCAGTCGATAAAGAACTCAGATGCAAACCAGCCAATCTCATCGAAAATACGCGTCGGCATCAGTGCTCCGGATGTCATGGACCAGACCGGGCTGCCGTCGGTGGCGCGAGGCGAATAAGTCCCAAATCCACCGATTACCGGATCGTAGTACCGGGGGTGGATAGAAACCACGCGGTCCCGGATAGGATGAGAGTGCCAGGTTTGGAACATGGCCTCCACAAATCCATCGCGCATACAGCTATCCTGGTCAAGGAGAAGGACCCAAGGATACCCGTTGTTTTTTGCCCAGCCTACACCTTGATTCAATGCTTCCGCGATACCGAGGTTCTTCCCATTTTCAATCAGGCTAAAACCCCGATCCCGGCTTGCGGTTCTGAGTCCTTCAAGTTCATCGCCCGTCGAGCCATTGTCAACCATAACCAGGCTTTGCACTTGAGGCAGGATCCTCTGCAAGTTTTCGATCATGGCAAAGCTAGGGTGATAAGTCACCATCACCCCGCATACAGATTGGGATCTCATCGAGCCTTTGGTTTAGGTGGTTTGGGCGATCGTTGAGGAGCCATGTAACCCTTGCCGAACTTGGCTTTGTTTCGTTCGACAAACATCTCAAATTTACCGCCCCTCATGGGATCGGATTTTTTTGTATATGCGCCCCGCTCAAACACGACGACGCTATCGTAGAAATGCATTCCCATCGTGGACTTTGTGAATTCTGTGGGAGGGAAAGCGCCGCGGCTATGGTCGGCGTTCAATTCATCGATGAGGTTCTTGCAAATCTCGATGAAGGTGGTTGATTTGCCCAAACCGCCTTCATACTCCTCCCAATAAGCCGTGTGCAAATCCTCTACGAGGTACACTCCGTTCTTCAACATCCTGGGATAGAGGAAGCGAAACGTTGCAGCGACATCGCTCATGAAGTGGCTGCCATCATCGACCACGATATCGGGGATTCCGACCTGATCGATCACCCGCTGCAGAAAAGCCGGGTCCTGCTGCGCGCCAATGTGGATTTCGATCTGATCTTCAGCGTATCTCGCACATCGTGGATCAATGTCAATGCCTACGATTCGAGCATGCGGACCAAAATATTGCTTCCACATTTGCAACGATCCACCAGGACCACAGCCGATTTCAATAAACGTGACCGGCTTGTAGACGAAATCTTTGAAGTGCCGTTCGTAAATTGGGAAGTAATGCTTCCATTTGTGGATCAGTCTCTTGTTGTGATTGAGAACGTCAGACCAGAGAGTCATCAGGTGCTTCCCGCAAGTTTCAGGAGGATCGAGAGAAACTGCTATCACCGTAACCATGCCGGAAAGGCAGAATCAGGCGCACGAGGTCCTGTCTTTCTTTCCGGTTCAAACAGTAGTACGCCGGCAGCAGCGTGCCCAGCGCCCATAGAACCGACACACTCGCGGACATGCTTAAATTCGTCGCCAGCCACCAATGACGAATGAGCAAGAACGAAGGGAGACAAACAACGCAGGGACCCAGGATACCGCGCAGGAGGAGTCGATCGCGTGAGATAGAGATTACCCTTTGGGTAAGTCTCATGCTGACGGCAAAGTGCACTAGGACACTAACGAATGACCCAATAGCGGTCCCAATGGCTACCCCAATCGCTCCAAACCGCGATGCCAGATAGAGACTGGCCGCCAAGTTGACCAAGCCTTCGGAAAAGGCCGCCGCCAGGGCGCTCTTCTGGGTTCCGGTGGCGGTGACCATCGTTGCATATGGCGCACACAGATTTCGCACGATATTTGCAAGAACCAGAACTTGCAGATATCGAGCCGTATGGTAGGCATAATCGGGGCCGACCCAAATCCGAAGAAGAGGGAATGCAAATACGACAATTGGCAGTCCAGTCAAGAACAGTGCAACTGTGTGGTAACGCGTGATCCTTTCAAGTAGGCCCCCCATTTGCGACGGAAGGAGGCGCGTGCTCAAGGCGGAAGAAGCAGGCATAAACGGGTTTAGTAACGAAGCAATCGTCAGCAGGAGGAAACTGGTGGGCAAGGTCGCGATCGAGTAGTAGGCGGTCTGCACGTAGTCGAAGTGGCCAACGATGGCAATATCCAACCCGGTGATGCAAAACATCGCGATCGTAGAGATCGATTGCAAGGAACAATATCGTGCGACCTTCTTCAAAATCTGAAACTGGACGAACCTGATAGACAGCGACACATGGGGGGCATACCTTCTCCACAGCGCGATTTGCAGGAGACCTGTGAATACGTTTACAAGGGCTACGGCCAAGCCCATGACGCTGAGATTTCCACCCTCTTCTACCGCTATTAGAATGACAAGCCCGAAAAGAATGCGATTGAGAATAGTGATGAGCGTGGGAATCCAATAGCGCTGGAGTCCGATAAAAACGGCCGAGTAGACCGAGCAAACCAGGCCCACGCAGAGGGAAACGCCGACCAGCACAAGGCCGGTACGCACCTGCGGGACCAGATTCGCAGGCATAGCAGAAAACAGCCTCGGTGTCTCCACGGCAAGTCCCATCGTGAGGGCAACGCCAAGCAAACCCGTGAGCAGCATGAGCACCAAGCCCGCGCTGGCATAACGTCCAGCCTCGGAAAGCTGACCTTTGGCGTCATATTCGGCGACGAATTTCGCAACTCCGGTTTGTATCCCCAGATCAAAATAGGAGACGTACGCCCCCAACTGAACGATGAGAACCCATGCGGCATATACCGTTACCGGAAGGTGATGTGTGAGAAACGAAGGCAGCAGGAGGGCAACCGCCGAAATGGCGGCAACACGGGCCAGGTTGGCTCCAATGTTCTTGAAAACGACTGCGGCCAGACCGGGCGATGGCGCCGAGACGGTGCCGATCGCCAAGGGGGAATCGCTCAAGGTTTTTGTGGTGTACTGCTTTTGCAAGCTGTGGGACTCGCCCCAAGTCCGATCGAAACCAGCGGGCTTTAAGCAACCGAGGAAGCGATTATAGAAGTGCCACACCGCGGGTTGAGCAAAGCTTCGCCTTCTCACTTACAGCAAGTGCTTGTGAGTAGGCGCGAAAACGCCCTCTCTGCTCAATCACGGAGCAGCGCGGCCAGCTTCTCTGTCGCACATTTCCCCTGGATTGAATAGCTTTGGATGGCGCACGGCGGGAACTCAGTTGTACGGCAGAACTGCTGCGCAGGACCTGCCCATTTGACGCGTAAGCCGCTCTCGCTTGATGATCGCAACATCCAAGCTGGTTTCGCGTTTCATTCCGATGACGCAATCGCCGAACATCGAGACCCAACGTTTAGTTCTTCGTTGCTGGCGAAGTTCGGATCTTGAGCCGTTCGCGAAAATGAATGCGGACCCGAACGTGATGGAGTTCTTCCCTGCCCCGCTAAGCTCTCCGCAAAGCGATGCCCTAGTCGCGAAAATCGAGCGGCATTTTCGAAAGTACGGCTTCGGGCTGTATGCCGTAGAACTTAAGGACGATGGAGGCTTTGTTGGTTTCATTGGGTTAAGTGTGCCCGCATTCCACGCCCATTTCACGCCATGCGTAGAGATTGGATGGCGCCTCTCGTCAGAGTTTTGGGGAAAAGGCCTAGCCACCGAAGGCGCCGAAGCAGTTTTGAAATACAGCCGCGAGGTGCTGCGATTGAAAGATGTTGTCAGCTTCACGGTGCCGGTCAATCTTCGATCTCGTCGCGTTATGGAAAAAATCGGTATGACCTATGACCCGGCGGACGATTTTGATCACCCCCAGTTGCCGCCTGGACACCCATTGCGTAGGCATGTCTTGTATCGTCTGGACCTCGAATCTCTGCTCGTGGGCGACATAGATTGAGCGCTGGAAGGTTCAGCGCACATTTTGAAGCATTTAGCCCTGCCGAAGAATCCAACCGTCAGTGACGACTGTCCCCCACCATTTCAAGGCGTCTGGGTCGGGATCTGAGCGCCCCAAGATACGCGTCGTGCTGCCCCTAGTATGGGAACTGGTGCGTCCCCGTCGAGGATTGCTTGCGCTCGGCTTTGTGCTCATGGTCATCAATCGCGTGGCTTCTCTGGTTCTTCCTTATACCACGCGGTTCCTGATCGACAATGTCGTCACCAAACACCAGATCGGCTTGTTGAAGCCGATTGTTTTCGGAGTCCTGGCGGCGACCACGGTTCAAGGGGTTACTTCTTTTGCGCTCACTCAACTGCTTTCGAAAGCAGCACAACGGCTGATAACCGAACTCCGACAAAAGGTACAGGCCCACGTGGGTCGGCTGTCAGTTTCGTTTCATGATTCGACCAAGAGCGGAGTCCTCGTCTCGCGAATCATGAGTGACGTAGAAGGGGTCCGCAATCTGATGGGCACGGGGCTGGTTGATCTCATCGGCGGACTGTTGACAGCTGCCATCGCGCTCGTCGTGCTCTTTCGGATCAGCACAGTCATGACTCTCTTGGCTTTCGGTTTCCTAGCTGGCTTCGCTCTGGCGCTCAAGAAGGCCTTTCAGACGATTCGCCCAATCTTTCGGGAGCGTGGAAAAATCAACGCCGAGGTCACCGGGCGCCTGGCAGAATCGCTTGGCGGAATTCGGGTTGTAAAGGGATATCACGCTGAAGAACGCGAAGAGAAGATCTTCTCAACGGGAGTGAGACGACTCCTGGAAAACGTGCTGAAGACCCTGACGGCGACCTCTGTGATGGGGCTCTCGGCCAGCATGCTACTCGGCGTAGTCGGCGCGGTCATTATGTATGTCGGCGCGCGGCAGATACTCGCGGGGTCAATGACCATCGGTGGATTTTTTACCTACACACTCTTCATGGGATTCCTGATCGCCCCGGTGATGCAGATTGTTCAAATCGGTACGCAGCTTACTGAAGCAGCAGCCGGTCTGGAACGCACTCAGGAGATTCTGAAGGAAGCGGCTGAAGACCGCGGTCCCCGGCGGACCGTTTCCCTGCCGGAAATCGATGGCAAGGTTGAATTTGAGCATGTCAGTTTCAGTTACGATCGCATTCATACGGTGATCAATGACATTTCGTTTCAAGCTTTGCCGGGGACGGTCACGGCCCTGGTGGGATCGTCAGGCTCAGGAAAATCCACCATCATTGGCTTAATCTCTGCTTTCTACACTCCGGAAAAAGGCACAGTGATGATTGACGAAGTCGATCTGAGCACAGCCCGGCTTGACTCTTATCGAACTCAACTGGGCGTGGTGTTACAGGATTCATTTCTGTTCGACGGAAGCATCCGCGAGAATGTGGCGTTCTCGCGACCCGATGCCAGCGAAGAAGACTTGCTACGCGCTTGTCGTATCGCGCGCGTGGACGAGTTTGCCGAGAGTTTCGCCGACCGGTACGACACCATTGTCGGCGAGCGCGGCGTGAAACTCTCGGGTGGTCAGCGCCAACGCATTTCGATCGCGCGAGCGATTCTCGCCGAACCCCGAATTCTCATTCTGGATGAAGCGACTTCCAGTCTCGACTCCGAATCCGAACAAATGATTCAGGAGGGTCTTTCCTACCTCATGCGTGGACGCACGACATTCGTCATCGCACATCGCTTGTCGACGATCCGTCGAGCCAACCAAATCCTTGTGGTCGAACAAGGGCGCATCGTTGAGCGGGGTAACCACGACGAACTCTATGCCGCCCAAGGACGCTACTTCGAGCTCTACACAAAACAGCAGGGCCTGGTAAACAACCTATTCTTGGCGCCGGGCGAGGGCGATACAGCCGAACCTTCCCTAGAGAGCAGCAACGGAAAAGGTAAGGTGAGAGAAGACGCGGTCGCGGACACCCTGCGATTGGTGCGTGGCGAGTAGCCTTTCTCCGTCACTTGCAGCACGAAGAACAAAAGCTCGAGCTTTTCGCAAACGGCTGAAGGCTTTGCATCATCCGGCCTACAGGCGTGCGGTCGAAAACTGGGGCGCGACCTGTCGAAAACTGGGGCGCGACCTTTGGATAAGGGAAGCAAGCCTGGGCAGATCAAAGCCAAACTTTGCCGAGCATTTGACTCCAGTGCCTGGCGGCGCCCTACCGGGTAATGACGATTTCTCCTTGTGGCGACGCCGGCAAGTTGACACTGACGCTGCCACGCGCGGCATCATATCCCCAGCCTTGCATCACGTCCTGGCCTGACTGAAGTTGCCGCGGCTTTCTGGAAAGGCCGAAGAAGGTGGCTTTGATCGTAGTCCACCACGGTTTGTACTGGGCCTGCGAGGTAGCAAATTTGAACTTGATGGACTCGGAACTCGAATCGCATGTGAACTGCATTCGCCGGAACTCCCCGCGTTGATAGGCAAACGTGTTGCCATCGTCCTGATAGAGTGAGCCGTGGCAGTCGGACCCGGGATAAACCGACAATTCCAATGAGCCCTTTGGAACTTCGCTGGTGGATTGGACCACCGGGGCTTGCGGAATAATCGCTCCTGCGCGTACAAAAACCGGCACTGCATCCAGTGGGGGATCAATGTTCTGGGTGGCACCAGAGACGGTCTTGCCAGTCCAGAAGTCGTACCACAGGCCTTGCGGCAGCTTCACCTCGTACGGGCCGAGCTTTTCATCAACCTTGGAAGCGACCAACAGATCACTTCCAAACATGAATTCGGTTTCTATCAACTGCAGACCATCCTCAGACGGATACTCCAGGAACATGGGACGCATCAGCGGAACGCCGGTGCGCGAACTCTCTTCTAGGCCGGTATAGATGTAGGGCAACAATTTATATCGCAACTCGATGTACTGGCGCCGGATCGACTCATGCTGAGGACCATCCACCCAGGGCTCGCGATTGCGGCTACCTTTGGTGCCATGATTGCGGTAAATCGGATTGAAGACGCCAAGCTCCATCCATCGCGTAAGTAACTCCGGCGTTGGGCTCCCCGCAAAACCACCGATGTCATCCCCGACGAAGCTGTAACCCGAAAGGCCGAGGTTGAGCAACTGTGGAATGGAAATTCGCATGTGGTTCCAGGTGCTGCTGTTGTCGCCCGTCCAAGTAGCCGCGTAGCGCTGCGTCCCGGCATAGGCGGCACGCGTCAGCACGAACGGCCGAACCTCTGGCTGCAGTCGCAACAGCCCCTCATAAGTCGCGCGCGCGTTCTGCATCCCAAACACGTTGTGGATTTCGCGATGATCGGTCTTCCGGCCCTCCACCGAATGCACAGTGTCCAGCGGCATTGTCTTATCAGCGCGCTCGAAAATTGACGGCTCGTTCATATCGTTCCAGAAGCCACGAATTCCCATTCTTACGAAATCGGAATAGAGCGTTCCCCACCACTTACGGACTGCTTCGCGCGTGAAATCAGGGAAAACGCTGTCTCCCGGCCAAACCTTGCCGACATACACAGAACCATCGGGATTCTTGACGAAGTAGTCTCCCTTCAATCCTTCTTCATAAGGTTTGTAGCCGGGATATTTTGCGATGTGTAAATCGGTAATCGCAACAACATTGAATCCCTGAGCCCTGAGGTCCTTGATCATCTGCTCAAACGTCGGGAAGCGTTTAGGATCGATGCTGAACGGGCGATTATCCTGCTGATAGTCAATGTCCAAATAGATGACGTCTGCAGGAATCTTCCGCTTTCGAAACTCATTGGCAATCTCCCGCACCTCGGACTCCGGATAGTAGCTGTACCGGCACTGCTGGTATCCCAGGGCAAACAGCGGCGGCAGCGGCATGCGTCCCACAAGTGCGGTGAAGCCTTCAATCACGCGCTTAGGATCCGGCCCGTAAAAGAAGTAGTAGTCAAGTTCCCCGCCGTCCGAGCCGAAGGAATAGGAGTCGCGCGATTGTTTCCCGAAGTCAAAACTAGTGCGGTAGGTATTGTCCAGGAATATGCCGTATGCCGCACCTTTCCGCATCGCCAAAAAGAACGGGATGTCCTTATAAAGAGGGTCAGTGGACTCCTGCCAGCCAAATGCGTCGGTGTTCCACATCGTAAACGCAAGATTGCGGCGGTCGAGGAGGCCGCTCTTGTCCCCTAGGGCAAAGTAGTGTTCGTCTTCCGGCATGGACTTCCAGACGCGAAATTCACCACCATGAAAGGCGACAGGGTTCCCTGGCGTATCCTCAGAAATAACTTTCCCTTGTTGATCCGAAAACACAACGCGAAAAGGCGAACGAATGATTTTCACCCGAAGAGATCCGCTGTCGAAGGAGACAGCGTCAACGGATTGATCGACCCGGACCGCTTCTGCCTGCAAAGAGCCCGGCAATACAGCAAATGAGTGCTCCGGCGGGAACTGACCACCGGGCGCATAACGAAGGCGAATCGCGTTGGGTGCGACTGCAGTCACTCGGACTCTCGCCTGACCGGCGGCAACTTCCACGCCCTGCGCTAATACTTGCACGGCCGAGACATCTGAAATTGCCTGCCAACCGTCTGTCGCTAGTAAATCGCCCGAGTATAGGAAACAGGAGAGTAAGAAAAGTGCTTTCAAATGGCTCATTCTGGGAGAACTCTCGAATTGGGGTATTGACACAGGCGCGGCATGGTCAAGGATCGCAATCTGGCCGGGAGCGAGCGAGAACAACAGTCGCCTGAGCGAGCTTTCGAGCCGATCATGTATCTATTCCCGTGCCGGCGAATGCGGTCTAGACTTGCCATCCGCGGATTTTAGCACTTGAGAGTTGTCGGTACCCTCCGGCCCGCAACTACGGGCAGTCTCGAATCCTTCCCCTCCCAGGCAAAGGTCTGGCATGGATTTCATCAGCTGAGATTAGCAGTTGGGCGATCATTCCGCGTCGATCGCGTTAGATCAGTGCAGGAGTGTCTTGGCGGGAATTCCAGTGGCGAAGGGCTAAAGCGAGTGAGGTGGTAGAAAGAATCGGGGTCAGCCCCAGGCGGGGCTGGGTATGAGCGAAGGGTACTTAGGGTACGAGGAAATGCTAAAACGCCTCAGCCTCTTGAGCGGTCCGGGCCCATCAGCAGCTGTCTTTTGGCCCCGAGCGAGGAGCCTGACCAGCTAGAAAAATTGGCTGAAACGGGTAGTTCAACCCCACGCTTTGGACCATTTCCCGCTCAGACATGACCTTCCGAGACGTGTCCTAATTCTTCCCCTGCCTGAACAATGCTAATAGGCCGATTTCCTGGAAATTCCCAGGAGAAGGGCATGCGTGAACTCCTATGAGGCTGCCGTTCTTACGTCTTCGGATCCTGCGAGCCGTCCTAACGGGCGCGGCTGCTCTTAGCTGCTGTGGTTGTCAGTTGGGGGGGGCAAATCAGCAGCCAAGCGCCCCGACGAGCAAGACCCTCACGGTGAGTAGTTCCACAATGGATTTTGGCAATGTGCTGATGGGGTCCAACAAGACCTTGACGGGCAACTTGAGCTCAAACACGACGGTTACCGTCTCATCAGCAAGCTGGAACGGCGGCGGATATGCTCTCAGCGGAATCACGTTTCCAGTCACCGTAGCTGCAGGACAGAACGTTCCGTTTAGTGTGACGTTTTCGCCGCAAGGCGGTGGAGCATCCTCGGGAGCTGCTTCATTCATCAGCGACAGTTCGAACTCCCCGACCTCAGTATCGTTCAGCGGCACCGGCCTCCATAACGTTGTTCTTGGTTGGGTGCCCAGCACTTCAGCTGTAGCAGGTTACAACGTATACCGGGGCATTCAGTCCGGTGGACCATACTCCAAATTGAATTCTTCTGTGCAGTCCACGACGTCGTACACCGACAGCACCGTGCAAGCCGGGCACACCTACTACTACATCACTACCGCGGTTGACGCGACCTCAATGGAGAGCACGTCTTCGAACGAAGTGACTATCGCAGTCCCAACCCCCTAGCTTGGCTCGCACCAAATCGGAGATCCAACCGGCACCGAAGAGGATCGTATTCCGGGCAAAAAAAACCGGCGAGCAGTTTTGCTCGCCGGTTCTTCACGCCGGTCGGGAATCGCGCTGGGGGCCGGGCCCGCCTAGCCCCTCATCACCGACGGCAAAAGCAGATGGCTAGGATTCGCCCAGGCAGCGAACGGACGTTCTCGCCCGAGAGGCCGCGGAGGAGGCAGCCTCTATGGATGCTGCACCTAGGGGAAGGGCTGCAAGCTCGATTCCAAGAAGGCGTGACCACAGAATCAAGGGGACGGAACGGTTACTTGTACTTCATTGGAATACGTACTCTCGTGGGAATGTGCGTCAACTGATGTCACAACGTAGTAATACGTGGCGCCACTTTGCACGTTTGAATCCGTGTAATTCGTGTTTACGGTGGGAGTTGTATTCATCGGTGAGTACGGCCCCAAGTGTTGACTTCCGCGATAGACCTTGTACCCCGAGACCGGGGAGGTGCTAGCGATCCAATGAAGATCTACGCTGTGCTGGCCTGCTGGTGAATTGCTGGAGCTACGCTGGCCGCAGGACCAGCAACTCGACAGGAAACCTGCGAACACAAGGAATGCAAGGCCTACGCTCAACCGGCGGGGAACGAGGAACCGATGCATAGAGACCTCACGTCGGCTTGATTATTGAAGTTAAAGATCGGTTCAGCGGAACATTTTGTCTCACAGTTGAAGAGAATCTACCAACAGCGGCTGCTCGTGCAAGTAGCGCGCCACCTTGCGTTTTGCTTCGATGATCTGGTAGACACGCTTAACTTGCTCTTCCGTGAACCCGACGCTGGGGGCAAGCTCGGACGCCGGAATCTTCTGGTCTTTGCCATAGAGACACAGGTCCATCTTGACTAATGGCATCGAGAAATAGAATTCTTCCTGCGATTGCTCGAGCGAGTAGGTATCCGTGGTGGGAGGACGCCGCTGAATTTCCTCCGGTACCCCCAGATAAGCCGCGAGTTCGTACACTTGGGACTTATAAAGGTGAGCAATTGGTTTGAAGTCCGCCGACCCGTCACCGTTTTTCACAAAAAACCCTTGGTCATACTCCAGGCGATTGGGTGTTCCGGCCACCGCGTAGTGATAGCGATCGGCGTAGTAATACTCCATCATCTTGCGTGTCCGCTGCTTGAAGTTGCTCGCGGCCAAGATGCCCAAGTAGGCCTCGAGGGGAAGCCGTACTTTTTTGACCTCGCCCGTCGGCGCTTGCACAACCAGTGAAAACACTGCATAACTATTTGTGTCCAGCAGGTTCGGCAATACGATCTTGCTTTTGTAACCCGTTCCATACTCAGGAACGACGCTGCGGATTGCCTCATCTCGCCTACGGTAGCAGCCCGCAGCCTCGAGAATTGGGCTTATATCTTCCACGAAAGTACGTACCCCTAGCCCGTCCGCCAATTGTTTGCCCAGCCGGAGGCTGTCGCTCGATGAATCGGTTTCGGGTAGGAATAACAACATCACGTTTTCACGTCCCAGCGCTTGCACGCACAGCGCCGCCACCACGCTGCTGTCTATGCCGCCCGAGACGGCAACCACAGCTCCTTTTCGACGGAAGAGCGTGAGCACGATTTTGCGGATCTCTTGGGAAATCCTTTCGGTTTCGGCGGCAGCGTCAATTCGCAACAGATCAGCAACTGCTAGAGGAGTGCTTGCCATGGTTAAGGCTCCTAGAATTTTGCAAGAATGAACACTTGAACAGCGACAACGTCAAACAACTTCAGGCGCACGGCCCCGGCACTTCTTGTACTCGCATCTGTGCTTGGGCCTTCAACAGGGGTTTCAAAACTTTCCCAGAACTGTTCTTCGGCAATGCTTTAATCGCGACGAACTCCTTGGGCACAAATGGTGGTGGCAGGTGTTGCCGGCAATACGTCTCCAATCGCCGCGGCGTTCCTTCAGAACTGCGATCACGCCAAACCACGTAAGCCACAGCGGCCTCTCCTAACACCTCGTCGGCGACACCAACCACTGCCGCTTCCAGCAGATCGGGGAACCCGAGCAGAACATTTTCCAAATATCTGCAACTCACACGCTTGCCGCCGCACTTCAGGAAGTCCTTAGCTCGATCCACGATGAAGATGAAGCCATCTTCATCAACGGTCGCCAGGTCCCCCGTATACAGCTTGCCGTCACGGAAGCAGTGGGCTGATTCCCCTGGGTCGCGCCAATAGCCCAGGGCAACATTCCCGCCCTCTGCCACTATTTCTCCGGTTTCACCGGGCTTGACTGGTCGGCCGCTTTCATCCAGCACTGAGAGCTTAATTCCCGGGATTCCCTTGCCCACCGAGCCTGGCTTGCTATCGAGCAGATCCGGCGGAAGGTATGACAAACGCGCCGTGGCCTCGGTCTGTCCATACATAATGAAGATTTGCTTTCCGGGTAGAGCCTCCCGCAGTTCGTCGATGAAGTTGCGGGGCAGTTGTCCGCCTGCCTGTTGCACGTAGCGCAGTCTGGGGAAGCTCATCTTCGCCATCTTCGACTTACGCAACAGAATCTGGAAGTGGCTGGGTACACCTGCGAATCCGGTACAAGCTGTGGTTTGCATGCGCTGCAACACGACCTCCGGATACATAAATCGTGGGTCCACAACTACACTGCCGCCTGCTCGCAAGTGGGTGTGCAGTAGGGATGTCCCGAAACAATAGTGAAACGGCAAGACAGCCATGATTCGGTCGGAGGAACCAAGCGACAGGTACTCGATAATCGAGTCGGTATTGGAGATGATGTTCTGGTTCGACAGCATTACCCCGCGTGGTTTGCCGGTTGATCCAGAGGTGAACATCAGGGCTGCCAGATCATCCTGGCCAACTTCTGGCAAACGAACCGATTCAGGGTCGACGCTAACCAGTTCTGTCAAACTAGTTACGTCAACATGGTTGGGAAGCGCGACGGGCGCGTCCGAGACGAGTTTAGATGCGCCCCATTGGTCAGACAGCCGAAGAGCGACACGGGACTCAGCAAAGACGCACGCGGGCTCGGTGAGGTCGAAAATATAGGGCAACTCCTCCTGCGGCAAACCGGGGGGCAAAGGAACACACGTAAGTCCAGCTCGAATAGTTCCCAGATAGGAAGCGACCCAGAAGAAAGTGTTCTCCGCGAGCAGAACCGCCCGGTCGCCCTTCCTGCAGCCCGACTTCACCAAGAAGGCTGCGATCGCACTGGCGGCGCTTCGTAGCTGTCCATAAGTATACTCACCGCGCAAGGTCAGCAGTGCGACGCTCGACTCCGGCTTATCTTCTAGCAAATAATCGCAAACGTTCATGGTTAAGAAATAGACGGGCGGGTAGCCCCGACGAGTGTGACGACCCGTTTCGGTTAGCTCGCGGCGCGATTGCTCCAAAAACGGAGTAGCATGGAAAAGCGATGCATAAGATAAGCGCTCTATTTTACAGCCTTTTTCTCGCGCTTCTTCTCCACGGTTTTTCCATGGCCGCGCCGACCTTGGTGCAATCTGTCAAGTGTCAGGATTGGAAAAATTACCTCGATACGTACCAGTGCTCATTCAATGAACCGACCCGCACGGGAAGCGCCATCATCGTGTTTGTGCTCGTCTCCGGAAGGGCTGATATTGCTGTTACCGGCGTGTCAGATGACCTTACTTCAAATTCAAACGTTTACGTCGAAGACCTTCATTACTTATTCGGCGATACGCAGAATATCTATTTCTTCTCTGTGGCGGGGGCGGGTGCAGCGCAAGCATTAACTATCAAAACTAGCGATTCCACCCACTTTCAAGTAGTACTGATGGAAGTGAGCGGGCTAGCACCCTCCAACCACCTAAAAGACCGTACTAGTACGTACGACAACGGTTATAACGGGGGAAGGACTTTCACCTCCGGCATTACTCAACGAACGACACAGCCGGATGAATTTCTTGTAGGGTGGAGCGAACAGATCTACCCAAATGTAATGAGTTTTACGGATGATCCGCCGTGGACCTTAGTCGAGCAGCAGCCCCTTGGGGGATCTCGCATTACATATCGGACCACGACCGCACAAGGTACCTTTGCTTACACTGGCCGTTTCTCCGGAACGGGGGAATACCGCGTAGGAGCCGCCATCGTTACCTACAAGGCCGCCACCGCGAAGGAATGAGTCCGGATGCATCGATGACTTCGTGCTTACAGACTCTGTAGACACTCGTCAAGAGAAGAAAGCTACTTCCCTTTGCAGCGGGGTTTCTGCGGTGCTGCTCACAGCCGTCTTTCGCGACAGATATCCTGCGATCCGATGAATGGAGTCAAGGTTGTCGGGAATCAACTCATCGTCCCCCACCTCGATTCCGTAGCTTTCCTCAAGGTGAGAGACCAGCTCCAGGATGCCAGTGGAGTCGATGATTCCATGTTCGAGAAAGGAGTCATCGTCACTGAACCCCTCTCCGCGGCCCAGAAGGTAATTGGCTACTACGAAACTGCGCACTTCTCCCAAATAGTCGGTTTGCATAGCGAAGGTCCCCGTTGTTGATGTATGAACTGCTCGAGCAGGAGCTGCGTGGACAAAATTCCCACCAGCGCCATGTTGTCTTTGACACTCGTCGAACGACCGGTCTTAAACTTAGCAATAAGTGCAGCCACCGCCCTCGGGTCAAAAATACCCGCTTGCTCGATTTGCCTAGGCGACAGCACATCGTCAAGATAATTCGCCGACCTAAAGAAGCTCTTCCCATCAGGCGCCCGGTAGGGTTGTTTGTAGCGCTTCTGAATCGCGGGAGGAATCAAGCCGTCACATGCCTGTTTCAACAGATGCTTCTGGTTGAGAACCTTCATCTTGAGTCGAGTCGGAAGCTTGGCGGCAAACTCCACGACACGATAGTCCAGAAATGGATACCTGCCCTCGACCGCATTGGCCATTGCCATACGGTCGCCTTGCGACGAAAGGATGTATCCCGGCAACAAATATCTCGTCTCGAGATATTCAGCCCGGTTGAATAGCGTCCAGCCAGCATAGGCTTCGGGCAATTGCTGCTCGAGCGAGGACAAGGCACCCCCAGGTTGCACTACTGCCCGGACGTCATCCGAGAAAAATGCTTTCAATCGTGCCGTCAGAGCCCAACGCGGCAAGTGGGAAAAGAGCGGGTTGTCGAGTTCCTCAGCCGAAACGTGAAAGAAGCGCTGCAGGTAGGCTTGAGGCTGCCGCTGGATGTCTTCCATGTATGGATACAGACGTTTCAAAAGTAGAGGCCGCCAACGCGATCCCGGATTCTTTCCCCAAAACTGCCGAATTTTGGTTTCCTTAAGAATGTCGTACCCCCCCAGGATTTCATCAGCTCCTTCGCCCGTCAGCACGACCTTGAATCCGCTCTGATGGACGAGACGCGAAAGCAACAACATTGGTGCTGGGGCGGTGCGAAGAACCGGCTGCTCACTGTGCCAGACCACGTCGGGAAAAACATCCGCAATATCTTGGTAGGAACAAGGTATGTCGCTATGTTGTGTATGGAGGTAGCGGCTGGCTGCTTGCTGATAGGGGCTCTCGTCGAACTCCGGATCCTCGAAACTGACGGAAAAGGTCCTTAGGCGATCTCCGACCAGCTGGTGCGCGAGCCCCGCGATCACCGTAGAGTCCAGGCCCCCGCTCAGATAGGCGCCCACGGGGACATCCGATCTCAGCCTGACCTTTGTGGCATCGAGCAGGAGGTTGAGCAGGTCCTCGGACAGTTGCTTTTCCTGCCCTTCCGACACGGAATTCTCCTGGCAGTAACTAAACTTCCAATATGCCCGGGTACGGACCTCGCCCTTCTCAAATACTAGGGAATGCCCTGGAGGGAGTTGGCTGATGTTGCGGAACGTGGTGCGAGGGGGTAGCGTAACCCAGAAGGTGAAGATCTGGTCCAAGCCTTCGAGGTCCAATTCGCGTGGGATATCCAAGCCCGCGAACATCGCTTTGATCTCCGACGCAAATGCAAAGCTGTCGGGAGTACGGGTGTAAAACAAGGGTCGCACCCCGTATCTGTCCCGGGAGAGAAAGAGCTTCTGCCGGGTCGCATCCCAGATCGCGAATGCCCATTGCCCATTGAGCTGCTCAACGCAGCTCTCTCCTTTCTCCTGGTAAAGATGCAAAATGACTTCCGTATCCGACCGGGTGGCGAACTTGTGCCCTTTCCTGATCAACTCCTCCCGAAGTTCGATGTAGTTGAAAATCTCACCGTTGAACGTGATCCAGAGGTCCCCTTTAGAAATCGACATGGGCTGCTTGCCGCCGGCAAGATCGATGATGCTCAGGCGAGCATGAGCCAGGCCGGCCGGCCCCTTGCAATACAAGCCGGTCTCGTCGGGCCCGCGGTGCGACAGCGCAGCGATCATCGTCTGCAAGCGTTCGGGATCTGGCCTACTGGCGTCGCTCTTGATTATTCCTGCAATTCCGCACATAAACTAATCTTTTGATGGAAAATGCGAGTTGCACCGGTGAACCAGCGGTTGCATATCACCAGCTGGCATCGGGTACTGCACCACGTCAGCGCCCAACTGTTGCCTCAGGAGATTGGGCTTGTGTCGTAATGGGTGTCGCGCTCAAAGTTGCACGCAAAGTGTTATCCAACACCCGATAGGCGGCAGCATTCAGATGAGAGCCGTCGCTCGCAGCAAATTCATCACGTAGAAAGCGCGTGGACTCATCCGTGCGTAGTGCCGCCTCTAAATCCAGCAGCCCAAATCCATGCTGTTCGGCATATTGCCTTACCCATTGGTTGTACTGGACCAGGCTCTGCTGCTTTCCTGGGCTCTGCTGGTCACGACTCTGGGTAACCGGCACAACCGTGGCCAGGACGACATTGACGTGCTTGGCCTGCAACTTGGTCACCCAGTTCTGGATTTTGCGCTGATAGACCACCAAATCACCGGGAAAATACGATGAGCATTCCTTGAGAATGACGACATCCGCTTTGCGGGGTGGCGGTTGAAACAGCGATTTCAAATACGTCCGGGTGGGGTGGAATTTCCGGCTCGGCCGCATCAAGACCTCATCCACGACTTGTGTCTTGTCGAACTGCCACGCCGGAACTGACTCCGCTGTCACGCCACTGACTCTGACCCGCGACGGCCATTCCGCAAGGTTCCACGCTTGCCCAATTGAGGCGCCGATAAGAACTATGTGCATGGGTTTCCTCGAGCCGGCATTCTCCTGTCCGCCTTTCCCCTTTGTGATCGATGTGAGAACGGCAGCCAGGATGACAATGGTCGCCGCGAACCAGATGATCATTCGCACAGTACTTCCTCCCGAACCTCAGGCTCCGATGCCAGTTGATCGTGAAACAACGCCAGGAGATGTCGTTTTAGTGCCTCACGATTCTCGGGAAAATGTCTTGAGTTCCACCAAGTTTCGTTGTCACCAAGGACGACGTCAGGCGGCCGCTGTTGCGCCCAACGCTGGAGACACTTTTCGCGGTATTTTTCCATGCCCCCAAATGTGCGTGCCGGGACGCCCATGACCACCGAGTTAGGGGGAACGTCATTAATCACCACCGAGCCTGCCGCAATCACGGAATTGCGTCCGATGCGAACGTTGGGGAAGATGGTGGCTCGAAGACCGATAATACAGTTGTCCTCGATCACAATCGGTCCGAAAACCTGAAGATCCGGGACTTCGTCCCGAAACACCCATACCGCGCCGTCGTGCGTGGCAAAAGAAACCTCGGCCGCGATCGCCACGTGATTGCCAATTTTGATGAGGTACGGCTCCGTACCGAGGTCTGTTGGCACGATAAAGCAGCCTTCACCGATTTGCGCTCCCGTCTTGCGAAGGTACGCGGCAATGGTGTAAGGAGTGTACTTCTTCAGTTCGAGCGCTTTCGTCGCGCGTTGGTATAGCGCCTGCATCAAGCTCAGGATCGACATGGTCTTTGTTCCTCTCGGTTGACGGAGCCCGGAACAGACGCACCCATCCCAGATCCGGTCAGCGGCTTAATCGCCTTCAGAGTCACTCGGATCTCATCAATTCCACCCAGGAGGTACGCCAAGTAACGCTCACAAAAAGCCAAATGATTATCAAGCATCGACTGCACCGCTCGCGCAAGCCATCGAGAAAACCCGCGGCAGCTTTCTTGATGGGCCACATATCGTAATCGAACCGACACCACTTGAAAGCGAGCGTGGGTATAGTATGAGTAACTATTGTCTCCAAAATATCTGAACGATTCCGATGTGAAGCTACGCCGGTGTGTTGGGTCCCGCCAGGCCAGCACCCCCGTGAAATGCGGAACCCTAATGTGAACCGTAGCGCCGGGCTTTGCTATCCGCCAAAGCTCTTCCATGGTTCCGATCACATCCGAAAGATGCTCCAAGACATGATTGATGTGGAACGCATCAATTGAGTCCGCATTAAACGGATACGGGAAAGAACTCAGATCATGGATCACGTCTACGCCCGGAAGTGCGACACAGTCCATCCCAATCGCATCCGGAATCTTGTTGTTCCCACATCCCACGTCAAGCACCATCCGCTTCGGCGCAGCATCGGGTTCGACATCCCACCCGCATGGCAGGAATGATCCGACTTCCTTCTGGATTGATGTTTGCTCCATCATAGCTCCATCGATGAGTGCCGGACTGAAGCTTCGAGAACGATCCCTTGCCGGGGTGCCCGGTTCCTTGCTTGGACCGGGCGCCCCAATGATTCCTCCGCTAGTTCACTTGTTGAACTAGCGTCGCGGATGTACTGGACATGTACGTCGTTGCTCCTCCGTACGCTGCCGTAATCGAGTGACTGCCCCTTGACAAGCTCGAGGTGCTGAAACTCGCCTGCCCTGCTGTGTTTAGCGTCCTAGATCCGAGGACGACATTTCCATCCCGGAAGGTGACTGTCCCAGTCGGTACTCCCCCCGCAGAGGTTACGGTCGCCGTGAAGGTAACTGTTTGTCCACGGAGAGACGGATTGCGCGAAGACGTGAGAGTCGTGGTGGTACTGTTGGTGACCCTCTGGGTCAGCGAGGATGATGTACTGGACTGGAACCGCGTATCGCCGCTGTAGACCGCACGCATGGTGTGGCTTCCGACCGCCAGCGAAGACGTCGTGAAAGTCGCCCGCGCCGAAGCGTTCAACGTGACCGTTGCCAACGTCGTCGTCCCATCTCGGAACTGAACCGTTCCGGTGGCAACTCCCCCGCTGGTCGTCACCACGGCTGTGAACGTCACCGATTGATTCCGGAGGGAGGGATTCACTGACGACGTCAGCGTGGTTGTGCTCGAGGCTCGGTTGACGGTTTGGCTACGCACAGCAGAGGTGCTGGCTAGCCAATTTCCTCCTCCGGCATATGCGGCCGTCAAGCTGTGAGTGCCTACCGCGAGCGTGGAAACGGTAAGCGTCGCTACCCCCGAACTATTGGTCTGGCTCGACCCGAGTGCGGTGCCACCGTCAGAGAAGGTGACCGTGCCGCTCGGAACGGACCCAGTGGCGCTCACCGTAGCAGTGAGCGTAACCGTCTGTGCGAAGACCGACGGACTAGGCGAGGAAGTGAGAGCCGTGCTCGTTCCCGCGCGGTTGACCACCTCGGATAGAGCGGAAGAGGTACTGCCTTGAAAGCTCCCTCCTCCTGCGTATGTCGCGGTGATCGTATGCGTTCCCACCGACAGAGCCGAGGTGGCAAGAGCTGCTTGACCGCCGCTAAGCGTGCTCGTCCCCAAGGCTGTACTTCCGTCGTAGAACGTAACATTGCCCGTGGGGGTGCCCCCGCTGCTGCTAACGACTGCAGTGAAAGTTACCGCTTGGGCAAAAGTCGAAGGATTAAGAGATGAACTTAACCCCACGGAGGTAGAAGTCTGAGAGGTGGTAGGGGTCCATTGCACGAGAGGATTGAGAATAGCTGCCATGTCGGTCGGCGAAATTCCCCTCTGCAGGTATGCTTGTTGCCGGTTGGGAGTTTGCGACCATATGCTCCGCCCCGGGGTCGCGGTGGTGCTATCCCAAACGACCGTGGAACCGTCGAGGCCACCGGCCACAAAGTTTGAGCCGAAACCTCCCCGCACTCCATAGAGTAAAGCCATTTGTGTCCAGGCCGGTGCGTTGTTCGCGCAATACGTACCATTCTGGCACTGCAGGTTGTAGATCAAGGCGATCGGATTGGTTGCTGGGTCGGTCGTGGTCGCCGGCCCCGTAATCACATTCCAACCTTCGTCGTAACCGAGCCATACTAGCTCGGTCGGCCAATTTGCCACCACATAACTGGCCGAATCGGGATCGTTGGCCAGGTTTGCTTCCGGTGAGGTCCCGGAATCGGGGAACCGCCCGGCTGAAAACACCGCGCGACGGACCTTCTGCGCGACCAGCTGCAGACCGGTCAACGGAGAGATTGCATCCGGCCCGCTTTGCAACAAGTCATATAAGGGGCGGTAAAAGCCGCCATTGACGATGTACACGCTCTGGTCAGGTGCGTTCGCCAGAGCCTGACGGTAAACCGTAACTGCATTTGGATAGTTGGATCGGATATCACCGGCAGTACCGAACTGGCTTGTGCACTGCTGCGTGTAAGCACTCGAGCTCGCCTGATAGCTTCCCGGAATGCTTCCCAGATTCGCCCCGATGAGTACATTGGGATGGCCGTAGTAGCTGGCGATGGCATGTGCACAAGGAGCGCTGTAATCGTTGGTGGAGGAGATGATCAGCGCCAACACATTTACCTCACTCCGTGCTGCCAAGGCCCACAACATTGCGTGGTCGCCTGCATCGTCGGCACCGTGCGCCAGATCAGAGTCCATGATCAGATTGACGGGCTCGACCGGCTCCTGCAATCCACTACTGAGGGTCACAGTGATTGCCACAGTTGCTACGTTGCTGTTGTTTTGCCCGTCACTGGCGACAAAGGTAAAACTGTCTGAGCCGCTGAATCCAGGTGTCGGGGAATAAGTAACCAGAGGTGGAGTGCCGCTCAAAGATCCATGCTGCGGCGGCGTCACGATGGAATAGGTGAGTGGATCACCATTGGGATCGGTGGCGGTCAATGTGACCTGAACCGAGGCACCATTGCTGCTCGTCACCGTTTGTGAATTGGCAACGGGTGCCTGATTTGAGCTGACCGTGATGGAGACAACCGCAGTATTGCTCGTATACACCGCGTTACTGGCGGTGAAGGTGAAACTGTCTGGTCCGGTATAGCCTACCGTGGGAGTGTAAGTCAGGTTAGGAGCGGTGCCGCTGAGAACTCCGTGGGATGGATTGGTCACTACCTGGTAGGTCAGCGCCGCGCCTTGCGGATCCGTCGCCGTCAACGTGATAGGCGAAGGCGAGCCAGGGACCGTCACCGATTGCGAATTCGCGACGGGCGGCTGCGTGATCGTACCCCCACTTGGAATCCACTGCAGCAGCGGATTGATATAGGACATCATGGTCGCGCCAGAAACGTTCTTGAGAAGATAGGAATGATCGCGATCTGGAGATTGCGACCAGATAATTCGGCCTGGTTCTGAGGTACTGCTGGTCCAGACCACCGTCGAGCCATCTCGGCCGCCTGCAACAAAGTTCGTTCCCAGGCCTCCACGAACTGCGTAGAGCAGTCCGAGTTGCGTCCAACCAGGCGTACTGTTAGCACAATAAGCTTGGTCGGGGGCCGACCCTCCTCCGTTGCAATACAGCTGATATGATCTCGCGATTGGATTTGTGTTTGGATCGGTGCTCGGTGCCGGGCCGGTGGTCACATCCCAAGCCTGGTCATCTGGCATCCAGACGATCTCGACCGGCCAATTGGCAACCACATAACTGCCAGAGTCAGGATCGATCAGCATGTTGCCGCGATCGGTGGTCCCGGAATCCGGAAAACTACCGGCAACAATGATCAGTCGCTTCACTTTTTGTGCCACCAACTGCAACCCAGTCAAGGGGGATATTGCGTCCCCACTGCTCTGCAGCAGTCTCATCATCGGCCGGTAATAGCCTCCCGACACGATGTAGACGCTGTGATCAGGAGCATTTGCCAAGGCTTGCCGATATACCGTCACAGCATCCGGATAGTTGAAGCGTGTCTCGCCGGGCGTTCCGAACTGCGTGGCCACCTGCTGGGTGTAATAGCTGAAGTAGGCAGCGTAATCATTAGGAATGTTTTCCAGATTTGCCCCAATCGGAATGTTCGGGTGACCGTAGTATCTGGCGATCGCTCGGGCAGTAGGAGCGCTGTAATCATTCGTCGAGGAAATAATGAGCGCCAGCACGTTAGCTTCGCCGCGCGCGGCCATAGCCCATAACATCGCGTGATCGCCGGTGTCATCGGCATTGTGCGACATGTCATCATCAAGAATGATGTTGACGGGCTGGACCGGCTCCTGCAGGGACTGCGCGCGCACAAATGTTGTCGCGAATACGACAAGCAGCACAAGCAAAGCTTGCCCGCCGAATGTTCTTCCCAATGGCTTGCTGCAATGGCCTGAAGCTGCGAACGAAGTTAACGAGATTGTCATTGTTTAGTCTCCTAGCGCAAACTGAGAACCCGAACTGCGGCTGCGGCTCGGGGTACCACCTAAAATGGCTCTTAAACTGATGAGTCTTTCCAGCAACCAAAGAGCGGAAAGCGAGATAGAAGTTGTTTTCGAGTACGAAAGGTCTAGATCTATTCCGCGATGAACGTTTGCAGGGACATGGGATCCACTGCTGCACGCACCAGTGACACCATCGAACTTCGGTCGGCGGTTTCCAGCAGCTTGACGAAGTAGCGGTCCTGAGGTGCAAGCACCGCTTTAATGTTCGGGTTCTGAAGGTTCCGCGTCCCAGTCGACTGAATCATGGCGCGCACAGAGTCCAAGAGTCCCGATTGATAAGCCGGCCTGGCGATCCGGCACTTCAGAAGGTGCGCCGCGGGACCACAAGAAACATTTCCCGGAGCATAGCTGTGTACCGCCACGCGGAACATCGGCAGATCGGATGCCGTGTCACCGATGGCATGGGTGTCCGCCTCTGTCAGGCCGGCGAGGCGGAGAAGTTCAACCATGCCTCGCGCCTTGTCTGTTTCCGTCGCGATGATGGCCGTATCCGTGTATGTGGGATGAATGCCTAGTCCCTCGATGCCAAGCGCAGCGACAATGTCCTGCACTACAACCCTGGGGATGGGTACGCACCTGCCATGTTCGTATGTGTAGGCCTTGATCGAGTAGTGAAAGTCATCATTCAGGAAAGTTCCCGGAATTCGCGAAAGCGCGTCCCTGACCCGTGCCAATTTGTCCAAGCTGTCATCCGAGATGAGCACTCGCTCTTCTCCGGACACAGCATCCCAAACATGCGCTCCGTACTCAGAAACCCCTCCGGCGAACCCGTAAGCGCGGCAGTACTCTTTCACCTCTGGAATGCTCCGGGCGGTGTTCAGCATGACGGCAAAACCATGCTGATGCAGCAAGGAAATTGCTTGCATCCCCGCCATGCTGGTGGATGGAAAACCGAAAACCTGCTTGTCGATCACTCCGTCGACATCCAGCACCGCAAGAGGGGAACTCCACCGAACTTGCGCTGGCTTGTGGCAAAGTCCGGCACAGAAGCGCATCGTCTGCAGAACGAGAAAATTCCATGCTTCGATGTATTGACGGTTGAATTCCCCGTGCCTCGCCAGCAGGCGAGGGTCGTTGATGTTTTCGATAGCCCGGTCCATCCACCAGGATCCGGCGAGGATTTTGTGCAGAAATATCCGCGAATGTACATTGTGATCGTGGCTCTGGGCCGCGTAAGCGTCCAACAGCTCGCGCTCTTCATCCTCCGACAAGTTCCAATGCAAGATCGTTTCCGCCAGGTCGTAAGCAGGATCGGTTAGATTCAGCTGGTGTTTCCCGATTCCATGGTGTTCATAATCGCTCTTCAGCATCGTGCCATCGCTGGGAATCCATTCCATTCGCCGCATTCTGCCGTCAATCAGGGCTGGCTGGTGACTCTCCATTGCTGACAGCTCCCGTTTCATGCGGGCACGTTTTAGAACGCCGCCAGCTTTTCCATAGGCACCGCTTAGCCGACCCGCGAGTTCTTCCAGGCCTCGCGCGGGTTGGCTGTTGCGCGTCACATCCATTCCCTCATCCGCTTTGAAGCGCAGCTCGCTGGCGCGAGTCGCGACATAGCGTGCCAGCGTCTGAACGATCTCTGCGGATGGTAACGGCTTATGATTCGCTTCGTGCACCCACTCGCTATAAAGAATCCCGTCGCGAAGTCCGAGAACTGGCGGCACGCAGCCCGCCAGACGGTTGCCGGCTACAAATGCGTGATAGCCCAGCCAGCCCCAGCCCACACTTTTAGCCAAGATGTAGCGCGTAGTGGTCTCTCCCCGTCGAGCCAGTCGCACGGAATACACCTGTTTTAGGCGGGAGTGATACTTCTCTTCCGAAACCGCTTTGAGGTGGGCATTCGCCTCTTCAGCTCCCTGACTTTGCACGACCGCATCCCACCCCTGGTCTCGGAAATATTCCTGCAGCACAGCTTTTGGCGCTTCCGAGTCGATGAGCTTGTGCTTATACCACTCGTGGTGTTCCAGACTGAGCACGTGGCAAGCAAAGAGCGGCTGAGCATCTGAGTGGTTTTTCCAGTTTCGCCCGTTACGATGCACCGGAAACAGCACCACGACGTTGCTTAAAGAAATGCCATGTTTATTGAGGAGGGCGATGCCCTTGCCAAGCGTTCCTCCCGTTGCCACCGGCTCATCGATGATCACCGCGAGAGAATTCTTTCTTGCATTGCTTGCGATACGTTCCCTCTCCCAATGCGAAGTTCCTGCCTTGGGGCGAAGGGTTACGCATTGGACACGGGGGTACCCCTGCGTCTCAAGATAGGCCCGCAGCAGCAACGCAAAGTATGAGCCAGCCGTTCGAAGCCCGGTCACAAGCAACGGACGTTTGCGATCAGGAAAAGCGGCGATGAATTTGCCACCTAGGCTGAGCACGTCAAAGTGCGTCAAATCCTGTGAGCGGAATGCTCCCGGAATTCGCGGACGACGCGTGCGCATGGCCGAAGGCAGGGGAGCCCTGAGCAGCTCTCGCACGGCCGCGATGGCGACCGAAACATCCGCGGCAGAGGCATCTTTCAGTAACAGGCTGCGCAAGGTCCCGACCATGACCTCCTCCCACCTGACACGCCAGTCCCACAACTGCCGCCGCGACAACCAGAAGCGCTTATCAGCCGCATGCAGAATCTTTTGCGTCGCGGTGGTTAAGGGCGCAAGCGCGGGAAACACGCCCAACACCTTGGAAAAGCTGTACCGGCGCCCGAGCAGATAGTCCTCGGCCGTGTCCAGGATCGCGGACGAGAGCAGATAAATATTCCGAGCGATCTCGTCACGACGCCAGTCCTGATCGGTCGTGAGGTATCGTGTCAATTCCCGGTCGAGGTACTGAATGACTTCTCCGATGCTCGGGTAGGCATTCAGGCACCACTCATAAGAACCGTAAAACTCTCGTTCGGCATCCAGACGGCTTTCGAACTGCACAGGAGCGAGCGAAGCAATGTCAGTTGCCATAACTAGTTCTCCCCAGTGGAATCAATATTGGTGCATGACGCGAATAAGATCGCGTACGTTCAAATGTGTTGTGTATTGAACTGCAGGAAGACGAGGCCTTGCGGAAAGCCTAGGATTGGAGGGCGACAGGGCGTCGCCTCTCCATCACAGGCTTGTCAAAATTTATTTCAAATTGCTTTCAGCTTGTTCGACGAATTCCGTTTCTTTACCTTGCAACTGCGGTCAAACCAGTGGGTGGAGCCGGAGGCGTAGTGCCGCCACCACCACCGCCGCCCGAAGTGCTCCCGCTTCCGTACTGAAGCGGCCCAATGTCCCATGCTCCAGAAGACGGATAAGTCTTGCCCTCATAGTCATACTTTCCGCCGGGCAACGCACTCAACGTGGAGTAGAGATTGATTCCTGCGCCGCGTGCAGGGCTGGTGGACTGAATATGAAAATCGTTGCCAGATGGGCTCACGAACAGCGGATTGCCGACTGTGGTGTTGGTGATGTATACCGGCGGGCTGTTGGACGGAGCCCCGGTGTACCACAATTCATGATCCAGAGTTGCCCGCCCGCTCGTGACGCCTCCCATATCGAGTCCAGTGCCGCTCGTAGGCCACCAGATGTTGTTATTGAAGGTGGGAGTCGCCGTGTAGTTTACGTTCACCAGGTTGTTGGAGTTGGTTTGATAGAAGAGATTGTTGAAGAAATACTCCTGAGTCGTTCCGTAATATACGGTTAAACCGCCTTCGTTCGAGGTTTGCGGCAGGAAAATGTTGTTATACAGATAGATGTGGCCGCCCAGGGTAACCGAGTCTCCCGAGTAGAGGTAGTCATCGTTGCCGCCATGAAAGAGATTGCCGTAGATGTAGGTGTAGTCGTGAATGTATTGCGAAGATTGGCCGCTGTCACGGGAGAGGAAGATCACGCCGCCGTGCGTATCTGACGCATAGGCGTTCGCAAACTCGTTGTACCCCACCTCGGTGTACAGCACACTTTGATCGTACGAGTTCCCCGCCGCGATCGGCTGGGTCTTTATATAAATGTTGTGTTTATAGGAATCGTAGCCACAGTTATTGAAAAGGTTGCCGTAAATCGAGGTGTGATGTGAGTTGCCGACGAAGATGACGCCAGACCAGTCCTGATCCCGGTAATTCAGAAGGCTGTTGCCGACGATCCGATTGTAGTCACCCCACACGCTGTAGAACTCCGCGCCGTTCTGGCCCGTCAACTTTGCCACCGTGATATAGCTCGCGCCATATCCGTACGGAGCCCACTGCAATTGAATAATGATATCGCTCTGCTGACCGCCCCCGGTGTCAATAATGGGATTCTCGCCCGGGTAGCCCACGATTGCCTTTTGCGCCGTGGGACTTCCGAAGGGATTGCTCACACCGATAAACGGGTTATAGGCCCCGGCATATGGATCTTTGGTGGTGTACGTTCCGCCCCGCACGTACATAATGTACTGCGAGTCCCCGAGCGTGTTGCAGTGTGATGGGTAGTGGTACGGGTCGTTCGACAAGCAGGGTGTCCACTTCCACAGGTCTTTCCACGCCGTCGCAGTCGTGCGTCCGTCATTGTTATTGTTCCCATTGGTGACGTCCACGAATAGGATGGTCGCGGGTGCAACCTGAAAAGGTAACGCGTTTGACGTGACTCCATTCACGGTCACAGTGATGTTGCCGTTGCCGGTGGCAGCGGTGGAGGGAATCCAAAACGTGATCCGTTCCAACCCTCGTGCCGGCCCAATCGCGTCCCACTCAGCATAGCTGGAACTGGTACTTAGCTGCGCGCCATTGATGGTGATGTAGCTGGAGCCCCGAGTCGCTCCGAAATTCTTTCCCCAAACCGTTACGGCTGCGCCCTGGGTAGAGGATCCGTTCCATCCGGTATTGGGTCCAAACGTCAAGTCCGAGAACAAGAGTACGGGGTTTTGCGCCAGCACCGCAGGCGCCCAGAAGAGGCAGATTAGCAGCAGCCACTTGAATCGCATCATTTTTGACCTACTCATGCGTGATTTTGTGCTGAATTCCCTGACGAAGGTGGCTTTTAGGACGACTGTAAGGGATTGTGCCTCTAGTAATTTCCACCGCACAAGTCACGGAGATACATGTCCGAACCTCAGAAGGACATGTCCTTAGGGCATAGTGGCTCAGCGTTTCGAGATTCGGGCAGATTTCCCCGAGCTCTGGATTATCCTTTCACTCCGCAAATCTGATGATCCTCTTCCCCGGCCGGTAACGCTTCCCAGCCTGCATGGGTTGAGTCCGACGAAGGAAGAAGTCCGCGATCACGCAGCAACCCGCGATAGAGAAAGGTCAACCGCTCGATCATGTGGCGCACAGTAAACTTTGACTCCACAAGCCGGCGGCCCTCCTGGCCCATGCGTTGGGCACGTTGTCGGTCCTGCAGGAGTGTCACGATGCGTGCCGCAAGCGCATCCGCGTCCTCGTTAGGAACTAGAAATCCGCTTCCGCCTTCGGTCACGACCTCGGCGTTGCCCCCAACATCGGTAGCCACGCAGGGTAGACCACAGGCCATTGCTTCCAACAACGCGTTAGACATCCCTTCACTGCGGGAGGGCAGGCAAAACACTTCTGAGGATTTCAACAGCGAGGCCACATCGGTCCGCGTCCCCAAGAATTTGAAGTTCTGTGCGAGTCCCAACTGGACGACGGCTGCATTCACTCTTTCCGCACAACTCGGCTCCTCCAGCGCTCCTCCGATGACGACGAAAATCGCCTCGGGTATCCGTTCTCGAACCCGGGCAGCCGCATTCACCAGAACGTCGATGCCTTTGACGAATCGCATGTTTGCCACCGTGACCACAACTGGGGCATTCGAGTCTGCCACGAGCTCCGACCGGCCAGCGGGAACGGCATCGTCAATCGCGTCCAGGTCGACTCCGTTGTAGACCGTCGCCACCCGATCAGGAGGAAAGTGGTCTTGCAAAATACAGAACTCGCGCACCTTCTCTGAGACGGCCTGGACTTGATCAAAGAGCCGGTTGACCAGGCGGTAAGGCAGTTCGTGCTTTCGAAGGCGAAGAATGCCCATGTCGCGCCGACTCGATACCAAAATCGGGCAGCCGCTCAACCGGGCGACGAATCCACCCCAAAGGTCGGACGCGGGGAAAAATGTGTGCACTATTTTCACCTGTTCCGACCTTAGCAGGTGGGCAAAGGTACGGGCATTTCGCAGAGCCGTCCAATCGTATGTCCGCCCGATGGGAAACAAATGAACTGGGCAGGGAAACTGTCTCTCGACACCTTCTCCCGCCCAGAAGGTCGCGACGGAGCATTGGAATCCGTGTGCGGGCAGAAAACGGCAGAGTTTGTGGACTGCACCCTCTGCTCCGCCTTCGATGCTATGCAGCCGATCAATCAGAAAGAGCACGCGGTGGCTTGCACCGATCGCGTCAGACGCGACCGAGTTGAGTTGATTGCGAGAATGGGTCATAGCCGATAGGTGTTTAGCTCAGCCTCCGGCACGGTAAAGTTCCGATTTCGAGGGGCAGTCTTAACGGCGAGTTCCACCGGATCCTCCGGAGAAGCTGGGTCGTTTAGCATGCTTTCAGTCGGTGTCGAATCAGCCGCTTCGAGAACCAAAGCGCCGTCTTTCTCGAGCTCATAGGCACGGCAGACGAGACCCGCGATGACCCACATATATCCGTTCACCTGTAGGAATGTCCAACGATCTCCGAACAGGTTCGCAACCACGGCGCAGACCACCCAGCCGACGACCCCGAGGCCAAGAGATTTGAAGAAAGGATCCTGGGCACGACGGAACAAGCGAAAACCTTGTCCCAGGATTCTGGCTAACAACCACAGAAACAGAATGAAACCCGCAATTCCCATCTCGACCAGCACTTTCACAAAGTAGTTGTGCGTGTCGGCATAGTAACCGGAGACACCGTCGGTGCGTCGGTTGAGACGCATGTACTCATACGTATCGAAGCCGGTCCCCAGAACGGCGTTCCCGTGAAAAACCTCCATGGCATTCGACCACAGCGACAGCCGGGTGTTGGATGAGTTGTCGAGATCGCCGCTGGTATGGTCGTAGGTCATATCCACGCGTTGCTCGACGGCGGGTGGAACAATCGTCGTCCAGCTGAACAGGAACACAACCAGCAGGACGAGTATTTTGCGTTGCTTTGCCAGTCCGACCAGTAAACACCCGGCAATAAACGCGGCATAGCCTCCTCGGGAAAGGCTATATACCAGGCAAACTACGGTGAACCCTGCCAAGCTGTAATAGCCCGCGCGCAGCCACTTCTTCGACTCGAAACCGGCAAGGGCGAACAGAAACGTGGCCACCTGGGCGGCAAATGCTGCGAGGCCATTTGCGCCGGCGTAGCCCATGCTCCCGCCACCGCCATGAAGGTCTTCGGTATAGGTGGAGAAGTCTCTTCCCGACACTTCATTCCAAAAGGTCCTGTCCAGAGCAAAAGTCGACACGCACATCACGAGGACGATCGCCTGAATCTGCCGCTTGTTCCGGGCCGCTGAAGCCGTCAGCAACAGCAAGGCCGGCATGATCATGTATTCCTGCCACACGCCAAAACGCGAGTCACCAGGCAGCGGCATGGGCTTTTCCAAATAAAACGAACCCAAACACAGCGACAAGAAGGTGAACAGCGCAAACAGGGCGAGAAATCTCGTCCAGGGAGACTTGGGGAAGACCGGGAGTCCATTGCGCCAAAGTCCCAGCGCTACGCCAATCAGCATGATCCCGAAAAGGCTGGCGCCCAGCGGCATCCCGTTTAGCCGGTAGCGCACCGTCTGTAGCGGGATCAAGGGTAGCAAGAAAAAGATGCCCGCGGTGGGCCGCCAAAAAATCGCCAACAGAAAGGCAACAATGGCGCCACAGTACAGCACGTACGGCAGATAACCTTCAAGACCAAGACCCAGATTCATAGCAAATGGGAACCGTGGAGCTCAACGATGAGATCGGAAGAGACTGTGGATGTAATCGGCCGGCCGCTTCAAGGAGAGCAGCTTGGCCTTGCACGAGCGAAGCCGCGTCCGAAGGGACTTTACTGCTAGCGCCATCCTGCTCTTAGGACGACGATCGAAGAACCACAGAGTGTATACGTTTCTAATGTCATCCACCCACTTTGACTTGTAGGTCTCATTTCCGCGAAGAAAGTCGAATTCTGAGTAGCCCTTCTCAATGCCACTCTCGATTGCAAAATGGATTAACTGCTGGCCAACACTGAAGCGGGAGTAAGCAGGGTCGATCCCACTCTGGTAGAAGGAAATACGCCTGCCGCAGGAAAGTTCATACGAGGCCGCGATGCAATTGCCATTCAACTTGAGCATGTGAATGCTTGTCCACCCCGCCTTGGTCAGAGACCTCAGTGCGGCGCGGTGAAAGGCTTCGGCCTGCGGGCCTAGAAATGCGCTGTCGGCACCACGCGAATGAAAGCGGGAGCGGTGAAGGCGGAGCAAGTCGTTAAATGCATTCTCAATATCCGGGGCATTCTCAACCGTAAGATATTCAACCTCTCCCTGGCGCTGCAAAGTGCGCGAATAATATCGGAGATTCTTCTTAAACCTCGTTGTGAGACTAGCGTTGTATTCCTCTGCTGAACGCGGGAGCTTCTGGTATGGGCACAGCGACGAGAAAGTCATCGTGGGGGTCATGCCAGAAGCCTGCATGAGCGTGCAGAAAGCAGTGGCAGCGATCGAGTCCGCTTTTACGTCCAATAGTTGGATGTAGTCCCACAGCCTGCGATTCCCGAGGATGCAACGATGGATGCGCTCCAAAGCTGAGGGCAGGTAACTGTCATCCACCAGAAAGTCCAGATAATCGGAACCCACGAGCCTGTCGCCAAGAAAATTGAGCTCTCGGAGTCGCAGGGGACCACCGTGGAGAGAAATGTAAAAGGGCGCCAGCGCAGTAAGCTGTCCATCCTGGTTGCGCACAATAATGACAAATAGCTCGTGCTCCTGGCCGAAGTGGAGCCACCACTCCGATAGCCATTCGAAGCTCAGGAATACATTGTCGCATCCGATTCGGTGAAACAATCTCTTCCACTCGGGCCCCAGGAGCAGGAGTTCCTCGGTGGTTCGGATTACGTGTACCGTGAGGCTGATTTCAGCGTGAATTTGCGGTATAGCAGCCATGGAGTGATCCGTCGCGAACACGAGCCGCTTGAATTTGCGATTCGGCTGGCGGCAACAGCCGTTCGTATACCTGGTATGTCTGAAGCGCAATTTCCTTCCAAGAAGGACGCGCAGGCCGGACGGCGTTCAGTTCTTCGGCAAGAGCAGCTCGCAGATCGGGATTCGACGCAAGTCGCAGCAACGCAGAGGCCCAGCCCTCGACTTCTCCATAAGGAGCGAGAAGGGCTGTGCGCTCGTGTTGCAGTTCCTGCCGAAATGCCGGGAGATCGGATGCAAGAATCGCTTTTCCGTAGCCGACGCCCGTCATCAAGGCACCACTGGTGGTGATTGCACTATATGGATACACAATAATGTCGGCAGCTTGGTAATAACTTTCGAGCTCTTCAACAGAGACGAAGCGCCAAATAAATCGCACCGAAGAACCGATGCCGAGGGCAACGGCTTCCTGCTCGATCTCTTTGCGCAAGGACTTGTTTCCTGTCCCAACGATCCACAGGGTTCCCTGCATGCCCCGCTGGCGGACAATCTTCCAAACCTTCAACAAGAACGAAATCCCCTTATAAGGGCGCACAATTCCTTGCCATAGGACCATACAGCCGGCCGCGGTCTTGTCGCCCGGAACAACCACTTTGCTTGTGCGTTCCGTTATGTCGGTACCAAACAGGGGTCCATGCGGAACAACCGTGATGCGAGCGGGATCAATTCCGAACTCGGACGTGAGCCTGTCCTTGGCAGGAAGGTTATGGCAAATGAAACTGTGCATTAAGCTGTACAGCCTCGAATAGGTGGCAGTCAGTCCCTTCGAGCCGTCATGGGGAACAACGTTGTGAACCGTGCCGACCACTTTTATTCCCAACCCTCGCGCGATCTTCAGAAACCACAATTCAAATGGAAGACCGCGCTCCGCAAGTGGCGTGAACTGCACATGCAAGACACTCGGCTTTGAATTCAAAAACCGCAACGCCGTCGCAGCAAGGTTTAGCAGGTATTCCGCCAGTTTCATGGCACGACGCGCAGGGGAAAATCGCAGGCGATAGGCGATGTCGAAAAGGCCCGGGCGGGTTCTGAGCCCCGTCCTCTCAAAGAAACCTGAATCATGGGGATAAGTTGCGGAGGCCAGAGTCACCTGCAAGTTTCCGATGCCATTTAGACCCGTGCAGAGGTGCCCGGTGTAATAAGGAACGGACGGTAGCAAGTCAAACATCAACACAGAAACCTTGGTTTTGGGTATTTCCCGTTTCCGAGCCAGCGCACCGTTGATGGGCTCATTTCGAATGAAAGCTTTGCTCATGGGCTTAACTTTCTGTGGTGTTGGTGCGCCAATCATTCAAACTGGATCTGGTGTCTGATCCCACCAGTGACCGCCGAAGGGAAATGTATGACTCTCCCATGGTTGTTTTGACAAGGCCTTTGCTAAACCATGCCGCCGCCTGTTTCCATCGCGGGAATCGCTCGCCGGCGGCGATCGCGACAACTTCTGAAACAGGGGTGGATCGGCGCACCGTATAACGCCCCAGCACCCAGCAGCCGTTGACAACCGTGACCTTGGCGGTGGGCTCCGAGGTAAAAAGCCTGCTTAGGCCTGATGCGGCGGCGGCTTCGGCAACCTTGCGCGAATAGTACCCGCCTGCAACCGAAGCCACGGTAATGGGGTTCCCCGTCAAGTCACTGAGCACGGCACAGCTGTCGCGCCATTCTCGCAACAGCTCCTTCCACCCCAGGTGCGACATTCGCTCGGGATGAGTGCTGGAGTGGCTGCCTATCAGGTGGCCACGCTGGTGGAGCTCCTTGATCTTCTGGGCATCCAGAAAACCAGGCTTGCCGATCAGATTCGTGGTCACAAAAAAGTGGCCTCTCCAGCCAAGCTTTTCGAGTTCGGGCGCGGCATAGGTGTACGCACCCGATTCTCCGTCGTCAAACGTAAGGAACACATACTCCGCGCGGAGCGCCACTTGGTCCACTCTCCCCGCCGAATCTGGACCCAGCCTTTGTGCGATCGCCGCGAGACACTCCTGGAAGGTATGCAGTCCCAAGGTGTACACGACAGACTTGCGCCCCGAATTGGAGAGACCTGAGGTATCTGGCCCCACGTCATGAAATCCGATGGATATCGGCATTGTCTAATTCCCGACCGAGAGTCGTTCTGCTGCAGGCAAGACGCTGGGAGGCACGGAAGAAACGGTGTTGCCAGCCATCTGCTGCAAAATTTCCAGGAACTGCTGCCCGAATCGGGGCTGAATGGGGAGGATGCTCTTGCACCAGTGCTCGATACGACCCTCGTCAAAGTTGCGCGCTCTCTCCGTGCCCTCACGAAACACTCGGTTCATCGCAGGTGTGTAACGAAAATATATCGGTATGCCATGCGATTCGAGCTGGGCGGCAATCGCATCCCGATGCTCGGTAAAGAATGGAATTGCGAGAAACACCACTTCATCGGCCCCCGGCGCGCTCTTAACCGAGAGAATGCAGTTGCTGATCAAATCTCTGGCAATGGTGCGTCGCGATTCAATGAGGTTGCCCCAATGCTTTAAAAAAGCAGCCATACGTAACAGGGTGGCGGTCGTCGGTAGAGACATGCCTGGTGGCGAGATCGATTCGGCCAGAGGCTTTTTGGCAGCTCGATGTTCACCTGCACGGAGGTGTCGATAGGCAGAGGAGAAGCGCCGTGTCAGGCCAGATCCGATCGCCTTTTCCAAGTGAAATTGACAAAATCTGAGCTGCTCTTCTCGTGCGGACGGCAAATACGTTTCGGTGGCAATCCTTCTCTGGATTTTCGCTGCGGCGTTCTCGCTCCGGATGCAAACGACGCCGCCGGGTTCATCAAAATGCTTTTTGAAACTAAAAACTGATACGTCGCCAACGCTCCCAATTTCTGCTCCGCGCACGGACGTACGCAGAACGTGAGCGCAGTCTTCAATCAAAAGGAGATTGCGACGGGTGGCGATTGATTTTAGTTCGTGAACCTGGTCCGGGGTTCCGTATAGATTGGTGGTCACGATGGCGCGGGCGGCATTTAATTCGGAGTCTGCCAGCCTGGATGCGTCGATGTTCCCTGTTGCAGTGTCAATATCCACGAAAACCGGCGTGGTCTTGGCCGCAAGCAGTGCCGAAATAACCGTTCGACAGGTCACAGGCGAAATTAAGACGCGATCTCCGGGTGCCAGCAACTCCTTTGCTATGAGATACAAACCATAGCGAGCCGTCGGAACTAACATCGCGTGCGGCAGATAGAGTCTCTGGTAGTGGCTACGAATAGCCTCCAGTGTTTCCTGCCTAGCCGCTGCTATTCGACGATGAAGCATTCAAGAAGTTGACGAGGAACGTCACTCTGCCGACCTGCCAGGGACGCCTCGATTGAAATGGCTATCGCTATCTTCTGATGTAGTGTGAGACCGACGGACCACCGGCAACCACGAACGAAAGATCATTCACATCGAGATCCGCACCCCATCGGTTGATTTCGAAGCGGTTCAGCAACGAGGCATCAGCCGAGCCGGATTCTGCGCTCAAGGCGAACTTGAACCCAGCCTTACGAACCAACCGCGTGGTCAGTTCGGTATAGTGACTCTTCTTGCCGTAGGGGTATGCAAACGCGATACATTCTTCCCCTAGTTCGGCTTCAATGCGTTGCTTCGACTCGTGAATTTCGAAAACCTGTACCTGCTCGCTGCAACGGGAGAGGACCGGGTGCGTCACCGTGTGGCATCCAAATGAAATAAGCCCGGTAGCACGCATGGCGCGAACCTGGTCCCAGGTCAAAGGCCGCAGCAGCTCGGGTATGGTCTCCCAGCTGTAGCAAAGTTGGAGATGACTTTCAAGCTTGCCGAGGAAGTCGTGGATCGCATCAGGCGGCAGGCCACGCAAAAACTCATTGAGTCTCACCCTCGCTTCGGTTCGGCGGCGGAAGCCGCGCAAAGACAGATGGAATGAGCTGTCTCGCCATTCAAATGTGAGGTCGCAAGCCGGTGCCGTTCGGACCAAGAACTCCAAGCGGTCAACCCAGAGCGGCACAGCGCGATCGAGAAAGCCGGTAGTCAAAAAGATGGTTGCAGGAAAATTGTATTTTTGCAGAATCGGAAGAGCGAGCGAGTAGTTGTTGGCGTAGCCGTCATCAAATGTGACCACAACGCCTCTGGCTCCGGTTTGAAGCGCCGCCTCGAGCGACAAGGGACGCGAGTATCGAAGGTAAGTGCGAATGTGCGCTTCAAACTGGTCTACAGGCAACAGTTTTGGTAACAATGGATCCGGAGCGGAGCCAGGGCAGAGACCGTGGTACAGGAATATGTCAACCCGTCTTCCTATTGTCACGCGACTTAACAAATCCAAAAGGCCCATTCGCCGTAGGGCGCCCTTTACGGAAGAATGCCAAGAGGGCGTCGTCCGTGGGGATGAATCGGACATTTTACTGTCCGAATGTTCACTTCGATTAATGTCGCTTGTTGCTGGCACTTTTTTGAGGATCTCTTGAGGATTTACCGACATCCTCTTGAACCAAGACTTGCAAGTCAGATGTCTACACGTTGGCGAAGCTTACTGGAGAGCCTTTCGAGATCTAGCACAAAGGCTGGGCGAAGGTCGCTGTTCCAAGCACGCGCCTGTGCGGCGGTTTCGGAGCTCATGATCGCCAGCGACTCTCCCGCGGAGAGCGTTGGGACTTTGATTTTCCCGGCTTGATCCGCCGCCAGCTCCCTCCCCTGCAGGTCGCAAAACGTCCGCCCGGCGGTTGTATACAAAGTCACAGCGTGAACCGCGAATTCGTTGTGATTGGTGATGACAATCCCGCCGCTTAACGGCAAAACTGTAATGCGCTGAAACGCCAGCAGGCGATCGAGCACTTCGCCGACGGGTGCGTACCAGCCATCGGCATGTCCGGCAACGGCCCGGAGCCGAGCTTTGGTTTCCGTGTTTAGTTCGAAGCTGCCTTCGCGTCGACTCACGAAACCCTTTCCAAAATGCGTGTAAAGAATTGAGCAGCCGCATTCCTGACGCAAGCTGGCGATGTTCTTGTCACTCAATATGGAATTGAAATGTTGAGCGTCTTGCCCGTTGGAACTGTCGAACCAGTGATTAACAAACGGCGTTTGTGCCAAGGAATACGGCATCTGCGGACTACATTTCAACGTATTCAGGTCCTGAAAGAAGACGTTAGTCCGTACGTACTTAATCGTGGCCTTACACAAGTCTCCCCAGAAATATGTGGTCTGAGGATCTTCACCCGAACAGCTATGATCTAACAGCCGTGGCCGGCCATTGTGGCTGAGCCGTTGATGGATTCCGCGCAGTAATGCCGTTCGGTAAGGGGAGGGTGGGCAAATACCGCGCTGGGCAAAGTCGAAATACAGATTTTCTCGGTTTTTCTCGTGGTGAACATTAATCTTTGGAGCTTGACCCAAGATACGTGTAAAGTCCGCGATGCCGGCTGCAATCTGCTCCCGTTCACTACTCATGCTCGCAACATTGTGCAGAGCGATTTCAAACCCTCGGTGTTGCAAAAGCCGGATATAGTCCGCGTATTCGCTTCGTTCGAGACTGTCTCCAAAATCGCTCTCTTTCACCGGCCGCTGATTCGGATTTTTCACCCAGACGGTCTTGGTTGTACCGAGACCCAAGGAAAACAAGTAGTCGTAAATCGGCCGCACCGATTCCAGCGTCTCGCCGTCCGTATCATCAATAATGGTGAATGCGAAGGTTTTGCCCTCCGGGTAGGGAAGCAGGCGAATGTCAGGGGACTGGAATCGAGAGGGCATGGTTACTGAACTGGCCTTAACCTAGGGAAAATGGATACCGCGTAGAGCACACGCGAAATACGCTGGCGGAAGCGACGGAGGAGGAAGCGCGCCAATTCGCCAGTTGCATACCAGGTAGGGCCTAGATCTCGTGGATCGAGAATGTCAACCGCATGTCGCCGGCAGCGCAATACAGCTAACAGATCATCCTTCAATATGGAAAGTTTTTGAGTGAAGGTGAAACGGCGACTCACACAAGCTTCGATCGGATCACTCCAGCGGTAAAAGACCTTGGCGTAGGCAACGCCGGTTTTCATTTCCTGAAGTTTCGGCGGGAGCCCCAGAGCCAACTCATAATACTGCAGAGCCAAAGAGACTCCGCTCTTAAAGCTCCAACGAATATTCCCACTCGGTCGGGGGTTGAAGTCATAGAGAAATGTCTCACCTTCGCCAGCAGGGTCCTCAGACCACTCTGTTTCTACCAAGCCGTCAAACTGGAGATGCCGCAGCAGTCGGCTGTTTAGCTCGTGGATCCTACAGTTGTGCTCCGTCTTTCCAAACAACAATATGCTGCCCAGCCGCCCATCGGGATAATGGTCTGAACGAATCCTCTCTCCCGTCACGAATGACAGAATCTCGCCAGATTGGACACAGGCATTAAAATTCCAGAGTTTTCTCCCGGGTTGTGAGATCCACCGCTGAACCATGAGATGGGCGGAACGGTGACTGTGGTCCGGACTTGCCAGAAGCGTGCGCATTTCCTGGAACGCGGCGGTGACGTCTTTGCAGTCATCAATACGGCGATAGACCCCGCCTGCCAGGTTGGTGGCCTTCAAAATGACGGGCAAGCCGTACTCAGCTACTCTTTGCTGCACTTCGTCCACCGAATCGACCAAGCTGCATTCTGGCACGGAAATACCGCACTCTCGTCCCGTCCGGTAGAGTTGGTCCTTTTCGATGACTCGACCAAGCGTAGATATGTGGGAAATGAGCAAAAAGAAGCCGGCCGATATCAAGTCATCGCGGTTTTGAGAAATGTTTTCCGTGCATGCGTCGTTGGAATAGAAGAGAACCCCTGGCGGCACCGAGGACTTTAAGAAATCAATGTACGCCGGGTCGTAAGAGGCAACCGGAGACAGGATGCGCTGCGCGACGTACTTCGATGCAAACCCGATCGCCGACGAGCTGCTTGACAGCGCGACCACCGGAATGCCGAAGTGTCCCAGCTCTTGGATGATGGCGACTTGGGAGAGTTTCTCCGCATCACAGACGATCGCCGGAACGCCGAATGACTTGCGACGTGTCATGCTTGAGACCAGCTGATTGCCCAGCCGACGACTTTCCGCACGCGCCGATCCAAGAGGTAGAGCAGGGCAAAATAAACCGCGAATACGATGACTGACTTGATGAGCAAGTCGACCGCTGGAATGTCATTGCTGAATCGTGAAGCAACCGCCCAGCCCAGAACGGCGGCAACCACATATTTCAGGCATGACAGCATGTCCAAACGCAGAGGCAAAAGTCGATGCGAGGCCCATGCAAGCGAAGCGATGCACGCCAAGTAGCTCAGCAATGTGGCAATGGCGCCACCCATCAATCCCATGACGGGCAATAGCAAGCAATTCAATCCGATGTTTAGAACGGCGGATATCACCAGCAGGCCGGACATCTGCAAAGTCTTTTTGTGGATCAAAAGCCCGGCCGCGACGAAGATATGCCCGGCATAGACCAGCAGTCCGCAAAGAATGACGGGGATAAGACGATTGGAGTTCGCATACTTTGCAGACGCCAGAAAGACCACAAGCGAGTGGCTGCTGGCCGCCATAGCTGCCAAAACGGCGACTCCCGCTACCATGAACAGACGAAGGGCAGTGGTAAGAAACCTTGAAGTCTTCTCCGCACCATCCGACGTCCATATCCTCATATACATCGGGATCAACGCGAGGCTGAGTGGCGTGAGCAGCAACTCATTGACGTTGTTTGCCAACCCATAAGCGACGGAGTAAAACCCCAATGCGTCACCGCCTAAATAATGACGCACCAGAAAACGGTCAGCGGACCCCAACACTGCAAAGGCGAATTCGTAAAGGACCAGGGGCGCGCCAAATGCCACCGCAAGTCGAAAGAAACTGAAATCGAAACTACGCAAATGAAGCAGACCGCGTCGCAAGAGCCAGCTCGTTAATGTCGCACCCACGATCAATTCCACCGCAAACGTTCCGGCGAAATAGGAACGGGCCGAGCGGCCTACCAAGAACAGGAATCCGCACACCGCTGCGATGGTGGATGCTCTGGTTGCCACGGTGACGATGTTGAATGCCTTGGTGCGCTCTTCGATGCGCAGAAATCCCAAGAGCACCGCTCCGAGTGAGCGAAGTAGTACAAGCCCTAAGATTAGGAATGACAGACTTGCCAACGGCGAAGCAATCAGCGCCCTCATTCCTGCCAGATAGGCAATCAAGACCAGAAGCACGATCAGAACCGAAGTACCCAACATTCCAAAATAGAGTGTCGAATAGTATCTGTGAGCGGAGGTTGGGTTCTTAGCAAACTCCTCCCGGTTATAAAAGCGCAGCGACGCATTTTGCAAACCAAGCTTGGACATGATGGTGAGCATGAGCAGAAAGCGCTGCCCAAGATCCATGATGCCGTACTCGGAGACCGACAGAACACGAGTGAAGATCGGGAATGATACAAATCCCACCGCGAGGCTGGCCACGAACCCTGCCAGATAGTGGGAGGATTGGAGCGCCAGTCGCCTTAACTCGTGCTTCAAAAACCCGGAGGAAAGGGACAATTCATGCTCCGGCGATGCGGACACCTCAAGCACGCCGGCATTCGCTGTCCCGGTATCGGGAATTTCCGTCGTAATCATAAAGAATATTCTGGCGGTATCGCGAGAGCGATCAGAAATGGCGGATCAGCGCGTGATCCTTGCAAAACTTCTCTGAAGGTTGGAGATCGTCACGGGAGAGCTGCGGAAATGTATGAGGCCCATCGCAAAACCCAGGCCATAGGACAAATGATAAGTCGCAAAGACCAGTGGTAGGCAAGGAAAGATGAGCCACTGGTTCTTCGCAGCAAACGTTGCTGCCGTCATCGCAGCCGCCAGATACAGCGCAGTTGTCGTCAGCCAAAAGGTCACAACCTCGACCAACCGAAGTTGCAAGTGTGCGACCGAGGTGACCGCCATTGCCGTCGCAAGCAACACATTCATCAAAACCCAGAGAACGGGGATCAAGTGTCGGATAGAGGAGGGCAGCCGGTGTTTACGTATAACTGCAACCTTCCAGTATCCGTATTGGAAATACTGGTGGAATAAATTAGATAAATTCGAGCGCGGGGAATACCAAGACACAATGGAAGGATCCTGCCAGATTCTTCCTCCCGAGCGACGCAACCTCAAGTTCAGCTCATCATCTTGATTCCGAATCAAGTGTTCGTCGAACATGCCGACCTTCTCAAGGACCGACTTACGCCAGCAACCATACGGAACTGTGTCCACCCATCCACGATAGCTCGGGTTGTGAAATTTTGCGCCCCCGGTAGAAAAGGGCGAGTGGAAGGCAGCCGCCACTGCGCACCCCAGGACTCCCCTTCCCTTTGTGCGTGCCGGACCGCCAACATTATCCGCACCCGTGCGGTCGAGGGTGTCGATGCAGGTGCGACAGTAGTTGGGCGCGTACTGAGTGTGACCATCCATGCGAATGATGATCTCCCCTTGCGCCGCCCGGATTGCTGCATTCAAGCCCGTGGAAACGATGAACAAAGAGTTGTCAATGATTTTCAGCCAGGGATACTTTGCGCGATACTCTGCCAGGATCTCGCGCGTGCCGTCATCGCTCATTCCGTCTGCAATGATCACCTCCCACGGCTCCGCCAGGTCTTGTGCCAGAATCGAACGCAATAGATCGTGAATCGCATTCCGTTCGTTACGGCACGCCACTACAATCGAGATCCGGATACCTACGCCTGGAGCATTAGCCATTGAACTATTCCTCTCCTTAAACCACTGCGTACTGTCTCAATCGTTCGCTCTTCTGCAACACATCCCGATACAGGTTGAAATAGCCCCTTGCCATGACCCTGGCGGAGAACCGACTTTCAGCGCGCACCCTTGCATTAAGCCCCATGCGGGCGGCTTGTCCCGGATCGCGAAGCAGCTTAACGATGGCCGAAGCTAGGCCGTCCACGTCCCCTGCTTCGACTAGGAGCCCGGTTTCACCCTGAACCACCAGCCTTGTCACCGAACCGACTCTGGTTGCGACAACCGGTCTTCCGGCGGCCATAGCTTCCAGCACGCTCATGGGCATGGCTTCGCAGAGCGACGGCAGCACGAACAAAGTCAACGATGCGTAAACCTCAGGCATATCGTTGCGCACGCCGGTGAATACAACGCGGTCTCGAATCCCCAAGCGTTCAGCCAGCGACTCCCATTCCGAGCGGGCAGGACCATCGCCAACGAAAACGAACTTAGTAAGGGGGAATCGCCGTAAGACCTGCTCTGCTGCCTGCAGCAGGATTGCGCCGCCCTTGTCGGGAACGCAGCGTCCTACAAATCCGACTAGCGCATCTCCGGAAGACGCAATTTCCCTTCCCAGAATCGGTTCTGCCGCCCGAAAGCGCCTCGTATCAATGCCGTTTGGAATCTTTCTCAACTTGTTGGCGCGGACGCCTGAACGCCGAAGAAGATCCCCGATGGTGTCAGAGATAACCACGATGCCATCGAAGCCCCGCAATACCAGCCGATCGAGGACCGCATAAGCTCGCATGATCCATGCCTTGCTCGGCCAGTTATGGCATGTAGCCACCAGTGGAGTGTCCTCTCCCCAGGTAGCAATACGGGCATAGAAATCCGCTTTGTACCCGTGCGTGTGTACGAGGTTCGCTTGGTGCTTATCTTTGAGAGCCCTGATTCGAGACACAGCACGCCAATCACAGCGCCCCGCGCAGCGGACGACTTCTACCGTCAAATGTTGACGTCGAGCTTCCTCGGCGAGCTCGACGTGATTGAACCGTGAGTCGCATAAGACGCCGACAATGTAAGAGCATCCCAAGTCGCTCAGTGACCCGGCGAGAGTCAACAGCATGTTTTCCGCACCGAAATAGCCTTCGCTGCTGATCAGGGAAAGAACCGTCAATTGACTTTTTGAGACCACCACGGTGAGTGCTGAGATGAGACGCTTGTATACGCGATGGACTCGCGAGTCGTGCCGAACGCCCGTCGGCTAGGGAGTAATTGAGGATTGCGTGGAAGTAGGTGCCGGTTTTCCGTCCCAACCCGCTAACCTCGCCATCATCCACCAAAATGCCTTGGCTTTCATCTTGCAATTGAAGGGATGAGAGTGGGCACACTCTCCTGGCCATGCAGAGGTTGTCAAGTCGTTGCAGTCAGCGGGATGGTTTTTGCACCAGGAGGAGCACCAGGTACACGCATCCGTAGCATTCGCATAGTACTTGCCGGAGGGATCATGGGTGTCAATGTCGTAGAAATCGAAAAGGACTTTGTTATGCGCGATCGCATATTCGCGCACCATTTTATTGTTTCTTTCCAATTCGGCCCCCGTCCATTGGTCCACGTAATCGGCGTGCCCCGTCATGTAAATAAATCGCATGCCAGGGAATTCTGACTCCAGCTCGTCCAACTGTTTCAGGTAATGCTCCACAGTTTCTTGGCTATTCGCCCCCATTTCTCCACACCAGGAGAACATCGAAAGGCTGTATAGGCCGGTTTTGGCAGCGGTTCGGGTTTTGTCGAGCCCCTCTTCGGTGCTCCAGTATTCCTCCGGACCGGTCGTGTAATAGTTGACGCGAAGACCAGCCGAGGCTCCTGAGTCCGGCAGCTCCCATTGCTGAACTGCCAGCTGGTAGTTTGAGTTTGTATGACTCATGGCAAGAGCACCGAACAGAGGCTGAGTTCCGTGCGACAAACCGGCGAAATAGAGAGTCAGTTTTTTGGCCGCTGCCAGGTACAGGGGAGGGATATTCTCGAACTCCAACACCGCTTTATGATCGGCGATGATTGGCTCGTTGCGATTGCTTGCAGGAGCACCTTGAGCGGAGGAACGAGCTACTCCTGACGCTACGAGTCCCATCAAAATCCAGGTACAAATTCTCGCCATTTGCTACTCCTAGTCTGGCGATTCTGTGGCACAGCTCTAGAGCACGCACCAAGGTTGTTCTCAATGCACGGGGGCAGAATAGGTGTCCTGTGTCCGGGCCGCTCGTGGAGCGGGTCCCAGCCTGCCGCGAAGCCGATTAGTATTAGGCCGTCTCTCGCGTGCAGCCGTGCGCCAAGCTTTCCACAATGTGGTGTATTCAAACATCGCAGGAGAGAATCGCCCAGTAAGACCCACGACATTGCTCTCACACACGTTCACACGGGAAAGAGTCAGGGGATCGGAAACCGACGTGCAGGCTCGTCGTTCCGTCGTCACCGCCACAGTAAACCCCGCTTCCGCCACAGCCTGCCGAGTCGCGGGCGACCAGTTCCCGTTTGGATAAGCGAAAGTGGGACAAGGTTTTGCAAGCACTTGTTCAAGAATCTGTTTCGAGCGAAACAACTCGTCTCGGCACTGGTCCTCTGGGATTGTCGTCAATATTTGATGGGTGTTGGTATGCGATCCGAAGCACACTCCGGCCCGGTCCATCTCCAGCACTTCAGCCCAGGAAAAAGTTCTATCTACGCTGGACAATTTCACGTTCGAAGAGTTATTGGCCCGCTCAAATCCTTCGATCGCGCAATCCCGCTGCTCCGGGGTCAAGTTCTTGAGTTTCTCGACTTCTTCCTCAATTTGACTTGAGTTGTATCGGGAATTCTGACCGAGCAAGGCGACTGCTCTCTCCGGCCAGAACGGCATATTCTGCCCTAGAAGGCCGGGGCAGATAAAGATAGTCACGGGGAGGTTGAAGTCACGTACGACCGGAAATGCCGTCGTGTAGTTATCAACCCAACCGTCATCGAAAGTACAAACAATTCTTACCTTTTCTGACTTGCTATTCGAAATTGCACCCGCGAGACCTACAAGTTCGCAGTGACGTGAAAGGTGTCCCACCATCTCACAAAATGTGGAGAGGCGAATCAGAATGCCCGGAAGGCTGTTTGTTTCGTGGTATGAGGAATCGTCTAGAACACGGTGGAAGGTCAGAATAATGGTTGCACCGCTCTCACATAAGCGACGCCTGGCTCTTCGCAAACAACCAGTAGCCGCGAGCAAAAGGACAAAGGTGCATCTCATTAGCAAGCGTAAATATGGCAGAAGCGTCTGCATTGCAGGCTTAAAGTAGTTGACGGTTGTGTTTGTCCCACTTCGAATTCGAAACGAGAATGTCCTCTGGTTTCGGAAACAGGGGATCGATCGGGGGGAGGTTAGCGGTACTCGGCAATGTACCGATAGTACGGGTTGGAGTCGACGGTGGCTTCGTTCAACACCACGCCAGACAAATGCTCGCCTAACAACTCAAAGGACCGCGTGACTAATTGGCGCGGAGTCTTTCGGGCACGAACCACGAGAAGTACGGCGTCCGCCAACGGAACCAACTGGGTCACGTCGGACACTGGAAGCACCGGGGGGGCATCGATCACTACCCAAGCGAAGTGTTTTCGTGCCCAGGCAAGAAAACGTTTGGGCCCGCTTCCGCTGATCAGGCGCGCGGGATCCGCCGGCGGGCGCGCCACCATCGCGACATGGAGCGAGAGCTCTTCCACGAAGTTCACAGATTCCGACGGCTCCACAGCACCGGCAAGGACTTCTTCTACTCCCGCGGCAGTATTGGTCCCGCCGCCCAGCATATTGTGAACCATGGGTTGCCTAATGTCGGCCTCAAGCACCAGCACCGCGTGGCCGGCGTCGGCCAGGCAACTGGCCAAGTTCACTGTGGTGAAGGTTTTCCCGTCTTTAGGCGCGGGGCTGGTCATCATCACCGCGCCTCCGGCCGGAAATTTTTGTTGAAGAACGCGACTCAGGAAGCGAAATTGCTCAGCAGCCAGGCTACACGCGTCGTTATGAAAAACAAGAGGGGAGTCCTTCTTAGCGGGAAGCTGCAGAGATGGAAACCCATTTGGAGCTAGAACGGGCTTCGAAGCAGGCTTATTGGGGGGCACTTCGAACGTCGCAAAAGAGTCACTCAGGGGTTGCTCCCCGTCAGGTTCGCTTTCTACCGCGCGGAGCATTTCCTCCACCAGCTTCAACTCGGACTTAACTGACGCAGGCTCCGCAGCATCGGCTAGCTCTGCACCCTGGTCCGGCGTTGGTCGGTTAGAGGGCTCGTGTTCCTTCTGTCGAAGTGCCTCGTAAATCCTGCTCATAAGTAGGCTGCCTGTCTTTTATTAAGGTAATAGGGTTATTGCGGTTGGACGTTACAGCAGGGATCGCAGATGCCAGACAACCCACGCCGTCGAGACTCCTAATACTAAAGATGCAAGAAGAGACGCAGATGCTACCAACCACTTCCTGCGCTTGGCGGCAGAAGTGTCAATCCTTGGGATAAGTCCAACAATACGCACTCGCGTCGGCAATAGCGACTTCAATTCCGCCTCCGTCGTCACCGCCGCAGCTAGCAGTTCCTTCCCAATCACAACCAGACAAGGGAAGATCAGCGAGAATAACGCGGAAACGGCAAGGAGGAGCTTGCGTCGAGGCTTGACAGGCTTTTCCGGTACGCTTGCAGGATCAAGCACGGTAAAGCGCTCGCCCTTCTGTTTTTGCTCTAGGCTGGCCGCCATCTTAATGTTGAAGCTCTTATCAAGCAGCATCTGATAGTGCTGCTTGGAGACGTCATAGTTGCGGCTAAGATCAACCAATTGCTGCTCGCGGAGTGGTGCCGCATCAATCTTCTGCTGATAAGTCGCCATCTGTTGTTGGATGCGAGCCTGATCGGTATGCAGCCGATTGAGTTCAGCGTCTATCAATTCCAAGCGAACAGAAGTAGCGGATGCTTCTTCCGTTTGCCCCGCTTTCGCTGCTGATGACTCACGCGGAGTCGAACTAAGCTCGGCCGTGATTTCATCCAGTCGGTGCTTGAGCTTCACTATGTCGGGATAGCGCTCAGAGTAGCTTGCTTTCAGGCGCTGCAGCTCACCTTCTGCCTGGGTTCGCTCGAGTTCAAGGCGATCACGTCGACTGAGGACTTGCGAGGAACCGTTTGCCACAGTCTGCGCTGGCAGCCGTGTGAGCAATAGCTTCTCTTGCTGCAAACGGTTAACCGAGTCCATATTGGCTTGCAGGGTGGATCGCAACGCGCTCATCGATTCGAGATTGATCGAGGTCTGATCCGGGGTCTCCCCGAGGTGAGTCATTTTGAAATCGCGGAGTTTGTCTTCCTGCTGCTCCAAATTCTTTTTTGCGGCATCCAATTCTTCGCCCACAAAGGACTGGGTACCTTCTACCTGCTGTTCTCGGCTGTCGATATTCCACTGAATAAAGCTGGAAGCCAGCTCATTCGTCACTGCGGCAACGACGCTAGGAGTCTCGCCTTGAAAGCTGATGGTAAAAGTGCTGAGCTGGGGCCCGGCGCCTTGCCGAACTTGGATCCGGATATGGTCGCGCATTTCTTCAACCAGTTCGTCTTGGGATAGCTGTCCCAAAGAATCGGAGTACAAATGGAACATGTTAATGACACTCGCCAAGCGGGTCCGGCTAAGAATCTGCTGGGTGATGGTATTCAAGCGCTCCCCGGGATCCGAATTCACTGCCGGACTGACGTATTTTTCCGGGACTTGTTGAGGGTCAACCAATATGGTAGTGGTCCCTTCATACTCGTTCGGCAGCTTGGCAATAATCACACACAGCACGAGCATACAGACAGATGCGCCGATCAATGCCTGCCATTTGTGCATCAGAATGACGCGCAAATATTCAACAAACTTTGCGATAGGTTGGAGAGAGTTTTCTCGAGTCATGATGTTCCTGCGCTCTAATGACCTAATGACCTCATGAAGTTGTAAGCAAATGAAACCCACACTCGGTCGGCACTGGCACTCACGCTACTTCCAGCAGCAGTGTTGTCATCTCTCGAGTACCCTGCGACGAACATATAGTTGTGACCCACACGATAGGTACACTGCCCATAACCAGAGTAGGTTCGAATGGTCTGGTTTCCGATAATCGGGGTCCCGTGCGCGTAACCGAAGCCGACTTCCATTGCGATGCGACGCGTCATTTGGCGGAGGACTTCGCCGTTTACATAACTGAGAGTGACGGCTGACGGCAACCCCCCGCCATCGCTCACCTGCCGCACGAACGAGGCGGTGGCCGCAGTATTCCGTCCCGCCTTGCTAAAAACTGCGCCCGTTACGGGTGACCACATGCGACCTGGAACCAGGGTGGGGGGCGAAACCAGTCCTTGGTTCGATGTTATTGACAACTCCGGCCCAGCAAAAAAGGAGAGTGACATACCCTGCCGGAAATCTATCCCGTACAGGACAAGGAGACTGGCGCTATCAGTGCGGGGGCTGACGGGTTGCCCGACATCGAATCGTTGTGCCCGCAAAGTTGTTCCCACCCACTGCCGACTATTTATTCGATGGTTATAGAATGCTTCCGCGGAATAGGTTTGCCCTCCGTAGATAGTTCCCACGATTGGCGAGGTAGCCTGGTCCGGGAACCAGGTGTAGAAATGCGTGGCGCGAAGTCCACCGCTTCCATTTAGAGTGAATTGGTGGGTGAGCTCGGCAAGGGCAGTATTCGCCCGAAACCTGCCATAGGTGAGCAGTGACTGGTTTGGCTGTTGTGCAGCACCAACGTTACTGACACCACCGACATCGGCCGTCGGACCACCCGACCACAAACCTGTGGTATTCGTGAAACTGTCGCTGATCCTGATGCTAGTAAATTGCCGAACGTTATAGGTGAGATCGAGATTCCCGCTTTGTGTTGCCTGGTTCTGTTCCTGGATATCGCGGTTCATCACAAACCCCGCCGAAGCCGACATGCTGTAGGACAGGCGCGGACCGGTGTGGTTCAAGGCGATTTGCGGTTGAATATCGTAACTTAAGTTGCCCGTGCTCCCCGTGCTCGTCAACCGTGCGTTGTCGGTGTACATCTGAATAATTGTGACCCCACCGGTCAGATAATTAGGTCCACTCGGTTCGCTGAGGAGCTGGTTCCGGGCCCTCTGGCCTACCAGGGTTGGGGGTGCTTCAGGATCCGCGGTTGCAGCCGGCGGCGCATCCTGCGCACAGGCGGCAAGCGCCAACGAGGCAATTGCAAAAGCAAGAAGAGAAGGTTTCATAGCAATGCTCTCAAGGTCGGAGGAGTCGGGAACAACACAGCAGCGGTCTGTTCAGCGCGCCGTCCTGCTCATGTGGATTTCGGTGCCATGCAGATCTTTAGGGGAGCCAGTTAGATGAGTCAGCTTCAACAGCGTTTTCAGAATCACGTGTATATCGAAAATAAGGGAGGAACGCCGCAAATATTCTCGAGCGAGACGAATCTTGTCTGGCAGGACCTGGCGAATATACGCCTCCTGCGGGTTCTCAAAGTTGCTCAGCAATCCGGCCTCATCAGCGTACTTGAGAGAAGCCAAATCTGTGATGCCGGGCCGTATTTGGAGAATGACTTCGTAGTCTGGCTGGAAGCGGTCAACATATTCCGGGACCTCAGGCCGGGGACCCACGACACTCATGTCCCCTTTGAGCACGTTGACCAGCTGCGGCAACTCATCAATCTTGAGTTTTCGAAGAACCGCGCCTACCCGGGTTACCCGGGAATCGCCTCCCGTGGTGAGCGGTCCACCCCGCTGGGGTGCGTCCGCAACCATGGTGCGAAATTTATAGATTGAAAACGGATGGAAGTTCCGTCCGATGCGTTGCTGGCGAAAGAAGATGGGCCGGCCCGAAGCAAATAGAACGGCACATGCGGCGACCGCGAAAACCGGCGCAAGAAGAAACAAGCCAGTGAGCGACGCAACAATGTCGAACAATCGTTTCATTATTGTCGGTGGGTCGCAATGATCCGGTGTACCGCGTCTATAACATCCTGTTGATCCTGAGCGGACATACGAGGATAGAGCGGCAAGGAAATGATCTTCTCGAAGATTTGCGTGGCACACGGATACTGCCGGGCATCAGCATGCATTGTGTCGCGGTAGAAAGGGTGAAGGTGCAACGGGATAAAGTGCACGCTGCACCCGATGTTGGCGTGCCGAAGTTCTTCGATGAACTGATCGCGGTTGATGGTTAAGCGATCGAAGTCGAGTTGAATAACGTAAAGATGCCAGGCGTGCTCGATATGATCCCTTGCGACCGGAGTTTTGATTGCCGGCGTGTCTCGAAAGGCGCGATCAAAACATCCTGCCAGATGCTTACGTTTCTCGTGAAACAGATTGCACTTCTTCAACTGTTCGACTCCCAGTGCAGCTGCCACGTCAGTCAGGTTGTATTTGTATCCCGGGGACAAGATGTCGTATCGCCAGGAGCCCTGAGCCGTGTAGCGCTTCCAGGCGTCGTGACTGATGCCGTGCAGACTCATGATGCGCATGCGGTCGGCATACTCATCATTGTCCGTGGTGATCATTCCTCCCTCACCGGTGGTGATGGTCTTGGTGGCATAAAACGAGAAACACGTGATATCGCCAATGGTCCCTACCATCTGGCCGCGATAACGCGCCGGCAAGGCGTGGGCCGCGTCTTCTATAACGGCCAGATTGTGCTTTCGTGCGATGTCGCGAATCTGCTCCATTTCGCAGGGCTGCCCCCCAAAATGAACCGGAATGATGGCACGAGTGCGCGGCGTAATAGCCTGCTCGATACGATTGGGGTCCATGTTCAAAGTCACGGGACAGCAATCCACGAGGACTGGTCGCGCGTGGAAATAGAAGACAACTTCGGCGGTGGCTGCAAACGTGAGCGTCGGAACCAGTACTTCATCGCCTTCCTTTAAACCAATCGCGTCCAGCGCCAAATGCAGCGCGGCAGTGCAGGAATTAACGGCAATGGCGTGACGCGCGCCCACGAATGCAGCGAATTGCCGTTCAAATTCCTTGACCTTGGGCCCGGTGGTCAGCCAACCCGAGCGTAAAATCTGCTCCACCGAATGGATCTCCGCCTCTCCCACGTCAGGCAAATGAAAGGGCAGGAACTCAGTTCTCACGATTGGACTCCTTCTTTTTCGGCGTTATGGCGCTGGAGTTGTTCCGCAACCTGGACGCTACACTGCACGCGCCTGTCTCTGCGCGTCTTCCTTGACTGAGGGCAGCGGATAGGAGCATGCCATGCGGTTGCGAAGGCTTACGTCGTGACGATCAATGTCGCACTGCGCCCGCAGATGCTCACTGGGACAATATTCGGGCACGATTGACTGCAGCTTGGAGATAAGTCCATCCACGTTTTTGGCGAGGATAAAGGCGGACAGTTCATCAACCCAGCTTCGCACTCGCTGGAAATCTCTGGACCCTCCGTCCAGCACCCGAATCTTATCGTGGGCTGTTGGTTTGGTGTCTTCAGAAGTGAGCGACAACTCTTCGACCAGTTTTTCTCCCGGCCGAAGACCTGTATACACGAGGTTAATGTCGGTCTCAGGCTGCAACCCGGAAAGGCGGATCAGATTGATCGCGAGCTCCTCGATCCGCACCGGCTCGCCCATCTCGAGAACAAAGATTTCTCCGCCCTTCCCCATGGTGGAAGCCTGCAAGACCAGCTGAACCGCTTCCGGAATGGTCATGAAGTAACGCATTGCCTGAGGATCAGTAATCGTCAAGGGACCCCCGTCGGCAATTTGTTTTTGAAAGATTGGCAGCACGCTCCCGTTGCTGCCTAGAACATTGCCAAAGCGTACGGCTACGTATCTTGTCCGGTATCGTTGTAGCGCCAACACGATTAGCTCACAAATGCGTTTGGTAACGCCCATGACGCTAGTGGGGTTCACTGCTTTGTCTGTGGAGATCAGGACAAAGTCCTCTACGGCAAACTCGCGGGCGACCAGGGCTACGTTGTAGGTGCCTAGCACATTGTTACTAACCGCTTGGAAGCAGTTCTGTTCCATCATCGGAACATGTTTATATGCGGCCGCGTGGAAAACCGAATGTGGGCGATGATATGCGAACAAGTCGCGCAGGAGTCCAACATCCAGGATATCGCCCACCACGGTCACCGCCTCGACCGAGGGAAAGTTCTTGCTGAACTCCATACCCAGTTTGAATTGATCGTTTTCCGATCGGTCCAGCAGCACCAGTCTGGCTGGAGAAAAACTGGCTACCTGCCGAGCCAATTCCGATCCAATCGATCCCGCGGCGCCGGTCATCAGAACTACCTTTCCCTGCAGTTTCGTCCGGATTGCCTCGACGTCAAGAGAAACCGGGGAGCGCCCGAGCAAGTCTTCGAGCTTGATATTCCGCAGTAACCTGAGGACGTTGTCTCCGTTGATGCGGTTTCCCAGACTGGGGAGGATCTTGAATTCCACTCTTGCACTTCGACAATTGTCGATAATTCGCTGGACCTGCTTATTGCTCGGCGAGGGTAACGCGATCAACACGCACTTAATGCCGTGTGTGGTAATCACATCCGCAAGCACGTCTGTCGTGCCAACGACCTCGACTCCGTGAATCTTGATTCCGGTCTTGCTGGAATCGTCATCAACAATCACCAGGGGGTTGTATCCTACGTTGGCGTTTTGCTTAAGATCGCGAACCAGGCTTGCGCCTTCCTGGCCGGCGCCGACGATGAGGGTGTTCTTTTCGCCCACATCCCGCCCCACGGCTTCGGTGTAAGCACGTACGGAAAAGCGGGCGCCCCCCAGTAGCAGAATCGTGAGCAAGCAATCAATCATCAACACCGACCGTGGATACCCGCTCATTTGCATGATGAGTACCAGAACCAGATAGATGGTTAATGAACTGGTGAAGGCAGCCTTAGTTATATCGAGCAAGTCGCTCATCCCCACGTACCGCCACCAGCCTCGTAGTAACCCGAAGTACCAGGAGGCCGCCATCTTTACCCCAATGACGATGAATATGGAGCTAAGCAACTGCTTCCTGACATCAACAGGCAGCTGGAACTCAAATCGAAGTTCGAAGCTGAAGTAGTATGCGCATGCCAGCAAGACGACCTGCGACACCGAGATGAGCAGTTTGCGGCCTAGCACACCTCGTCTACGGCTCAGTGGAACGGCAGGCGTCAGAACTTGAGAAGACATCCTTCCCCCCATGGATGGTGACGGATTTTGAAAGTTTCGCCGAATACTTCAGCGCAGACCGCTAAAAGATCTGGCAAAGCTCGAGGAATCACGGAACCACGATCGTGTCGCTTGACCGCAGCTCTACATTCTGTTGAGGGGAGCGCCCTCTTATCACGTTTCTGTAGTTGAAGGAGAGGCGAACCTGCTTCCCGGCTGCGTCGCTGCGCAGAATGTAAACGTCCTTCTGCCTAGCAAAGTCCCGAAATCCACCGGCCAATGCGATGGCGTCTAGAACATTGGTCGGCCTGGTCAAGGGGTAGGCGCCAGGATGCATTACCATGCCGAGAATGTTGAATTTTTGGCTTTTGATCTCTTGGACGATCACCGTAACTTCCGGTTCAGTCACGAAATCCTTCAACTTCGCAGCGATTTCCGTTTCCACTTGGCGTGGAGTCTGACCAGCGGCTAAAACCTCGCCAATCAACGGAAGTGAAATGAGACGATCGGGGCGAACCGAAACAATTTTCGAAATTTCCGGCTCTTTCCAGACGCTTATCGACAAGACATCGTCAACTCCGATAATGAAAGCGTCGTCTCGGACTTCCGACTTGCTTGCCGGACGGGGTGATTTCTCGGGCTCCGATGGTTGATTCAAGTTACTGGCGACACTTGCGCCACCATCTCCACCTTGGGACCACAACGGCCCGCCAGTCAGAGCGAGAACCAACATCAGGAAGTATGCGTGTAGAGTTTTCGTGATCATTGCCATCCTCCAAATTGTGACTCAGCACGTACGAAGTAGCGCGGTCATCAGATTGTTAAGGCAGGAATTGCACCCTGTCGCATTTCCACTCTGAGAAACCAATCGTGAGTCGAGCTTGCGGCCCAGGGTCTGTTACTCGGTGTCCTCGGAGGGGAAGGGGGTGTTTTGGCTAACCGACGCTTTACTGCTTTTTTCGACCGGCATGAGCGACGGCTGCAGCCCGTACTCGCGGATCTTGTACAGCATTCCACGATAGCTGATGTTGAGCAGACGCGCGGCCTGCCGTCGATTCCATTGCGTCTGCTCCAGGGCGTTGCTAATTGCGGTGGCTTCGGTTTCCCCCTTGAGATTCCGCAGCAGCGATTTCAATCCCTGACCGGATCCTTTGCCCCGTGCCAGGGAAGAAGAAAGGGCTGGCGTATCTTTGTCGGTTCCAGGGGGGACAAAAGCGGCTCCGGTTTGCCTGAGTGTGTTGTGCAGGCCGGCTTCATTGCCCATGATCAAATATCGCCTTACAAAATTTTCCAGTTCGGGCAAGTTGCCGGGCCACGGATATTGCAGACAAGCCTCCAGCAGTTTTGCGGAAAACATGAGTGGCGGTCGGCTGTAGAGACTTGATAAGCGGTCCATAAAACGCGCCAGCAGCCGCGGGATGTCTTCTCGGCGTTGACGTAGTGGCGGAACCTCGATACAGAACGCACTGAGTCGATAGTAGAAATCCTCGCGCAGACGCTTTTCGCGCACGATCCTGGCAATCGACACATCGGTGCTCGCCAGTATGCGTATGCCGATCGGGGCGGCATTACTATTGGTGGGGTGCGGGGATTGCTCTTCCGTCAGGGAAAGCAATAACCTGGCCTGCAGTGGCGCGGGCAAATCTGTGATGTCATCCAAGAGGATTGTCCCATTGCCGCATAGCGCAATCTTTCCTGGCTGGCTCAGCGTTTCCAAGCCGAATAGCTCACGCTCCAGAATCTCGCTGGGCATTGCGGCGCAATTCACTCTTAGAAACGGGGACTTCGATCGCTTGGACAGCCGATGAATGAGGCGAGCAATGGCGTGCTTCCCGGTCCCGCATTCGCCGGTGATTAGCACCGGGACGTTGTAATCGGCAAGCAGCCCGACCTGCCTGTGAACCTTGCGCATGTCAGGAGAAGTGGCTATAAATCCATGGTGCTCCTCAGCGGCCTCCGGCGGTTTATTTGTACCTGCTCCGCTGAGGTGCTGATCTCCACCCGCGCTCAACTCAGTTTGAGTAATCTTGATAGCTTCTGCTAGACCGTTCATGTTCCCAGCCTATGGACACCTTGGAGTCCGCACGCGGAATAGCTTGGAGCCGCATGCGAATCCAGGTGTCGATTTCAAATTGGCCGCTCCGCTGAACACTTCGCGATCAGACTTCGACTTCCCCGACAGCACAGAGGACGAAACGAGGTTATTCTGATTTCGAACCGGGCAGGAATTACTCAGGAAGAATATGCCGACTCACGCGGCTTCTACGTCGTAGCCCTCAATGCGCACGGCAAGGGACCGCTGAATGGCATCAATGGAAATCACAAGGCTTTGGTCCTTGTTGTAGCAGGTAAGAATTCCCTCCATGCCCTCTAGCGCGCCGCCACGCACGCGCACGCGCTGTCCAACTTTCAAGAAAGGATGGGCCTGGCAGGCGATCTTATGACTCAACAGTCGTTGAATGCTGTCAATCTGTTCATCCGGAATCGGCACAGGCTCGCCCTGCATGGTAATAAAACTGACCACGCCACGAGCCAAAAGAACCGTTCTACGAAATGCCGGGGTCAGCGCTCCGCGGACGAACAAGTAGCCGCGAAATAATGGTAGCTCTACGATTTTGCGGCGATCACTCCAACGGTGGATTTCGGTGACGGTTGGCAGAAAGGCCGCCACTCCTTGGCGTTCGAGCTGCCCAACGACAAATCTCTCATGCTGTGAACGTGTCGAGACGGCGAACCAGTTCGGAATGTCCGAGGCGACAAGATCGGCCTTGAATAGCGCCGGAGTGCCGGTTGGTGGCTGAAATTGGATCAGTTCGCTCACAGCTCCGCCCTTTGAGTCACATACGATTCAACAACAGGTTTTCGGCACACAGGTTCTTGGAGGGGGGGTGACAAGAACCATTGCAAGGATCGTGCACAGGCTACGAGGGTTTGCAAAACGCTGCAAGATGCAGAATTTCCCTTCCCCACATCTACCCCCTTGGCTGATGAAAATGTTCTTCATGAGGGTGATTTCGATCAGCACTCATGGTCCGAAGGTGCTGAGAAGTTCTTCCTTATCGCGTGCTGATCGGAGCCTGTTCCCTGCCGCCAAACGAAGTTCCATACTTAGTGTAGAATTCCGGCCCTGGGGATCGACTCGGTTCACTTCTTTGCGCACTGTGTGAAATGCCTGCCCATAGGAAAGATTTCCTCGGTCCAAAAAGCTGATACGTCTTGACTTCGGGGCGCTCAACTGATAAACCAATCATCACAGCTGTCATTTGTCTCCCCCTGAAACAGAATTGCGCCCTCTCAAATTCTGCCCGTCTGAATTTCGAGAGTGGAGGGGCAATACGTGGTCGCGCGCCATTTTGGAGGGGTTATGTCCAGCCGTACGCAGGAAGCAACTCGAGTTGCTCTTGCCGAAACTAGTTCCATTCATGCTGACCTTCTGGCCGAAGCCATTGGACGCGACCGCCGCCTGAACGTCGTCCATGCCACTTCTAGCGCAACAGAACTCGCTCGAAAAATCGGGGAACTGCATCCTGATGTCGTGGTCCTGAGTGCAAGCCTGGAGCTGGAAGCGGAGCGCGGATTCGAACTGATGCAGCATCTGCGAGCTTCTGATTCGTCTTCAAAATTCATCATCCTGTTGGACCGCTCAACTCCAGATCAAGTGGTCAAGGCCTTTCGATCAGGCGCCCGCGGCGTGTTCTGTAGGAACACGCCGGTCAAAAATCTGTGCAAATGTATTCGAGTAGTGCAAGCTGGACAGATTTGGGCCAACAACGAAGAGTTAGGCTATGTTTTCGAGGCCTTGGCAACCGCCCCAGTTCCACGAACTCTCAATTCCATCGGGCTCAGACAGCTTTCGCAGCGCGAGCGCGATGTGGTGCGCTGTCTTACGGAAGGTATGAGCAACCGCGCCATTGCCCAGGAGCTCTCGATCAGCCAACACACGGTCAAGAATTACATGTTCAAGATCTTTGACCGTCTAGGGGTTTCCAGCCGAGTCGAGCTTCTGTTCTACGTGTTCAGCCAGCCGAGTGCGGATCTGACTTCAGTTCGCAGTCTCGGGGGGAGAAATCTGCGAGAGGAAGTTGCACCTCAATCTGTGGATATCTCCGAACATCGCGCCAAGCCGGCTCAGTTCTCCAAACCAGTAAACCTGGCTCCGCCCGACGAACTCGTTGTGAATAAGGCCGCTACGAGGTAAGAGAAATCGCAGCATGAGATGTTGAGGAGCTCATTGCCCCGCGCCGGTTCTCTGCGAAAGTCGCTTCTCCGTAAATCCAAGTTGGGCCGCGATGGCAAAACCTTTGGCTTCTCTCAGTCCTCCGAGCCGCACCACCGATCCGGCTCCTCGGAGGTGTGCTCCGGATCTGGATGCTGACGAAGGTTGAATAAGAAGATCAACGTTGATGGGTGTGCCAACAGGTATCGCGGTTGTGGACTCTACGAATAGTCCCATGGTGCTTACGTCGCGCGTAAACCCCCCGCCTATTTGTCCGTTCCCTTCGAGGATCCAGCTCAGGAGCACGGGGAATCGCAACCGGTAGCGAGTTGCTGCTCTCATGCGTTGCCGAAGTACTGATTTTTGGACTTTTGTACGACGCACTTGCGGTCGTTTCCTACAGAGCAGATTGGAAATAGAGCGCTGGGCAATAATCTGATCCGGATTGCAGTGTATCTTCGCACTTACTTGTGTCAAGACTGATTGTCGTTGCACAGTTCGCAAAAGATTGCAGCAGCGCCAATTCCGTCGAGTCGAATGTCGCGACGTAGTCCTCGCCGCCGCCACTTCCGTTGGGGAAAAATCGTTGGCTATTCTCGCCGGGAAAAATGCTCGGCTAGTTTGCCGTCAACAAACTCGCGAGTTCGGCGATCACGCGACATCAGCCTTTCTAACGCACTTCAATATTTCGAGCCAAGCCCTGCCCAACAAAGGCTTAAAACTATGGGCGCTTGGACCACTTCTTCCATATTTGCTCTCGCGCAAGGAGAGGCATGTATACGCCTCCGACAACTGAACGAGCTTGAAAGCCAACTTGCTTCGCATCGGTCGTCCAATACCAATCCGTGAGTGGCACTCGACTAGGAGATTGCTGGATGAATTTCTCGAGTGCCTCGATGATTATCTCGAAGTCCTCACGCCTATCGGCCAAAGTCGCCGTCCAAACTTCCCAGTCCAGTTTCGTGTACGCGCTTCGATTATCTAAAGGCAAGCCAAACGAGTTAAGGTGGGTCCGGTAAAAATGAGACTCCGTTTGAGCAATGCTGGGCGGAAACACATTGAGATTGAGAATGCGATCCCAAACCAGGTTGTATTTTTGACTCCACGTGCCGGGCTTGTCGAACGCCAGGCGAAAGTGATCTCCATCTGCGGCGAGATCGAGCCAACGCTTTGCCATTTCACCAGAGACAGCATGATATTTCTTGCCCTCGGAAACACGCCCCGTCCTTTCTGCCAAGGTGGCATATCCATCCAGCGCCAGGATCGCCTTGATCGATAGATTTGCATTGTGCGCGAGGTGACCTGCAAAATCATCGGTTGAAAGCTGGTTCGCCGGATCCATCCCTTCGCGCTCCAGATATTGGGCCCATGCCGTTATCTCAACCCAGTATTTGTCGGCAAAATCCGCCCTGCCTTCCGCTTTCGCCAGCGCAGCAAAAAGAAGCAACATGTTGCCGCTTTCCTCAACTGGCATCTGATTCTCTTCGGTTCGCTCGCCCCCACCGTAAACCTGCCCGTCTGCTTTGGGGTAGGTACCGAGATCGTGAGGCGCAAACGCAAATCGCCAACGGCCAGTTCTTACGTATTCCATCAAGGGGCGCAATTGTGCCCTGAGCAGTTCAGGGTTCAAGAGGAGAAACAAGGGCGCGGAAGGGTAAATGACATCCACCGTCGAAATGCACCCGTTGCTAAAGTTTTCTTTCGGGAACAGCATTGGCTGACCATCAACATCCGCAGTTAGCTTATGGGCCGCTATCGCCTGACGGTATGCAAGAATCGCAAGCTGGGCATACGCAGGGCCACCCACCTCTCTAAGATCGGCGATGAGTTCCTCATCGAACTCCTGGGCGCGTCGATCCAGGTCCGGAAACTCCCTCTCCGCTGTTTCCAAAAGTTCCCCGATCCCCATTCCCTTGCGACGCCAATACGGCCGCAACCACCGGTTTAAGTATTCAATGGAATACAAGTCGTCATAACCGAGCAGGATGTGCCGAGAAACCGGTGCCGCGCTCACCGAATCCAGGTCGAATGCAGCTGCGAGCACTGCGGCTCGATCCGCGCGCCGCGGTGAATCTAGATCGTCGTAGGAAAGTGGCGCACCAGTGGCAAAAGCTGACTCGACAACCTCTTGGAGCTGAGCCGCCGTCGTGGCGCCTGCTTGATCGGGTACGGCCAAAAGCGCGTACCCCCAATCAACGCGTAAATCGTCCCCCGAGCTTGCCAACACTCTCTGCTCGAAATTTCCCGTCCGTAAGACCGTCATTCCGGGCAAACGTGAACGCGACCAGACCGTTTCTTGCGTGTGACGGTCGACGGCCAACAGGCTCGAAGCCTCGAAAAGAACCTGAACTCTATGCTTTCGGCCATCAATCGCCGAGTTGGTAATCGTCACGTAGCTGACAGGTCGCGATAGAACCTCGAGGTCGGAAGGCAAAAGAGGCGAAAGGAAGGTCACCTGGAGTCTGACACCCTGCTGCTCAAAACGATAGATCGTGCGTGTTGGAGTGATCTCCAAGCCGGTTTGCTTCACCGAGGGAACGGCACGGGGATGGTCCCCCATCCAACGAAAAGTCTGCCCATCAATCCTGATTAATCCGATCAAGGGCTGACGAGCACCCGTCCAATGCTTTGTGACCCCGTCGGTCAGAGCGTCATTCATGGACCAAATACTGAAATACGGATCATGGGTGACGAGTGGAACGGAGGGTACACGCACGGATTGTGCGAATGAGCAAATCCCTTGGACGAGAACCGCCAACGCGGAAAGGTGGGCAAACTTCTCGACCACGTTCCGCATCGTCGGTGAAGATTTAAGGGAAAACCACAGGCAAAAGCCCTGAGCGCTGAGCATCGGGGCGACCATAGTTCGGGCAAATATTCTTGTCAAGGAGAATTCATAGCCGGTCACCCAGCGACGAACAGTCGTCAATATTAGATTCGAGATCCGAGTAGGGGACCGTAATTCTCACGCCCCCACGAAAACCCCGCATGGAAGCGGGTGGAGAAGGCATTCACCGGCGACATCGCAAGAGGCGCCCACAGTTGACGGCCACTGAAGGTATCATTACGCGACGTGCAACTAGGCTCACGCTGTTTACAAAGGCTCCCAGTTGCCACAAAATAGTGCGGCTAAAGGTTCCCTCTATGAAGAACACCCCCTTCGCGACGGCATGTATTTCCAATCGTGTGAATGTTGCTGTACTGCTAGGGATCCTAGCGCTCTTTGTGGTGCGCGGCAGTGCGCAGACACGCGTTGCTCTTCAACCCTTCGCTCAACAGGTCCGACAAGTGGAAACTACGCTTGCTTACCTGGGACAACCGCTCACGCAGGCTGATTCCGAAGCCATAAATCAGTCAATTGCTGAGGCCGATGAGGCTTCCGCGGTCTCGCGATTAGAGCACGTCCTCGATCAGTACACGCTATTTATCGTCGAGATTAATCCAGAGAGTCGTGTCAAAGTGCTGCGAGGCACGGCGAAAGCCGAACTGAACGAAGCGGGAACGCGCATTTTCTTGGTGAAAGTCGTGAATAAGGCAGGAGTGACGGCACCTTTATTAGTACAGAGTCCGAATGCGCTTCCCGTTTTTGTGCAGTCGGACTCAAGCCCGGAGCCGGCGAAGGTAGTTGTGCCTGCCGACGCGCGAGACAGATGGATCGGTCTCGAAATTTACGACAGAGAGCCAATGTCGCCAGCGCTTTCCGGCCTGCCACTGGAATACCGAATACTGGCAATTTACAGCAGGGATCGCGGCCAGCGCTCTGCAGTGATCGGATTCAACGTGGGGCAGGGTTCACAGGATATTGGCTTTCGGAACGAGACGTCGGTACTCTTCAACGCCCTGCCCGCCATGCCATTGCAATTGGGTGTTCGCGATGAGAATGGTGTCGCAACCGTGGCGGCTTTTACTATCCGCGATCGTTTGAATCGACTCTATCCAAACCCATCTAAGCGTTTGGCTCCTGATTTGTTTTTTCAGCCGCAGGTCTATCGTCAAGATGGGGACAAAATCGAGGTTCCCTCGGGTCGTTACACGGTGACAGCCTCGATGGGGCCCGAATATCTGCCTGAAACCAAGCACATTGAAGTGATGGGCGCAGAGTCAAACGTGGTTTCTTTCAACATGCAACGTTGGATCAATCCAGGCAAATACCATTGGTATTCCGGCGATCACCATGTGCACGCGGCGGGTTGTTCTCACTACCAGAATCCCACTGAAGGCGTACGGCCCGAAGACATGGTGCGCCAAATCGAAGGCGAGAAACTCAACGTCGGAGCGGTGCTGACTTGGGGCCCTTGCTATTACTATCAGAAACAGTTTTTTAGCGGGAAGGACGATCCGCATTCAAAGCAAAATGGGCTGATGCACTACGATCTAGAGGTCTCCGGCTTCCCTTCGAGTCATGCTGGACACCTCGTCTTGCTCGGTTTGACCAATCAAGACTATCCCCATTGCGTGCGTATCGAGCAGTGGCCCACGTGGGACTTGCCAGTCCTGCGTTGGGCGAAATCCCAGGGAGCGTTGACCGGGTTCGCACATTCCGGGTGGGGATTAGCGGTAAAGTCCCAAGAATTGCCCAACTACGAAGTCCCGGCATTCGATTCGATCGGCGCCAATGAATACATCGTGGACGTTACCCACCCCGGTGTAGTCGATTTCATTTCCACGATGGATACGCCGTATCCATGGGAACTTAATATCTGGTATCACACGCTGAACGTTGGATTCCGGACGCGCATTTCAGGCGAGACGGATTTTCCTTGTATTACAGATGCTCGCGTAGGCCAGGGCCGTGTATATGCGAAGATCGACGGACCCCTCACTTATAGTGCATGGCTTGACGCCCTGCGCGCTGGAAGGAGCTACGTTTCGGATGGCCGGAGTCACCTCATTGACTTCAGCGTAAACGAAGTGGAAGTGGGAACAGGCGCGAGCGAGGTCAAGCTAGCGGGACAAGCTCAGGTGCATGCCCGAGTTAAAGTTGCAGCATACCTAAATCCAACGCCACTGAAGGATGACAGCATTCCGTCTGATCGAGGTGAGCAGTTCTGGATGAACAGTCTGGACAATGGCCATGCGCCAAGATCGGCGGAGAGAATCCACGACCGGCCGGCTGACCAAACGCCATATTGGCATCTCGAGCGAGCACGCATCGGCAATACTCGCGAGGTACCGGTAGAGCTTGTAATGAACGGGAAGCCTATCGCCCGGAAGAGTGTCATCGCCGATGGAACCGTGCAATTGCTGACATTTGACGTCACTGTCGAGCGCAGTAGCTGGCTCGCCGTGCGGATTTTGGGTTCATCCCATACGAACCCGATCTTTGTTCTGGTGAATGGGAAACCCATTCGCGCGTCCCGTCAGAGCGCTCAGTGGGCGCTTGCTAGCGTCAATCAATGCTGGACCCAGAAGGCTCCCAAGATGTCGCAGAAAGAACTTCCCGAAGCCAAAGCAGCGTACGACCATGCACGCCAGATCTATACACAATTGATCGCCGAGTCAGAACAATAACGTCGACAAGTAAGCGAACCTCGAAAGTCGTTGTGGAGTCGAGCCGTCCAAAGACGTGAGCCTCGGCGGATCTTGAGTGTTAACGCCGGTTCGGAACGGTTCGGGGTTTTTGCTCAACTTGATTTTCCCCGTTTACGAGCTGATCGTGTTGATCTCCAAGCGGGAAAATGTTCTGTTCTGAGCATAAAAGCTGATTCGCTTCTCGAAAGCTGGTACAACGAAATCACAAGTACCGCCGCATAAGACTCGCGCTTAGGCAGCGACACTTTGCTCCGAGCCCCTCACAATCTTTAAGAACTCCCGCATAAAAAACGGCAGATCCATCCACGTTCGCGAGGTAACGAGGTTTCCTTCAACTACTACTTCTGTATTCTTGAACTTTCCCCCGGCGCGTTCGACATCAAGTGCCAGGGCTTCGTAGGTAGCAACGGTGCACCCACGAATGCCATCAACGGCAGCAAGGATTAGGACTCCGTGACAGAGCGCTGCGATAGGTTTTTTGCCTTGAACGAAATGCCGAACAATCTTCTGTAAGTGTGGATCGTTACGGAGATATTCTGGAGCGCGACCACCGCTCAGAATGATGGCATCGTAATCTCTGGGCTCCACGTCCACGAAAGCAATATCGGCAGGAATGTGATACCCGGGCTTCTCCACATACGTTTCCCAGCCGGGTTCGAAGTCGTGTACCACCGATTTCAGGATCTTCTTCACCGGAGCAGCGATGTGTACCTCAATCCCTTCTTCGCGCAACCGATGATACGGATACCAAGTATCGAGAGATTCGGTTGCATCGCCGGCTACAAGCAGGACTCGTGTCATGGGTGGAAACCTCCGGTTGTCGACCTGTATAGTACATGCCGTCGGTGGCTGCTGGGGAGTAAAAAGCGCATGCTCATGATTGAACGCCGTCCCGACGACCTGCAGGACAAGGAGCTTCGAAGTCCGATGCCCTAAGCGCCTGCCGAAGGAGGCAGGGCCCCTTGCGGCTAATCGGCGTAAGGCGGATGTTACGATTCCATCCGCCTTTTCATTCTTGGGGGATTCATGTTCAGACTGAAACTGCGGCTTTGGTGCGTGGGATTGGCGTTCTTAGAGTGCGCTGGAATGGTTGCTGCCCAGACCGCAACGCATCCCGTCACTATCGAAAGTCTAATTAACATCAAGCATCCGTCAAACCCGGTCTGGTCGCCGGATGGCAAGCATGTCGCATTTCTCTGGGACCGCGCTGATATCGTAAATCTGTATCTAGCGAATGCCGATGGCATGGGCGATCCCATCGCCCTCACTTCCTTTCCTGACGGCAAGGTCACTGACGTTTTCTGGAGTAAGGACGGCAACACCATCTACTTCTCCCAAGGTAGCGATCTGTGGCAGGTGGCGGCGAGTGGTGGAGTTGCACGCGCGGTCTGGACCACACCCGGTGCCGAGGCCCAGTTCTCGCAGTCCCCCGATGGCACGCGACTGGCGTTCATCCGCGCAGGGAGCGCTGGTGAGGTTCAGCGCGGTGCCGACCTGATCATTCGTTCTATGAGCGACGGGGCGGAATCCAAAATCGCTCACGATGACGAAAGCATCTACGAAATAAAGTGGTCGCCGGATGGATCGCAGATTGCCTACATTGGAGGCAGCAAGATCATCCGGCACGATGAATCGCCCTCGTATTCGGGCGAGAAGCTTATTTTCCCGGTGTTTGAATACGCCCCTGGCCAACTTTATGTAATGCCCGCGACCGGCGGCAAACCCACCGCGATTGACACGCAGGGAGAATATAACGGCCTTGCCTGGACTGACTCGGCTCACCTGACTTACGATCGCCAATCCAACGCTTTCAAGACGCGCACGATTTACGTCGCCGGTGCAACCGGCGACTCGCCACGCGCGATCCACGAAGATAAAGAAGACAAGTTCTGGAGCCTGCCTGACTGGGAGGCCGAGGCCAAGCCCAAGCCCTCTCCCGATGGGAAATGGATTTGTTTTCTCACCGACGTCGATGGCTGGGACCATCTGTACGTGATGCCAGCTGGGGGCGGCAACCCTGTGCAAATCACGAAAGGACATTTTGAAGCGTGGCGACCCACTTGGTCACACGACAGCACCCGCATTGCATTCGACGCTAACCAGCCAGATCATCCGGGCGACCGACGAGTCGGCATTGCCACGATCGGCGGCGATCCCGCGCACGCGAACATCACTTACCTCACAACCGGCCGTGGCACTAACGTCGCGCCGCAGTGGTCTCCGAATGATCAGCGCCTTGTCTACCAACACACCGACACGCAAAACTCTGCCGACCTGTTTGTGGTGGACACAACCGCAAGGGGGAAGCCGATACGACTCAGCAATTCCATGCCCGCCGGCATCGACCACGCGGCATTTGTCGAGCCTCAATTCGTGACCTATCCAGGCCCGGACGGCAAACCGGTGCCCGCATGGCTCTTTGTCCCCAAGAATCTCGACCTCAGCAAAAAACATGCGGCCATCATTTGGGCCCACGGCGACGGCATCAACCAGAACTACGACGGCTGGCACATCCAGCGCAACTACGCTGTGTACTACAGCTATCACCAGTATTTGTTGCAGGAAGGTTACGTGATTCTTGCTCCCGACTATCGCGGCAGTATTGGCTACGGCAGAGATTGGCGCAATGGCGTCTACATGGATGTCGGTGGCAACGACGCCAAAGACGCCTGGATGGGCGCGAATTATTTGAAGACGTTGCCCTACGTGGATACCCACCGCATCGGGATCTGGGGATTAAGTTACGGTGGGTTCTTCACCTTGATTGCCATGACTGACCAGCCCAATCTGTTCCGAGCCGCAGTGGATGTCGCCGGAGTCGCAGACTACGTCATGTATTACCACGACCCTCCCAACAATGACTGGACCGAAGGCCGCATGGGCACACCCCAGCGGAACCCCAAGGTCTATGCCAATGCGTCGCCGATCTCTCACATCGATCAGCTGGCGCACCCGCTGTTGGTGTTGCACGGAACCTCCGATGTGAACGTACCATTCTTGCAGTCCGTCTGGCTTGTAGACGAAGCTCTTAAGAAGAATAAAGGCAATCTTGTGCAATTCATGATTTATCCCGGCGAGTTTCACTACTTTAGCCGTGAACATGTCTTGCGTGATGCCTGGACTCGTGTGGACGAATTCTTTGCGTTCCACCTGCGCGGAGTGGGACCCAAGCCGTAATCCGCGCTTTCGAAACCAGCGTCCGGGGAGTGCGGCGGTTGAACCACTCCCGTAGAGACGCCAACCATGGGAGGCCACATGGAATTCAGTCGTCGCCGGTTCGCACAAAAGGGTGGTTTGGGATTGCTGGGGGCTGGTTTCTTGGCGCGTTTCGATAAGGTCGCTGCCGCGCAGTCTTCCCGCTCCTCGATGTTTGACCTGCTTCAACAGCAGGCTACCGGCAGGAGCGAAGCCCTCCTCCTCAAACCCTCGCCGGGAGAGGTAGGACCGCCCGCACCCGCCACCGACGACCGCCTCACGCTCGACTGGAACAAGCACACGGTGGCGAGGTTCAAGGAGAGACTGGCGCGTAACGGTGTTCAGGCTTTTCTGGTCCGTAATCCTCTCAACACCACATATCTGACCGGCTACTGGCACACCACCACTGAGCGGCCGGAAGCCACGTTCATGAATCAAGACGACGCCGACCCCTGGTTCATGTACCCAGCGCTTGACCGCGACCTGGTCCGCACCTGGTGGTTCGGCAACGGGAAAGGCTACTTCGATTTTAGGGACGCGGAAGGGTCATTTCCCAACGAGGGGAGGGTAGTCCAGGGAAAGACGGTTGATCTCTTTCGATTCTTGCTGGAGGGAATCAAAGAACACGGAATTCAGGGAACGAAGATCGGCATTGATGGTGAGCTCTATCCCTCGGAAAGCGCCAAGGCGCGCGAAATCTTGCCTGATATTGAATGGGTGAACGTCGACCAGACGCTGATGGACATGCGCATGGTAAAAACCCCCGAAGAGCTGGCGCTCTGGCGGCGGGCATATGTCTACTTCGACCGAGCCCATGCCTTCGCACGAGATTACATCCTCACCCATGGCACCGACGTTACCGACTACGAAGTCGCAATGGCCTGTCAGTTCTGGATAAATCAGCAACTGTATTCTGATCTCAAGCTGGCCAACGGTGCGCCGCATCACGGGGTAAAAACCAACGTGGATGTGGAGGTACGTGTCGGCCCGGTCACCGCTTATCCTCATCCCAACCAGCCTTACTTCAACCGCATCGGACGCGGCATGGCGCTCCAAGTCTCAGGCGGAGCCAGCATCGGAGGCTACGGTGGAGAAAATTACCGCATGTACATCATTGCCGACGGAGCGGGTCAGTTCGATCCCCATATGCGCAAACTCTGGGAAGTTAGCCAGCACTGCTGCGACATGCAAGTGGATTTGCAGGTGCAGGGCGCGACTTGCTCCAGCGTGGCTTATAAGATCCACAAATATCAGGTCGAGAGCGGCGTCCAGAAATACATCTATCACCGGCCCGCTCATGGGTCAGGTGTCGAGGGCCACCAGCCTCCTTACCTCGCCCTCGGAGATTACACCGTTCTGCAGGAAAATATGTGTTTCTCGGAAGAACCGGGTTTGTTCGATCCCGAGAACGGCTGCGGTTTCAACTGGAGCGACACAGTTGTGACTAGCGTGAAATCGGGATATCGCATGAGCCGTGTTCCCTATTCGAAGGAGTGGTGCTGGATCAAGCTGTGAACGTCGTCGGCTCGATTTCCACGTTCGTTACCATGATTCGCCGTTGATCGCGACGTAATGATTTCAATCCGGAGCACGTCATGGACTTCGCTGGACGTCGCACGTTCCTCCCCAGCACCACGGGAGTTCTTGCCTCGCCACCGCATTTTCGATTTTCGGGCGTACTCACAAGCTGACCACGTCCAGCATCCAGTGCGGTTCCGGCCCCAAGCCTTCCTGACGGGCTGCCATCGATATGATCTTAGAGCGAATTCAAAAAGGCGATCAGGTCGGCTTTTTCTTTAGGGCTAAAAGAGACATTGAAACGACTCTCATAAAAGCGGATGACATCCATCAAGGTCGCCGCAGAGCCATTGTGAAAGTAAGGCGCCCGGCTTGCGAGACCTCGCAGGATGGGACCT
>DATNEX010000005.1:0-15668 GCA_035606605.1 Terriglobales bacterium
TGGAGTTGGCCGAGCATACAACGCGGCGGGCGATGTCAAGGATGCGCGGATTCACTTTCAGAAAGCACTCGAGATTGATCCTAGTTTCAAGAAGGCCACTGACGGGCTGAATGCGTTGAGGTAAGTGGTGGTTGACGATAAGTCTCCATATCACTCAACCGGCTATTTTCGTAGCAGGATGAACTCATCGTCCTCGGTTTGGGAAAGGCGAGTTTACCAGGGTATGCAAGGCAACAAGAATCCATCACCAGATTCTTCCAGGGCCCTTAGGAGTGGCACTTCCATGGCCAGCAAGTTTCTGGCACACCCAACCTACGAAGAGTCACATAGACATTCCCAGGTAAACTCTCAGCGGCGCCGCGACAGGCGCGGCTTCGTCATGGCCACCTAAAAGCGCGGCCTCCGCCTTCCTTAGTCTCTTTGATGCTTTCAACTTTCGCCGCTTCCGGAGGCTTCTTGTCGGTAGCGGACTTCACCTCCCGAAGATTGACCTGCTGTTCCAACTGGGTCATGAGAGTTCGAAGGTTCTCGTCGCTGGTATCCAAGATTTTGCGCATTTCTGTGCTGGTCCGAATGGCTACCTCGTACGCGGCCCGAGCTTTGGTAAGAAGCGGAAGGTGTTCGATGAACGCAGTAGCATTTGTAGTGAACTCCTTCACCGCTTCTGTGTACGTGTTCATTGTTGGTGAGGTCAATGGTTGATTAGAATCCTCGGTAGGGATCTTCTCGGAAGCAACTGCGAAATTCCTTTTCTGAAAGTCGTCACTGATTGAGCGCGACCGAGATAGCGCGTCCCCGAGCAGCCTCGCCGCGTCGCGTTGCTGCTCCGATGTAGACCGCGGCTGTGCGTCCCCAGCATCATCCTGCATTTTCAACATTGTTTGACTCCTTGCAACGGGCGGATGCGCCTTGCTCAAGCGAGTTAGTCTCGGCCCGTTTAGTCGCAACCCCCTCCCCCCGGAAGAAGCCAACAACGGGCCGGCCTTTGCTGGAGCAGGTAGCGCTATTCAATCCTTTGCGGCTGGCTCTGAGAATGGCCCGAAAGCTGTAGGAGAATTCCCGATGTGGCACTAAGGTTTTGGCAAAGCTGCAGAAAGCAATCTCACAGTTGACTCTTGCGGGACTTCGAGGAAAACTCCGCAAATCCCGAAAGTTTTGCTGACCGGTACAGAAGTGGTCCAGAAGGTCGGCGCTTACAGAATTACGTCAGAGTTCTGAATCTCCCACTTAGCTTCTGGTATCTTCGGACCTTGCGTGTTCTCCGTCGCGATTTCCGGATTGTGCAGGTCGGCGATGCATTGCTCAAGTCTAAGCTGCGCTTGCTCACGGGCTTCGGCGAAGGCTCTTTGTCTACTCAGTTCTTCAATTCTGTGCCGCGATCTGAAGCGGAGAAATCTCATTGTCGCGAACCCAAGCGATCATGTTGAACCCGCCGAGGGGACTTCGTCTATTACCTAAAAGGTGTATCCCAAAAATGACCAGGGCGGGTGGCTGGGAGGCGTCAACGCAGTGGGAAAAAAGTACCAGTTGATGGGTGAGAAGAAGAACCTAGTTGCGGCATGGAAAAAAGTACCATTGATGATGGTTAGTGTCGAGAGTTGTGTTAGGCTACTGAAACGTTTTAACGAGCCAAAAGGCGCCACGTCGCAACTTCCGAAGAGCCAAACTGTTCAGGTTTCAGGGGGACCTCAATGGTCGTGCGAGTTCTCGTTGTCGATGACTATCAACCTTGGCTTCTCTTCATTCGTTCCATGCTTCAGGACGCGTGGGAATTGCAGGTAATCAGTGAAGCATCCGATGGGGGAGAGGCGGTTCAGAAAGCTGTACAGCTGCAACCAGACTTGATTTTAATGGACATTGGCCTTCCCACTCTCAATGGGATTGAGGCTGCGCGACAAATCCGCGACCATAATCCTAACGCGACGGTTCTTTTCATGAGCGAAGAACGCTCTCCAGAGGTCATCCGAGAGTCCTTGAGCACGGGGTCAGGCTACGTTATCAAGTCCTGCGCTCCGAGGGAGTTATTTCCAGCGATAAAGACCGTGCTTCAAGGTGGCCGGTTTGTCAGCGCCTCTCTAGATGGTCACAACTTCACCGATTCTAGCGGTGAGCTGAAATCCAGCAGCGAGACGGCGGGAAACCGCCAAGAAGTGAGCTGTTACCCCGACCCGAGGGCATTCGTTGATGGCCTCGCCCAATTCGTGGGAACATCTTTAAAAAATGGGAGGGCGATCGTCGTTCTCGCTAGCGAATCGCACCGCGTCAGTGTTCTTCAGAAGCTGAAAGCCGAGGGGTTGGACGTTGCTGCCGCCATTGACCAAAAGCGCTATTTCCCATTGGACATCCCCGACGGATTCCACACATTTCAATTTGCCGAATATCTCGCGACAGACGCAGTGATAGCAGCTAGAGAAAGAAATCTCCATGTTGGCGTGGGTTGAGAATGTAGGAACGCCTTGTGGGCACAAGGCAAAGCCAACGATCCGAAGCAGCGCGAATGTATGCTGAATCAGTTCGCGAAGACTTGGGACGTCGACGTTTGGTGTGGGTACATCGAGGAGTCATGAGCACGATACGTAGGTGACCTTTTCGCGTGCTCACCTCCGAGATCTGATCGCTCTGCGATTGGCATCAACATTCGATGCGTCACGAACTTTACTACCTCGCGTGCCAGCGCTACACTCGCTTGACCACGGTGAAGCGTTCCCCGGAGGAGCTCTGATGCGCAATGCAATGGTGATTCTATCAATCCTGCTTTGCTCGGCGGCTTGTATGGCCCAAGGAGCAGATGCGAACCTACAGCGCGAACTCGAAGCCCTGCATGCCAAATGGTTCACGGCCTTCGATGGTGGTGACGGCGCCACCATGGATCAGGTGGAGATGGATCGCCTCAAACTCGTGATGCCGACAGGGTTCATTTGGGCAAAAACCGAGGCGAGAGCGGGCAAGCAGCCCAAGAATGATCCCCGTCCCGAGCGCAAATTAAGTGATGTGTCCGTTCGGCGTTTTGGAGACACCGCGATTCTAACGGGCATTCTCAATACCAAGACATCTGAAGAGAACTCAAAAGAAGCAACGAGCGTGGTGTTTGTCAAAGATTCCGGCAGGTGGAAGATAGCCACAGCGCAGTGGACTCCCGTGGCCAGGACCAAATAGCCTTATGTAGGACGTGCGATACGCTCTCCCGAAAGCTCCCAGGCCCCCGAGATAAGGTTAAGCTCTCTTGCGCGACGGTACGAAAGTCGCCAACGCGGCATCCGCGAGCGAAACCCACTTGTTTATCCTGGCGACTGAGACGTGCTCTTCGTCCTCAGGCAGAATAGGGATCAACGGAGAGTACATAGACGAAACAGCCGCATGCGGTGTCTTAAGTGCACCCCGTTTCAGAATTTTGAAAATTTTCGGCAGCAGTTCACCACTTACTTGTGCCTAAGACGCTGAGAATATACAAGAAAGTTTAATCGTTAGTTCGATACAGTCCATTCTTATTTTGCTCCTGGGGTAGTTGTTCGGATACCGTTCAGCAGCTTAGGCTTTTTGACGCCTCCCTGCAGTCAAGCAGCCCGCAACGAAGCCGACCGCTGCGTCGTCGCACCTGGTTAAGGTGTATGATTCAGATAATAATCTGTCCGCAAGAGGTGCCTCATGCCGAAAGGGGACATGAAGCCGCTTCGTCCGTCGCGTAAACCCGTCAAAAAAGCTACAGAAGAACACCACAGCAACACAGCGCTCGACCTTGCCAAAGAACGCATCCATGCGTTGGATGAGGAAAGCCGAAAGCGCATGGAGCGAATCACTCCAGATGAGAAGACCAAGGGAGCAGCCTAATCAGAAGGGACCCCGCTTTGCGGTTAGCGGGCCCTTCGCAGTTTTACACGCTCGTTCCTTCGCTGTTGATTGGCGAAAGAATTACACCACCAGGGGCCGACACTGCAGGCACCAAACGTAATAGCAATTCCCTTCTTGCCACCTCGCGGCACCTGGTAGGATGTCGGCGCGATGTCGCAACTTTGCGCTTTGAGGAAAAAACTCCAGGTGCTGGTGCCGTCAGCGCCGTCGCGTTGGGCAATACGGCGGCTGACGGCTAGGGCTTGTGGTCGTGCGAGACACAAGCCGCCAGTCTAGAGCATAGCTCGACATTCTTATGACGCCTACGACACGAAAGTGGGGCTTGGTCCCGGCTTCAAATCGCCTTATCTGCGACTGACCAACATTCTTGGCGCGAGAGTGTCAGGGTGGAGGGCGCTCGCCATTCACACACCGAGCATCTTTTTGGCAGCCTTGATCCGCGCGGTTCGGTAAACAACATCCGCTTCGTTCTGTTGGATGTAATCCTGAAGAATCTCCGTCAGCATCGGAGCAAAACCCCTCGCAAGGCGACCAATCTGCTTAAGATTTTGCGAAGGTGTGAAGACTCCATCATTGCTGATCCCGTCTATCACTTCCAAAATGTTCTTAGCCATTTTGCGTGTTCTCATTTCGGGACGTTGCAGGCGGCCTCCAAAAAATTGATCGCGAAACTTACCACTGTAGTTGGCCTCAATTCCCCAAAAGTATAGCCCTGTGTCAGGCAAGCCATAATCAGGCAGAACCGGGTTGCGACGGCCCCATGGCAAGATCCTGCCGTCGAAGTGACCCCGCTTGTGACATTGCTCAATACGGCGTAGAAGAGGACTTATGAAAGGTGACCTGATATCCGCTGTGGATGCAGCCGACTTTAAGAGATGTTGGGAAATACGCCAAACCTTAGTCGGCGGCTCCATAGACCTTGAGATTTTCCGCCGGTCCTGCAAACCGGACACGGATGCAAGGGCGGCGGGTTTTCGGGTCTCCGCCCTACAGCTACTCATCCAAATGCTACCGGGTGAATTGACGGGACATATAAAGGATGGACAGCCCACTGAAGCCCTGTTGGAAGCCTTCGCACAGGTGCCGCTTATCGAGGGCGACGCCCTTTACGTGGAAGAGCTGTTGCGGAGCATAAAACGGGGCGTATGATCCTCTCGCGCGGCGCAAAGCCTCCCCTCGACGCGGCCGGCTGTGAAATCCAGCGGGCATTTCCTGTCCAGATTTTCCAGATGCCGCCACGTCGTCCTCCAACTGAAACCCTCTTATAACGAATCCAGAGTGATCCGCCACCACCCCCACTAAAGTGGGGTACTGATTTTTCTCTGCTGAATGTAAGGTTGTTCACGACAAGAAATTCAACACTCCGATACGCCAGCCGAACTTCCAGGAGACCGAAGCCTTTGGCTGGCGCCTTTTTTCGTCACCTTCAGAATGAAAATGGAAACGAAGTAAAAGAAAACGCCGCGCCCTCCCCCCGGAAGTCACGGCGTCTCTTACCGATAAAAGCCATCGGAAGTGATTTGAAGACTACGAAAACGAGCTTAGATTTAAACCAAGATCCTTGTCTATACGTCCGAAACTGTACTGACATATAAGGCTTTTGGTGCCCTCTTTGAAACAAAAATATTACTTCCATCACGCTGGCTCACCAGCCGTGATTCCGGTTTCACGATAGATCCGTTCACGAGTCCGACCGACGAGGCCTCCTTTGAACCAAGTTGGGTCCGCAAATGCGGAGAGACCATTGCTTTAGTGTTGTCGTCGTTTCAAGAAGGTCAGAACCAATGCACCAACCGCAAGCGCGGTAAAAGCGGCGGCTCGGGCCATCGATTTTCTCTGCGCACGCTTGCGGTGCTCGACTGAATGGCTCTCGGGATACATGGTCGGAACCTCCTGCCCGCCATTTCTGTACCCGAATCTCAAAACCTCTGCCAGATGCAGAGCATGCCGAGTGGTTTCTTGCGCGATCTGCTCCTTGCAACTGAAACCGTCGGCGACAATCAAGGTTGAGAGCCCCGCCTTGCGCACTTCAGGTAAAAGCGAACGCTCGCCACAGGCAATCGAGACGTCGTATTTGTCCTTTTCATATCCGAATGCTCCTGCCATGCCGCAACAGCCCGACTCCAACAGTCGGTAATCAAGTTGCATTTTCTGCATCAGCGATTTCTCTTCTTTCAGTTGCATGATCGCCTTTTGATGGCAGTGCCCCTGCACAATCGCTTTGCGACTGATTGAGGGTGGGCGATAATCAGGGACTCTCTTCTCCAAAAACTCTGACAATGTGAACGTGTTTTCCGCAACCTGCTTCGCCTCGCTCGATTCGGGGAACCAGTTGTGCAGTTCGTCTCGAAAAACCGAGCAGCAACTCGGTTCCAATACGACCATGGGGATATTCCCCAAGATATAAGGACGGATCGCGTTCAGATTGCGGCGCAAATAGGCCTTCGCCATATCGAGGAATCCGTAGTCATAGAGCGGCCTGCCACAGCAGAGATGCTGATTCAGTACTACGACTTCGCATCCAGCTTGCTCCAAGACTTCGACCGCGGCTTGCGCTGTTTCCGGCATGAAATAGTTGTTGAACGTGTCTGCCCACAAAAGGACCTTGGGCCCGGAACCCGGTCGCGGCCTGCGCTTATGAAACCAATTCTTGAAGGTCTGGGCCGCGAACGCCGGAATCTGCCTTTTTTGTGGAACACCCGCGGCCATCTTCGCCAACGCCCGAAGCCCTGGCAATTGCGTGAACAAGTTCGCGAGTCCCGGAGCCCTCGACGCCAGCCGCGCCCATTTGTCGACCCATCCAAATGCATAGGCGTAAATCGGACGCACCCGTCCCTTCCAGTAATGCGCGAGGAATTCCGCTTTGTAGGTCGCCATGTCCACATTGACGGGACAATCTCCCTTGCAGCCCTTGCACGCCAGGCACAAGTCAAGGGCTTCCTTCACGTGTTCGTCCCGCCAACCCTTGCGAATGACGTCGCCATGCATCATCTCCCATAGCAAGTGGGTACGACCCCGAGTCGAATGCATTTCCTCACGGGTGACCATGTAACTGGGGCACATCGTGTCCTGCATGCCCTCGCCGTTTTCCCGCCGGCACTTGCCCACTCCAACGCACCGCAGCGCAGCGTGCGCAAAGCTTCCATGATCCTCGGGAAACTTAAAGTAAGTCGGCGGATTCCAGGGATGATAATCCGCCCCCAGCCGCAGATTCTGATCAATCCGGTATGGTTCGACGACCTTCCCCGGATTCATCTTCCAATCCGGATCCCAGATCGACTTGAACTCCTGAAAAGCCTCGATCAACTCGGTCCCGAACATCTTGTAGAGAAACTCGGCTTTCGATTGCCCGTCTCCATGTTCGCCCGAGATCGATCCCCCGTAGCTCGTGACCAGATCGGTGGCCTCTTCCATGAATCCTCGCCACTTACGAATGCCGGACTCACTCATGAGATCGAAGTTCACGCGGCAATGAATGCACCCCTGCCCGAAATGCCCATAGAGCGCTGAGCGGTATTCATACTTTTCGTAAAGTTTGCTCAGGTCACGCAGATAGTCGCCGACTTTTTCGGGTGCGACCGCCGAATCCTCCCAGCCTTCCCAGGTGAGTGGTTCGCCGGGAACGAAGGCAGTTGCACCGAGTCCTGCCTCCCGAACGTCCCATATTTTTTGTTGGTCGCTTTCATCGACATAGAGTTTCATTGATGGAGCGCCCGACCCCTCGAGCGCCGACATCGCCCGGCAGGCCTGTTGCTCCGCCTCATCGGTCGTGCCGGCACCAAACTCCACGATCAGCCATCCCTTCCCTTCCGGCAGTTCAGACAAGTCCTCCACCTGCGGCAAGCCCTTCTTTCGGACATTGTTGATGAGGAAATTGTCGATGCCCTCAAACCCGATGGGCCTGAATTCGAGCAGCTTTGGCACATGGTCGCCCGCTTCGTAGATGCTTGGATAACCGAGCACCAACAACACCCGCTTGGGATAGCTATAGATCAGCTGGACCTCGGCTTCGAGAATCGTGACGCATGTGCTCTCGCTTCCCACTAGCGCTCGCGCTAAATTGAACCGCCCATCTTCGCCGGGCAGCAACTGATCGAGACCGTAACCTGACACTCGGCGCGGAATGTGCGGATACCGCTCGCGGATTAAGTCGCCGAAGCGATCGCGCAACGACTTCAATTGCTCGTAGATCTTTGCCTCGCGCCCACCGTGAGCGATTTTCGCGGTCAATTGCTGTTCATCCATCCATCCAACCGTCATCTCGGTGCCGTCGTAGAGCAGAATGTCCATGGACCGCAAGTTGTTGTCGGCTTTACCGTTCATCTGCGCATGCACGCCGCATGAGTTATTGCCTAGCATGCCGCCGAACGTGCAATGGTCGTGGGTCGCTGGATCCGGCCCCCAGGTCAGGGTGTAAGGCTTCGCGGCATGGCGCAGGGTGTCGCAAATGGTTCCGGGTTGTACACGCGCATATTTGTGGTCCGGATTGAGTTCGAGGATCTGGTGCAGATACTTCGACCAGTCAAGAACGACGGCAACGTTGCAACATTGCCCGGCCAAACTCGTACCGCCTCCGCGAGACAACAACGGCGCGCCGAATTTCCGGCAGGCCGCGACGGTTCGGATCACATCCTCTTTGGATTTGGGGAGAACCACCCCGATCGGCACTTGCCGGTAGTTTGATCCATCGGTTGCATAAAGGGCTCGGCTGCCCGCATCGAATCGAACTTCGCCACGCACGACTCGCCGCAATTCCTCTTCGAGAGCCGCTGCGTCAATCGTTTGCGACTCAATTCGCCATGTCTGTGTCAAGCTCTCGGGTGCAACCAGGGGAACACGGCTCGCAGACATCTCTCCTCCTCCTATGCGGCAAAGCGCTCTGCATCGATCTGCTTGAACTCAACTCCTATTCCCGGCCGTGAGAGGTCGGGGGAAAGTTCTCCGTTGATCGGCGATCGAATGCCGTCGAAGAACATCTTCTCGATGCGAACATGGTCATGAAAATATTCGAGGTGCCGAAGCGGTGTGGTCGCGCAGCCAAGGTGGGTATGGATTGCGGGAGCCGTATGCGCCGACAAGGGTATGTGGTGCGCTTCACATAGGGCAGAGGCTTGCAGGAATCCGGTGATGCCACCGCATCGCGTTGCATCGGCTTGCAGCACGTCAACCGCCCCAGCCTCAAGCATTCGGCGGAAGTACCACGAGTCGTATCCATACTCGCCGGCAGCAATGTCCATTCCACCGGGAGCACGATCGCGTAGCAGCCGTAATCCTTCGAGGTCATCGGAGGATACTGGCTCCTCAAACCAGCTGACGCCCATGTCCGCGAATTTCTCGGCCTGTGCCGCCGCCTGCTTGCGGCTGTAGGCGCCATTGGCATCGACGAAAAGCTCCGCGGCCTGGCCGATTGCCTCCCGTGCTACACCAACCCTGCAAAGGTCAGCCGTAGCGTCACGCCCAATTTTCATCTTTACGCGGGGAATTCCTTGCTCTACCCAGCCAGCGAACTGATTCCGGAGTTGGCCGTCCGAATACGATGTGAATCCACCGCTGCCATAAATAGGTACCGACGCGCGGACCATTCCGAGGAGGCTCACGAGTGGAAGGTTCAACAATCGTGCCTTCAAATCCCATAGCGCCGCATCGACCGCCGAGATCGCCATCGAAGCAATCCCCGGACGTCCAAGATTGCGAATGCGTCGCACCATGGCGTTCCAGTTCGCAACTGGAGACATGGCGTCTTGTCCCTCAACTACTTTCAACAAGAGTTTGCGGATCAAGGTGCCGGTCGCGAGGTCCGCGTAGGTGTAGCCGAGACCGACCTCCCCGCCGCCGAAGGCGTGCACCACGACCAAAGTTGTGGCGTTCCACTCGAGAGTGCCATCGGACTCCGGGAAATCCGTGGGCACGGTGTATTCACGCGCGTCAATCCGATCAATGGCTATGCGCTGTAACGTGGCAAGAAGCTCCGTTGGAGACGTGCACAATGGCGCTGCTCTGAACTCGCAAGCGGTTCAGAAATACAGTTCTAAAGATGAGTCTTTCAGCAGGAGAGGTAGTCTAGGGAGCGGTCGGATAAAACCGTTGACCTCGAACGAGAAGGAAGAAATCTAGAAAGTTTGGTTCGCGAGAATTGGCACCCGAGCTCACCACTCGGAGTTCAGACAACACGCGCTGAGTGATGATCATGAATACAGGAAGAAATGTAACACGAAGGTGCTAATTAGAGATCGGATGGGCACTGGGTGCGGCGTGCGATACAGTGAACTCTGTATCGCATTTATCCCTGGGCCGAGCAAAATTTACTAGCTCGATTCCGTATTCTCGACCAGCTTAGCTTGAGCACTGACGTGCTGCATACGCTCATTGCTCTCCACATCCAGGGCTTGTATTAGTTCCTGAGCGAGCAGGAGAACGTTGTCCGAGTCTTCTTTACCAGCACTTGGCTCGAGATTCTCCGGTTCAGGATTAGGGGACATCGCATTTGATCGCGACATAAGAGAACCTTTCTATTCAAGGCCAACGGATTGTTTGATGCAAATCAATTGCCACCCTAACGCGCATCTCTGTCGTTGAAAATCGCCTTAGCACTCATCTCCGCCGATAGAGTCTTGGTTCGGAAGGTTCATTAAACACTGGACAAACCGATCCTGAGGAGTACGATGGGCTCGGCTTTGTCTTAGCAAATCTGCGGTAAGCATAGAGAACTTCATAATAGTGTGTCCGGCTTACTCCGCGGATCCTCGGGAGGAGTCTATGCCGCGCATCTCTGTTGTTCGGCAATACACATATCTGGTTTCTCTCTTAGTGGCCGGCTGCTTGTTGGCGTTAGTCATGAGGCCCGCAGATGCCAGCGAGCCGAGCCCTCCTAGGTATGACTTTCAGACGGAAACGAAGATCAAAGGTGCGATCCAAGACATCACCTTGCCCGCGCGGGGGCACGAGAAAGAAATTGTGCACATTGTTCTCAAAGTTGAGAACGACGTCATTGACGTTTACCTTTGCCCGAAATCGTTTCTCGATGAAATGGGAGTAGAGCTCAACAAGGGGGATGAAATTGCGGTCACCGGATCAAAGGTCAAAGCCGGTAACAGCGACTTAGTCCTTGCGCGGCAAGCCCAAAAGGGGAACGATACCCTGATTCTCCGCGACGATAAAGGCAATCCCGTCTGGACCTGGAGTAGCAAGCGTTAGTGAAGAGATCGTTCCTGATTTAATGGACGGCTTCCAGGCACTGGCGGTCATTGCTCGTCGATATCGCGATAAGCGGTGTAGGCTAAACATCTTCTCCCAGCCGTCGTAGGGCAGCCTTCAATTCTGCCATTCCTAAAGCGACTTCCTTGGCTTCTTCTAGCGAAAGGGCGGCAGCAGGAATAAAGTGCAGCAGAGCGTCATAAGCCTTTCTCGCATTGGCACGATTCCGCTCGATCTTGAGCTCATCCTTGGAATCACGCGCGATCTTCGAAAAGTTCAATCCGGCGAGAAGTTCCATGCGAAGGAACTGCGCTTCAGCTACCGCGGTATTGACCAGCAAATTCCCGACTTTCGCCATTCAGCAACCTTCCGATGCCAGATTGGATGAAGTCCTCAGCTTTCGAGTTGCGCCTACCGAGGCGTCGTTTGCGATTCTGGCACGCAAGCAGATTGGAAAACTGCTTTGTTGCCGAGTGCGGACGCGATAAATATCTTCCCATGCAATGAGTGCGGCCTGGCTGGACAAAAACCACAGGCAAAGTAGCTTTTCCGCTTTCCTTCTCGAGCGGGACTGGTGTATTCCTTCGTCCCGCACTTCGAGAGCACACCTCGGATCATGGTAGAAGCGTTCGACGAGCCGATGCACCAACAAAGAATTGGACCCGAGCACTAAACAGGGAAAGGGGCAAGCCCTTTGCACGCGGTCCTCTCTATTCTCTGCTCGCCGCCATGGGCGGCTTTGCCTTTCACGAGTGACTGTCACTAAAATCCAGGCGACACGATACGTAAGGAGACTTATGGCTAAAAACAGAGGGAATCGAACTTCCCCAGTGCGTCCATATGAAGTCCTGTTCCAGATGGTGATTGGCAAGTGGATCAGCCAAGCAATTGGCACAATAGTCGAGATTGGCGTCCCCGAACAACTGGCGAAGGGAGCGCGGCGGTGCAGCGAGATGGCCCGTGAAGCCGGAGTCTCAGACGACGGGCTCTACCGATTGCTGAGGGCTCTCGCGAGCGTGGGCTTGTTCGCTGAGAGCAGAGATCGCCGATTCCGACTCACCTCCCTGGGACAGCTGCTTCGGATCGACCATCCCCAGAGCCTTGCGGGGTACGCGCGCTTTACCGCTCATGACATCACGTGGCGGCCGTGGGGACAGCTCAGCTACAGCGTGAAGACGAGCATGCCAGCGTTCGATCAGGTCTTTAAAGCGCCTATTTTCGAGTATTTCTCGCGAAGCCCAGAGGTCGCCGCGGTCTTCGACGATGCGATGACATCAGTCAGCGCTATGGAGGCGCACGCCACATCGGAAGCATACGACTTCAAAGGAGTCGAGACCCTCATGGACGTTGCCGGGGGACACGGACTGCTCCTGGCCACCGTTCTGCGTCGTCATAAGAAGATGCGTGGTGTACTGTTTGATCTTCCGCATGTTGCGGCCGGTGCCACCGCGACATTCACTCGCGCTGGCATCACAGGGAGAGTGCGGATTGAAAGCGGCGATTTCTTCCAAGAACTACCAATGGGTGCCGATGCGATCATCATGAAGCACATCGTTCATGACTGGGACGACGACTCGGCGACACGAATTCTTCAAGCATGCCATCGAGCACTCGGTACGCGAGGCAAGGTGCTGATCGTGGATCCTGTTGTACCCACCGGCAACGTGCCGCATTACGGCAAGCTGCTCGACCTGGAAATGCTTGTGCTTACGCCGCGCGGCCGGGAGCGGACAAAGCAAGAGTTTGCAAAGCTGCTGCGAGGTGCGGGGTTCCGGCTGGCGCGCGTCATCGCGACTGAAAGCCCGCTGTCGATCGTTGAAGCTCTGAAGGCGTGATGCTCGAAAGCTTCGGCGTGTGGGATCTATCGAGGGAGGTTTTGGAACTGTTGGCGACTTTGGTGTCGACGAATAGGGTTGTGAATTACGCCCCCTAAAAGTTCCTTTAAGACGTAGTCAGCCATATGCCTGAAAAGTCTGCCCACTAGGGTTTGCGGGGTGCCCCCGCGCTTTCCTTGAGTCGCAAGGTATGTACGGCGATGTATAGCATCCTGTGTACCATTCGTGACGTATTTGAGTTACCTACGTCATACCCTCCGTCGGGGAAAGAAGAGCTTTCCCTAAAGGAAACCAGTAGCATCTTACGAGCAGGCACTCCCTTCAGTCTTGCCTCTTGGTAGATCCGAACAATTCACTTTGGAGATGGTATGCACGCGAGACTCTGCGCTGTCCTTCTGTTGCTTTGCGGTCTGCTGACGGCTTGTGGGGGACCAGCGGGAAACGGCGGCGGAAAGACTTTGCCGGGCGGAACAGGTGGTTCGTCGAAGGGCGGATCCGGTTCTGCAACGATCTCGTCCATCCAGATCTCTCCTAACTCGGCTGCGATAGCCGCCGGAGCGCACCAACAGTTCAGCGCGACCGCGCAGATGTCAGATGGCAGCACAGGAGACGTGACGGGTTCGGTTCAGTGGGCCTCGTCAGACGCAAGCGTCGCCACGATTGACACAGCAGGTCGGGCTACTGCGAACACGTCTGGTGTGGCTGTGATCACGGCCACTTCGGGATCGGTGAACGCCTCAGCCATCCTCACCATCAGCAGCGCCGCAGCGAACCTCAGCTCAATTGTGATCACGCCCGCGAATCCGACCGTGCCGGTGAACACCGCGCAACAGCTTACGGCCACGGGCAACTACAGCGACGGCAGCAGCGCGGACATTACCGGACTGGTAACTTGGAGCTCAAATTCGAATTCGATTGCTGTGGTCAGTACTTCAGGTTTGCTCACGGGCATGGCTGCGGGCACGATTGGAATTTCTGCCACCCTGGGTACTCTGTCAGGTACAACCCAAGTGACTGTTAGTGCACCCACGGTTGCCTCGATTGCGGTCACGCCGGTTGGTTTGACGCTCGGTATCGGCATCAATCAACAATATGTCGCGACCGCCACATACAGCGACGGATCGAGCGCGGACTTGACTAACGGTGTTACATGGAGCTCCTCCGACACCACCATGGCTACAATCGACAGCTCCGGGTTAGCGACTACTGTTGCTGCGGGACAGGTCACGATTACCGCTACTGCAGGAGCCCTAAGTGATCAGTCGACTTTGACCATCGTTGCAGCCCACTTGACCTCAATTTCTGTGACCCCTTCTGTCGTATCGATTGGCGCTGGAACAACTCAGCTGTTCACGGCCACCGGCAGCTTCGACGATGGAAGCACACAACTGCTGCTGAACGTGACTTGGAGCAGTTCGTCAAACTCTGCCACGATGAACTCCAGCGGGTTAGCCACGGGGGTTAGCCCAGGGACCGCGACGATCACGGCGACTTCCGGTTCTGTCAGCGGCACGGCTTCGCTCACGGTGACCGGGGCCAGCTTGGTCTCCATCGCAGTAACACCCGCGAATTCGACGATGGCACCGGACACTACAAAACAATTCACGGCGACGGGAACATTCAGCGATTCCAGCACGCAGGACGTCTCCGCCGTGGTGGTTTGGACCTCGTCTTCACCGGCGCATGCCACGATCACTTCCCAAGGCCTTGCCACAGGCTTGACCGCAGGCGCCACAACGATCACTGCGACCTACGGCTCAATCAGCGGGTCCACGGGATTGACGGTATCGAACGTCAGCCTCGTGTCGATTACGGTGTCTCCGGCCAATCCGCGCATCAATGCTGGGACTTTAATCAAGTTCACGGCAACGGGCACGTTCAGTGATGGCAGCGTTGCCACAAACCTCAGCGGTGTTTCCTGGAAGTCACAGCACCCGAACATCGCTTCCGTACGCGCAACCGGCATTGCACACGGCAAAAAAAGCGGAAGTGTCACAATAACCGCAAATGCTTTTGGTATATCAGGAACTACGACTCTAACGGTGGGAACAGGAACGCTGGTATCGATTGTGGTGACTCCTGCTAACCCAACCGCTGCCGCCGGAGGTACTCAGCAGTTCACCGCGACTGGGACCTTTAGCGACAGTAGCACGCAGGACATTACCCTAAACAGCCATTGGAGTTCGTCATCCTCCAGTGTGGCGACGATCGCAAATGCTCCGAGCTTGGCGGGTCTGGGTAACTGCAAGGCTGCCGGCAGCACGAACATTACGGCGAACTCCGGAGGCATCACCGGATCCACCGGGCTGACGGTGCAGTAGGGAGATCGGGTTTTGTTAGCAAAGGGGTGGTTTTCCGGTCTGTAGCTCCCCATTGTGGAGCGGGACAATCAACTTAGGACCGCTTGAGATCCGTCTGTAGTAGCAATTCAAAACTCCGATTGCCACTGTGATCTTGCGCTCTTCGTCTGAAGCTAGATTGCCTTGAAGAGATTAGTCCATCCGCAGGACCTTCATAGGTTCGATCGAAGATGCACGCATGGCTGGCAGCAGCGCAGCAAGTGACGCAAGCAACATCACAAGCGTTGCCGCAAGAGCGAGCACCAGCGGATCAAAAGGGCTTACGTTGAACAGTAGGGACCGGAACAGATGCGATGCCGCTGCAGCCCCGGCCAGACCGATTACACAGCCCGCCGTGCCGAGCTTGGCCGCCGAACCGAGGACCAATCTTAGAATTCCGGAGCGCTGTGATCCGAGTGCCATGCGGATGGCTAACTCTTGCACACGTAAT
>DATNEX010000057.1:0-59754 GCA_035606605.1 Terriglobales bacterium
ATGTCGGCTCATCGCATCCTGGAGCTGTAGAAGGTTCCAAGGGTTAGGCTGTTCGCCTATTAAAGCGGTACGTGAGCTGGGTTCAGAACGTCGCGAGACAGTTCGGTCCCTATCTGTTGTGGGCGCAGGAGATTTGAGAGGGTCTGTCCTTAGTACGAGAGGACCGGGATGGACGAACCTCTTGTGATCGAGCTGTCACGCCCGTGGCACCGCTCGGTAGCGAAGTTCGGTTGTGATAACCGCTGAATGCATATAAGCGGGAAGCACTCCTCAAGATGAGATCTCCCAACCCGTAAGGGATATGAAGGGCCCAGGAAGACTACCTGGTTGATAGGCAGGAAGTGAAAGCGCAGTAATGCGTGCAGCTTACCTGTACTAATCGCCCGTTCGGCTTGACCATAAAATTTACTCGGAGCACCAGTTGTCAGTTCTCAGTTGCCAGTTCTCAGTTAGAACCTGAACTGGAACCAGCAATGTTGTTAGTAAGTCGTTCGAACCTGGATGACTGAGAGCAATACTGACGACTGTGCGCCGACGGAAATGGCCGCTAGCTCTTAGCTGCTGCTAGCAAGAAAGACCAATCTATTCAGTTATGAGGCTTCGTACCTCAAGCTCTTTCAAAACCAGCTTTCGCTCTCAGCTTCTCAGCTTATCGAGACGAGCGGTAGTGGAAGCGCGAACGAGTTTGCTGGGCATCAGCCCCTAACAATGGCGCAGCACGAAGTTGCTGAGAGCTGAGGGCTGATCGCTAACAGCTACGACTTGTCGGTGATCTTACCGCGGGGGATCCACCCGTTCCCATCCCGAACACGGAAGTTAAGCCCCGCAGGGCCGATTGTACTGCACGCGAAAGTGTGTGGGAGAGTAGGTCGTTGCCGGCATAAATAAAGGCTGCTGAGAGGAATCTCGGCAGCCTTTTCCTTTCTCGGAGATTTTCTGCCTGCCCTTGGGATTCACCCGAGGACCGCGGCAAGATCCATCAGGCATTCGTGTTAGGCTACTCACAACGGAGTTCTTCCCTGCAGTACCACCCATTTCATCTAGGGGTATTTCATGGTCAGGCTGATCAACTGTTTTGAGGTTCCGGCTGGGCGGGAGGAGGAGTTTTTCGCCGCGTTCCAAAAGGTCAATGCTTACATGCGTGCGAAAAAGGGGTATGTCGGGCACAAGATGCATCGTTCGCTAGTTCCGGAAGCGCACTATCGCTTCGTAAACGTGGTGGAATGGGCGTCACGGGAGGAGTGCGAGGCAGCCCACGATGAAGGATTTCGCGCATTGATCTCGCAGCCGGGGTTGTCGGACGTTCGATCGACACCAGCGCTCTATGACGTGGTCCATGAGGAGTCGGCGAAAGCAGTTACCAATTAACTCGGTGCCTGGCATCGCGAATTGACTCGAGCCGGCGTTGTTTCCTGCCTGAGCGCTGCAAGAACCTGCTGATTGCGATCGTCCGCGCACCGGCCGTGCATACACAAATTGCTAAATGCTTTCCGCGCGGCGGGTTGCGCCGAGGAAGGCATAGAGGGCGATGAAAACATAGGCGACGAACGGGACCGAATAGGCCGGGGCAACGTGCCCAAAGCGCTCCGAGACCCAACCCATCAGAGGAGTGAGTACGGCCCCCCCGATGATGGCCATCACGAGCAGCGATCCCCCGAGCTTCGTGTTGGGCCCGAGTCCTTTGAGGCCGAGAGCGAAGATGGTCGGGAACATAAGCGACATGAAGAAACTGGTGAGGAAGACGCACCAGACACCAAACCACCCGGGGCGTAGGACGCCGATACCGACCAGAACGACATTGACCACGCTATAGATTCCCATCAGTTTGCTGGGGGAAACGGTCCGCATCAGGTAGGCGGAGAAGAAGCGGCCCACTCCAAAGGCGGCGAGCGTTCCGGTCAAGAAATATCCAGCGACTTTTTCCGGCTGGTGAGCGTATTCCTGCACATACTGAATGAAGTAACTCCAGGTGCCGACCTGTGCACCGACGTACAAAAACTGAGCCACGACTGCGAGTAGGAAGTGGCGGTACTGGAACAGCTGGGAGAAGCTGCCGTGGTCTTCCGCGCTTTGTTCGTGCTCACTCTGAATCGCAGGGAATTTCGTGCGCAGAATCAGGAGTGCCCACACAATGCAAACTATTCCAAGCACCACATACGGTTTGATTACGCGTAAGCGCTCTGCCTGAAGGTAGGCATCATAAAGTCCTGCCGATTTTTTTAGCGCAATTTCGTCTGGAGTTAGTTCAACTCCGGAGAAGATGAATGCCGTTCCAATCAGAGCCCCGGTAATGGATCCGAAGGGGTTGAATGCTTGCGAAAAGTTGAGGCGCTGTTCCGAGGTGTCGGGGTCACCCAGTTGGGCGATGAACGGGTTGGACGCGGTCTCAAGGAAGGAGAGTCCGCTGGCGATCACGAAAAGCGCGATGAGGAAAAAGATGTACTTTCCACCAATCGCGGCGGGCCAAAACAGAAAACAGCCACCAGCGTAGAGAAAGAGTCCTGTGACGAAACCGGCCTTGTACCCGGCGCGACGCATGATCAGGGCGGCCGGCATGGCAAGGACGAAGTATCCAAAGTAAAACGCAGACTGCACCAAGCCCGCTTGCACGCGGTTAATGGCAAAGGACTTCATGAATTGACGGATGAGGACGTCGTTCAGGTTGTTGGGAATGCCCCAGAGAAAGAAGAGGGCGGTCACCAGAATGAACGGCACAAGTTGCCCGACTGGAAAAAGATGGTGCCGCGACTTGGAACCACTGGTTTTTTCGGAGCTAGAGACCTGCATTCAGGTGTTCTCCTCGAAGTCAGTGAAATGGAATCCTCGGGGACCAAGCCCCTCATCTTCTTCTTCTGCAGCGACAGCTCACGGTGCGACTGAACTTGGGGCTTTCCCGTTCTTCATCACCCAAAGGACGGCCGAAGGCTCAACTCACGTTTACCATAATCTTGCTGAACTGGCTGGGGTTGGTATCCCATTCGCGCAGGGCTTCCGGCACTTGCTCGAGCGGAACCACGGAGCTCACAGCTTCCTCAACCGGGAAACGCCCGGCCTCAAGCATGCTGATTACGCGGCGAAAATCCTCCGGCAGGGCGTTTCGCGAACCGAGAATGTCGAGTTCTTTTTGTACAAACAGACGCGTCTCGTAACTGACGAGCTGTTTCACATATCCAATGTAGACCACACGTCCGGTAAAACCCGCTTCCTCCACCGCCATGCAAAACGTCTCAGGCGAGCCAATGGCTTCAATGACCACATCAGGGCCAAGCCCATTGGTGAGATCGCGCAGAGACTCGTGAACGTTCTGGCTTCTTGAGTTGATGGTCTCAGTGGCCCCCGCCTTTCGCGCAAGGGCAAGTTTACCGTCATCGATATCGACGCCGATGGTGCGCGCCCCGGCGAAATTGGAGCCCGAAATCGCTCCCAGGCCGACGCCTCCACAGCCAAAGACGACAACCGTATCGTCCTTTGTCACCCGGCCACGAGCGACCGAGTGAAAGCCAACCGACAGCGGCTCGACAAGGCAAAGTTCCTTCAAACTGAGTTTGGATGGGTAGAGCTTCTCGGCAGGCATGGTGATGAATTCGGTCATGGCACCATCGCGTTGCACTCCGAGAGTCTGATTGAATTGACATGCATTCGGCCGGTTTCGGCGACAGGAGGCACACTTGCCGCAGCTGGTGTATGGGGACATGGTTACGTTTACGCCGGATGCGAGTTGAGGGTTCGAGCGGCTGCCTTCCACGATCGTCGCCGCAATCTCGTGGCCGGGAATGCGGGGAAAAGAAACCAGCGGGTTCTTGCCGCGAAAGGAGTTGAGATCGCTGCCACATAGTCCGACCAGGCGGACTCTGAGGAGTAAGTGATCGTTGGCGGTTGTGGGCTCAGGAATCGAGTCCACGATTGCGTCGCCGGGTTGTCGAATGAAGAGGGCTTTCATGTCGGGATTGCCACGTTGGTTCAGTTCTTATGTGAAACGCTGTACAGCATGCTTCCGTGCGAAGGCAGTTCCAAGTTGAGTGCATCCCGGGAGCCGAGATCTTTTCGTTCCCACAAGTCCCGCAGCTGGTAGCGATCGCCTGGCAATCCGAGATCGCTCCATTTGTAGCTGACCTTTTGCGAGTCGGCACTGATGTTAAACGCTGCGAGATAATGCCCGGCTTTGGACTTTGCCCGCCAGATCACGATCTTGTCGGTCGCAAGCACCGGTCGATTCTCACTCGAATGTTGATCAACGGCGAGCACTTCGGGGTTGGTAAGCAGAGAAACCGTCCAGCCATCTGCCGATGGTAGCCGTCCGCCAACCATGAGCGGGGAGCCGAAGATACACCATAGGGTCACGAAGGTTCGTTGCTCGTCATGAGTGAGGCGCGTTTGACGCGCTTCGCCCCATCCCGGCGCGGGACCGAGATATCCGAGAGGAAGCATATCGGCATCCGGCCAATGGCCGGACTGCCCCATCCCCGCCCATTTCGCTAAGCGGGGAAATTGGTCGCCAAGACCTTGTGGATAGTCAACATCGCTGTGCCAAATGTCCCAGATGTCGTTGGAGACCCGCCACAGCTGCGCGTACTTACGCATTTCCTCTACTTTGTCGATGGGTGCTTCGCCAGGGGAAAGGCTGAGCGCAATCGGCCGCCCGGTCTTATTCAGCGCGGTGCTCAACATTCGGATCTCATCCCCTTTATAGGGACGGCTTGAGATGCAATCAACTTTTATGAAATCTACGTTCCAGCTCGCGTACAGACGTGCGATCGAGTCGTAATAAGCCTGGGCGGCTGGTTTTGAAGCATCCAGGTCGTAGTTGTCGGGATTCCACGGGCATGTGCCCGACTTATTGGCGGCATCCGCTGCATGAAACGACGATCCTTGTATCGGCAGGTTCTTCTCGACTGCCTCCTTCGGAATTCCCTGCAGGATATGAATGCCGAACTTCAGGCCAAGCGAATGGGCGAAAGCCGCGAGAGGCTGGAAGCCTCTGCTTCCCGCAGCTGAAGGAAACCGAGCGGCCGGCGGAGTGTAGCGGCCGAACTCATCCATCGAAAATTTCGAGTCCTTGGAGTTCCCTGCGGGCTTGGGATTAGTCACAAACCATTCCATGTCAATGGTGACGTACTGCCAGCCGAAGGGCTTCAAGTGCTTGGCGAACCAATCGGCGTTGGCGCGGAATTCTTTCTCATCAATCGTGGTCCCGTAACCGTCCCAACTGTTCCAGCCCAAGGGAGGGCTTTCGGCAAGGATCACAGTCCCCGGCCGGGGAGATGAACTCGACGCCCCACTCTCTGCCGTAGTTATGCCCGGCACTGTGAGCAGGAGTAAGGAAAGCAAAAATGGCAGTGAACGAAGCATAGAAGTCATAAGCCGGCCATGGCTCGATACCCAAGGGCGGGCGCCCAGAAATAGTAACAAACTCAGCGACTTTAGCGTTGAAGAGCTGTTCTACCAGGCATGTTGCCCTCCTCCGCACAGGAAAATCTGTATCGACATACGATGCAATTCAGCAGAGCCTTTCAGAGTGCGGTTGGCAAGGGGAAGCAGCGTCTATCGTCAAAAAGGCCTTCCTGAAGTTCAACTTCGCAATCCCGCAATCTCAAACCTGGAATCTTTTCTTTGGACGCTGTGGCTTCCAGGCTTAGTCGAGGTTACGACAATTTCTGCTTACGAGAAAAGAAAAGGATCCGAGTAGATGAGGGTAACCGGAGCACTCATCAAGAAGCTGGTCCCGTAACGTTGTTGCCGCCTGCACGACTCTGCCAAGTCTCTCTCGAAAGGTGTTTCGAGGCCGTGATTTCCCGATAATTTTCGCGCAGTTATCTAATATTTATGTCACCTGACTTACATAATCGTATCCATTGGACTAGAATCGTTGGGCTGTATTTCCAGGGGGGTAATTCATGGCAAACTTGGATCACGTCTTACAGCAGCTTCGTGATGAGCGGGGCCGCAAACAACAGCAGTTAGAGCAGCTGGATTCGGCAATCTCTGTACTCGAAGGTCTTGGCGGAGATAACTCGACTCGTACTTCCTCACGAGCCGGACGAGTTGTTTCAGCCCTAGCCCGTCGGCGTATGGCAGCTGCACAACGAGCCCGCTGGGCGCGGGTCCGGAAGGCCAGCGGCAAGACTGCGGGCAAGCACCGGACATTGAGAATTCTGTCGTCTGATGCAAGGCGACGGATTGCAGCGGCTCAGAAAGCTCGCTGGGCAAAGTTCCGCGCCGAGAAAAGGGCGGCTTAACTTAAGTAGTCGACTGGTAAGAACAGAGGCACGGACTAGCTCCGTGCCTCTTTGTCTTTCCTCGCCCCGGCGTCAGGAGAGCTTGGCAACTTCATAAGGCGAGTCCTCGTGGGCTGACCTAATGGTAGGACGTTCCCAGGCCTCCGGTACCTCGATTAAGTCCACAATCGAAACGTCATCGGGAATTCGCAGACCAGCTTCGTAGATCGCGTTCAGAGCACGTTCAAATTGATCCCTGCCCGCAATGACCAGGGCGCCGCGAGCCTTAGCGGGTTCGGCGCCAACCTGATGGAGGGTTGATCCTCCAGTTCGTAATGCTCGCGCCAGGGGGTTCGGCGAGTAGTTCAACTCTCGCGCTGCAGCGGTAACGCGATCACGTGTGCTTTGTGGAATGCGGTCTGCAGCAGGTGTGTTGTTGAGTACTGCGGAGATGGTTCCAGGAGTTAGTCCCACATAGTCGGCAATGGTCTTTAACGTTACCCGCGTTTTCTTTGGGTTCATGGTAGTTCTCCCTTCAGAGGTCTAAATGTCAAGAAAGCGCCTGGCGAACACTCCTGCGCCTTCGGCCTGAGCCGCTCAGCTGAAACGATGTTGCTTTGATTTCCAGGACAACGAGGTCTAGTGATGGGCAACAGGGCGAGATTGAACCATTCGGGCCGCATCGAGGCGGCACAACTGTAGTTCAATGTGCCAAGGCACAACGCTCGAGTCCAATTCAAAAATTCTATGAAGCCCATTAGAGGCGCCCAGAATAACGTTCCCAGCGCAGGCCGCTTAGGCGATCGAGGGCGATGTTTTTCCTTCGCCGAGGGTCAGGAGAATCTGGTCGAGTTGGTCGAGGAGTTCCTGGGCTCCAACATTGCGGGCAAAGAATTTCAGAGTGCCATCGGGAAGGAATTGCGAACCGCGATTCATAGATACGAAAGTCGCCAGCTTGGCAGGATCGATGGGCGCATCGTGGCGGAACTTGATGCTGACGAGGTCGCGCTTGCGCTCGATAGATACTACGCCGGCGTCGACGGCTTTCATGCGCAGAGTCGCGTAACGCAGCAGTTGTTGCACAGCGAGCGGTGGATCGCCATAGCGGTCGCGGATCTCCGCGGCCACATCGACTAACTGGCGCTCGGTCTCGACTCCGGCGATGCGCTTGTACATTCGCAGGCGCTGGTTTTCTTCCGTGATATAGTCCGCGGGAAGGCGAATGTTGAGCCCGAGATTGAGCTGTGCAGCGGCTTGCGGCTCCGCTTCGCCCTTCATCTCGCGAACCGCCTGCTCGAGTAATTGGGTGTAAAGATCGAAGCCGACTGCCTCGATATGTCCGCTCTGCTCGCCACCCAGCAGATTGCCGGCGCCGCGAAGTTCCAGATCGAGGGCGGCGATCTTGAACCCGGCGCCGAGATCCGAAAATTCCTTCAAGGCTGCAAGGCGACGGCGCGCGATGGGAGTAAGTTCGATCTCGGCCGGGATGAGCAGATAGGCGTAGGCGCGGCGATTCGAGCGGCCCACGCGTCCCCGAAGTTGATACAGCTCGGATAGGCCGAAGCGCTCGGCGCGATTAATCAGAATCGTGTTGCAGAGCGGGATATCGAGCCCGTTCTCAATGATCGTGGTAGCGACCAGAATATCGGCCTCGTGATGCATGAACTTCAGCATCACCTTTTCCAGCTCCCCTTCGGACATCTGGCCGTGTCCGACGATGATGCGAGCGCGGGGCGCGAGTTCCTGAAGCTTGGCAGCGATTTCCCAGATCGTGTCCACGCGATTGTGAACGAAGTAGACCTGGCCATCGCGATCGAGTTCCTGTTCGATGGCTGAGCGGACTAGCTTTTCATCCCAACTGGCCACGACGGTTTGAACCGCGATGCGGTCTTTCGGGGGAGTCTCGATGATGCTCATGTCGCGTAAGCCAACCAGGGACATGTGGAAGGTACGCGGGATGGGAGTAGCGGACATGGTGAGCACGTCCACTTCTTTGCGCATTTGCTTAAGGCGCTCTTTGTGGCGAACCCCGAAGCGCTGTTCTTCGTCGACCACCAAGAGGCCGAGATCCGCGAATTTTACGTCCTTTGAGAGCAGTCGATGGGTGCCAATCAGGATGTCCACCTTGCCGGCTTCGACCCGCTGCAGGATTTCCTTTTGCTGCTTTGGCGATCGGAAGCGGCTGACCATGTCGATGGTTACCGGAAATGCGGCGAAGCGTTGCTTGAAGGTCTCAAAATGCTGGAAGGTGAGGACGGTGGTGGGTGCGAGCACGGCCACCTGTTTGTTGTCATTGATGGCCTTGAAGGCTGCACGCATGGCAACTTCGGTCTTGCCGTAGCCGACGTCGCCGCAGAGCAGGCGATCCATGGGCTGGGTGGTTTCCATGTCGCGCTTGAGATCGACGATAGCCTGCGCCTGGTCTTCGGTTTCGTTGTACTCGAAGGCATCCTCGAACTCCCGCATGAATTCACCGTCTGGCGGGAAGGCGTGCCCCTGTGCGGCCTTGCGCTGCGCATACAGCTTCAGCAGCTCTTCGGTCATGTCTTTCATCGCCTTGCGCACACGGGCTTTGGTCTTTGACCAAGTTGCGGTGCCGAGGTGATTCAGCACAGGCTTCGCACCTTCGGCGGAGCGATATTTCTGGACGAGATCGAGACGCGTGAGCGGGACGTACAACTTCGCGCTGTCTGCATATTCAAGCAGCATGAACTCAGCGTTGCCGTCTCCCTGGTTGATTTCCTTCAGCCCCTGATATTGGCCGATGCCGTGCTCGACGTGCACGACGTAGTCCCCAACTTGAAGATCGCGAAAGTCAGACAGAAAAGCTGAGGTCTTCGATTTCTGGCGCAGAGGACGAGAAACAATCGAGTCGGATTCATCGAAGAGATCGCGGGTGCCGAAGATGGCAAGAGCCGCGTCCGGCAAAATCATGCCATCGGGAATGTAGGCCTTAACGATGGTGGCGGCCAGCACATCGCCGGTGAAGTAGGCAGTTTCATCGGCATAACTTTCGCCGCCGCGGGTCCGGCTGCCAAGGCGGAAGGGCAAGCCGGATTCCGCGAAGAAATCGGCGAGACGCTCAAGTTCGCCAGTGTTTGGGGCAGCAACCAGAACGCGGCGGTTCTCCGCAATTTGCCTCCTCGCATCTTCCAGCATGGTGGGGATCGAGCCATGGAAGCGGGGGCTGGGTTGCGTATGGAATTCGACGGTTTCCGGACTGTCAGCGCGGGCGATGCCGAGATGTTCCAGATCCGCGCCGCCAGTTTGGGCGAGAGTCTCGCGCCATGCCTCGGGCGGGGTGTAAAGCTCGGAAGGGCGCACCAGGTTGCCGATACCGCTGCGTTCGTGGGCGTCTGTGATTTTGTCCCAAACCGAGTCGAGTTCGCTGATTAGGAACTCGGGTTCGTCGGCCAGCATGGCGGCATTTGGTAGAAGATCAAAAATTGTTCCCGTCCGACCAGCAACCGGTGCATAGAACTCCCATCCCGGGAAGACCGCGACGCCGCTCGCGCGCACAACTTCTTCGATCACATCGTCCCTTCCCGTGATTCGTTTTCCAGAAAGGCGAGCGCCGATGGCGCCGAGCAATTCCTCGCTGACCGGGGTCTCGGAGAGCGGAAGAAGAACCGCTTCGTCAACTGGAGACGACGAGCGTTGCGTTGCGGGATCGAACTTGCGGATGGATTCGACTTCGTCTCCAAATAACTCGAGTCGAAGTGGCCGTTCTGCTTCGGGAGAGTAGACATCGAGAATGCCGCCGCGAAGGGCGTACTCGCCGGGCATTTCGACCACATCGGTCGTGTTATAGCCCACCGAGTTCAGGTGAGCCGTGAGGGCCGAGGTGTCGACGGTTTCGCCACGACGGATGATCATTCCGAGGCCCGAGTAGAAGTCCGCGGGATGCAGGCGAGTAGCGGCGGCCAGGGCTGGAACGATCACGATTTCCGCGGAACCGGTTGCGATTCGCCACAGCGCGATGGCGCGCTGCTCCTGGATTTCGGGATGTGGCGAGAGATTCTGGAAGGGGAGAACGTCGCGAGTGGGAAGACATACGACGGAGTCTGCGGCCGCTCCTCCGACTAGCTCCGAAAAGGCGCGCACTACCGGCAGAAGCTCATCGGCTTCCTGGTTGTTGCGAACCACCATAATCAGCGGGCGGGCAGCACTCTTTTGAAACTTCGCGAGAAGTAGTGCCTTGGCCGGCGGGGTGAGTCCAGTTACACGAATGCGACCCGTGTTCGCTCGAAGGTGGGAGGTAACACGCGAGAAGGCGGGCAGCTTTTCTACGTCCGCAAAAAAATCGCGGACGAAGGACAGGACCATTGCCTGACTATTTTAGCAGTACCTGGCGTCCTGCCCTTCGCGCGCTTGGACCGAAGAATGCCTGGCCAAAACAGGAAGATGTCGAAGCAGTTGGAGACTCGACACCGCCCTGCCTTGGCCCGGAGAGCGAAAATCTATCGGCCAGAGCCGCTCGATCCGGCTCCGGAACCCTCGCCACCGAGTTCAAGCGCGAAGGTCTTCCCGCGGAGACGGATCTGGGATAGCGTCCTGGTTCCGTCGCTACCAACCGTGATCAACGCATTGTCATTCGGTGAAGGTGACTGGATCTGCACGACGCGGGCGCTCGTGGAAGCTACTTCCTTCTTGCCCTGAAGGATGCTCAGCTGGACCTGGTCACCGGAACCGTCCCATTGGATCTTGTAGGAGCCGGCAGCAAGTTGCTTTCCCGCAACCTGGGTCGGCTGCATGAGCTGAACGGAGCCTTTATTGACGGCGAATGCGCTGGTCGCAAGCAGAACCGCGCATGCCAGCACGAGATTCCGCAGGGATGTAACTCGATTGAAAACTGCTTTCACCACATTCCTCCTTGTTCCCGGCGAGGGAACTGCTGTAGCGGCCGACCCCGGCTTGCTTTCCGCCGGCTCAGGCATACAATGCTTCGGGGATTTGCAGGCGAATGTGCAAAGTCACATTCGACACGCGCAGGAACTGCCTTCACTTGGCCGCCAAACCTAACGTGAGGCAGTTCCTTCCCCTGTTCTTGTTCAGATTACGGCGCAGAGTTCCCTCCACGCGTCTACTCGCTTTGAATACGTGAAACGTCGGGTGCCGGTTCCACGAAGCCAGCGATAACGATTGGACGGCGAGCTGCAAGGCAGGTTAGCGCCGTGTAGTCGACGTGGGACAACTAGCGGGTTTTCTTCTTCGAGGCCCGCGGTTTCGGTGAGGAATGGGAGGTCTGCAGTAGGACGGTGGCATGGGCGATCGCGGCATTGTCGGTTCCCATACCTTCAGGGGTTTTGGCCTTAATTCCAATCTGCCCCGGAGAGATCCCCAGCAATTTAGCAATATGTTCGCGAATACGAGCCGCGTGGGGGCCGATCTTTGGCCGGGCCAATATCAAAACGGAGTCGAGATTGGCGATTTCGTAACCTGCCATTTTCATTCTGCGCTGGGCCTCTTCAAGGAAGACGGCTGAGTCAGCACCTTTCCAACGCGGGTCCGAGGGCGAGAAGAGCGTGCCAATGTCGGGTGCCGCGACTGCACCGAGCACGGCGTCGGTGATTGCATGCAGAAGGACGTCGCCGTCGGAATGGCCGCCGAGACCTTTCGGGTAATCGATATCGACGCCGCCGATTCTAAGCGGGACGCCAGCTTTGAACTCGTGTGAGTCCCAGCCAAAGCCGATCCGGAATGGAGGCGACGCGGGAGTTTGTGCGGAATTCATCGCATGCAAGTTCGACGCAAGGTTCTAGTGGGGTAACGATCTTACGTCATGACAGTGTACGTGAAGCGGAATGGCAGCGCCTATAATTTGCGGATGCGTCGAGCGCTAGAAGCTTTCCGACTTCGCGTGCTGTTGCTGCTGGTGTTAGTAAGTTGTGCGCCGGGTCAGCAGCAGGGGCAATCATCCGATCAACCTGAGATCACGAGCAAGGAACTTCCTGCCGCGGATTTGTGGAATCCTTACTCCTTCAGGCTGGAGACGAATAAAGGAACAGAGAATCTGAATTGGCGAATGGTGGGCGGTTCCCTCGCGCACAATCTTCAACTGCGGGAGCACGGAACGATCGAAGGAGTCGTGAACGAGTTGGGCACGTTTGATCTTACGGTCATTGCCGTGGATCGGAACGGGGCGTCGACAATGCCGAAGAGATTCACTCTGCAAGTTGAGCCCGCGTTGAGGGCAGACTGGGTGAAAAAGTCGCAGGTGAACGGCAACCGCATTGATGGTTCGATCAAAGTTTCGAACACTACGGGACGGGATTTCGATTTGACGTTCGATGTGCTTGCGGTGAATGAAATTGGACGTGCTACCGCGATTGGATATCAACATTTCACCTTGCAGAAGAACACCCGAGATATGGAGCTGCCCTTCGGCGATACGCTCGCGCCCGGCAGTTACTTGGTGAACGTTGATGTCGTGGCGGAGGAGCCGGACTCAAAGATGATTTTTCGTGCGCGGATGTCAGCTCCCAATCAGACGATTGTTCCCGTGTTGTAGGACATCGCAGAGGGCGTGGCGGTTCGGGGAGGAGGATCCGCTAGGAGTAGGTAAGCACAAAAATAAGAGTCCCGGAGTGATGTTGATCTCATTCGTCTCGGCCAGTAGCTCGCTTTAGACCCTCGCCGACCTGCTTATTCGCTATCCTTGCGGACCGCGTGCAAGCGATCTGTACTCGGGCTCCGGGCTTACCGCCAACCGGATAAATCAGTTCAACGCTTCGGGACTCTATCCTGCCCTTGACTGGGTTTCCTGTTCTCCTCGACCAGCGCTTTGCTATAGAGCCTCACTGGCCCTCCTTTCGTCATCCTGCCGGAGCTCTGTACGCGTGATTTGCTGGTTGCCCAACTTCTCTCGCGTTAGCACTCTGGCAGTCTGCGGAAGGTGACCTCGTTTGACCCCCGGACGCCGCACCAACCGGAAAAACTTCAGAAACTGTCAAAGAACAATTGTGTTTTACTCCTTCTATTTTTTGGGTCAACAAGAAAAACGAAAATCTAAATGCTTTTGATTCAATCGAGTGCAGCTCATTCACAGGGCTATGCTGCGCGAATGGTGCAACCGTGAATTCTTGGATTGGGCGGCAATCCTTGCTGGGTGCGGATTTCCACGATTTCATGCGTGATTGCGCAGCATGGTTTCTTGGGATTGCGAGGAAACGCCTGGTTTCAGGCTGTGAAAATCTAGCGAGGATCCTTGCTGGACAAGGCTTTTCAAATCGCCACCATATCCACCGCCGCCGCGATAAACAACTAGGGAGCCAGATTGGGGAGTCTCTCAATGATTGGAATTTGCTCTGCACAGCGAGGATTTGAGCGATTGGACCCTAGAATTGTGGCAAAATTCGTCTTCCGAGAGACAGTACGCAATGTCGCGGGCGCAGGGAATCGCACGGAACGAATGTTCGGCCTTCGAGGAGAACGAAATGGATAATGCCAGCGCAGCGCAGTCGGTCAAGGTTGTCGAACACAACGAAAATGTTGCCCGTCAGGGTCAACAGCCGGGGCAAAGCCTGATTGCCATTGGCTTGCTCGGCCTCGGCGTACTGGCACTTAAGTATGGGGATTTTGCCCTGGTGTGGCAGCCGGTGCCGGACTGGCTCCCGCTGCGCCATGCGGCTGCCTACGGTTCGGGCGTACTGATGCTTTTGCTCGGCATTGGCTTGCTGTTCAGAGCGACGGCATCGCTCGCGGCGCGGGTCCTTTTGCCCTATCTCTTGGTGTGGGCCTTGCTGAAGGTGCCGGCATTGTTTGTGGCGCCGAAGATGGAAGCCGTCTATCTAGGCCTGGGAGAACTTACGGTCTTGCTTGCCGGGGGTTGGACGCTCGCTTGCCGGCTCGTAGAAGTCTCGCCCAATTCGAAATTACGATTTCTGGCGGGCGAAAGCGGCATTCGGGCGGCGCGGGTGATGTTTGGCATTTCCGTCATTCCCATTGGGCTATCGCATTTGTTCTATGGACAAGCGACCGCCGACCTAGTTCCAGCATGGCTACCGTACCGCATGGGATGGGCTTATCTGACCGGTGTGGGACAGATCGCGGCTGGACTTGGCGTCCTGTTCTCAGTGCTGCCCTGGCTGGCGGCAGCCGCCGAAGCTGGAATGATCACTTGCTTTACCCTGCTCGTATGGCTTCCCGCCATTGGGCGCGCCCCCCACGAACGCCTGAACTGGACGGCGTTCTTTATCTCGTGGATTATCGGCGCAGGTGCGTGGATCGTGGCCCAGAATGTTCCCAGAAGAAGAAAAGGAACCCACAGCTAACCGAAACGACGGCCTGCCTCAGACTGCTGTCGCCGTCGCGGGTTCTTCAACACTGGCGGCGCGCAAGAACCGAGCCGCCTCTTCGGGAGGCGTGGGGTTGATGTAAAAGCCCGTACCCCACTCGAACCCGCCGGTGCGCGTCAACTTGGGAACGTACTCAATGTGCCAGTGATAATGGTCGTTCGCCGGGTCCTGCGTAGGTGAGCTGTGAATCACCAGGTTGTATGCGGGATTGTCGAGCACCTGGTCAGCCTTATTCAGGAGCACACGGATCGCTTTGGCCAGGTTCTCGAACATGCGCGAGGAGGAATTCTCAAACGAAGACTCGTGCTGCTTAGGCAGAATCCACGTCTCAAACGGGAAACGCGGAGCATACGGAGCAATCGTAACAAAGTCATCGTTCTCCGCCACCAACCTCACGCCGGATTCGGTCTCCTGTTGTACGATGTCGCAGAAAACGCAGCGCTCTTTGTAGATGTAGTACTGCTTGGCGCCTTCGATCTCTTCGGCGACATAGATTGGCACGATGGGCAACGCAATCAACTGAGAGTGGGCATGCTCGAGCGATGCACCCGCGGAGTCGCCGTGGTTCTTGAAGATCAGGATGTACTTGAAACGGCGATCCTTCTTTAGATCAAGAATGCGGTCGCGGAAGGTCCAGAGCACGTCTTCGATCTTTTTCGGTGGCAACGTTGCGAGGCTGGCGGTGTGGTCGTTGGTCTCGACGATCACTTCGTGCGCACCGATACCGTTCATGCGATCGAACATGCCCTCCGCCTGTCGGTTCAGGTTGCCCTCAATGCCGAGTGCGGGGAATTTATTAGGTACAACTCGCACCGTCCAGCCGGGTGTGTCGCGTTGGGGCGGAGGCCCTCCGTTGTGGCTGGGACGATAAGCCTGGATTTCGGGTGGAGTCTTGCTTTCGTTTCCGTAGCAAAAAGGGCAGAAGCCGCCCTTCATTTTGACAGCGTCGCGGGCGAAATCGGTGGGGCGTTTGGCGCGATCGGTCGAAATAATGACCCAGCGCCCGACAATAGGGTCTTTTCTCAGTTCCGGCAATTTAAGTTGAATCCTCCGACCCGCTGCCACGCCGGGCTGTTGTCCATTTTACGATGAGAAGGTGGCATTCTGAAACCACTCAAAGTTTTGATGCGCGAATCAACCCTAAACCAGGAAATGCTCGTTGGCGAGGGAGTGCAGACATGGCTTAAGGGGGCGGGGCGAAAACGCTTGAAATCCGGAGAGTCTTACCGCTGCGAGTCATGGCCGTTACAAATAGAATGATCCGTTATGGAAGTCGCAATCCTCCTGGTGTCCTATGACTGTGGCTACTATCGCAAGCGAATGGGACGCGGGCCTGAAAAGATCTTTGAAGCCGGCTTAAAACCTCTGTTCGCGGAGATGGGAGTCGCATTCACGGCTGAGGAGATCGTGCTCGAAAGCGAGTATCCCACCGAAATCAGCGCTGCTTTTCTGCTGGCCCGCAAAGTCGCCGATCGCGTGCGAACATGCCGGGCAGCCGGGCAGTTTCCTCTTGTCCTGTCTGGCAACTGTAACGCCGCCCTGGGTACGGTGAGCGGCTGCGGAACAGACAACACCGGAATTATTTGGTTCGATGCGCACGGAGAAGCGACCACGCCGGAGACCACGAAATCCGGCTTCCTCGATGGGATGCCAATCAGCACGATTCTGGGCCGCGCTTGGCAAACCTTGGCAAAAACCGTTCCGGGATTTTCTCCCGTGCCCGGTCGACGAATCTTGCTGCTAGATGCCAGGGCGGCCGAGCCCTGCGAAGCCCTGCTTTTGGAGGAACTCGGAGTCAGCCGGCTCTCGAAGCCTCATGAGTTGCCAACCAAACTCATCCCCATCGCGAAGCAAGTCCAGCAATTCTATCTGCACGTCGACCTTGATGTGCTCCAACCTTCGGTTGCGACGGCCAATCAGTGGACTCCGCCGGGAGGAATTACCGTTGAGGAACTCATCAAGGCACTGGAGGAAGCGCGACGAGCCACAAAAGTAGCTGCCCTCGGCATCGGCTCCTATGATCCTGCGCTCGATCAAAATGGCCGCGCTCTCGAAGCTGCGGTGGCCGTAGTTCAGGCTCTTTTGGCTTGAGCCGACTTCGATCCTATCTAAGCACTTTGTGCATGGAGCCTTCAGCGGCTTGACTCCCCTCCCGCTAATAGATCAATATTGACACAGTCATGACTGACCTAATAATCTTAGCTACCCTACTGCCGGGTGCAAAGCACGGGTATTCGCTGAAGCGGCAAGCAGGGTTGATCCTTGGCCAGGAGAATCTCCACAACAACCTTGTGTATCCCCTGTTACGACGCTTTGTGGCGAACAAATGGGTGACCAAACAAGAAGTCCCGGGAGAAAGAGGACAGAGGCGCCAACTGTATTCCTTGACCGCTCTCGGGAAAAAGGAGCTGATCTTGCGGCTGAGCAGCTTCAGCGAGCAAGATGCGCGCGAGTCCGATGAGTTCCGGGTTCGCGTTGGGATGTTTCAAGTCATTGAGCCCGAAGCTCGCCTGCGTATCCTCGATGCAAGAGAGACGTTTCTGAGGTCCAGGCTGGAAAAGCTCTCGGCCATCGAAAAGAACTTCGATCTCGATCGTTATGCGGGAGAGGTCACCCGACGCTTTTTTGCCGAGAGTGAAGCGGAGGTCAGGTGGATCGAGCATCTGCGACGAATTTCCAAATGAGGATTGGAAGATGAGCTTCCGACAAATGACGCAATGGCCAATTGAGCTCCTGCCCTGGTACGCATTCATAATTGTCTGGATTGTGGCCGCGCTGCGGGTAAAGACGACCAAGGCAGAGGAGCCATTGTGGTCTCGTCTGGGATACGGCTCACTGATGGTAGCTGGATTCTATCTGCTGTTTTCCGAGCATTCGGCGGTAGGCCTGCTGGGAGAGCGCTTCGTCAGGACGTCCCAGTGGGTAGCGACGGCGGGAATTGTGCTGACGTTTGCTGGCGTGGGGGTTGCCATTTGGGCACGAATCATTTTGGGTGAAAACTGGAGCGCCCGCGTGACCAGAAAAATCGACCATCAATTGGTAAAGTCGGGTCCCTATGCCTTTGTGCGACATCCTATCTACTCCGGCTTGCTGCTTGCGACGATTGGTACTGCTATCTTCGTCGGGGAGTGGAGGGGAGTGCTGGCGATCCCCCTCATTCTGGCTTCGGAAAGCATAAAGGCCCGTAGAGAGGAACAGTTCATGGCGGCAGAGTTCGGGGACGACTACGAAGAATATCGGCGGGAAACTGGGTTTCTGATCCCCGGATGGTAGTGCTGGGATTGCTCCAAAAACAAGAAACGGCAGGGCCGACCCCCTGCCGTTTTCGAATTCTGAAATTGTTATTTGCCCCGATTGACGGCTTTCTTCAGTTCCGCACCGGCAGTGAACTTGGCCACGCGGCGGGCCGCTATCTTGATGGTCGCGCCAGTTTGGGGATTGCGACCATTGCGTGCCTTGCGTTGCGAGATTGAAAAGGTTCCAAATCCGATAAGGGCTACGCGGTCACCCTTTTTTAAGGCGCCAGTGATGCTCTCAACTGCGGTGTCAATTGCGCCAGCGGCCTGAGTCTTGCTGATTCCGCAGCCCGCAGCAATGCGGTCGATGAGATCTGCTTTGTTCATAAGTATCTCCTGTGGAGTTCTTCCTTGTCTCAGCGAGGATCTGCTGCGGGCGCACCCACGGCGCCGCAGGAAAACTTGTTTTCGCTGAATTGGAAACCCAACGCCAGCTATTTAGCGCCTGCATTTTGCGAAAGTCAACTGTGAAAATCCGCGCCAGATGCCGAGTTTGGGTACAGGGGTATCGGAATGAACCGATGCTGGCGGGAATTCACGTGCCACCACCGCGATACCGGGACGAACAGAAAATCTCTGGCCCTTTCTGAGACGCTAACCGGCGATCAGCGAGACATCTTTGCAGGGGTGGTGAACTGGTTTGGGCCGCATTCTCCACAAGGATCTCCTCAACTCCACAGAATGTGCACAGAGCTTCCCGGCTCGGCACTTGCGAGAAGCGAGGGCAGAGTGCAAAGTGGAATCAGAGCTTGTGATGAGAGTGTCCTCGGAAGTTTGCCCTGTTTGCGGTGGCACGGGATGGAAGTTTCGCGACGAAGACCGGCGGGTCAGCCGTTGTGAGTGCCGTCTGAAGCGGAAAAGCCTGGCGCTGGTGGCCGCTGCGCGAATCCCCAAGCGGTACGAGCATTGCGAGCTGTCGAATTTTGAATTCGAGGGCCCCCATCGGAATTTGGTGTCCGCTCGTATGGCCGCCTGCAAGTTTGTCGAAGAGTATCCGCTGGAGAACTCGGGGCTGCTGCTGATTGGTACGGTCGGTGTCGGGAAGACACACCTGGCCGTGGGTATCATCAAGGAGCTGATCCTGAGCAAAGGGATCGCGTGTCTGTTCTATGACTACCGCGAACTCCTGAAGGAGATCCAAAATTCTTATAACGACTCGGTGAAGGCCACCGAGTTAGAGGTCTTGCGTCCGGTATTTGAGACCGAGGTATTAGTGCTAGACGAACTCGGCGCGGTGAAACCGAGCGAATGGGTGTGGGATACCGTCAGTCTGATTCTGAATACGCGCTACAACGACAATCGAACGACAATTATTACAACGAATTATCCCGACGATGCCGCGCGTGAAATGCCCGGGAATTCAGAATTTCTGCGGGCGCAGCGGGCTGCGCGCAGCGAGACCTTGGGTGACCGGATCGGAGAGCGGATGCGCTCGCGGCTGCATGAGATGTGCCGCATCATCAAGATGGAAGGCGCGGATTTTAGACAGACGTTTAAGAGCGCGAGCTTCCGTTAAGCGTTAATTCCCCAAAAACGCAAAAGAGGCGTAACCGGAATCAGGCTGGGTTTTCTCGGCCTAACTGCGGCATACCACTCCCGATCCTCGAAGAGGCCTTTGGGACTCGCCCGCAACGCCTCTTGAGAGATTGGCCCTCAGTACAATCGGAAAGTGACTTCGACATTGACCTGAACCGCGACCGGCCGTCCATCTTTCATTCCTGGAACAAAGCGCCACTTCTGAACCGCTTCCACGGCTTTTTCGTCGAGGCCCATCCCCAAAGAGCGGGCCACTCGAATCTGGCGGACCTTGCCCAGGGGGTCGACGATCAGCGAGAGCACAACGTTGCCTTGATACTTTATCCGGCGGGCTTCGTCGGCGTACTCGGGATCGGGATTGTAGATGACATGCGGTGCAGTGACTCCGTTGCCGGGAGGGTAGACGCCACCTCCGTATCCCCGTTCCAAGCCGGGACCGTCGCCGAGCCCGTGGCCCGTGCTAATTCCAGTTCCTACGCCGTCGCCAATGCCGCCGCGGTTTCCTGTGCCGTTCGATGGAATCACTGCATTCGGCGAAAACAGATCCCCGGGCTGCTTGGACTGGGGAAGCTTGAGATCCGGCGGCCCGATGAGGGTTGCATCTCGTTGAAGCTTCGGCTTCTCGACATGGACCACGATGGCTGGCGGAGCGAATTGGTCATCCGCGAACTTTACTGGCGTACCGCGGCTAGCGCGCATGGCGCTGCGATCGCCTCCGCCGCCACCGCCCTTGGCCGCAGGCAGCGGTGTATAAGTCAGTTCCGACAGCAGAGTGCGCTTTTCGACCAGAGTCACATGCCCGACCCAAATCCCTGAGGCAATGAGGGCCACGACGGCTGCGTGCGACAGAAACGAAAGGACGAGACTGCGGGGGTCTGCAGGGAGAACGGCGATTTGGCGGGTAGAGAAAGAAGGTACGGATGGTTGATTGAGTGATGGGAGAATCTCGCTGCTTGCGTACACCCGGCTGGAACGCAAAGACTCGGCTTGCTCCAGGAGTTCCTCTTTCAGGCGGGCGCGGAATTCTTCACTCGGCAAATGCGGCAAAAGGCGAAGTTCGGCCGGGACCTGAAATGGCACATCAAGCGGGGCAGGCTCAGACAACGTATTCCTCTCGATGAACCCATCAATTTCGCGATCGAGTTTTTCTGCCAGCTCTTCCCGGTTCATATCGTTCCTCCAAGGCGTTGGCGCAGGTTTTCGAGGGCCCGCAACTGCAGTTGTTTAACCGCCCCTTCACTGCGGCCGAGTTCTTGCGCGATCTCACGAATGCTCTTCTGGTCGACGAAGCGGCGAACGATGACGCGCTTCTGGTCCGGCAAGAGCGATTCGACCGCTTTCCCAAGCATCACGGTGCGTTCGATTTCATCGCCGGCGCTGCTTAGGTCGCCGAGTTCTTGCGCAGAGTGTTTACCCAGCTTTTCCCAGTGTTTCGCCAGAACATTCGCAGCGATGCCATATAACCAGGCGACAAACGGGCTCCCCTGCCATGTGAAACTGCGGATTGAAGCCAGTGCCTGGTGAAAGACCTCGGCCGTGAGGTCTTGTGCTTCGTCGCGGGTCGAAACTCGGCGAGCAAAGAAGGCATATACCCGCACAAAGTTCTGCTCGTATAGCTCGGCAAACCTGGCCGGCTCATTTTGCGCCGCTTCGATCAGCGGCCGATCGTCGGAATTGCCCTCCAGGGTCCTCACTGCACTCTCCGCAGTTCGTCTTTCTGGGAGGTTTATGGACGGCGGAAGGCGAAAAGTTACGCGGTAAAGCACAGATTGTGAGATGCGGGAACCAGCGCCAGCCGCTCTCCAGTTGGTCGAAGTAGGCTCCACCGCGAAAGTCTCGACAAGAATCTCCGCCCCTCTGGGCTTGATTGACAGGGTGGCTTCAGGAATGTAGATTCAATTTGCTTTCAAATGCGTTCGCGCGTTCTTGGGCATCGACCTGTTAGGTCCCAGCACAGGAACAGGGAAGCGGGTGCAAATCCCGCGCTGCCGCGCAACTGTAAGCGAGGACATGGCCTCGGGCCACTGGAGAAATCCGGGAAGGACCGAGGCTGGCGTGGATGCAAGTTTGGCGGGCGAAGGGTGCCCGTCCTCTACGAACATCCTTACTCGCGAGCCAGGAGACCGGCGCGAATCGCACAACTCAACCCCTTTCGCGAGTAAAGGAGGAAGTGATGCGTTTTCTCTCCCGGCCCCTGGCCATTGTGGCCTTCTCTCTCTTCTCAACCATTGCCCTGGCTTCTGAACTCACCATCAAGGTTGTCGATCCATTGCAGGCTCCGGTTTATGGAGCGCAAGTCCAGTTGTTCGGGGAAAATTCTTCGCGTCCGATCGCGATGAACATGACCTCTGCTCAGGGCATAGCGGTTTTCAATCACCTGCCGGACGCCCGTGTGCAGATCCGAGTGCTGGCGGCAGGGTTCGCGGAGGCAACGCAGACGGCCTCTCCAGCAGCCGAGCAAACCAGGATTACCTTGCATCCGGCAGCGGCGACCGAGACAGTTGTGGTATCGGCGACCCGCACCCCGGTTTCGACCGACGAAACCGGCGCCTCTATTGCCTTTCTCGGCGGGGAAGAACTCTCAACCCTACGTCCGGTGGGTGCGAACGATGCGTTACGTTTCCTTCCGGGCGCGATTGTTTCAACCGCTGGCCAGCGCGGGGGGTTGGGGTCACTGTTCGTGCGCGGCGGGGACTCGCGCTACAACAAGGTACTGGTGGACGGAGTTGCGGTCAACGATCCCGGCGGTACATTCGACTTCGGAACGCTGCCGGTGTTTGAGGCGGATCGCGTGGAGTTCTTGCGCGGCGCCGAGAGCACCCTGTATGGCTCCGATGCGATGACCAGCGTGGTACAGATGTGGAGCCGGAGCGGAAGCACGTCGGTTCCGGAACTGCGTTTCGGAGCCGATGCCGGGAACTACGGCACGGAGAACGGCTATGCCTCTCTATCGGGTGCGAACGGTCGCTTCGACTACAACCTATATGGCAACCAGTTCAACACCAGCGGATCTGGGCCGAATGCGGACTACTCCAATTCTCTTGAGGGCGCAAACCTCGGCACAAAGCTGAACGACTGGGCGTTGTTGCGGTTGCGGATGCGCCACCAGAACAGCGTCGCGGGAGTGCAAAACGAATGGAATTTTAACGGCGATCCGCTGCTCGCGCCAGACCTCGACCAGAGGGCGAGATTCAATAGCTTTTTGAGCAGTCTTGAATTGGCAATGGGAGGAACTTCCCGCTTCCGACAACGACTTCAGGGATACGATTACACCCAGCACCGCACCAACGAAGATCACATATCAGACCCCGGGCGTTTCGACAGTGCCTTAGGATTCAACGTCGACACCCCGTTCCATACCATCGATCATGCCAACCGCGCGGGAGTGAACTACCAGGCCGACTATGCGGAGCGCAGCTGGTCGGTGACGACCGTAGGATACGAATTCGAAAATGAAACCGGCGCAGTCGGCGATACGCTCTCGGGTACACCGAATCCCGGTTTGCGCAGGAACCATGCTCTGTTTGGGCAGCAGGTTCTATTGTTTCCTCGAGCATCGGTAATCGCGGGTGGCCGGTGGGTACACAACCAGAGCTTCGGAAATAAATTTGTGCCGAGGGTTTCACTGTCGCTGCTTGCGCTCAAAGGCGGAAACTTCTTCGCGGGTACGCGGCTGCGATTTGGATATGCCACGGGAATCAAAGAGCCGTCGTTTGCGGAGTCGTTTGGAAATGCGGGGGGCTTTGAGACCCTTCCGAACCCTGGGCTCAAGCCGGAAGAGACGCGCGCGTTCGAGGCGGGAGTGGAGCAGCGGTTTCGGACTCGGTATGCGCTGAGCGCGACGTACTTCAACAACCTGTTCCGAAACAAGATCGATTTTAATTTTATTGGATGCGATCCGGTCACGTTCGTGTGCACCGGGCAGTACGTGAACGTGAACGAAGCCATCGCCCACGGTGCTGAAGTGGAACTCCAGGGGCGGCCGGCTTCACGCATCCGAACCATGCTCGCATATACCTACACCTCGACGCAGATTCTCAGGCAGCCCTTCGCATTCGATCCCTTGCTGATGCCAGGACAGCCTCTGCTGCGCAGACCGAAGCATTCGGCAACCGCAATGATCACCTACCTCGGGCCACGATGGGGAGGGGATGTGAGCAGCACCTTTGTGGGGCGCAGAGCGGATTCAGACTTTCTGGGATTCGGCATCGCACACGCGCCCGGGTATGTGGTGGTGAACACAGGCATCTGGTTTCGGGTGCACCCGAGAATCACCGCGTATGTGAATGGCGAGAACCTGACAAACAGGTTCTACGAGGAGGTAACTGGATATCCCGCCCTGGGGGCTAATTTCCGCGCCGGAATCCGGTTCCGGGTCGGTGGCGAATAGAGTGTCCGAGGAAGGATTTGCTCTCGCCGACGGGTTCTTCTACAAGATCATGGGCAGGCGGTTCGTTGAAAAAGGCGGGCATGCGTGCGGCTGAACTCACCCCTCCGTAGCGACTGCGGACGGCGAGAAGTTTTTCGAGATGCGAGCAATCGAGCGGTTGCTGCTTCCCCAGGAGCTGAGTTACGAGCGTGATCTGTGCAAAGTGCTCGACCGTTTCCATCTTCATATATGCGGACTGAAGATCCGCGCCGTATGTGACAACCCCATGGTTCGCCATGAGAATGGCGTCGAAGTCGGGGATAAGCGGCTTCAGAGTCTCAGCCAGCTCAGGAGTGCCGGGAGTGCCGTACGGGGCGAGCGGAATCTGACCGAGTCCGATGACGACCTCGCAGACCAGCGGCTGGTTGAGGGCGATGCCGGCAGCGGCGAATCCGGTTGCCGTTCGTGGATGGGCGTGCACGACGGCATTCACATCCGGGCGCATGCGGTAGACCAGCAGATGCATGCCGATCTCGCTGGTGACCTCGCGGCGGCCCTTGAGCTTGCGGCCTTCCATGTCCACGATGACCAGATCGGAGGCCTTCATCATGCCCTTGGACATGCCGGTCGGAGTAACCAGAACGCGTTCATTGTCCAAGCGAACTGAGAGATTTCCGTCGGTGGCGGCTATGAACCCGCAAGTGTGCAGGAGTGCGCCGCAGCGTATGATTTCACGCCGTAGGTGGTGTTCTGTAGCCATTTCCCTGAGCAGCACGAATGTTACCTCACTGATGCACCAGAAACAATGCATAGTTTGTTGGGGGTTGCGAAATTACAGAACTGATACATTCAAGGCGTGTTGGTTTCAGAATTTGACTACTACCTTCCTGAGGAGTTGATTGCTCAGGAGCCTTTGGCGCAGCGGGCGGATTCTCGGATGCTGCGGCTCGTGCGAGGAGATGGCTGGATTGAGGACCGATTTTTTCAGGAATTACCTGGGCTCCTTCGGCCTGGCGATCTGATTGTTTTCAATAACACCAAAGTATTTCCGGCTCGCCTCTATGGGCATAGAAGCGGTTCGAAGGCCCAGCCCCTGAGCCCGCAAAACCCCGCCTCCCGCGAGTTTCTGAAAGGCCGGGTAGAGGTTCTGCTTACGAAGCAGCTATCGCCGCAGCCCAATGAGTGGGAGTGCCTGGTGCGGCCGGGCCGAAAGATCGGGTTGGGCGAGAGGCTGTTTTTCGGTGAGGGATTGGCCGCCGAGGTCGTCGCGCGAGGGAGCTTCGGAGAGCGCACGATACGGTTTGATCCAGCGCCCGATTTTTTCGCGCTGGTAGAACGGATCGGACATGTGCCCCTGCCGCCTTATATCGCTCGCGACGACCGCAGCGGGGATCGGGAGCGGTATCAGACCATCTATGCCCGCGAGCGCGGCTCGGTAGCGGCACCGACGGCCGGGCTGCATTTCACAGCGCAGATCCTGGACAGATTGATTGAGCGAGGGATTGAAACCGTCGAGATCACACTACACGTGGGATTAGGGACATTTCAGCCAGTGCGAGTTGAGAAGGTCGAGGAGCATCGCCTACATCGGGAGGCGTACAGCATTTCGGTTGATTCAAGCGAGAGAATAAACCAAGCGCTCAAAGAAGAACGGCGCCTGGTGGCGATCGGAACCACCACGGTTCGAACTCTGGAATATGCGGCACGCGAAACCGGACGAGTGCAACCGGCCAGCGGCGAGGCGGATCTGTTTATCTACCCCGGATTTCGTTTTCGTGTGGTCGGGGCGATGCTCACCAATTTTCATTTACCGCAATCGACATTGCTGATGCTGGTTTGTGCGTTCGCTGGGAAAGAGAAAGTCTTGGCGGCCTATCAGCATGCGGTCGAGGAAAGATACCGATTCTATTCGTATGGCGATTGCATGCTCGTGGAGTAGGTTGCGCCATAGTCACCCCTGACATTCAGTCGCGCACGCGGCGTGCGAAGGAGAATGGCAGGTTCCGCCATTTGGGGAGCAGTAGTCGGGGGATTCTCTTGCTTTCGTCCGCCTGCAGCTTTGCGACGATATACTAAAAATGCGAGGAGCTATGGCAACCCAAGTAGTCCCACGACAGCTCTCGATCCAGGATTTTGTCTTCGAACTTCGGCAATTCCCCGCTTCAGCGTTTGTTAAGACCGATGAAGTGCTTGCTTTCCTGCAGACGACCACGGTCGAGCCGGAGAGCCTGGCACCGTATCTCAATTGGGACCGTCAGCACTACACGCGCAACCTCATCGACAGGACTCCGCTTTATGAGCTGATTGCCATCTGCTGGGAAGTGGGACAAATCAGTTCGGTTCATAACCACCGCGAACAGAATTGCTGGATGACGGTGCCGATTGGGCGGCTGATGGTCGAGAACTTCCATCTCGCAGCGCAGGATCTGGAACGCGGGGTATGCAAGCTTACTCCCAGTGATACGGTCGAGATGAATCCGGCCCATCCCTGTGCTGTCGATCCATTGGATCCTGTGCATCGAGTGGTCAACGCGAAACAGTTTGGGGAGCGCGCCGTGAGCCTGCACATCTACTCGCACCCGTTTGATACTTGCGTGGTCTATTCGCCGGAACAGGGTACCTGCGGGGTGATCAAACTCCACTACACGACAATGTTTGGAAAGCCTGCTTAGGCTCGCTGCGCCGCCAGCAAATAGATCGGCTGATCGATAGAGCCAAAACCCCACGCTAAAGCATGGAGCACCCTCTGGGATGTCGAGGTGGTCTTTGCCAGCAGCATGTCGTTATCTCACTGCGGCCATAGGGGCCTGAGTGGTGCTGTGCGCCGAATGCTTCCTTGTTAGACTTAAGTCTTGCCCTCGAAGAAAAAACCATCCGACCCTACTGAGACGGCGCAGTCCAATTCCGTAGTGCCGCGAAAACCGGTGGTGTTGCCGAATCCGGATTGCAATCGCATTTTCCTCATTGATGCAATGTCGTTCATCTTCCGCGCCTATCACGCTATGGCGAGACAACGCGGGATGTCTACGCGCAAGGGGTTGCCGACGGCCGCCATCTATGTGTTCGTGAACATGCTGCGAAAGCTGCGAGACGACTTCTCGCCTTACTATCTTGCGGCCGTTTTCGACGTGGCCGCGCCGACATTTCGCGATCAGCAATACAAACAGTACAAAGCCAATCGAAGCGAGATGCCCGGTGATCTGGCGCAGCAGATTCCCTATATCCGGCGTGCCCTCGAAGCCTATCGCATCCCCATGGTGGAGGCACCGGGCTATGAGGCTGACGATGTAATTGGGACGCTGGCAAAGAAAGCGGCGGATAGCGGCCGGCCGGTGTATGTAGTCTCGAGCGACAAGGACATGTTGCAACTGGTGAACGACCGCGTGCAGGTGCTGAACCCGCCAAAGGATAACCTCATCTGCGATGCCGCAAAGGTTCAAGAAATTCTAGGCGTGCCCCCCCATCGGGTCATCGACGTGATGGCGTTGCGCGGCGATTCAATCGATAACATACCCGGCGCACCGGGAATTGGGGACAAAGGTTCGGTTGAATTGATCCAGCGTTTTGGTTCGCTCGAAGCCGCGTTGGACCGAGCTGCCGAGGTGGAGCGAAAGACCTATCGCGAGTCCCTGCAGAACAATCGCGAGCAGATTCTAATGAGTAAGGACCTAGTCACGATCAAGTGCGACGTGGAAATCGACCTTGATGTCGAGAAGATGCATACCGGAGAGCCCGACGTTGAGGCATTGCGGACGCTATTCACCGAACTGGAGTTCACCTCGCTGCTCAAAGAGCTGTTGCCGGTGGTCGAAGCTGGACCCGCAGACTATGGGGAGGCGAAATCCGCGGCGGACATTGAGTCTATGATTCGACGGCTTGGGCCGGGTGCGGCGCTGGCGGTTGCGATTGAAAGCCGGGAACTGGCACTCGATGTGGAAGAGCCGCAAATCGAGGAGGCGCAAGAGGCATTGTTGCTTCTAAGCACCGAGCCGGCTGAGGAAACGAATCCTCGCGCCCTGGCCATCTCCGTGGAATCGGGTTCCGCACTCAGCATTGTGCCGGGATCAGAAGCGGCCACCACGTTGAATTCGGTGCTCCGCGATCCCACCCTGCCAAAAGCGATTCATGACTGGAAGGCGGCAGCGCACGCGCTCGCCGGCGCTGCTGTCGAAGGCGTGCAACACGATACCAAGCTGTACTCGTATCTCTTGGATCCGACCTATTCATCGCATTCCCTGGCGGAAGTCGCGCTACGGCGGTTCAACGTAAAGCTGAGCGGCTCCTTGGGAGAAGCTGCGGAGATGACCAGACGACTCGCGTCGGCTCTCCGCACAGAAGTAGAAGATGAGAGGTTGCTGAAGCTGTACGAGGAAATCGACCTGCCGTTGGTTCCGGTACTTACGCGCATGGAGCAGGCAGGAGTAGCGATCGATCGCGAGGCGTTGGACAAGATGTCGGCGCGACTTGAAAAAGAGATCGACGCCAAGGCGAAAGAGATTTACGACTGCTGCGGTTCGGAGTTCAACATCAACTCGCCGAAGCAACTTGGGGAGGTGCTGTTCAACAAGCTGAACCTCCCGAAGCCAGTGAAGTACGGGAAGGGGAAGACCATTTCCACTGCCGTTGACGTGCTGGAGTCGCTTGCCGCGGATCATAAAGCACCAAAACTGGTCCTTGAGTACCGACAGCTTTCGAAGCTGAAGTCGACTTATGTGGATGCATTGCCTGCATTGCTAAACCGCGATACAGGCCGCCTGCACACCACCTTTGATCAGACCGGGACGGCGACCGGGCGGCTCTCGTCCGCCAATCCCAATCTGCAGAACATTCCGATTCGCACCGAATTGGGGCGCGAGATTCGGGCTGCGTTCACCGCGCAAGCTGGTTGCCGGTTGCTGGCGGCTGACTATTCGCAAATTGAGTTGCGCCTGCTCGCTCATTACTCGAAGGACCCTCTTTTAGTGGAGGCATTCCGGCGCGGGGATGACATTCACACCCTTACGGCTTCGCAGGTATTTGGAGTACCTCCCCTGATGGTTACGCCAGATCACCGCCGCCAAGCCAAGGTTGTGAATTTTGGAATTGTTTACGGCCTCTCGCCGTTTGGTCTGTCGCAAAATCTAGGGATCGATACTTCCGAGGCCAAAAAATACATCGACGCGTACTTCGAGAGGTATGCTGGGGTGCGCTCGTTCATCGATCGTACGCTCGAAGCAACCCGCCGCGAAGGGAAAGTGAAGACGTTATTTGGACGCGTCCGGCCGATTCCTGATATCAACAGCAAGAACTTCAACTTGCGTGGATTTGCCGAGCGTACGGCGGTGAACACCCCCTTGCAGGGGACCGCCGCCGATCTGATCAAATTGGCCATGATCCGCATCGATGCGGCGATTCGGGAGCGCGAGTTGCAGGCGCGGATGACCTTACAGGTTCATGACGAGCTGGTATTTGAGGTGCCTGAAACCGAGTTGGACATCATGCGGAGCCTGGTGCGCGAGCAGATGGAACAGGTGCATCCACTTTTGGTTCCATTGGTGGTTGAGATCGGTGTGGGCAAGAACTGGCGCGATCTGGAGTGAGGCATTCGAACGTGGTCCCAGGGTAGAACTATGGCCCGAGGCTGGGAGAGTAAATCGGTCGAACAGCAGCAGGAGGAAGCGGCTGCCGAAAGTGTCCATCGCAAACCTCTGACCCGAGAGCAGATTCAGACAGAAAACCGCCGCAAGGGACTAGAGCTTTCTCGACAGCATATGTTGCAGCAGATACAGGCCGCAAGCAATCCTAAGCATCGCGAGATGCTCGGAAGGGCGTTAGCGGACTTGGACAATCAGCTCAAAAGCCTAGGTTCCGAGTAAATCTTGAAGGCCAAGTAGAATAAGACGGTGAAGAAATTCTGGGACAGCGGTCCAACCCCAGCTGCGCGGAGTGGTTGTGCGGAAGCCCCGGCATTCATCGAAGGCCGCTCGGACAGCCTTGCCCCAAGCGCAGGCGACGAGAATGTCCGATTCGCACAGGTGTCGGTACCCGCAGAGGTTCAGATCGGCCCCGTGAGGGTCACTCCAGCGACCGTTCTCGCGCCGATGGCGGGAGTTACCGACACGGTGTTTCGCCGATTCATCCGGAATCTTGGCGGGTGTGGACTGATCATGACCGAGTTCACTTCTGCCGATGGCGTGCTCCGCGCCAAGGACAAGAAGGCCAAACGCTACCTTCATTTCTACGAGGACGAGCATCCCATCTCGGCGCAGCTTTTTGGCAGTGATCCCAAGGTGATGGCCGATGCGGCGAGGATTGTCGAGGATCTTGGGTTCGATCTGGTTGACCTGAATCTCGGCTGCCCGGCGAAAAAGGTCGTAAAGTGCAACGGCGGCTCGGGGCTGCTGCGCGATCTGCCCCGCATTCGATCGATCTTTGAAGCCGTGCGGGCGGCGGTCAGGATTCCCTTTACCGTAAAGTTTCGCGCGGGATGGAACGACGAAGAAATTGTCTGTGTCGAGCTGGCAAAGATGGCCGAGGACTGTGGCTTGGGCGCCGTCGCCCTGCACGCGCGCACGCGTGAGCAGGGTTACAGCGGGAATGCGCGCTGGGAGTGGATTGCGGCGGTCAAGGACGCCGTGAAGATACCCGTCATCGGCAACGGCGATATCCGGTCTCCGGAAGACGCTTGCGCGATGGTAGCGGCCACGGGATGCGACGCGGTGATGATTGGGCGGACTGCGCCGGCGAATCCGTGGATATTCAGGCAAATTGAGCAGTATTGCGGAAAGCTCACGGACGAGCCTGCCCAGGGTACAGGTTACGACCAGCCCTCCGAATCCGACCGCTACGAAATGATTCGCACCTACTTCAAGATGCTGATCGAAGAAGAGTTGCCCGATGCCACGGGGAAGATGAAGCAGTTCGCCTCGTGGTTTACGCATGGCGTTCCGGGCGGAGCGGCGCTACGAAAAGAGATCTACGATTCGAAGTCCGCGCCGGAAATTCTGACGAGAGTAGAAGAGTTCTTTGAGAAGAGATTGTGTGAGGCAAACGCTCTTGTCCGGGAAATGTCCCTGTAGCGGTATCCCGTGTTGCCCATCTGTTCTAGACCTCCGCTTGATCGCGGACCGCTACCTTTCCCCGCTCATCCTTTTGCAGATACGCCCAGGGAATTTGGTGATCATGGGTAAACATGACCAACCAGTTCTCCGGGAGCGCGCGCGAGTAGAAACGCTTGCGGCTTTCGACGCTTTGAACCGGGTAAAGATCAAAGGACATCAGCCAGTACAGATCGAGATGGCTGCTGGTCGGGATCAGGTCAGAGATGTAGCAAGCGGTTTTGCCTCCACCGCGCACATAGATCGCCTGCATATCGCGAGTGTGTCCAGGATAGACCTCAACCGAAATTCCCGGCACGATTTCCGCACTGCCGCGCAGCAGTTGCATTTGGCCGCTCTCGACTAGCGGGTCATAGTTCTCGGTGAAAAAGCTAACGCTGTCGCGCTGATCCTCGTGAGCGTGTTGCCATTCGCCTTCCTGAGCGTAGTACTTCGCATTGGGGAATGTGGCTCTCACGCTGCCGTTTTGGCGGATGGTGTTCCAGCCGCAATGATCGAAATGCAAGTGTGAGTTGATGACGATGTCTACGTCTTCTGGGGCGAGGCCGACGGCGTGAAGGCTGTCGAGAAGCTTTGCCGGCTGGCCGTAGATTTGCGCCATTTTTTCCGGCAGCTTGTTACCGATGCCGGTTTCGATGAGGACGTTCCTGTCCCCGGTGCGAATCAGGACGGAGTTCAGGCCTGAGGGGACTCGGTTGTTTTCGTCGGGCGGCAGCTTCTTTGACCAAAGGGTTTTGGGGACGACGCTGAAGTAAGCGCCACCGTCGAGGTGGTGGATGCCGTCGGAGAGGGAGGTGAGTTCGAAGTCGCCGATATCGGTTCGAAAAGGTGCCATCGTCTTGATTTTAGCCTTTAAACGTGAGCCCTTAGCTTTCGGCAATCCAATGCCGACCAGCAGGAGCTTGAAGGCTAGTCGCTAAGAGCCGCCATGCCACATGCTAAAATGACCGCAACTCCCGATGTCCCCTGAAATAGAGCATTTAATCGCGCTGCAACATGCTGACGCCGAGATTCGGCGCCTGAAGGCGGAAATCGCCGAACTTCCCAAACGCGTAGCCGTCATTGAAGAAAAGCTCGCAGCTACCAAGACCGCGCTAGAGAAGGCCAAGAACGCGGTGAAGGGCGACGAGGCTGCGCGTCGCAAGTACGAAACCGCCATCACCGACCTGCGCACCAAGATCTCCAAATATCGCGACCAGTCGCTCGAGGTAAAGACCAACGAGCAGTACAAGGCGCTCATGCATGAGATCCAGTTCGCGGAGCAGGAGATCGGCTCGAACGAGGACAAGATTCTCGAACTGATGGTGAACGCCGAACTCCGCGAAAAAGAAGTCAAAGCGGCGGAGGCCGAGTTGAAGGCGGAGACCGCGGAGATCGAGATAGAGAAGGCGCACGCACGCGAGGAGACTGCTAAGGACGAGAAAGAGCTTGCCGAGTGGAACGCCAAGCGCGAGGCGGCACGTAGCGCGGTGGATCCCGACCTGATCCGCCACTATGAGCGGGTGCTCAAGTTTCGCGGTTCAGGCCTTGCTGAGGTGCGGGATCAAAAATGTATGGGATGCTCGGTCATGCTGCGCCCGCAGACGTTCAACGAGGTGAAAACGGGCAAGCTGATTTACTGTGATTCCTGCCAGCGGATTCTCTTTTACGACTCTTCGAAAGATGCTCCTTCCGAGCAACCAGCTGAAAAGCCGAGCCGCAAACGTGCGCGGCCCAAGGTTGATGCCAGCCAGGCTTGGTACTACCGCCCGGAGTACAACAACGATGGCGAGGTGTTCCTCAGCTTTGCGAACATAGAAGGCATGGCTTCGCGTCGGGTGTACGATGCCGCTACCGGTCGCAGGCTAGGGGATCCTCTGGTTCGCGAAGGAGCGTATCGGCAGGCTTTTCCTGAGGACATCACCGACGCCATTCGCCTGAATGGCAACTGGTCGGACGCCGAGCAGGATGAATGGGACAACGAATTACCCAGTTCGGTGCTCGATGCGCTGCAGCGTGACCTCGACCTTGCACGGGCGGAAAGGGCCGTGCATCACGAGTCGGCTCCGACGAGTGTGGCAAGCTAAGGCTTTACCGCCGCGCAACCTTCTTCTTTTCCCATTGTGGTTCAATCGGGTTTGCGGGGAGAGCAAGGCAACTCTTGCGTGGAACTGCTTGGCTATCCCGGCCACGAACGCGAAATCAGCCAACCGCAAATTCAATCGCCCGGCTCATAAACGAACCCATTCCGGGCAGACAACCAGTTCTTTTCCCATTCCTCCTTGAGACCGTTCGATGGGTTTGGAGTTGACGAAAGGCTGGGTGCGTCGCTCTGGGGTTGCAACAGCCTGAATCAACCTTCCGGATAAGATTGAGTCATGGAAAGCCCTACACGGCAGCCGATAGTAGTTATCTCCACTCGCGGTGCGGACCGCATTCGTGCAGGACACGTGTGGGTGTACCGGTCCGACGTGGTTGAGGCAACGGGGATCGCGCCGGGGGCTGTAGTCAAAGTAGTCGAGCACGGCGGGAGAGGCCGGCCGCCGTACACCCTAGGCAATGCTTTTTACAGCACAGCCTCCGAGATTGCGATTCGCATGATCTCGCGGAAGCCGGTGGGCGATCTTGAGCAACTTGTTCGCGAACGAATTCGCGCATCGGTGGCGTACCGAGAACGATTTGTGCGGGATACAAATGCCTATCGCGTGATCTTCAGCGAAGGGGACTTTTTGCCGGGGCTGATCGTCGACCGATACAACGATGTCCTGTCCGTTCAGGTGCTCTCCCAGGCGATGGACACCGAGCCAATGCGACGCGTGTTCCTTTCTGAACTGCAGGGCGCGCTTTCACCGGCAGCGATCGTCGAGAGAGTTGATCCGCGGGTGCGGAAGCTGGAGCAATTGCCGGATCGGCAAAGCGGAGTGGTTTGGATTAACCCTGCTCTACCGATCACTCCCAGTCGTGATGGGGGTGAGAAACCGGCTTCTAGCGGACGGGAAGCAGGTTCTTCGGAATGGCAGGGCGTTGAAACGAAAACCGGGGAGGACGGAGCGACGGACGATACCGCCGCCACCGCCGCCGCTCCACCCACCCGAACCGAACTTCGAATCAATGGCGTGCGCTTTATTTACGACGCGCTGGGAGGACAGAAAACGGGAGCTTTTCTTGACCAGCGGGAGAACTATGCCGCAGCCGAGAAGTACGCCCGAGGCGAAGCGCTCGATGTGTTTACCTATCAGGGAGGCTTTGCTCTCCATCTCGCCCGCGTGTGCGACAAGGTCACGGGGGTGGACAGTTCGCGTCCGGCCTTAGAAGCCGCGGACCAGAACGCGGCTCTGAACGGATGGGATCTCGAATGGATCGAGGCCAACGCCTTTGACCTGCTTCGGGACTACTCGGACGCCGGACGAGCGTACGACACCATCATTCTCGACCCGCCAGCCTTTGCCAAGTCGCGTCAGAATCGGGAAACCGCCATTCGTGGGTACAAGGAACTCAACCTTCGCGCGCTGAAGATGCTAAGGGCCGGAGGCGTCCTCGTCACTTGCTCCTGTTCGTACCACGTGAGTGCCCCCGAGCTCATGGAAGTAGTCTCCTCGGCAGCGCGGGATTCGCACAGGATTATTCGATTGTTGGAAAACCGTGGCCAGTCGAATGACCATCCGAGCGTGCTGGGAATACCAGAGACGGCTTATCTCAAATGCCTTATATCAGTCGTAAGCTGATGAAAGGTAAAGAATAACCAGCTATTGACAATATGACGCTCATATTTTATGCTTTTATTGTTATCAAACAACGAAGCCTAGGGGCAGGGGCCAAGTCAGCCACCTATGCCCCGAAATTCAAGCCTTAGCAGGAGGATTTTGTTATGACCGTTCTAACTCGCTGGGATCCCTTCCGTGAGTTTTCGACTTTGCAGGACCGGATGAATCGCCTTTTCCGCGACTCCTATGGCGATCGCGACGAGGCATTAACCACCTCGACTTTTGCACCCCCGGTGGATGTTTACGAGGACGAGCACCAGGTCACCTTGAACATCGAAGTGCCAGGAATCGAGGAGAAGGACATCGACGTTCGCGTGGAAAACAATGTGCTCACCGTGCACGGGGAGCGCAAGTTCGAAAAGGAGCAGAAGGAAGAGAACTTCCGCCGCGTGGAGCGTCAGTATGGCAGCTTCACCCGCTCATTTACATTGCCGAACACCATCGATACCGACAACGTTCAGGCCAGCTACAGCAAGGGCATTCTGAAAATCCAGCTTGCCAAGAAAGCGGAAGCTAAGCCGAAACAGATCAAGGTTAACGTCAGCGGCGAGCGCCAGCTGGAAGGCAAGGAAGCCAAGGGTACCGTAAAAGCAGCGTAAGCCTTTGCTCAGGTGATCGGTTGTGCGGGGAGGCGGCAGAGGTGAACGCCTCCCCTTTGTTTTGCAATTTGTGTTTAGTTTGGCTGTACCTAGGAGAGCTCCCGTCCGCCGGACCTTGAATGCCAAGTAGCTAAATGCGAGGAGTTAACCATGGCAATTCGTTGGGACAAATTCACGCTGAAAGCGCAGGAGGCCGTGCAGCGCGGGAATGAACTCGCGTCCGAGCACGGGAATCCCGAACTGCTACCGCTGCATCTGTTGGCGGCGCTGCTCGAGGACCGCGAGGGGATTGTTCCTCCCATACTCGAGAAGATCGGCATCGCTCCCCAGGCGGTTCTCAATGATGTTTATAGCGCGATCGAGAAACTTCCGAAGGTTTCGGGAGCCACAACCCAGGCGTCCCTGTCTTCTGCGGCGAGCCAGCTCCTGGAGCGCGCATTCAAGGACGCCGGCAACTTTAAGGACGAGTACGTCTCGACCGAGCATCTGCTACTTGCGGCCACGGATCTGAAGCGAGACCCGGCGCAGGAGATTCTCGTTCGCCATGGTGCCACCCACGACGCCATCCTGAAGGCGCTGACGGTTGTTCGCGGATCGCAGCGCATTACTGATCAGAATCCCGAAGCCAAGTACCAGGCACTGGAGCGTTATGCGAAAGATCTGACCGAACTCGCCCGCCGCGGCAAACTCGATCCCGTGATCGGCCGCGATGAGGAAATACGGCGGGTCGTGCAGGTGCTGTCGCGCCGCACCAAGAACAATCCCGTTCTGATTGGCGAGCCTGGCGTTGGCAAGACAGCGATCGTCGAAGGGCTCGCACAGCGCATTGTGTCTGGCGACGTTCCCGAGGTGCTCAAGGACAAGCGCGTGGTCGCGCTGGACCTCGGCTCCATGCTTGCTGGTGCCAAATATCGCGGCGAGTTTGAGGATCGCCTCAAAGCTGTGTTGAAAGAGATTGAGGACTCGGAAGGGAAAATCATCCTCTTTATCGACGAGCTGCATACCCTTGTCGGCGCAGGCGCTGCCGAAGGCGCGATTGATGCTTCCAACATGCTGAAGCCGGCACTGGCTCGTGGCCAGCTACGCGCAATTGGCGCGACCACGCTGAACGAATATCGCAAACACGTCGAGAAAGACGCCGCCCTGGAGCGGCGTTTCCAGGTGGTGTACGTCGGCGAGCCAAATGTCGAAGATACAATTGCAATTCTCCGCGGCCTGAAGGAAAAGTACGAAGTCCATCACGGTGTCCGCATCAAGGACTCGGCCATTGTGGCGGCGGCAACCTTGTCGCACCGCTACATCTCCGATCGCTTCTTACCCGACAAGGCAATCGACCTGGTCGATGAAGCGGCGGCATCCCTGCGCATCCAGATCGACTCCATGCCAACCGAAATCGATCAGCTCGAGCGCCGCGCCACCCAGCTCGAAATCGAAAAGCAAGCGCTGAAAAAGGAAAGCGACCCGAATTCGAAGGAGCGGCTTGGGAATGTTCAGAAGGAGCTAGCTGGAATCCGGGAGCAATCGAACGCCTTGAAGGCGAGATGGCAAAGGGAGAAAGAACTGATCCAGCGCTCCCGGCAGTTGAAGGAAAAAATCGAGCAGCTCAAGGTCGAGGAACAGGTGGCGGAACGAAAAGGAGACCTGCAACGGGTAGCTGAAATTCGTTACAGCCTGATTCGTCAGGCAGAACAGGAACTGGCCAGCCTGACCGCCCAAATTGAGAAGTCCGGCGGCGAACGCATGCTGAAGGAGGAGGTGGACGAGGAAGATATCGCCCGAATCGTCTCTCGCTGGACCGGTATTCCCGTCTCGAGGATGCTCGAGGGCGAGGTCAAGAAGCTGGTCACGATGGAAGAGCGCCTGCGCCAGCGCGTGGTGGGGCAAGATCTGGCATTAGAGCGAGTTTCCAATGCAATCCGCCGTTCCCGTGCAGGATTGAGCGACCCCAAGCGTCCCATTGGCTCGTTCATCTTCCTCGGACCAACCGGTGTCGGCAAAACCGAACTGGCGCGCGCGCTCGCCGAATTTCTTTTTGACGACGAACACGCCCTAGTGCGCATTGACATGTCCGAGTACATGGAGAGGCATGCCGTCTCCCGCCTGATCGGTGCCCCTCCTGGCTACGTGGGCTACGAAGAAGGTGGCCAGCTTACCGAACAGGTACGTCGTCGCCCGTATTCGGTGATTCTGTTCGATGAAATCGAAAAAGCACATCAGGATGTGTTCAACATCCTGCTGCAGATCATGGATGACGGTCGACTCACCGACGGGCAGGGTCGGGTGGTGGACTTCAAGAACACCATCATCATCATGACCTCGAACATCGGCTCTACCTATTTGCAGGCAGAGAACATGCGCACCGCCGATGACTTTGCTAGAGCCAGTGATTTGGTGATGCAGGCACTGCACAGTCACTTTAGGCCGGAGTTCCTGAACCGGGTGGACGACGTCATCGTGTTCACGCCGCTCGGCAAGGAGCAACTGGTCAAGATCATCGATTTGCGACTCGAGGACCTGCGACGCTTGTTGGCGGATCGCAAGATTTCGATCGAGCTAACCGACGCGACGAAAGACTTGTTGTTTAGCGAAGGCTTTGATCCGAACTTCGGTGCGCGCCCCTTAAAGCGCGCCATCCAGAAGCTGATTCAGGATCCATTGGCGCTGAAGATCCTCGACGGCGAAGTGCTGCATGGAGATCACGTCGTGGTGGATGCCAAGAACGGCAAGATGCAGTTCGAGGTGAGCAAAAGAATCGGTGCGAAGGAACCTATTGCTGCGCCCTGAGGGGTGCAGGGAGCGAACTCGAAGCAAACACAACTTCGAATTCCACCGGCGGTGGATAGAAGGGTCTGATTCGAAGGCCCACAGCAGTCCGCATCTGTGGGCCTGAGGCCTTCCCCGATCGGGTTCCATGTTTTCGCGTCGCGAAGAATGACCCACAGTTCGCCCTTGTGTCCGAGTGGCGAGGTTTGCTCAGGACTAAAATCGGTGATCGTCACCTCGAACTCGCCATTTTCATTGACCGGTGCTCGCGCAAGCTCAGTCTGCGGAACCGGGCAGTGAGAGTTCAAAGAACGCACACTGCCAATCGGCTACGTATTTGACGACGATCTCTAAGTCCCGGTCGTGAAAACGGCGGCCGAGCGAAATGTGCCCCACCAGCCACACAGTCGGTAGAGTGGTGCATTCGTAGAATTTCTCAATCGGCGCGTCTCCCAAGATGTCCGCATTGAAGGTGCCAAACTCGCAGCCGGAAGCATAGATCACGCCTTTGATGCTGGCTGCCAGCTTGCCATCATGAACTGGATTTATGCGATATGTGTCGACGTTCCGCTGGGGAGCGACACTTGCCCCCACCGCGCCGAAGCGGCCATATAGGACGTAAGAAATGGATACCGTTTCGGAGCGAATTCCGGGACTGAGCCTGACGGTAACAGATGGCGCGCTGTGGCGTTGGCGGACATCGCTGGCAGGGCCACCAAGCACATGAGAAAAATTGCGCGTCTAAGAGGCATCGTCTTTTGAATTCCTTAGGGTTGTTTCATGCACATCCCGCCAGTGCAACTCTCCCCGATCGAGCAGGAGTGTCCGCAACTTCCACAGTTGTTGTTGTCGGATATGAAGGATGAGCTGCTGACGCACTGTCCCATGCACGAGCTATAGCCCGCAGCACACGAACAAAAACCTCCAGTACAGCTTTCGTTGAACGAGCAACGGTTCCCGCAGCGCCCGCAATTGCTCGAGTCACTTGTGAAATCTATAGAACTTTTGCATGATCCCATGCACCATTCTTCTCCCGCCGAGCAGCTTGCCGGCCCGCTCGCGGGATTGCCGCCGGGGAAGGCGATCGGCGGGTTGTTACCTGGCCCGGGCCACGGGCGGGTTTTACGGATAACCGGAACCGGCGCAGGATTCTGCCCGGCCGCTGAGACCTGTGCTTGAGTCAACGACACCGGACTGGGGAGGGTCATGTGCAGTGGAGTTCCTTCTTCCAGATAGAACCCATGACTGTGAGCCATCAATCCGAAGGCTACGCCCAGCCCAACGCCAAAGCCGACCGAGGTTCCGATCACAAGTCCCTTATGGGACGGCGTCGTAAAGGGCGTGCCGCCCAGGTACGTTGTGGTGTTGCCATCCGCAGCATGACCTAACAAAGCGCCAATTGGCATGGCGAGCATCGGGACCAGAATGATGGCAGTTTTCGAGCCGCTGCTTGGGTTGTCATAGGCAGTCCACTCCTCGCTCTCGATTCGTAATGGACCGCCCAGGTCGACGACCGTGGTTCCCATTACCAACGCGGCAGAGTGCATATTGAGTTCGCCGCGCGTGCCGTTCCGCCGTAGTTGGTCAACTTTGCCGCGAACGAACGTTCCAGCGGGAATTGCGACCTGGTCGTTCACCATGACGGGATTAGAAACTTGGGCAAAAACGAAATCGCCGGAATGAATGTCGTGACTATTCAGGGGGCGTGTAAGCACCAGTGGGATTTGGGTGCCAATCGGGATGATCACCGGCCCATCCCCTGTTGGTGGCGAGGCCTTTTGCGCCGACGGGGCCGATGGCAGCGGGGGCGTCTCAGCCGATCGGTCCTGCGCAAGACAACTGGCACTTAGGAACCACATTAGGAGAGTGAGCACTCGAGGAGTCAGAAATGAGCCTGAACTCTGTGGAAGCCTGCGAAAACCGTGATTGCCTGTCATGACTACCTCCTACGGAAGGCCGACTGATGGGGAGCGGCCTCGGGCGGCGCGACAGGGGAAGATGCGCGTCTACTCAGGATTAGAGCGCAATTGGGCGTAAATGTTGCTTGCGTTTTCGTGAAGATTTGTAAATAGAAGCTCGGAAGAGCGTCGAGAGATCATTTGCGCCAATGCTTGAGCAGCCCCTTCAAAAGTAGGTGCGGTCGGGTTCGAGGTTGGGAAATGGGCGGGTTCAGGTACCGCGCTCGACGAGATCGGGCAACGAGTTAAGAGGCCTAGGATCGAAGGCTGTGGGTTCTATTTTTCCCTACCACTCCCCGTAGAGTTCGGGTATTCTCGTCGCTCATAAAATCCGTAGTGGCGGACGGGCATGATTCGCGAAGGATTGGTGGGAATAATTCCTGGCGAGAAGGGGTTCCGCTGGCGGGGGGCCGAGATTACCAGGCTAGAAGGCTTCTCGGATGCGGTGTTCGCCTTCGCCGTGACCTTGCTGGTTGTGTCGCTCGAAGTGCCCAAAGACTTCGGAGACCTGCTCGAGACCATGCGGGGGTTTCCCGCTTTCGCGGTTTGTTTCGCACTCCTGGCACATATTTGGAGTCACCATTACCGGTTTTTTCGACGATATGGACTGCAGACGCCATGGGCGAACTTTCTGAATTGCTCACTCCTGTTCTTCGTGTTGTTTTACGTTTACCCTTTGAAATTCCTATTTAACCTCACACTGCGAGGGGGCGCGCGGATTGAGGCGGGGGACGCGCGCACGCTGTTTGTAATTTATGGCTGCGGCTATGCGGCAGTATTTTTTGTCTTCGCGCTGCTCTACCTTCACGCCTGGAAAAAACGCGAAGAACTGGTACTAACCGATCTGGAGAGGCTAAGGACTTGGCACAGCTTGATCGACCATAGCGCGATGGTGGTTGTGGGACTCGTGTCTGCGTTGCTGGCGTGGTTACTGCCTCTGCGCTGGGTAGGGATGGCAGGATATTTCTATTTCGTAATTGCGGCCTACCACACCATTGCAGGAACCCTGCTCGGTAGACGCGATCGGCTGCTCGCCACTTCGGCACATGTCCACTGACTATTCATAGGCCAGGGCGTCGATGGGATCCTTGTGCGCGGCTTTGAGCGCGGGGTAAATTGCGCCGAGCAGCGAACCTACAATCGCGATCACGATCGCGCGCAGAATCCACCCCGAGGTAATATCCACCGGCAGGGTAGTTCGGCTCTGAATGGCGATTCGCGCGGCTAGGCTAATCAGGAAGCCAACAATGATCCCGCCGATAGACAAGACCGTGGTTTCCCGCAAGATTGCACTCACGATGTAGAACTTCGAAGCGCCGAGGGATTTCAGGATACCGATTTCGCGGGTGCGTTCCATGACGGCAGCATACATTGCCTGGAAGATAACGATGAAGCCGATGGTGACCGCGATCCCGATCACAATGCGAATGAAAGTCGAGAGCATTGGGATGTTGTCGGGAGTGAGCATCGACAAATACTCGCTCATCGAATGCACTCCGTAGGTATCCATGTGGGGGATATTCTTGATCTCCTGCACCACGGTTTCGGCAATGGCGGGGTTATCGGCCTTTACGTAGAACGCCGATGCCTTGCCTTGGCCTCCGTTGAGTTCCTGCAGTTTCCCCAACTCAAGGAAAATCCGTGCACCCTGGCCGTGGGCCACAATTCCCGCGACGCGAAAGTTCTGGTTCAGAAGGCTGACATTCTCGCCGACTTTGACGTGATTGCCGTTGGCAAAGATGTCGTCGACGATAACGTCGTCAGGACTCTCGAAGGGCCCACCGGAAAGGTAGCGAAAGGGATGCAGTCCTTCGTAGGTGGGAAGGTCGATTCCGTACAGGTTCTGCAGGTGTCCGCTACCGGTTGAGATCTGGATATAAACGGGCGCAACCACCGAGACGTGGGGTAACTTTGCGATGAGATCGGCGATTTTCACCGGCATGGGTGCGCCCGTCACCGCCACCAGGTTCGACGAGCCCGGTGGAAGGACGATGACGTCGGCGCCGATTCCCGCTTGCCGCGAGCGCGAGTCGTTCAGCATCCCGAGCGAGAAGCCAACGATCAGCAGAATCAGCGTAACCTCAATGCCGATGGCAACAATGCTGATCGCGGAACGTACGGGACGGTGCGCCAGATTGGAAACGATCATTTTGTTCATCATATGAGCAGCTGTTCGCTCCTAGCCGGGGAACAACTCAGGGTAGGAAGCGCCCCCCCACCATTCCGCGGCAGGAGATCATCCGACTGCAAGATGCCAGGCTGACCCCCAACAAGAGTTGGAATCCCTCCGTGACTAGCCAAAGCGCGGTACTGACCTACTTTATCGCGTTCCCCCGCCGTTGGTGAGGGTGTTGTTGCGATCCAGGTGAATGACCTGCACTCCTGGCGGCTGCTCGAGGACAAAGGTGTGATCGTTCAACGGCTTATTTATGTCGAGCTTCACCACGTTCAGGGTGATGTCGTACTCCTCCTCGGGTCGCTTGATTTCGATCTTCGAGGGGAAGCTTACCCCGGCGTAATCTTTGTATTCGCTGTAGCGGGCGTCGGTGACCAGCTTGCCCGACTGATCGTAGATCAACTGCCTATCCGGGAGCAGAGTCTCACGATTGAACACGATTTTGCGATTGAGCCAGCTATCCATCCCCCGGCCGCGAATGACGTCGAGTTCGTAGGAGGGCTGGTCGTACTTTTTTCCCTTCTCGCCCGTGACCGTTTCCTTGCCGTCCTCGAGCACCGCGATTTCATTCTGAGCATCCAGTTCCCGAAGGAGTAATGCGTCGTAGATCACCTGCGGTCGCAGGTTCTCCAGGGGCTGCTGAGGGTTGGGTGTGACCACATCGTTCTGGCCGACGACGAAGCGGTTCTTAGGCGGAATCCAAACCTTGAACTGCTTGCCATCGCTCACCATATCGAAGGCGCGGGTGCGGACGATGGGCATCAGGCCTTCCATACGCAGCATGGCCGGTTTGCGGGCCAAAACGTAGCCGCGGATCTCCTTATACTCGGTGACCTTGCCCTTTCTCTCGCCCCCCACCGAGGTGTCGATGTCTACCGTGGCCTGCATGGTCTGGATCTGCGCAGCCTCACGATTGATGTATGCGATCAATTCGGGCTTGGTAGCGGTCTTCAGTTTGTTGGGATCATAGGTTCTGGCAACCTTGTGCGTACGAAACAAACACCCACTTACCGGAAGGGTGGCCAGAATAAGAAGTACTGCTGAAATGCGACGTTTAAATACCATTCTGCTTCGGAGTATGTATCTCAGTATAAAAGAACAAACCCGCCTAGCGCGTGGGTGGCTCGAAAATTCTTCCTGAGAGAGCCGCAAAAGGTTGTGGTTACAGTAGTTTATCGGTTCGCGAGCGTGCGCCGGAACGCAGCGACGTTCTTGTTGTGCTCCTCAAGAGTAGTGGCGAACTTGTGGTGCCCGTTTCCGTCGGCAACGAAATATAAGTAGTTCGTTTGCGCGGGATGGAGCGCGGCTTCGATGGAAGTTCGCCCCGGATTTGCGATTGGGCCCGGCGGGAGCCCCGCATGACGATAAGTGTTGTAAGCCGAGTCGAATTGCATGTCATTATGATGCAGCGCCCCGCCATAAGTTCCAGATAGTAGTTCCGCGTATATAACGCTTGGGTCGGCTTGCAAGGGGATGTGCTGAGCCAGGCGATTCGTGTAAACGCTGGCAACCCGCGGGCGTTCTTCCGCAACGCCGGTTTCTTTCTCGACGATTGAAGCCAGCGTGACCGTCTGCTGAATTTGATTGCTGAGTCCGACCTGGGCCGCAACCTGACGGAACTGCTTGACCATTTCGGCTGCCATTTCGCGCATGGTTTGCGTGCGGGTGAAGTTGTAGGTGTTAGGGAACAAATAGCCTTCGAGCGATGTCGCGTGCGGCGCCAGGTCGGAGATGAGGTTTGTTTCTGTGGTCGCAACCTTGAGGAAATCTGTGGCCGGGCCGAGTCCGGCGGCTTGGACCGCATTCGCGATGTCGAACATGTTGAAGCCTTCGGGGATTACGACCGTGTGGACGTAAATGTCCCCGCGTGCCAGGCGGGAATGGATGTCCCTCACGTTGGCACCATGTTCGAACAGATACTCTCCGGCTTTCAGTGAGGGCTTCTTGTGCAGCGCGTGCCAGACGACAAACGCGTCGAAGCTGCGGATTACGCCGGCGTTCTTCAGTTCTCGGGCGATTCGGCGGGTGGAATATCCCGGGCGAAGCATGACAAACCTCTGACCGGCAGGCGTCACTGGCACATAGATGTTGAAGGTGAGCCATCCGGCGACGGCGGCCAGCAGAAGAAAAAGGATGGCGAAAAGCTTGCGCACACTCGATAGTTTAGAGGAGGCGGATCTATAGGCTGGTTTACCAAAGGATGACGAGCCGCATGGCCGGAAGAGCAGTCGAGCCGTGCTCGCCTGGACGGGCCAGAGCGGCTGTCCCTTGGGGTACTACCGGCCGCAACGACGCATGCACAGCCGGGCACGAGCTTGCTCTCCGAAGCCGGCTTCATTAGGCATGGGCTTCCATCCAGCTCTGAAGGATGAGCATGGCTGCGAGCCGGTCCACTGCTTTACCGCGCTTTTCGATCGAGATTTCGGCTTCCTTAAGCACGCGGTGGGCTTCTCTCGATGTAAGTCGCTCGTCCCAAAGGTGTACCGGCAGCTTGAAATGCTTTCTCAGTTCCTCGGCGAAACCCTGCATTTTCTCCGACTGAGTTCCCTCAGCCCCGTTCAGGCGCAAAGGGTAGCCGACGACGATTTCCGCAACCTGATACTCGATGATCACGTCAGCGAGCTTTGCGAAGTCCTTCCGTTTGTTCTCGCGGCGGATCGTTTCAAGTCCTTGCGCGGTGATCCAAAGCGGATCAGAGACTGCCACACCGATGGTGCGAGAACCGACATCTAAGCCCAAGACTCTTGCCCGGAGTTGCGGGCCGCTTGCGGGGTCCATGGCCTGAATTATATGGGGAGAGAAGGTCCCAGCCATTCGCAAAGCGCGCGCGACGGGGCTCAGGAAGCTTATGGGTCAACCCATTACGAACGTTGCAGAGAGCCGGCCGGGCCCGCAGGCTGTCGATGCAAAACTGCCACCGCCGGAAGTCGCCGTCGCCAAGCAGCGCCCCCACAGCAAGGGCTGGTCACTCACGGTTCTCGCCTTAGGAGCGGTTTTCGCGATCTGCTATTTCGCCGAAGAGATCCTGGTTGTTCTGCTAATTTCGATTCTGATTGCATTCGTGCTTGCCCCGGTTGCCGATTTCTTCGCGCGATTGCATCTTGCTCGTTCGGTAGCGGCAGCGATGGCTGTCTGCCTGTTGCTGGCCGTCCTCGCCTCAATTACCTACTATGGCGTGAATCAGGCGTCGAATCTGGTAGAGGAACTACCCAAATACGCAGACCGGATCCGTCAGGACATCGCCCAGCTGTCCCGCAAGACGCAGAAACTCGAGGTACTCAACCCCTCCACAGACAAGACAACCATCAGGGTGCAGCAGACGCAGAGTTTCACGGATCTGTTGAGCCGCGGGTTCGGATCTTTGACGGAAGCTCTTTTAGCCGCCTCCTTCATTCCGTTTTTGGCATTCTTTATGCTCACCTGGCAGGAGCATGCGCGCAACGCAACCGTGGCCCTGTTCCCGCTCGAATATCGGCGCGATGCTCACACCGCGCTCGGCCAGATCGCAGGGATGGTGCGCAGCTTCATGGTGGGGAACCTGCTGATTGCAATGATCGTCGGGAGCGTTAGCACCGTGGTGTTTGGGCTCTTGCACGTTCCCTTCTTCTACTTTGCCGGATTCGTGAGCGGATTCCTTAGTCTGGTCCCGTACTTGGGAGTGATTCTGGCGATTTTGCCCCCGTTGTTCCTGGGAATTGGCCACCTCAGCGTCGCGGAAGCGGGTTGGATCTTTTTGACCGTCGTGGCTTCCCATCTCATCGCGATGAACGTGCTCTACCCCAAGATTCTCGGCAAGCGTCTGCAGTTGAACCCTCTCGCGGTCACCATCGCTCTTCTCACATGGGCTTGGTTGTGGGGCGCGTTGGGACTGTTGCTGGCGGTGCCGCTCACGGCGGGGATGAAGATCATCTTCGATCATGTGGAATCGCTGAAGCCGATCGGAGCATGGCTCGGCGAAGAAAGCCCGCAGAACGGGAACGGCAAGAGTTAGAAACAGCTCCTGGCTTCCCTGCCAGCACTCGGAATGGCTCGACCGCGGGAGAAGGACGAAGAAGGCGGACCATTCGAAATCCAAGCTAACTCTCCGAAGTCTGGTCTTGGCGACCTAACGGGTTTTGCGGTGGTAAAATTTTTCGGCAGGAGCAATGCATGTCTGAGACACCCACCCCCGACTCCGAGCCGACCTTTTCCCAAGAGCAAGACAAACAAAAGCGCGGCACTACGCGGCGAACATTTTTGAAATCAGCAGGTCTGGTTTCGGCGAGCGTTGCCGGCGCGGAGATGCTGAGCGGAATGCCAGGCGCGGAAGCCGAAGCGCAAGCAAACGCGGTTGGTCCCGGCAAGGTGCCTTTGAAGCTGCGGATTAACGGCGAAGTGCACGTGGTGAATGTCGAGCCGCGAACCACTTTGGCGGAGGCGTTACGCGACGAGCTGCACTTGACCGGAACCAAGGTGGTTTGCGACCGCGGTTCGTGCTCGGCTTGCACGGTCATGATCGACAAGACGCCGGTGTGTTCCTGTATGACGCTGGCCGTCGATGTCGGCGACCGCCACCTCACCACCATTGAAGGTCTTGCCCAAGGCGAGGAGTTGCATCCGCTGCAGGCCGCCTTCATCGAGCGCGACGCGCTGCAGTGTGGATTCTGCACCTCCGGTATGTTGATGAGTTGTGCAGCTCTGCTCGAGCGAAAGCCCAAGCCAAGCCCCGAAGATGTGAAAACGGCGATCAGCGGGAATATCTGCCGCTGCGCCACCTATCCGAAAGTTTTTGAGGCGGTACTCGCCGCCTCCCAGAGCAAAGAGGCCTAGCCATGGCGGTTCAGGAACAAACCCAAAAACAGCAGAGCAACGACGGGAAGACCGGCACCAAGGGCGAGCCGAAACCGGTCGAGCAGAGTCGTGCTAAGCAGGTAGTGCACCAAGCCGCTCCCGAGACGGCGCAAAAACGCGATGTCAAATTACGCGCCGGGATCGCAGCCGCCGGCGTACAGCAAGACGGCATCACGGACGTGACGCGCGTTGTCCCCTCCGACGAGCCCGCCCAATTGCCTGCGAATGACGAATTGAGACTGATCGGCAAACGCATCACTCGTGTCGATGGTCCGCTGAAGACGACGGGGCGCGCGCGCTATACCGCCGACGTGTATCTGCCGGGAATGCTTTACGGTGCGATGATCACCTCCAGCGTGCCCCATGCGCGCATTCGGGCGATCGATCTGAGTAAGGCGAAGGCGTATCCGGGTGTCAAAGGCCTTTATGTTCTGAAGCACATCAACGACCAGGCTGAGGTGAAGGACAAGTCAAAAGAGATGCCTTCAAAGTATCCGATTGTGCGCTTTGCCGGGCAGCCGATCGGGGGCATTGCGGCAACCTCTCAGGCTGCCGCGTATGAGGCCGCGAAACTAGTTGAGATCGATTACGAACCGCTGCCCTTTGTGACCAGCGTCGAAGATGCCCGACGCCCGGATGCGCCCGCTGTCTATCCCGCTGCCGCAGCCATGGGAGAAACTGCCGGTGGCGGAGGCGGGGATGAAGACGTGCCGCAAAAGGGAAACGTGCGCGGACCCGCTGTGGGTCCTCGCGGCGGAAAAGGCAGCGTGGAGAAGGGCTTTGCCGATGCCGAGATTACGGTTGAAGGCGATTACAGAACCCAGGTGCAAACCCACTGCTCGCTCGAAACCCACGGCGTCGTGGCCGATTGGAAGCCTGAGATGTTAACGGTCTACGCCTCCACCCAGGGCACCCCCACCGTGCGAGACGAGCTCGCGGAAGTGTTCGGAATTCCAAAAAGCCGCGTGCGAGTCATTACGGAATTCATGGGCGGCGGCTTTGGGGCGAAGTTTGGCGCGGGAAACTTTGGGGTCGTCGCGACTGCGCTGTCGAAGCAGACCGGCGCGCCGGTCAAAATGATGCTCACGCGCAAAGAGGAGCAACTCTCGTCCGGCAATCGGCCCGATTCGCGTGTGCACTTGAAGATCGGAGCCAAAAGGGATGGCACTCTCACGGCCATGCAACTGGTGAGCTACGGGACCGCCGGCGTGGGCACAGGTGCGGGTGCGGCAGGACCCACGCAAAATATGTACAAGTGCCCCAACCTACACACGGAAGAATACGACGTCTTCACCAACGCCGGCCCGGCGGCGGCCATGCGCGCTCCGGGACATCCTCAGGGCGCGTTCGCTTTGGAGCAGGCGATCGATGAGCTCGCGGAAAAGCTCGGCCTGGATCCTCTGGAATTTCGCGACAAGAACGATGAACACCCTGCACGTCGCGAGGAACGTAGGATCGGGGCCCAGCTTTGTGCCTGGTCAGAGCGGCACCAGCCCGGTGCCGATTCCGGCCCGATCAAACGCGGGCTTGGGGTGGCACAGGCGGTGTGGTACCGAATCGGCGACACAAATTCGCATGCAGAAGTGCGCATCGGGCGCGATGGCTCGGTGGAATTTATGTCATCGGTGCAGGATATTGGCGGAGGAATCCGCACGGTTTTGGCTCAGGTGGTGGCCGAAGAGCTCGGGCTAGAGCCGCGCGACGTTACCATGAAGATCGGAGATACGCTCTTCCCGCAGGGACCGTCTTCGGGGGGGAGTCAAACCACAAATTCGATCACTCCCGCAGCCCGCAACGCAGCGCACAAGGCAAAGGAGTTGTTCCTGAAGGATATTGCTCCCGCGTTCGGTGTGGACGCCAAGGACCTGGTCATAAGCGATGGCAAAGTCTTTGCGAAGAATGCTCCTTCCAAGTCGCTGATGTTCAAGCAGGCCGCCGGCCGGATGACGAGCGAAGAAATATCCGCCCGAGCCCAACGCGCGGACGATTATAAGGACTCTGGCGGCGGTAGCCAGTTTATTACCTATGGTGGCGTGCAGTTTGCGCAAGTCGCCGTCGATACCGAGACCGGCGTTATCAAGGTGGAAAAAGTTTGGGCGGTGCACGATTGCGGGCGCCCGATGAACCCATTGCTGCTCGAAAACCAGATTAATGGCGGAGTGTTACAGGGTGTTTCCTATGCGCTCTACGAAGATCGCGTAATCGACCGCAACTACGGATACGTGCTGAATCCCAACCTGGAGCAGTACAAGATTCTCGGGTCGCGCGAGACGCCAGAGATCAAAGTTCACGTCATCGAAAACATCCTCGGACTCTCTTCCACCGACGCTGGCGGTATCGGGGAGCCGTCAAAGATCCCAACCGCAGCTGCGGTGGCGAACGCCGTCTATAACGCAACCGGCGTTCGTGTGCGGCAACTGCCCATGCGTCCGGGGACGATGCTCGCCGCGCTCGGCAAAGTGAAAGGGATGACCGTATGAACCGCTTTGAATGGGTCGATGCACACAGTGTGGATCAGGCGCTAGCCGCGGTAACTGACGACGCCGCTTTCAAGGCGGGTGGGATCGATCTGCTCGACTTGATGAAGGACGGAATCGCCAAACCTTCGCGGCTGGTGAACATCCGCCACATCAGTGGGCTTGATCAGATCAACGAAGACGAGAAGAACTTGCGCATCGGGCCGCTGGTTACCCTCACCCAGATTGAGGAACATGCGACGATACAGAGGAAGTACACGGCTTTGTCCGAAGCTGCCTCAAGAATCGCCACTCCGCAGATTCGCAACATGGCCACGATCGGCGGCAATCTCGCGCAACGGCCGCGTTGCTGGTACTTCCGGTCGGAAGACTTTCATTGCCGCAAAAAGGGTGGCACGCATTGCTTTGCCCAGGACGGTGAGAACGATTACCACGCCATCTTCGACAATCGGGTATGCGCCATCATTCATCCGTCGGGGATGGCAATACCGCTGGTCGCCATGAATGGACGTGTGGAGATCACGACCAAGAAGGGCAAGCGGGAAGTCGCACTGGAGGAGTTCTTCACCAGTCCCGAGCACGATATCAGGCGCGAAAACATTCTGGAACCAGGTGAACTGATTACCTCGATCATCGTGCCGGCCGGAGAAGCTCGCACTGCTTACTACAAGCTGGGAGAGAAGGAATCATTTGACTGGCCTATTGCGGATGTTGCGGTCGCGCTGACCGTACAGGGTTCGCATTGCAGCAAGGCGAGCGTGGTGCTAGGTGGGGCTGCTCCGTATCCTTACCGCGCCCAAGCCGCCGAAGCAAAACTCAACAATTCTGAGATCACCGCGGATTCGGCCCGCGCCGCCGCCGAAGCCGCCATGGCCCATGCCACGCCGCTCGAGAAAAACGCCTATAAGATTCCGATCTTTGAGGCCATCATCCGGCGCACAATCTTGCGCGCGGCCGGCGTGAACACCGAAGGAGTTGCAGCATGACACCTTTAAACATCATTCAGCAGGGATCGGGAATTTGCCGCCGCCTGCGCACGAAGACCTCGTATGGAACGTTCATCGGAAGTCCGACATTCTGGGAGAGCGGCGAATCTACGACCGCCGTCTATTGGTGCCTTGACACCATGGGATCTGCCGGGCCAGATGATCACATCGCCCACCCCAAGCGGTGCAAAGAAGGACGAGAGTGCTTTAGGGCGCGAGACTAAACCAGCCTGGAACTTCGGCCTTCCTCTTCGGGACTGGATCGAGCTTGATTGCTGCTAACTGCCTATCCCGGGGCCTTGGTTCTTCCTCTTCTTCCTCTTCGCCATCTCACCAAGGGCGGGTGCCCCTGCGGGCTGCCCACATAGGAATTCTGATCACTTGCTTGTCAGCAAGTTTTTTCGCGTAATAGGGATAGCTGGGTGGGTAAGGCGACTAGACTTCGAACTCCCCGGCTTCGGGGAACTTCAGGTTGTTCTTTGCCAGGGTTTCGGTGAGCAGAACTTCGATGTGTGACTCCTCGCAATTTCGCGCCAAGGCCATTTCGCTGACCAGTAAGTAGCGGGCGCGCTCTAGCATCTTCTTCTCACGAAAAGACAGGCTTTTCGATTCCCGGAGCATAAGAAGGTTCTTCAGCACTGCGGCAACTTCGAGCAACGAACCCGTCCGCATCCGGTCAGAGTTCTCTTTAAAACGGTCCTTCCAATCAGCGTCGCTGCCCCCTTCCCCATCGGAAAGGAACTCAAGGATCTTCTTGATCTCTCCGTTCTTCACCACCGGACGCAGGCCGACGGCCTCCACGCTGTGAAAAGGAACAGTTACCTTTAAGTTGCTGGATTTGATATTGAGAAGGTAATAGCGTTCGGACTGGGTGCCCGTGGTGCGGCTGCCGATTTGCTCGATGATCCCTACACCGTGGTTCGGATAAACAACCCGGTCACCAATGTGGAAAACACCGTTTCCATTGCTGCTCATACCTGGAACAGCCCACAATCCGCGAGACAATCCTATTCTACAGGCGAAGAGGCCCGGCGCACAATTCGCTGAGTAGATGCCCTTTGGCGTTCGGGAGTTGGAAGGTAGCGATTCTTGTTCCAGGTAGTTTGATTGCGGTCAACCCTGCCACTACACTCAGGATTGCCGCCGGCCAGGCGGGATTGCTGGGAGCAACGTGGAAGTCCTCGATCTAAGACACTTTACTTCTGCCGACTTGCGTCCTTTGTTGGAGGACGAGATCAAGGTGTGGGGCGACCTGCTTTGCTGGGACTATAGCGGGTCGGCCGAGATGATTCTCCGCTATATGGACGCGAAGTTCCTGCCGGGGTACGCGGCGGTTTCCCGCGGAAAAGTGTTCGGATACTCGTTTTTTGTCTATGAAAGCAATAAAGGGGTGATTGGCGACCTGTTCGTCAACCAGGGAGAGAACGGAGTTAGCCAGCAACAGGTTGAGACTCGCCTGCTTACCCACGTGATCGAGACTCTGCAGCAGTCTCCCGGCATCCACCGCATTGAAGCACAGCTGCTGGCCCACGAAACCGGAGCGGCGTCCGAACCTTTCGTTTCTCAGGGATTCAGCCAACATGCGCGCCTTTTCATGGCTTTGCCCTTAGCCGGCGCCCGCATCGTTGAGAAGGTGCTTACGCCGGAGATCGAACTCCGCCGCTGGACTGAACAGGACTATCAGCACGCCGCTTCCGTCATCACCGCTGCATACCGTGCTCATGTGGATTCGGAGATCAACGATCAATACCGAACGCTGAGTGGCTCGTTGCGATTTCTGAACAACATAATTCGATTTCCCGGATGTGGAACCTTTGATCCGGAATCATCCTTTGTGGCCGTGCATAAGAGAACGCATACGCTGGTGGGCGTGATCCTTTGTTCTAGGGTTCGGTATGATACCGGGCACGTGACCCAGGTCTGCGTCATCCCCGACTACCGCGGCTTTGGGATAGGAAAGGCACTGCTGGCCGCGAGTGTACGGAATCTCACCCAACGTAAGTTCGCAGCCTTGTCTCTGACCGTGACCGAGGCGAACAGTCCGGCGGTCGAGCTCTACAAACGCCTGGGTTTTGATTCCAAGCGGGTGTTCGACGCGTTTGTGTGGGAAGGATAGGGTAGGACGGATAAGCGGATAAAAAGGGATCCGACGACTAAGAAGAAGCTCGTGAGCGATTCGCTTCAAGCTCATAGTCCGCTCCGCGAGCGCCCCTCCGCATACGATGGTTATGGTTGAAGATCAAGCCGACGTAAGGCGTCGAGAGGGGTTCCCACCCGACTCTCGAGATTAGAGCCAAACGAAAGAGGCTGCTTTTCAATGCCTCAGAATCCACATCACCCAGCCAGCCGCGATCAGCCCGCCCATAAAGATGGCAAAGCAGTAGAGACCGTGATTCACCATCTCGCGCGTGGTGTTCCGCTGGGTAATCCCGAACACGATCGAGGCAAAGGTAGAGAAGATTAATGCGGCGTTGAAATGAGAGATTTCCATCAGGGCTTCTTCCCGATTGCAATGTGGTAGGCGTCGGCGACGCTCATGAAATTCAACAGCCCAGCGGCAATGATGAACTTCGTCCCATAGTCAGCGCTGGCATGGGCCACGATCGTATGACCTAGGTCGAGAGCGCGGCTTACGATGTACATACCTCCCGCGCCGACGTCGCCGATGAAACCTAGGATGTCCAGGATGTCGCCGCCATTCGGTTTATAGACTCGACCCTCCATGAGCAGGCCGAGCACAAACATTGTTGCGACCGACGCCATGATCAGCAGGCCGCGAATCCATCGTTTCTGAATCAGGTGCCCGGCGCCCGGAATGAGCCAGCCGAGGACCGGCGCAAGCACAGCCATTGTCGACGTCTGGGCGGAGGGGGTTGCGATTGCTTCTCGTCTTACCGGTGAGTCTGCCATGTGGAAGTAAATGTCGAGTGTTGCCCTGAGCGAGATGTCAGATGATTACGAGTTCCGTTTGCATTCTACCAGTTACTTCAGCCCTACCGCTTCGCACCAGCATGTTGACCTCGCTGCGCACTCCGAACTCGGGCAGGTACACACCCGGTTCGATGGAAAAGCAGCTATTCGGGAGAATCCGCCGTTCGTCATGCACTTCGAGATTGTCCATGTTGGCGCCGTTGGCATGGACCTCGGTGCCGATGGAGTGCCCGGTGCGGTGAACAAAGTATTGCCCGTATCCGGCTTCGGCGATGCTCTGACGGACAGGGTCATCTACTTGCCAGCCTGAAATTTGCTTACCGGAAGCGATCGATTCCTTTACGAACTTAATTCCCGCGTCGCGACCTGCGCGCACGATGCGGAAGATTTCTTGCATGCGGTCTGAGGGAGTGGGCCCAACGAATCCGGTCCAGGTGATGTCGTAGTAGACGGCATTGGGGGTATTCTTCTTCGCCCAGATGTCGAGAAGAACGAAATCTCCCTCGCGGATGGGCGAGCATGTCGCCGCGTCAGGGCCGTAATGCGGGTTGCCGCTGTTGGCATTGACAGCTACGACCGGGGGATCGGCGGCAACGAGATTGTCCCGTCGAAAGGCTTCGAGGATCCACTGTTGAATTTCAAATTCATTGGTACCACCATTGCGAACGCGACTTCCGATTTCGTTGAATGCCGCGGCAGTGATTGCGTCCACCGCGTCCCGAGCGGCGTAGTGGGACTGAATCTGATCCTCCGTCCACGTGGCTTCGAACCGTGCCACCAAATCGCCTGAACTCACAATGTTCTTTCCCAGCCCACGAATCAGTTCGGCGGTGCCGGCATCGACCAGCGAAATGGTGAATACGCCGTTGTTCGGCGAATATTGCATGGCGACGTCTCGATAGGGGGAGAGCATCTGTTTGAGGCCCTCGAATAGCTCTTGCCAGGCCGAATAAGTGCACTTTTTCCCGGGAAGACTATCGAGGTGTCCGGCTTCGATCTTGTGGACTAGCTTTTGGGGTTCGCCTTGCGCCGGAACCAAATAGAACCAGCGGCGCGTGACCATCATATGCTCGGGAAGGCCGAGCACATGATAGGCAATCGGGTCGCGGTGGTGGTGGTCGTAGAAGAGCCAGGCGTCAAGGTTGCGTTCACGAAGGGCAGACTGGATGGTAGCGAGATCCATGGGCCATCATTTTACCTGCTTGGCGAGTATGCGTTTTTTCTCAGCCGGCGTGAGGGTCTCCGAAGCCGTTCGAAGTACGAGTCGCGGGGCGCGTTCGCGAATGCTCATCAGATAAGGGATGGTTTGTTCGGGATCCATTTTGGCGGTAACGCGCAAGAGCCAGCCGAGGCCTTTCTGGACCATGTCATCGCGATCGTTGAGGAGGATGTTAGAGAGCTGAAACGCTTCCGCAAGGAATGCACCTTGTTGTCGGCCTTGAATGAGCGCGACGCACGCTGCCCGGCGATGCCAGCGATCGGGTGACTTGGCCCATGCGAATACTCTCCTCAGTCGACTCCGGTCCGCCCCAACCATGGGAGCGATGAGGGAATGCACCAGTCCGTCGTGATCCGCCCAAGTACTGATGCGGCCAATCCAGGATTCAAAAAGATCGAAGCGACCGCCGTCCAACTTGTCGGCAAGCGTCTCGAGCAGCAGCACTCCGCAGATCTTCTCTTCCAGTACGTGACCGGCGAAGAGACGGTCGGCGACCTGAACAAGAAATTCGAGCCCCTGCTGGTCGAGAATTTCTCGCTGTGTTTTGCGCGCGAACCTGCGCAGGTCGTCCGTGTACCAGCCGTGCGATTGGATGTCTTCTTTGAAGAACCACTGCACGCCTTTTGCGTGTTCCCTAGAACCTCCGCGTTTGAGTGCGGCGCGAATCTCGGCGGCAACCTTCGCGGCACTGGGCTTTCTTGGCATTTCTAGAGTTCTAGTCTTTCCCGCAGCTGCGCCGCGGTGATCCCGTTCACGCGGATGAGCTTGCGTCGGTTGGTTTCGCCGGAGACGATCAACACCGCGGACTTCGCAACCTGCAGGGCGAGGGACAAAAATTCAACGCAGGCTTGGTTCGCGCGGCCCTCGACGGGAGGTGCAGTGAGGCTGAGTTTCAGTGCGCCACCGAGTTCTCCGACGATTGCGTCGCGTCGTGCCCGTGGTTGAAGTTTGACTGCGAAGGTCACGCCTTCGGCAGTTTCATGGACGGTTATCACGTCCTATATGATAAGCACAGTCGCTACGGGCCCATAGCTCAACGGTTAGAGCAGCAGACTCATAATCTGTTGGTTCCTGGTTCAAATCCAGGTGGGCCCACCAAAGTGGCACAGTCTCACGCTGCGAAGTTCAGCCTTTCGAGCTCCGGCGCTAGTCGGCTGCGGAGGTATCGTTCTCACCTGCGGCCCCGGTCATCAGCATCTTCTTAAGTCTGATCTTTTCGTCCATGAGAGCCTTAATCTGGGCGGAGTCGGAGGTGCGCATCGATTCCAGTTGGCGCTGAATTTGTTCCAGGCGACGCTTGATTTGAAGGCGGCGCAAGGCCCGGGCAGCGCCATCCACCTTGTCGGCAGTGAGCTCTTCGTCATGCTTAATGAGAATGGTCGCAAGCAGGCCGCGGTCGGAGTCGGAGAGCGACAAGTCCATTGGCTCGGTGTTTTCGGGAGCATTCAACAGAGTTTCAATAAGCGCCTCTGTACTCAGGCCAAGGTGAAGACGCTCAGAGGCCAGGAAATATTTTGCCTGCCGCGCCGGATCAAAGGGGTCATCGGCTCCCGAGCGATCGGAACTATAAGACTCCGATTGGTCTCCCGAAGCCAGAGCGCGGATCAGCAACTTCTCAGCGTCAGTGACCTGCGTCTCCGGAACCGCCTTCACTTCGGTAGTTTTGCGCGAAATGGCGGCGTTTTTTAGTTCCTGACGGAGTACGGCGGAATCGACGCTGAGCTTTTGTGCGATTTCTTGCGCCAGTTCGTCGCGAACAATCCGGCTGGGAACGCGCTGGATGTGGGGCAGAAGATAATTTACTGCCTTCAGCTTGCCTTCTGCGCTGCGGACCGGAAACTGTCCTCGCGCCCGCTCGATCAGGTAGTCGAAGTAGCGCTGTGAAAGCTTCAGCGCACCGGCGTAGGCTTCTTTCCCTTTGCGGCGCACAAACAAGTCGGGATCGAAGCCCTGCTCCAACGTGAGGACGCGAATTTCGAACTCTTCTTCGACCAACAAGCCCAAAGTCCGCTCGGTGGCTTTGGCTCCGGCGGCGTCGGGATCGAAGTTAACCACGACCTGCTTGCTGAAACGTCCGAGCAGGGCGGCTTGTGCCGGGGTGAAGGCCGTGCCGGAACTGGCGATGACGTTGTGGAACCCTGCGGCAAAGACGGAAATGCAGTCCATCTGACCTTCGACCAGGATGGCGTAATTCAGGGCGCGAATCGCTTCCTTGGCCTGATCGAGATTGAAAAGCACGCGCGACTTCGAATAGATCGCTGTCTCGGGAGAATTCAAATACTTGGGGCCGGCTTTCTCATCGGTCAACAGAGTTCGTCCCGTAAAGGCGATTACGCGCCCGCCGTCATTCGCAATGGGGAACATGATGCGGTTGCGGAACTTGGAATACATGGAAGCCATCGTCGCCCGTGGGCCGTCGGCCGCACCGTGGTCCTTGCTAACATCATTCCGGGCGAGGACGTGCGACCCGCTAGAGGATTGTCCGGCGGAGTCGCGGAACCTGGTTTTATTTTCTGGCGATAGGCGGCCCGTGACCGACGACGGGTTCTCTTTCCACGAAAACAAGCCGCTTTCGCGCAGCATCTCTTCGCCAAATTCGTTTTTTAGCCGATCGCGAAGCAGGAACCCGGAATCCGGGGCCAAGCCGATACGAAACTTGCGAATGGTGGCTTCATCGAGGTTGCGACCGATGAGATATTCGCGTGCTTTTGCTCCCTCAGAACGCCAGAGACATTCCTGAAAGAATGACGATGCTCGCTCGTGGATTTCCAGCAATGCGGTTCGGAGTTTGGCGTCTCGAGCTTCGGATTCGCTGCTGAAACTGGCTTTCGGCAGCTCAACTCCCATCTTCTGGGCGACTACGCGGATCGCTTCGGGAAAAGAAATGTTCTCGATCTCTTGAACAAACTTGAACACATCCCCTGACTTGCCGCAGCCGAAGCAATGGAAAAATTGCCGGGTGGCATGCACTGAGAAGGAGGGGGTTTTTTCCTTGTGAAAGGGGCATAGGCCGGAGTAGTTCTGGGCTCCCGCCTTCTTCAGGCTGAGGTAATCGCCCACGACCCGGACGATGTCCGCCTGCTGCTTCAAGGTTTGCGCGAAATCGGAAGCCAAGGCCATGAGTTTTCAGGGCACGATGAATCTTTCACTGCGTTCTTTTGCGACCTCGGTGGTTCGTCACGGGGACGGCGCTACCAACGGGGTCGCCCATAGCGGTGCACCCTAGATTCTGAGCTACAGGTCGACGATTTGGGAACAGTGGATTTCATCTAGCCTGTGAAAATCAGCGTTCTCACCTGCTTCCCACCATTCCCCGCACCGACTCGATCAACTTTGTGGAATCGTATCCAATGCCGTCTTTGAAGACGATCTCAATGTTTTCAATGTCCGCAATGTTTTGCGAAGGGTCACCTCGAGTCACCACCAGGTCGGCCTGCTTGCCGGGTTCAATGGTCCCGATTTTGTCCAGATCGCCTAAGTATTGCGCTCCGTTGTAGGTGGCGATATGAATGGCTTCCACCGGTGTGAAGCCAGCTTCGACCAGCAACTCGACCTCCCGCTGGTCGCCAAAACCGGCAACCACACCCCCGATTCCTGTCGGATCGAGACCGGCAAGCAGCAGGCCCCCTTGCTTTGCGAATTCATGTTCAAATTCCATCTCTTTTTTAAACGCGGCAATCATAGGAGAGACGTCGGTCTTGTAAAAGCGTTCGAGACGAGCGGTGTCGCTCACTCGCACCTTGCTGGCAAGAAACTGGCTTCGCGATTCCGAGGAAAGTGCGTCGAGAGTTCGGGTCTGAATCGGAGGACGACCGGGAACTTCTACTTCGAACACCGGCAGGGTGGAAGTCACCGCCACGTGGTGCTTTATCAGATCCAGGATCATGTCGTGCACCGGCCCCGACCGCACGTTGAGCTTGCCGTATCGCAGCATGTCATCCGCTACGTCCGGGCACTCTCCGGGCTTTTTCTCAGGGAAGAATTCTGTGTCGACGAGCAGCCCGTGTTCCAGGTCATCGATGCCGAGCGTAGCCGCCTCGCGAAAACCAATGGAACATAGATGGCCAGTAACCTTGATCCCACGCTTGTGCGCTGCCGTAATTGCCGCTGACAGCTCCGGGGGCGTTATGAACATGTAGGCCTTGAAGTTATCAATGCCCTCGTCCATCCAGTAGTTCGCCATCCTGGTGACGTCTTCCGGGCCGCTGAGTTGATGAAGTTGCAATGCAAAGGTACCTTGGCCCTCCAGGTAAGGGCCGGTTACGTGCATTTTGGGGCCTGGAAGTGTACCCGCATTGATGGCTTTTTTTAGCTCCAAGTCGGTGTAGGGCTCCAGCGATCCGGTGGTTCGGATTGTGGTTACGCCCCCGGCTAGATATAGCCGTGGGAAGCTGTAGGCCATTTCTCCAAAAATGGCGTTCCCCATGGGATAGAACATGTGATCGTGCATTCCCACCAAGCCGGGAAGTACGGTATAGCCATGGAGGTCGAGTACTTGAGCATCCTTTGGGATTGAGGCTGTGCTCGAGCCACTGACCGATTGAATTTTGCCGTTGGTGAATACGATGGACTGGTCTTCCCGTGCAGGCGAGCCCGTCCCATCGATCACCCGTACATGCTCAAGAGCGACAACCGGCGAGTTCACGCGGACAAATGGCTTAACCTCAGGACCGAGCTCTTGCGCAAATCCCATGGCGGAGAGAAGCAGGAATGCTGCGGGGAAACGGACCATTTCCACCCCCATTTTGGATCGGTGGATTGTACATCAATGATTCTGAAGTATGGCGGCAGTGCCCTGAAACTAAACTGCTGTCGTTGCCATCTAATTAATTGAACGGCAGGGACATAGGGCAACGTGTCCGAACCCCGGGGTTCAGGCGTTTAGGTGCAGGCTGCTCAGCAAGAACCAAGAAAAGTTCCAGGGCCTCGCCCCCAGACGTTGCGGCGGGGGAGCGAAACCTGGGGAAGAGCCAATAGGCTGAAAGCGCTGCGCAAGCGGCTCCTTTTCTGCTAGAATTTGTAGGTTTGTGCGGCGTCCGGGCTCGCCATTGTTGTTCCCACCGTTAACTAGAGAAACATCTCATTTCGGCTTGCGGATAAGAGGGCTCTGGCACCCCCATCCAATGGACGAAGAAGAGGACAATCCGTCTTGGCATTAGACGACAAGTACGACGATATAAAAAAGCTGATCGACACGGGGAAAGAGAAGGGATACCTAACCTACGATCAAGTCAATGATCTCATCCCGCAGGATGTGCAAAG